>JANOEC010000001.1:0-64245 GCA_031412995.1 Geobacteraceae bacterium
CTTTTTGATAAAAGACCACAAACATTGAATTTAAAGCAAGTGAAGGCAAGCACCCGACAGTGTATAAGTCTAAAAATGTTCTTCAGCTTTTTTCCAGAGGCAATCAGAAGGTGTTGATAAGTAAGCACGGGAAGGAACCGGCACAGACCCCTGGCGGGGCAATGCCGGAACCTCCCCGCACTTCTTAGCTTCTTTTTCTTCTCCCCATCCCTCGCGACTAAAAACATCCAGCGAGTTATATAGTTTTGCAGCCCACATAGGTAAAGGAAACATTTCACGCTTACAGATAGTTGACACGCCAGCACCTAAACCAGCATATCGCCGAATGACAAGGAATAAAGGAAAAGGGGAAAGAGGAATACCAATGAAAGGTATTCTTACTTTTTGCAAGTTTCTGAAACGCTCTTCATATTCAAACAACGGGCGAATCTGTTTGTCGATCATTTCAATGGAATGAGCTATCACGACCACGTTCCAACCGAGTTTTCTATGTTGAGTAAAAAACTCAATCCAGGGGTTATTGTTATTCCACTGACGAGAATTAAAAACGAGCTGACCTTCATCGATGAGGAGGAGGCCGAAACCCTCTCGATAAGATCCATCATCACGCCATTGTTTTACAGTCAATTTTCTCGGCTCGATGCTTTTAATTGCATCGACTGACCGAACGGTAAAAAAACGATCATGCAAACATTTAGCACGACCGTTGAGCACCCGCTCGTCAGCACCCCAGGCACCAAAACCACGCCTGGCAATTTCTTGCGCCCAACCATCATTTAAAGAGAAGTTTGCAGCGACAACACCACCGGCCCGGAGATGGTCAATTGCTTCAGCAACAGCACAAGCGCTCTTGCCACTTCCCGGCGTACCTTGACGGAGGATAATCGCCATATTATAGCGAACACAACATATAGTGGTATTGGGGGTTGGATCTGGCTGAAGGCACCACAAAATATAGTAGAAAAGCAGTCTTAAACATAAATATCCTTATCTTATCAGTTTTGCCCAACGCAAAATCAGGGATCCAGCCAATACAGCAAGCATTGTTGATATGAACATACCCAGCAAAACAGCAAAGCCCTTAACTGGAAACACCCAGCAAAGAGTGTTAAGCCAACTGTTGTAAGCAGTGTCAGTTGCACCGACACCACCTGTAGAAGCAAGTAGAGCATTAATATCATACTGGGGAAGCCATGAAGAGAGAGAAACGACTAAAGTACTGACTGCTTCGATTATCTGATTAATAAGCCAGATAGCAGCATCTTTTAGATATGAGATTAAGCCGATAAGAGTTTGCTGTAACCATGCTGCAAAAGGAGCGAATAAAGTCATATAAACCACCTAACTGCATAGAAAGTGAAAGTGACAAAGATTCCAGCTAAAATCAAAGCACGGAATATTGCCGCCCAGGTATCCCACGCTGATAGATTAAATTGCCATTCTATACCCCACGGGAACTGTATATTAAATTCTGGTGTTACTGGACTTTCAATTACCATACTCGTCACTAATCCTGAAACAAAAGGGACCAAGGAAAAAGGGACCTTAGTTAAAAGAGAATCCTTAGCATTAATCAAAGGTTGCCAATTGATAGCACCAGGAACAACAGCCGTTAAAGTAGGATAAGTCTCAACAACAGGGTTATTTATTGTTGTAGTAGTAGTTGTAGTTGAAACCACATTAGCCGTAGCAAAATTATTAACTGTACCAGTATCACGGACACTTACAGCGCCAGCACCATCACTAATAACAGCACGAACATCAGACTGAACAGCAGGTAAACTCACAACGCCCTGTACTACATCAGGTTGAGCATTAGAGGTTTCGTTTGTGGCAGTATCAGTAGAAGTGTAAACCTTCACTTTCATATGGGGGTAACTTGAATAATCGGACATATCGACAGCCGTTGTCTGACCACTGACTGTACCGGTTGCCGGGTTATAAGTGACAACGGTTGTAGGTGGAGGTGCAGGCACCCCTGATTCAGCGTCCCAAGTATCGCCGGTTGCAGTGGATGAAGCGGAACCAGTAACTAGAGAATAAAGTTGTCCACCGATACGGTAATAATTTTGAGGATTATATATACCATCAATATTAACCGCTTGCCCGTATTCCTGCCATGATGAATAAACAGAGGCAGTGACACCTAAAGAAGTTTCAACTGCAATACTTAACTGTTCTTTGAGTGTTGCCAACCCTGTTTTTGCAGCAACACGAGCCAAAAAAGCAGCAGTAGTCATGCCCGCTTGATACTTTTGCCACACGCCGTCAACTTCTCTCGCAACAGAATGAGAAACAAAATCAGCAGTCGCTTGAGCATTTTCATTCATAAAATAGTATGAAACACCAGCAGCAAGAAGAACAGCACCAGCAATTAGCAATGGAGCAACAGCTAAAATCACAGCTTCAGATCTTTTCGGTTGAAAAGTGAAACAAAGCGTTATTATCACGAAAATCGCTATGATTTTGTTTTTCATAAGTATTTTCCTAGCAATAACGAGGGGGAGAAAACTCCCCCTTGATATTCTCGTAACACGACAATGTTAAAGTGAGCGAGTAGGGAAGGGGGAACTCAGTCCCCCAACGGCCTAGCCTTTTGCAAAGGACTTGAAAAAGCGATACCCCATCCGAATTGCGATGATCGTACCTGCAAGCCCGAGACCGGCAGCAAGTGCAGGTGTCAGACCAGTGGTTACAGCAGTTACCAAAGCAGCGTAATCTACAGTCATTTTCGTGGTCTCCTTTCGTTGAATTTGACAGCTAACTTAGGGGGTGATCAAATCCCTGATTATTCGATACCCAGTGCAAACTGCCCAGGTTGCAAACCAAATGGTTAAACCGAGAGAAAAAGCTATAGCAAAATTTGTCATCATACTTTCCAAGTTACGGCGACGATAAGGGCACCGATCATACCGCAAATATAATGAGTAAGTGAGATAAGCAATTCAGGTGTAATGCCAGATATACCAGCTGGGAGGCTACCGGGGTCAATAGGCATTAATTCTGTTCCTCTATTGAAATGAAACGGTTGCTACCCTCACTGTCAAAAGCGTAGTTACCGTAAACGCAATACTGAGAGCGATGCTTTACAATCAGCTCATGATCCCCTGAAGGAACGCCGGTTATTATGCAGTTGATAGACTGTTGGTTGAATATTGTTGTACCGACAACACCAGACCATGAACCAGTACATGAAGTTGCAACGTCAGAATCTATAAATAATCCAATGTTGCACCAAGAGTTATTGTAAATACCAACATTATCAGCCCATGTTACCCTTAGGATTGAGTTACCCTCTACTTTAGTAAAAGGTAGCTTGAATGAAGGAGTAAATGCTTGCCAGTTATTGCCCTGTTTCAACCAAACAGGCTGGAAATCAGATATAGGAAGTTTGTTTACAAATACGTAACGATCAGGGGCAGTCGGACCAGGTGGACCAACGGGACCAGAATCACCTGGAACACCCTGAGGACCCTGAACACCTGGTGGACCAACGGGACCAACGCCGATTGAGGCAGTACTGAGAAACGTACCGTCAGGGAAAACAATACGGCTAGTGTTAGCTAAACTAAGGTTACTTGATATGACTACATTACCGACAGTGAGATAGTCTAAGTTTGCAAAGTTTGAAGATATAGTATTTGTGTACGTACTTTCACCAATCACAAGGCTCGAATCGTAGGCAATAGCAACAGACGGGAGGATTAACAGGAATGCTAATATTTTAATCATTCGCAGACACTCCCATTTGTAGTAATAATCCAGGCACAGTCAGTGGTATTAGAGGCAACGGAATAGTCAACTACAACAGTCTGTGACTTAGCGACAGGTTGCGTTTCAAAATAGACAGTAGCAGCGAACGCACCAGCGCAACAAATCCAGCTCACTGTTATAATTAAGACAGTTTTCATGCCTTTTTATGAACACCGGAAAAAGAAAGTTTCTTTTCGGAAACAATGAAATCTATTTTAATTACTGCGTCTTGACCGATTAACGGTTCAGCAACAGGAATTAATTCAGATTTAAGTTTTAGGGGGAGAACAGCAGCGCGGGTTGCATCGTTATCGATAACATCAAGCTGGTGATAAAGGATTTTTTTACCAGTTTTAACGCCATTAACATTCTCTTCGAATTCACCGGTGAAGATAGAAAGAATTTTTGCTTTCATTAACATAGGAAGCCCCTTTTTTTGAGTTATGCGCATTGCGCGTTTAGTTAAGAAACGTATACCACAAGGCAAATCAGTCAAATTTGTGCCTTGACTTGTAATAGCCTGTATTCTTTAGTAATTTGTTTTTTGATAAGCAATTTTTAACAATATCGTAGGAGGAAAACGGGTAATCGATAATTGCCAGTGAAACTGTTAATGACAGGGCCTCACGGGCATTTTTTGACTTTGCAAGTTGATCGGTAAAGGTATCGCAAACAAATTTGTAATAGCGTTCGTTGCGATCTTTAATTTGAGCTTCATTTTCTTTTGTTCTTAAGTGGATTCCATCACGATTAGTCTTAGCTTTCCAGCCAAGGCCACGGAAAAGTTCAGCCATAGATTGCAACATGAGAACAAAAGAGTTGATATGAGCAGCAGGAAGAACAAACGTTATTGCAACATTTTCTGTATCAATGTGCTTAACCTCACACGGTATTGACATAGCTACCTGATATGGATTCATAACATTACCTCAAAAAGGAGTAGGGAAAAAATCACAAATAACAGCATCATGAATCACTGATTTAACAGCTTTAGTACTTTTTATTGTTCCTGTTTTTTTATCACGATATTTAACAGCGCGAGTCGGTGGCGGTATCATTATGCCATATCCACCACCTATCACAACACCACCGTTTGATTCTATTACTTCACGAAAGAGGGATAATGCATCTTTACACTCTTTTGCTTCTTTATCAATTTTAGATAAAACCATAATTGGCCTCATATCTTGGCTAGTTTGTCGGGAAATATAGTAGCGATTGCCGCGAATGATAGAAGGTATTTTATTTTTTGAATCAGATTCTTTTGTTATGTATTTAACCATGTAAGCAGCGGCATGGACACTATCATTAACTTTTTGCACATCGACAGCGTTAACACCTTGGCCCCATATCTTTGTTAACCAAGAAACGGGAAAGTATTTATTAGTAAGCACATGGAAGTGAATATTCTTTGTTCCCGGTTGAAGTTCAGCGACCCAGACATAACGGAATTTTTTTAATTCTATGTATTCGGAATGTTCTGATTCCGGCAATTCTTTGAGCTTGCATTTAATTTGACGATTTATTCTTTGGGACAGCGCTTGACGGAAACGAATAAACTCTTTTTTCGCGTAACTATGACAAACAGTTGCATCATCGCCCAGGACAGACAAAGAAGGATTGAAAGTCAAAGTGATGAAAGAGCAGAAAGGAGAAGAAGAGCACTGCACAGCACGGCGAATCCGAGTAATAGATGACGATGTAAGTTTTTCCGTCACAACTTGGCCGAACCGAGAAATCAACTTATGTCGTTTTGGAGAATCAGCGAGAAAATACGCCCCGCTGATCTCACCGGAGGGATACTTACGCAAGCGGAAAGTCGGAACGATAGGTGGAACAGGAACATTCAAAAAGGCGTAGTCAACAGCCCGATTCAAATACTGTTCAGCAGAAAGGAAAGAAGCATAAAAAGACCTTGAAGCCAACGTAACACCCCCAGAAATCAACTTGTCACATCTTGCCAACGGGTAATAAACCCAAAATCTAAAAGACTAAAAACTAAAAAACAGCCAAGTCAGAAGGTGACCGACATAGCTGGACTAACCATTTTGCAAAGTCTATAGGCGTATGTTCACGCTCAGATTTAGTAATAGTAGGTAATCTAGGATATGACTTTGAAGGACGTACGCAATGAGTAGGCGAACCAGGTCGAAAGGGAATTAAAGGAAGTTTTGAAAAACCGACAATATACAACCAGGTAGATTTCTCTGCACGATGACCAAAATGGTACTGGTCAACATGAATAGTATAACCACCAAAAGAATCAGGCAGCTGACCAGGTCGAGGAAGATTACAATGTTTCCAAAGAGAACTTTCAGAAGGATGTTCTAAAACGCCGCCATAGTTGCGGACCTGTTCAATAGCAAAGATTGCAAGTTCTTTTTCACCAGGACGAGGCTTAGCAAATTGACGAAGGCGGCCCCATGATCTGCAGGGGGGATGACAAATAACAGGAGAGCACCCGGACCAGGTCAGAGCATTACGCTCAACGTCCCAAACGTGAACACCTGGAAGAGTTTTGTAAATGGAATCTTTACGAGCGAAAAGAACAGAAATCATAAGGCACCCCTCTAAGAGACAACTAAAGATTTTGGGTACATGATCGGCGTGAACAATGACAATTGCCCAGGGAGTCAGGCGGAAGTTCAATACAACGGTTTTCTATGGGGCAAAATATGACGAGAGGAAAAGGAAGGGGAAAACTTTTACCGGAACTAAGGGGACATTCTTTAGATTTTTTCATATAGATGATACCTCCATAAATGAGATATCTAGTCTATATCAAAGTCTCATAAGATATATTATGTAAAGTACGCGGCATAAAATCCCCCCTTTCAATTGATCCTATCTCCCCCGCGAAAACAGATATTTTTTGCCTGTTATGTTAGCCCTTCTGGCAGACAGAATTATTTCACCTCCACGTTTCTGATCCCATCCGGCCGCCAGGCAGGTGAAATGACGAACGAGCCTTTCTCTTCCTGATCCAGCAGGCTGCCAAAGGTGACCGAAAAATCACCGAACCGATTATTGACCTGGTCCATGGCACCGGTGGCCATTGTTTTGCGGCGCTCCTGGGGAAAGATCGACAACTGTTCTGACTGGTGGCAGAGATTGGTAATCCGCACCCCCAGCAGCCGCACCGGTTGTTCCAGGGTAAAACTGTCGAGAATCCGCACCGCTTCCTGATAGATTTCTTCACTGCTGTTGGTGGCGTTGATGCGGCTCTGCTGCCGACCAAAAGTGGTGAAATCGGCGTAGCGGATGGTCAGGTGCACGGTTTTGCCGGCCACACCATAACGCCTGGCCCGCCGGCCAACCATCTCCGCCAGCTGCAGCAGGTATTTCAGGATCTCCTGGCGCGCAGAGATATCCCGCTCCAGGGTCATGCTGTGACCGACACTCTTCACCTCCGCCGCCTCTGCTGCCGGGATCACCGGGCTGTCATCACGCCCTTGTCCCATCCGGCTCAGCTGGTCGCCGACAATGCCGAACTTCCGCCGCAGAATCGCCACCGGAAAGCGCCCCAGTTCGCCGCAGGTCTGGATCCCCAGCAGGTTCAGCTGCCGTTCCGTTTTGCGGCCGATGCCGCACAACTCCTTGATCGGCAGCCGTTCCAGCACTTGCCGGATCTGCTCTGGTTCAATGATCGTCAGGCCATCCGGTTTTCGCATCTCCGATGCCAGCTTGGCCAGCAGCTTATTGGGGGCAATGCCAATGGAACAGGTCAGACCAAAGCGCTGGCGGATCTGCTCTTTAATGAGATAGGCGATGCGCGGGGCCGAGCCGAACATGGCCAGGGAACCGGTCACGTCGAGGAAGGCCTCGTCAATGGAAAATACCTCCAGTTGCGGGGTGAAATCCGCCATAATTTTCATGATCTGCGATGAGGTGTGGGTATATTTGCGGTTGTTGCCGATGACGAAGATGATCTGTGGGCACTGCTGCCGGGCCTGCCAGGTGTTCATGCCGGTCTTGACGCCGCAGGCTCGGGCTTCGTAGGAAGCGGTTGTGATGACCGTCCGGCCGGAACCGGTCACCGCAATCGGTTTGCCCCGCAGCTCCGGCCTCGTCTGCTGCTCCACCGAGGCGAAAAACGCGTTCATATCGACATGCATGATCACCCTATTCTGCCCGCCTGCCCCCGCAACTGCTGACAAATCAGGCCTCCAGCCCTTCCAGGCACCAGGTCTGATTGGCGGAATCGTAGACCAGTTCATACATCCCCCCGGCATCGCGCACGGCAAAATGGAGCAGTTTGGCTGCCCCCCTCTTCCCTTCCCAGGCATAGGTGGTTTCGATGATCGTGTGCTTCTCCTTGTTCCAGGCGAACCAGACCGGCCGGATGGTGCCGCCCGGTTCAAAGACCGTGGCAACCCTGATGTTCTGCTCCCGGACTTTCATCGTCCTACACGTCCTGCCGGTAGATGCCGACCACCTTGCCAACGATGTTCAGCTCCGCACCCGGATGAACCATGATCGGCTCGTAGTTGGGATTTTCCGGTTGCAGACGGACACCATCAAGCTCCCGGTAGAACCGCTTCAACGTCGCTTCGCCGTTGATCATGGCGACAACCATGTCCCGGTTTTCCGCGCTCTGCTGTGGCCGGATCAGGGCCAGATCCCCCTCCTTGATACAGGCATTGATCATGGAATCCCCCTTGACCCGGAGAAAGAAGGTGCCGCCTGAGCGGTGCTGGTGGGCATGATCAATGGCAAAGTAGCCTTCAATATCTTCAAAGGCCGGTTGGGGCAGCCCCGCCCGGACACTTCCCACCACCGGCAGGGCCGTCGCCCGGGCCTGCGCCGAAACCAGGACAATCCCCCGCGAACTCCCACTCTGACGCCGGATACACCCCTTTCGCTCCAGGGCATCCAGGTGCTTGATGACGCCAAGAGTGCCGCTGATCCCCAGTTTTTCGCCAATCTGGCGTAAGCTGGGGGGAAAGCCGCATTCGGCGATAAATAGCGAGATGATTTCCAGGGTCTGCTGCTGCCGGTCAGTGAGCGCTTCCATGACGCCTCCCAATGGTTGTCTTTTGATAGACTACCAAATGGTAACCATAGGTTGTCAAGGGGAGATTTATTTGTCAGGAACTGGATTAGCAAGCTGGGGGGCAATACGTGCCCCCCTTACGTGGCATGATTGAGCGGTGGGGAAAACTATGCATTAATCAGGTAGCGTGACCAGCGGCACAATCATCGATGGGTCTTCCAGGCTGATCCGGCCGATCTTGCCGGCGCGCAGTTCCCGCAGGAGCGCTTCCGCCGCCCGATGCAGGTCTACCACGCCGCCAGTGGCCAACATGCCCAGACGCCGGCCGACCGCTTCCAGCAGGTCGTGGGGGGATTCGGGCAGTTCCTGAAAGCCATAACGTTTTTTCAACATTTCCGGGTAGCGCCCCAGCAGATATTCGCCGGCAAAGAGCCCAACCGTCGTATAGTCCATGGCATTGGCGCCGATGGCGCCGCTGGCCGCCAAGCGATACGCTCCGTCCTGGTCGCTCATCTCGGGCCAAAGCACCCCCGGGGTATCGGAGAGCACAATGCCGTTACGCAGATCGATCTGCTGGGTGGTGGTGGTCACGGCCGGGCGATCCCCCACCTTGGCCATGCACTTGCCGGCCAGGGTATTGATCAGGGTTGACTTGCCCACGTTGGGGATACCAACCACCATGGTCCGGACCGGAAAGCCCGGGCGACCGCGGTTCGGGGCCAATTGCTGGCAGAGTTTGATCAGCGGCTTGGTGTCTGAATGTTTTTTGGCCGTCAGTGGCAGCGCCCTGACCCCGGCCTCAAGTTCAAAATGCTTGATCCAGGCCTTGGTGATGGCCGGATCAGCCAGGTCATGCTTGTTCAGCACCTTGATCCAGGGCTTGGTGCGGCGCAGTTCGATCAGTTTATGATTGGAACTGGAAAATGGCAGGCGAGCGTCCAATACCTCAATCACCACATCAATTCGCTTGACCAGATCACCGATCTGCTCAAGGGCCTTGGCCATATGTCCGGGGTACCATTTAATCGTCATTGTTTGTTGTTTCCGTTCTTTGCAGATAAGTTTGAGATTGAGCGGCTAGCGGCGGTTGCCAAGCAGGCGCAGCAGCATCAGAAGCAGGTTGATAAAATCCAGATAAAGGGTAAGTGCCCCGAGAATCGCCGGTTTGCGTCCGACCTCTCCGCTGGCGGCCATGGCCTTGATCTTTTGGGTGTCGTAGGCGGTCAAGCCGGTGAAGACGATCACCCCGACAGCGGAGATGACCCAGGATGCAGCGCTGCTCTGGGTAAAGATATTGACCACCGAAGCAATCACGATGCCGATCAGACCCATGAAGAGAAAGCTCCCCCACCCGGTCAGGTCACGCTTGGTCAGGTAGCCATAGGCACTCATCGCCCCAAAGGTCGATGCGGTGATGACAAAGGTTGAACCGATGGATTCAGCGGTATAAACCGCAAAAATGACCGCCATGGTCACGCCATTCAAGGCGGCATACAGGATAAACAGGGCCGACGCTGTCGCGGCGCTGATTCGGTTGATGGCGCCGGAAATGGCGATCACCAGGCCGAGTTCCCCCAGGATCAGGGCATAGAATACCAAGCGGTTACCGAAAACAGCGTTGAGCATGACCGGCGATGAGACGGTGACCATGGCCAGCAGTGCGGTAACCAGCAGGCCGCCCCCCATCCAGGCGTAGACCTGGCGGATCAGGCTGTTCTGGGCGATAACGATCTGGTCAGCAGTACGAGGATAATTCAAGTCATATTGGTTCAAGAGAGCGCTCCTTTCAAACTTAGTTGCGATTGAATTGGTAACAGTGCGTAGGTTACACCATATTTCTATGGATTACTTGGCTTGCGAAACGTAGCCACTGCCAATTGCCGAAAATGGCAGTTTCAGGCCCAGCTCAGGCACCTGTTTGGCAATCCAGGCGGTAAAGGTGTTGCTGTTGGGGCCCGGAAAGGCCTGATAGGTATCTGGCCAGGGATAGGTCCTGGCGGCCTGATCAACTGCGGGAATCAATCTGGCCGCCCCTTCGCCACGAAATTCCTTGAGCAGGCGGGGTCGTTCGCCGAACCAGTAGCGATCGGGTAGATCCTGCTCAATGCGGACAACCGGCAACCCCCGGTGTTGGCGCCAGCCGATAACCTCATACACGGTATAGGCATCTTCATTGGCCGGTTTGCTGGCAATCCAGGTATGGATGGCGAACCAGCCCCGCCACCCCCAGGCAGGTGCACCGTAGATCTGCAGCACCGCTTCCCTGGTAGTTGCCGGGGTGGGAGCAATGCCAGCCGGTTCACGGCTTGCCGTGCGCCAATCCTTTGCTGAGCAGGCCATGAAACAGAGGAATCCCATCGATAATAATAAACGATAGCCCCAGAATCGTGTCACAATATCCGCCTGCAATAACTGTTTAGGCAATTTCGGTCATCTTGTACACGGCCTTTTCGGCGATTTTGTCACCCACTGCCGCAACATAGGCCTGGAAATGGGGCGTATTCATGTGCCGCTCCAGGCAGGCCAGGTTTTCCCATTTCTCATAAAAGATGAACACCGCCGGATCCTCATTGTCCTGGTGCAGCCGGTATTCCATGCACCCCTGTTCGCTTCTGGTGGGGGCGATCATTTTAAGCAGTTCCGCTTTGACATCTTCAATGGCATCACTGGTGGCCACTACTTTGGCGACGACGGTTACGATTGACACAGTTTACTCCTTTTTCCACGCTTCAATTATCGCAATAATTACAGCTTGTTTTGTAAAACAACTAGAGTATTGCTTTAAGGTTACAGTCGTCTTACTCTATTACTTCGGGCTGGCCAGATCAAGGGTCCAAAAGCGCCTGTTGGGAGAACCTTGATAGGTGCCGGTATCTGCAGCCGCACCGATTTCGCTGAACGAAGCACCCATTATGTTCGTGCAGTGGCCAGGACTTGCCATCCAGCCGGCAACGACCGCGGCCACCGAGGAATAACCAACGGCGACATTCTCGCCCAAAGATCTATACGCATAACCGGCGTCAGTGACCCGGGTCATGTATGTGCTGCCGTCCGATCCAGTATGGGACATCTTTCCATGACTCGCCATATCTGCAGTATGGCGGAGGGCAGCCACCGCAAGCTGGTCATTCCATTTGACGGGGTTGGCTTTCGGCATGATTGTTCCGCCGCAGGTTTGCTGGGTTGAGCGGGCCGTATTGATGGCGGCCAGTATCTCCTGGTTAATCCCGGTAATGCGCGGGTCATTGGCCTGTAACGATGCCTGCGCATTACCTTCACCGCCGCCACACGCGGACAGATAGAACATGATTACAGCCATCAGCGTTGCGCTCTTAAGTTTCATGGCAACCTCACGATAGTCAAGATAATCTGTTTACACTCCACCCGCAACTGCCGAATGCTTTCTCGCCTGACAACTGACGGAAAATTGGTTATATTCGCTGCATACTAATTGCATTTTTACAGGATTATAGACGTGGCATCGATCCCAAAAGCAGCACCAACAGTTAATGATCCTTTGCACGGCGTCACCCTGGAACGAATTCTTCAGGAATTGGTTGACCACTACGGTTGGGAGGTAATGGGGCGGGAGGTAGCTATTTGCTGTTTCAGCAACAATCCGACAATCAAGTCGAGTCTTAAATTTCTCCGCCGTACCCCCTGGGCGCGGGACAAGGTTGAGTCCATGTATCTCTGGTATAAGATGAAACCGGAATAATGCACCGTATCCCCTACCTGGGACTGATGCTCTAACCACCCGTCAGTTTAGCACCGCAACGAAACTTTCCAGCTCCTGCACCAGTTGCACAATCTTTCGCACCACCAACTCCTCTAAGGCCGCCCCCTTCGCTGCCGTCGCCTTGGCCGGATTGCCACTCACCCCTCCCGGCCAGTAGTGGCGCTTGTTGCGGACCAGGATACCGGTCGGAAAGGTCGGGTATTCTTCCGGACTGGTCCCCTTGACCAGCTGCGGGTGACTGTGCATGATGCGCGACGTTTCGATCTCCCCGGCATGACCGTCGTTTGCGGTTTCAATCAGCCCCCGCCCTTCCCTGGCCGCCAGATCATATTCGGTGACCACGGCGATGTTGGCTTCGGGCAACATCAGCAGCAACTCTTCCCCCGCATCCTGCAGCGCCAGGCAGTGCGCCTTACCGGCATGACCGCTCAGAACGATGATATTGCGCAGCCCCTGGGCATAGAGCGACCCGACAATATCCTTAAGTAATGCTTTAAGGGTTGCCGTGCTAATGCTTATGGTGCCTGGGTGTTGGCTGGTGGAGCGGCAATTACCGTAGTGGATCGGCGGGGCAACAAACAGCGGGATCTGCAGCGCCGCCTTTTTCCCAACCGCATAGGCCTGGATGGTGTCGGTGGACAACGGCAGGTGCTGGCCATGTTCCTCCACCGTGCCAAAGGGGATCAGCACGCTGCGGGTCACCAGCAGTCCGGCGGCGAATTCGGGCATGGTCATTTCGGCAATCAGCATAATGGTCTCCTTGGCTACAGGATGCCGATAAATTTATGGGTCTGGGGGATGATCCGGACGTCTTTCAGATAGCGACAGGCGATTTCCTGCAGTTCAAGCAGCCGTAATGCCGGCACCAGCTGCTGCGATGGCGTTGCGGGGCTCATGGGTTGCAGGATCAAGGGAATAGAAGGGGAAACCGACTGGACTAACGCCGCGCTTTTCTGCACTTCCCAATCCTCGGTCTGGGGGCTCACCACCAGCTTGACATAGGTCTCGATACCGGCGGCGGCCCGCAAAAACTCGCGGTGCACTGCCCACTGCTCAGCGTGGCCGGTGGCCGACGGCAGCTTGATATCCATGCTCAGATAGTTGACCCAGGGCTTGATCCGGCTGAACGCTTCCGGCAGGGTACCATTGGTTTCCAGCAGAATGGGTAACTGGCGCTGCAGGGTCGGCAGCCAGTGCTCCAGGGTATCTACAGCCACCAACGGTTCACCACCGGTAATGCTTAGGGAATGGTGCAGACCGGGCCAACCCTGGGACCAGCGGTCAAGTACGGCCACGACTGTTTCCAAAGCAATTGGATTCGGCAGTTTGTCGAAGTCACCCCGCCCCGGTGTTGCTTCAATCAGGCACTTGGGCTGCGGCTCGAGCAGTGTATCGCAATACTGACAATTCAGGTTACAGCCGGCAAAACGGAGAAAGACCTGCCGCACTCCGACCAGTGGCCCTTCGCCCTGAGCCGAGGAGAAAAGCTCGATCAGCTGGGCGGCGGGCTGTTCACTCATAGTAACTGGCGCTGGCAAAATCAGATTCCCAGACCGTAATCATATCCACCTTGATGACGTCATTATTAAAACGGGCACCAAGTTCCCGGTAAAGATAGCAGGAAATATTTTCCGAAGAGGGAGAAACGGTCAAAAACGGCGGCAGTTCATTGAGATATTTATGATCAAGGGTCTTGAGCAGAACATTAGTCTCAGCCTTGAGGATCTTGAAGTCAATGCCGAGTCCGGCCTTGTCAAGCTCTTTGGCCGTGACCGTTACTTCGACCCGCCAGTTATGACCGTGCAAGTTTTCGCACTCCCCCTGATAATTAATCAGATTATGCGCTGCGGCAAATGAAGTTATAACTTTAAGTTTGTACATAAATACCCCTGTTTATGGTTTACGGTAAATTCAAGTTTCAAATCATAGCAGAAAAGCGCCCCGCTCACCACCCCCTCAAAACGTTATTCGGGAAGGACTAACCCAGCAGCCCGTGCGGCATAGCGTCTCTAGTGTTGTCCGTTGAAACTGATCAGCCGCTCAGGCCATGATCATAGCCATTTTTTTCGCTTGAAATAGATGAGCAGAGTACTCGCGACCGAAAACATCAAGAAGAGACAGGCGAAATACCCCCATTGCCACTGCAGTTCAGGCATGAACTGGAAATTCATCCCATACACCCCGGCAATAAAAGTAAGGGGAATGAAAATAGTGCCGATGATGGTGAGGAACTTCATGATCTCGTTCATCCGGTTGCTGATGCTCGAAAGATAGACGTCGAGCATCCCGGCCAGCATGTCGCGGCTCGTCTCGATGGAGTCAATCACCTGAATAGTATGGTCATAGAGGTCGCGCAGGTAGACCAGCACCGGTTCGCTGATGAGTCGCGATTCCCGCCGCTCAAGGGCGCCGATTACTTCGCGCAGCGGCCAGACCGCCTTGCGCAGGAGAATAACTTCCCGTTTCAGCTGGTGAATCGCACGCACCGTCTCGGGACTCGGGTCGGCAATAACCGCATCCTCCAGTCCTTCGATCCGTTCCCCCACGCTTTCCAAAACCACAAAGTAGTTATCGACAATGGCATCCATCAAGGCATAGACGAGGTAGTCGCTCCCCATCTCCCGCATTCGGCCTTTGCCGTTTCTGAGACGCTCCCGGATCGGGTTAAACACATCCCCTTCCATCCCTTCCTGAAAAGAGATCACGAAGTTACTGCCCAGGATGAGGCTCACCTGTTCGGTAACAATGGTGCCTGCATTATTGCAACTGAGCATTTTCAGGACCAGGTAGAGATACTCACCATAATCCTCTGCTTTCGGCCGTTGGTAGGTATTGAGAATATCCTCCAGGACCAACGGGTGCAGCCGCAGATACTCCCCGATCTGTTGGATGATCCCAATCTCATGCAGCCCCTCGACGTCGATCCAGCGGACCCCGGGATTATCGCCAAGGCAGATGCTCTCTGTGATGACTGAGAGTTCCTTTTCCTCACACCGATCCGCCTGGTAATCCATGATCGAGACCTTAAACTCCCGGTCGCTCTGCTCGCCAATATGGACAAGGGTGCCGGGGGCAAGACCGCTCTTGATGGATCTCTTTTTACGCTGCTGTGCCATCATCTGCCGCCTGAGGTAAAAAATGCATTGCGAATGGGCCGGGAAATCAGCTGCTGGATATTCGTGATTTTGGGTAGACACACTGAAAAAACTATTTAAGCGTACACTCTGCTTCCCAGGCCAGATAACCATCATTGGGCAGGTTCCAAAAAGCGTCAATGCGTGAACCCACATAAGCCGTATTGGCACACTCAATCTCGATGGCGGGCAGTGCTGCTGGCGGCAAGTAGCCATGGTCACCCAGGTAGCGGCAAAAAGCGCCGATACCGGCAAGGTGGCCAGAAATTTCCGCCAGGTTTGGCTCTACCGTATTGAGAATGTACCAGGTAGCGGCAAATTGACGGATCAGTTCCGGGGTCACGCTAAACGGCGAAACGAGCCGGTTATCCACCAGGAAATCCCGGACAAAATAGTCGGCACTGCTGGCGTACTGGGTCGCCTGGTTTTCAAGCAGGTCACTGGCCACCAGATCCTGATAAAAGGTCAGGAGTAATTCGCGGCAGAGTCCATCAACCCGGGCAAAGTCAAGGTCGTCCCTGAGCACGAAATCATTGGGATTAAACGTGGTGGTCATTCTGCACAACTCCTTCTTAATTATCTGATGGTCCGCGGATCAAGGGCGTCCCGCAGTCCTTCTCCCAGCAGGTTATAGGACAGTACGGTGATCAGGATGGCCAGACCCGGAAACAGCGAAAGCCACCAGCCGAATTCAATGTAATCCTTGCCGGCAGTGAGGATGTTCCCCCAGCTGGGGGTTGGTGGCTGGACGCCGATGCCGAGGAACGACAGCGCCGATTCAGTAAGGATCGCCCCGGCAACCCCGAGGGTGGCATAGACCAGCACCGGCGAAATGGCATTGGGCAGGATATGCACAAAAATGATCCGGGTATCTGAAGCCCCCAAGGAGCGGGCCGCCAGGATGAAATCCCGCTCTTTCAGGGAGAGCACTTCGGCCCGTACCAGCCGGGCGACCCCCATCCAACTGGTCAGGCCAATGATCAGCATGATGTACCAGATCGAGGGTTTATCCAGTAGGGCAATGACCGCCAAAATCAGGAAAAACGTCGGGAAGCAGAGCATGATATCGACGAAACGCATGAGAATGGCATCGAGCCAGCGGCTGTAATAGCCGGCACAGACCCCGATCAACGTGCCAACCAGCACCGCAATCCCCACCGAGACAAAACCGACTTTCAGCGAGATCCGCGTGCCATACATCAGCCGGGTAAACACATCGCGCCCCAATTCGTCGGTGCCGCACCAATGTTCGAGCGTTGGCGGCATGAGCACATGGTAAAGGTCCAGGGCATCCGGATCGTAGGGGGAAAGGTATGGCGCCAGTATCGATACGCACAGCAGAAGGAGAATGATCGCTCCGCCAGCCAGAGCAAACGGTTTCCGCCTCAGTTGCGGCCAGACCACGGTGGCAAAGAATGACGAGCTGGCCATCAGTTATGACCTCCCATGGCGAATCCGTGGATCAGCCAGACCATAACAGAGGTCAGCCACCAGGTTGCCCACCAGGGTCAGCAGGGCGCCAATGACCAGAATCCCCATGACCAATGGATAATCGCGCGCCATCACCCCTTGATAGAACAGCTGACCCATGCCCGGAATGGCAAAGATGGTTTCGAAAATCACGCTGCCGCCAATCAGTCCTGGCAGCGAAAAACCGAGCAGCGTAATGACCGGCAACAGGGCATTCCGCAGGGCATGTTTATAGATGACTACCCGCTCGCTCAGCCCCTTGGCCCGGGCCGTGGTGATATAGTCCTGGCCGAGCACCTCCAGCATACTGGAGCGCATGTAGCGGGACAGACCAGCCAGGCTGCCAAAGGTGGCAATGCCGATCGGCAGCACCAGGTGTTTTGCCAAATCCCACAGGTACGCCAGGCCGGTCAGATCTCCGGCCCGCACCGACTTCAGCCCGGAAATCGGCAGCCAATCGAGCTTGACCCCGAACAGGTACATGAGCAGCAGGGCGAGCCAGAAGGTCGGCACGGAAAAGCCGAGAAAGACAAAAAGCGTGATCCCCTTGTCCAACAAGGTATCGCGGTGGGTAGCGGCAAGAATGCCAATGGGAATGGCCAGGCCGAGTTCCAAGATCAGCACGATCAGATTCAGCGACAGGGTCACCGGTATCCGTTCCTGGATCTTGTCAATAACCGGGCGGTTATCCGGGGCAAAGGAATTGCCGAAATCGAGCTTGACCATCCGGCCGAGCCATTGGCCATACTGCACATGCAGCGGTTGATCCAGACCATAGAACTTACGCAGCTTGTCGCGGGTTTCCTTGGTAATCTTCGGGTTCAAGGCGGTCTGCATCTCCACCGGTTCACCGGGGGCCAGGTGAATGACCGTAAAGGTGATCAGGGTGATCCCGAAAAACAGCGGTACGAGCATGGCGATCCGTTTAGCGAGATAGCGCAGCATCAGTTCACCTGCTCGGCTTTGGGCACATACCAGCGGATCAGATTATGGGAAATGCCGGCCGGGGCCGGTTCAATGCCGCGGATCCTGGCCTGCACCACCGGCAACGCGTCCGGTACATAGAGAAAGGTGTAGGGCTGATCCGCCTGGATCAGTTCCTGGATGCGATAATAGGCCTGCTTCCGCTGCTCCAGGTCAAAGGTTCCCCTACCCTCTTCGATCAAGCGATCTACCTCCGGATTCTTGTAGCCGATGAAGTTCAACTCCTTTGGTCCGGTCTTGCTGGAGTGCCAGACGTCAAAGATGTCCGGGTCCTGGGGAATAGTCCAGCCCATGACCAAGGCATCAAATTTTCCCTTGTCAATAAAGTTGCTCAGCAACGAAGCCCATTCCAGCACCCGGATATTAACCTGAATGCCGACGGTTTTCAGGCGGCGCTGCATGATCTGGGCAATCTTGATCCGCTGCTCATTGCCTTGGTTGGTCAGCAGGGTGAAACTGAACGGTTTGCCATCCTTTTGCAGGATGCCATCCGGCCCGGGTTGCCACCCGACTGCCGCCAGTAACCGTTTGGCCTGGGCGGGGTCATAGGCCGGACCGTGCACAGCCGGGTTATGTGCCCAGGTGCCCGGCTTATAAGGGCCATTGGCCAGTTGTCCCATGCCAAGTAATACGCCATGGATGATCTCTTCACGGTTGATGCTCATGGCAATGGCCTGGCGAACGCGCCGATCACTGAACAACGGATTGCGCAGGTTATAGCCCAGATAGGTGTAAGCAGATGCCGGGTAACGGTATTTGTTAAATCGGGCAACAAAAGAGGCCCCGACCGTCTGCCGCTGATACTGGACCGGGGAGAGGCTCATCATATCCACCCCACCGGCTTTCAGCTCCATATACATCGTTGATGAATCGGGAATGATCCGGTACAGGTAGCGGTCAAGGTTGGGCCGGCCTTCATAGTAATCGGGATTGGCTTCCAACACCAACTTCTGCCCGGCATCCCAGCTTTTAAAGCGATAAGGTCCGGTGCCGATCGGCTTGCGGCTGAGGGTGGTTTTCGTTATCTCCTGCCCCTCCAGCAGATGGGCGGGCAGCACGGCATTCCCCCATGACGCTAACGCCGGGGCAAAGGGTTTGCCATAGGTCACGACAACGGTAAAGGGATCAGGAGCAATGACACTTTGAACCTGCTTGAAGTCTTCGGCATAGGCAGTGGGTGTTTTCGGATCAACGGTTATCTTGTAGGTATACAGGACATCGCGGGCCGTAAAGGGAGCGCCATCGTGCCAGCGGACGTTGCGGCGCAAGTGAAAGGTGATGCGTAGACCGTCGGTTGACACCGCCCAGCGCTCGGCCAGATCGCCCTCCAGGCGGAGGTTCTTGTCATAGCGGAGCAGGCCATTATAGATCTGGCTGGCCACATCATGGGAGGATGAATCGGAAGCAAGGAGCGGCAGCAGGTTTGATGGTTCGCCAATGGTGCCCACAACCAGGGCATCACCGGTGGCGACAACTCCCGGCGCACGGACCGGTGCAACTGCCGGGACTTCAGAACTGCTGCATGAGGACATGAAGCAGGTAAACAGCAGGACTAGCCAGAAAATTCCATCGTCACGCCGGATCATTTCTCGGCAATCTCGGCCTTGATCTTACGAACCTTTTCCTGGATTTCCTTTTTGTCCGGTTCCAAATCAAGTGCCTTGGTGTAAGCAGCCAAGGCTTTTCTTAAATCATGCTTGGCGTAATAGGCGTCACCAAGATGAACTCGGATTGTTGGGTCATCATTAACCAGTTCCACGGCGCGTTCAAGAGCTTCGACCGCATCATCGTAGCGCTTCAGCTTGTAATACGCCCAACCAAGACTGTCGAGGATGAAACCATCGGTTGAACGGAGATTCACCGCCTTTTTTAATAATGTCACCGCTTCTTCAAGGTTCGTCCCCTGCTCCGCATAGGTGTATCCAAGATAGTTGAGCACCTGCGGTTCGTTCGGGCTGAGTTGCAGTGACTTCTTCAAAAATCGCACAGATGCTGGTTTGTCACCCAGTTTGTCATAGAGAACCGCAATCCTGAAATATTGCTTGGCGTCTTCGGGAATTTGATCGGCGACTTGGTTCAGAACCGCAAGCCCTTCCGGCAAGCGTTTGACACTTTCAAAAACTCCGGCAAGATTCAGCGACAAATCCACCCGCGTCGGAAAGGCCACGATTACCTCTTTCAGGAGCTGAATTCCCTTTTCAACCTCACCTTTACCCGCATACAGATACGCCAACTGACTAACGGCATCGGTATAGTTAAAGGCAGAACGGGGAATTTTCAGTAACTCACTGATCGCCTTGTCGACCTCGTCATGTTCCTCATAGGCCGAGGCCAGATATAAACGGATCTGGTGGGCATTGGGCTCCAAGGCAAGGATTTTCTCGAATTCTGCAATTGCCTCAGGATACTGTTCCAGTTCCAGCAGAATCAGGCCAATTTTACGCTGGTTTTCAAGAGAGTTTGGTGAACTGGTTGCTGAAATCTTTTTCAGTAATGCCAACGCTTCCGCCAGACGATGCTGATGGATATATAATTGGACCAGATGATTCGCCACACTGGTATTACTCACGGAACCGTGCAGTAATTCCTCATAGGTAGCAATGGCATCTTCAATTTGATTCGCGCTTTCCTGGGCCAAAGCCATGTCAATCAGGGCATTTTCAAAATCAGGCTTGAGCTCAAGTACTTTTTTATAGTAGCCGACGGAATCCTTGGATAGCCGCATCTGGTCATAGGTCTTGGCGAGGTAATAATAGCCCATGGCCGATTCCGGATTTATTTTGACCAGGTTTTTCAAGGCGGTAACCGCCTGTTCATAATCAAATATTTTTATGTTCGCCAAAGCCAGATTCAGTTGCACCTCTTCCTTGTCTGGATCTAGCGCCACCGCTTTTTGGTAATGTGATATTGCATCCTTGAAATTTTTCAGGGAAAAATTGATATTGCCCGCCAGAATATAGGCATCAACCTGTTTGTCATTGAGCTTAATTGCCTTGTCGCAGGCTTCTAGTGCCTCATCCAGTCTGCCTTGTTTGAAATATATCTGGGCGGTGGCCACCTGGAGGAATGCATTGTTGGGGTCAGTTTCAACTGCCGCTTTCAGCAGGGCCATTGAACTGTCCAGATCGCCTTCAAGGCTATGCAAACGGGATAGTGAATAGATAAACAGGGAACGGGATTCCGCAATATTAAGCGTGGGCGGGGGGGTAACCACTTCAACTGCAGGTCCAGTTTGCCCGTCCGTACCATTATTGAGGGTGACGCAACCGGATAGAATCATGAACCAGAAAGCAAGGGTAATGAGTTGACGATAAGAATACGACATATACAGGAAAAGCCTCCACAAAAAAGCCAGACGTTTCGCATGGGGTATCTGGTAACGCCTGGCTTATAAATCTGTCAATGTGCTAAATAACTATCATAAGTGATAGAGAGCGTCAAACGAATCTCCGCAATTACTTTCTAATATTCGAGGTTTGTAGATACGTTGATACACAGTATAGTAATAAATGAAATGGACTATTACTGGAGGTAGTTATGGCGCGTAAGGTTTTTATCGGTGCCACGGGACAAAACTGCGGCAAGACAACCATGAGTGTGTCGCTGATGCACCTGGCGAGAAAAAAGTATGACCGCGTCGGTTTTGTCAAACCGATTGGCCCCAAAGTTGACTTTCACGACACCTTGATGATTGATATGGATGCCCTGTTAATGGCCAAGACCTATAACCTTGAACGGGACATTGGCTACATGTCACCGGTAGCATTACACAAGAATTTCACCCGTGAATTTCTTACCGGCAAGATCCATACCGCGGAACTGGAAGAGAAAATCGTTAACGCGGTTGCCGAATTGGACAAACGCTATGATTTTCTGATTATTGAGGGGGCAGGCCATTGTGGCGTTGGTTCAGTCCTTAATTTAAGTAATGCCCGGGTTGCCCGCTTGCTTGATGCGCCGGTAATCATTGTTACGGAGAGTGGCATCGGTCGGGCAATTGACGCGGTCTACCTCAACCTGGCCCTCTACCGGCAGGAGCAGGCCGATGTCAGAGCAATCGTCATGAATAAGCTGATCGCCGAAAAACGCTCCTCTGTTTTAGAATATCTCAACATATCTTTTCGTGAGCAAAACATTCCCGTTCTCGGTGGTTTCAACTATTCACCTATCCTGGCAAACCCGACGCTTGGCCATATTGGCAAACTACTCAACCTGCCACTTCATGGAGAATTTGCAGCCCGTAGCCGCATTGTGCATACCATTCAACTTGGCGCTGCTTCTTCGCAACGGGTTGTTGATGCGTTGCAAGATTCAACCTTGCTCGTGTTGACCAGTTCTCGCGATGAGTTGATTGTCACCATTTCGTCCCTCTATCACATTCAGGCGTATCGAGATAAAATTGCCGGTGTAGTTATTGCCGGACATGTGCCGATCTCGCAAATCAGTCAGCAGATTCTTGATGAAAGCAATATCCCGTATTTTCGGATCAAGGAAACAACCGCCAATGTCTATACAACCTTATCCGATGATGTGTCGAAAATTACGGCCGAAGATCAGGAGAAAATTAACTGGATTCAAGCACACGCGGAGGAAAGTATGGATTTTTCGGCAATCGATGCCTTACTGTAAGCTCGATCTATTGCTTCGCTCGCAATTAAAACGGTATTTGCGGCTAACTGGCCAGATTCAGGTCATGCCTAAACGCATAATTTGTGCTATGACAGAAAAAAATGAAATAATTTCGGCAATATCATTCAGCCAGCTACGGTTCAATACTTAAGTTTTCTGGAACTGTTCCGACATACAACAATAATTCTAATATATAACGATAGCCACCCGATCAATTCCAGCCGCAATAATGTCTGTGCGACAAGGTAAAAAGGAGCAGGTATGAGTGTCAAGTTGGGGCAAATACTGATCAAGGCAGGGCGCATTTCCCCGGACCAACTGGAGGAAGGCCTGCGCAATCAGGTTGTGCATGGCGGCAAACTGGGAACCAACCTGATAGAAATGGGTTTTATCAAGGAACAGGAATTAGCGCTCATTCTTGGTCACAAGCTGGGTGTCCCCTTTATCAGCGCCGAACAGATTGCTGGCATCAATGATGAGATACGTGGGCATATAAGCGCGGAAGTAGCTGATAAGTATAAAGTCATCCCCCTGCAGCTCGAAAAAAAGCGCTTATCACTGGCAATGGCCGATCCGTCTGATTTCTCCGCCATCGATGCCATTTCATTTTTAACCGGTTACATTATTCGACCAGTGGTCTGTCCGGAATTACTGCTGGTAAAAATGCTGGATAAATATTACGGCATCAAGCGTAACCTTCGCTACCCCACCACCGCTCACCCCACAAAAGCAAGGTCGCCCCACGATTCATCAACAGTCCAACCCCACGGCGAGCATGATGTTCCTTCAGCCGTTACCGAAGATTCCGTGGAAGATTATCAATTCCCGATGTTTGACAACTTTGAAGGATTTCATCAGCTCAATGGCGACCAGTTTGAGGAATTGTACATGGGGTCGGCTAGTCGCACGATCTCCATGGATACCATTGCCCAGGAATTGGCTGATGCCCGCAATCGGGACGTCATCGCCCAGACCATCCTGCAATTCGTCAGCATTGCCTTCCCCGTTGCGGCGTTGATCCTGATTCGCAATGCCACAATTATTGGCTGGAAAGCCCTGGTTCGAGGGGAACAACCACCTGAATTCACCAATCTGGCGATCTCAGTAAACGAGCCCTCGATGTTGAATACGGTATTGACGACCAAAAGTTTCTTTCTTGGGCCAGTACCAGACACCCCGGCTAACAAGGAAATCATCAAGGCATTGTCCAGTCGTCGACAAGGCGCGACCCTGGTGATGCCGCTCACGATTTTAGATCGGATTGTCGTCTTTTTGTACCTTGAGGGAGAACCGGAGCAACTTGCGGCACGCTTGCCAGAATTACAAAGACTGATTACCAAAGCGTCCATGGCGTTTGAAATACTGATATTGCGCAATAAGATTCTCATGACGTGAGTTTTTTTCTAAATCAAATCTCGGACCTGCCGATATGAACAACTGAATGGAAATATCAAGGAGGGAACCGATGAAAAGTGTTCTCATTGTTGATGATAGCATTGCAGTAGCTCGGCAAATGGAACGAATCGTTACGGAGAGCGGGGAGTTTACCGCCATTGGTCACGCCAAGAATGGTCTGGAAGCAATCAAATTGTACAAGGAATTGAAGCCTGACGTGATCTGCATGGACATGAACATGCCGGTCATGGACGGTTTGACCGCATTGCGCACATTGGTAGCCTTGAATAAGGATGTCAAGGTTGTCATGATCACTTCATTGGGTGGAGTTGGCGACAAGTTTACCGAAGCCCTGAAGCTTGGCGCCAAAAATGTCATTTCCAAGCCATTTGAATCGGACATTGTCTTAAAGATTCTGCGCGAAGTCTGATTTGTTTATTGACTTGATTTAAGGAGACCTGTCATGGCGGTAATGTTTTTTGGTCAGTATCTTGTTGAACAGGGGATCGTCTCGCGCGACCTCTTACTCCAGGCTATTGCCTTGCAGGAGAAGAATAATCTCAGTTTTGGCGATACCGCGGTAGTGATGGGATTGCTGACTTCAGCCGACGCCGATCGCATCAACCAAGCCCAACGCAATCAGGATATGCGCATCGGTGATCTTTCGGTACAGATGGGGATATTAACTGAAGATAAAGTCATGGCCATTCTTGCCGAACAGAAGCGCCGCCATTTGTACATCGGCGAAGCAGTCGTTTCAGTTGGTGGCTTGACGACCGAGGGGCTCGATCGCTACCTGAAGGAATTCAAGGATGATCAGGCCAAATATGCGACCGACAAAGTCATCATCCCTGCCGGAGTGGAACATCCCGACCAATGGGAGATGATGTCCGACCTTACCTACAAGATGCTGACCAGAGTTGCCCGGGTAACCTTCCATACCGAGGCCTGCAGCCTGATTGAAACAGTGCCATCGTTCCCGGTTATTGCGGCAATGGACATTTTCGGTGATATCTCAGTCAAATACCTGTTTTGTTGTACCGAAGGGCTGCAAACCAAGATTGCCCAGGCAATTCTCGGCGCAGACGATGTCAGCAAGGAACCGAAAGAAGTACTCGATGATACGGTGATGGAATTTGTCAATGTGGTCTGTGGGAACATTGTGGCAAAAGCGGTGCAGTTGGGGAAGAAAACAGATATTTCACCACCACAATTATTAGATCCGCAAGCGCTTGTCGCGATTCAGCATAATGAAAAGGCTCTGCTGTTCCCGATCTACCTCGCCGATGGGGATAAGGGCGCACTCATCCTGATTATTACCGCGTAGCAACACCCCATCTGGCCTTTTTACTAAGCGTTAAAAAAGGGCGGTGCTCATTGCACCGCCCTTTTGTCTATCCAGGCTAACGGTCTCGACCCGATTTCCCCGAGCCACCGTGGTCATCATCCCGACCCCGGCCACGATCTTCATGCCGCGCATCATTCCCACGCCCATGATCTTCGCGCCGGTCATCCCGACTGCGGTCATCTCTCACTTCTTCCCGGCCGTGACGCCGATCGTCCTTCATCTCGTGCTGTTCACGTTTGCGCTCATCTTTGTATTCGCGTTTATCATGTTTACGCTCTTCTTTATATTCATGCTTTCCATGTTTTCTGCGTTCCTTCCACTCATGGTCAGGACGGAAATGCCTGCCGCGATAATTATCATGGTCGCGGCGGTAATGAGCATATTCCCGGTCGCGATGATGGCGAATGGTATTGAACTTATGCTTGCGCAAGCCGTACGGTACATGCTTCTCGCGCACAACTTTCCACGGGCCATTATAATCATGCCCGCGATGCCATTTTCGATCACGGAACAGATAGTAATATTCATCGAGATAAAACAAGTCATACGGTACACCAACCGCCACATAAAACCCTAACGGGTCCGGATAGACGAATTCGGGGATGTCCTCAATGATGACCGTTCGGGTTGGCGGTGGCGGCGGTGCAACTTCACGCACCACGACCGGTGGCCCACCAAGATTCACTCTCACATCAACATTAGCGGCTGATGCTGCTGAATAAATCAGCGCGGTAACCACAAGCATAATCAGCGGCAGGCGGTAAAACATGTTCGCAATCTCCTTTCAGCTTCTATTCGGTTTTTTGCTGCTGATTGTAACCAGATTGCACCATATCGGCCTCGGCATTGTCGTCAGTACTGAGAGAATCGCTGTCGATAGTCTCCGGAACAAAGAGTGCATCTTGGGGCCATAACTGCTTATTTTGCTCAAACTTTTGCATGGTTTGCTTGCGTGTTTCACGAATTTTCTGGGGTGTACTGCTATGTAGCGCGGGAGGAGTCCTTTCTTTCCCCAGTTTTTCCCATGGGCCCTCGAAACAGTCACTGGCAAACCATGCCCCGCGATACAGTAAATAAAAGCCGTTTTCCAGATAGAACAGGTCATAGGGCACATCAATTGCCAGATAAAATTTTTCACCGTCAGGCCGGAGAAATTGCGGCGGTGTAGCGAGATAAACCTCAGGATTACTGATCACTTCCTGGATAACCGGCACCCGCTTTTTTTTCGCGGCCCCAGCCTCTGGTACAGACCAGAAACTGAGCATCAACAAAACGTAAAGTATCGGTAGCCCAGCCTTGTTTGCCATAATCAAAGTTTATCCGCGCTCATATGGAGCAAAGAGCCGTTTATATTCATCCAATGAAAACCGATCGGTCATCCCGGCAATATAATCACAAATGACCCGCTCCTTGCCAACCTGATCCATTTTCAGGCGATACTTGTTCGGCAATAAACTCGGATTTTGATGGTATGTTTCAAAGAGCTTGGTCATACAGAGTGCAGCTTTTACCCGCATTCGTTCGACCTTATGGTGGCGGTACAAATTTTCCCGGAGAAATTGCTTTAACTGACGGTTCTTAGCAGCAACTTCCGGGCTGAATGACACCAGTTCCTGATTTATCTGCCGTACGTCAGTCACCGTTGTTATAGAGAAACGATTGACCGCTGAAAGCGTTGACGCAACCAGATCATTTATGAACATGCCAATTAAACTGCTGATGGTTTGGTAGATGGCGCGCTCTTCTTCGATCCCAGGATAGCGTTGCACAATCCGCGCAAACATTTCGCGCCAAAGATCAACGCTCTGCAGTTGCTGCAAGGTAATCAGTCCCGATTTAAGCCCGTCATCTATATCATGATTGTTATAGGCAATTTCGTCAGCAAAGTTAATCAACTGGGCTTCAATCGTCGGCACGACACCCGGCATGAATTCGGTAAGAATCTCCACGGGGCGATCATAGGGAGAAGAGTGTTTTATAATCCCCTCACGAACCTCCCATGACAAATTAAGGCCATTAAAACCGGGATACCGCTCCTCAAGCTCATCAACCACCCGCAAAGACTGCCGATTATGTTCAAAACCGCCAGCACCGGCCATGAGACGATTAAGCACCTCTTCACCCGTGTGCCCAAAAGGGGTATGCCCCAGATCGTGTGCCAACGCCAACGCCTCGGTCAATTCCTCGTTAAGTCCAAGTCGGCGCGCAATCCCTTTGGCAATCTGGGCTACTTCCAGCGAGTGCGTCAATCGAGTGCGATAGTAATCGCCTTCGTGATTAACAAATACCTGCGTTTTGTATTCAAGACGGCGAAAGGCGGCACAATGAATAATGCGATCCCGATCCCGTTCAAATGCTGGCCGAGGGTCGCGAAAATCTTCAGTGAATCGCCGCCCACGCGACTCGTTGCTCCGGGCGGCAAAACTGGCTAGATCAGTTCTTTCGCGTGATTCCATAATTATCTTGGTCCTTTGTGCTGATATCATTGGCATTAAAATCTCTCGTATCGTTATCTGTCAACAGAATAGCACCAGAATCCATACTAACAAGAAAATGAGCCATTACTTTTTATTTTGGCAAAAAATGTATAAATACAAATGAATTATTGACGCGAATACCTGCTCATGATAGTTTTTTCAGCTTGTTATCCTGATAATTGCCTGACATAGTCAAGATATTATGATCAACCGCCCCGCACATCTGCTTCCCGAATCACTCAGAGCCAAACTGGGAGCATTATCATATGCTTTCCCGGTTATCGGCTCGCACATTTTCTCATTTCTGGCGTCGCAACATATGATCATCATGGGCTGTAATCCGCGCATCAAGCATGTCATTCCCGGAATCATGCGTGCTGCCCATGAGTTGGATGCCCTGGTCGCTTTTGAGTTAACCCGGACCGAGGGTGGCCTTGATGGTGGCTATACCGGTAATACCCCTGAGCTTTTTGTGGAGACCCTGCTGGAATATGCCGAGCAAACTCACTACGACCGCCCCTTTTTGATTCATGCCGACCATTTGACCATTCGTTCCGCTGACGACCTGGAACGCGCCAGTGTTCGCGAGCTGATTGCTGCCCAAATCGCCGCTGGGTATACCTCATTTGCCCTTGATGCTTCCTTTACCTCACTGCAGGACAATATTGAGATTATCACCGATCTGGCAGCCCCCATTGTAAAAGCCGCATTGGGCTTAGAGGTTGAGCTTGGCGAAGTAATACCAGTTGGTCAGGAATCAAATCTGACCACGGTGAGTGAAACAGAATTGTTCCTTAGTTCATTAGTTAACAACCAGATAACGCCGCAGCTTCTGGCGATTGATAATGGTTCAAAAAGTGGTAACTACCTTGATGGCCAGATGATTGCCATCGATCTTGAACGGACCGGGGAAATTTTCACTGTTGCCAAACAATATGGGCTTTCCGGCTTGGTGCAGCACGGCATAACCGGTACGCCACTACGGATTGTCGGCAAACTGGCAGAATTTGGTATTCGCAAAGGTAATATCGGCACGCTCTGGCAGAATGTCGCCCACGCCGGACTCCCCCTGGAGCTGATGGATGCGATGCGCTCCTGGTCCAAAACCGAAGGCAAAGACATCAAGTATGCAACCGGAGTATTCAAAGTAGAGATTGATGCCATCCCCGCTGACAACTGTCGCCAGATCCAAGAGATGGCGTATCGTGAGGCATGCGAGTTTATCAACGCCTTTCATGCTGCCGGTAGTGCCAGCAGATTCATTGCCTGGGCCGAGGATAACGTGTGCGCGTAATTGCCGGAACGGCGCGTGGGCGGATACTCAAGTCCCCCGCAGATGATCGAATCCGGCCAACTGCGGATCGGATCAAAGAAGCGCTGTTCAGTGCAATCATCAGCAGATGTGGCACCATGACGGGGATGTCCGTGCTTGATATTTGCGCCGGTACCGGTAGTCTCGGCATCGAAGCCTTGAGTCGCGGGGCTGAACGCGTCACTTTTATTGACAATGATCATGCGGCAACGACCTTGATCAAGGCAAATGTGCAGAATCTTGGTTTTCAAAACAAGGTGATGGTGCTGGAAATGACCGCAATTCGTGCCCTGCAACATTTACAGGTTAAAAATGAACAACCTTTTGACCTTGTATTTTTCGATCCACCATATAAACTGACTATTCCTCCTGATGTGCTGCTGCAATTGAGTAATTTGGGTTTACTGACAGCGGCGGCAATTGTTGTCGTGGAACAGGATCGGCGCACCGAACTGGAAGACACCTATGGGATCCTCAAGAAGTTTAACCGACGCGTGTATGGTGACACTGCACTTTTCTTTTATTCCCCTACTCCCGAACATAATTCCATAGTGAGTGACGAGATTATAAATGCCTAGAAAAATAGCCGTGTTACCGGGATCGTTTGATCCTATAACCAACGGCCACCTTGATATTATTAACCGCAGTCTACGCATCTTTGACCGGGTCATTATTGCGGTGGCCCGCAATGCCAATAAAACGGGTCTGTTCTCCACCAGTGAGCGCGTTGACCTGATCAGGCAGGTTATGGCCGGGAATGATCGGACCGCCGTTGACACGTTCGACGGCTTGTTGGTGGACTTTGTCCGTGCGCAGAATGCCTCGGTTATCATTCGTGGTTTACGGGCGGTATCTGACTTTGAATATGAATTCCAGAGCGCGCAAGTTAATCGGGGACTGGATCAGAATATCGAAACGTTATTCATGATGACCTCGGTCCCGTATGTGTACCTGTCATCATCAATCGTTAAGGAAATCGGTTCACTCGGCGGTCCGGTAGACAATTTAGTGCCACCGCTCGTCAAAGAAGCGCTAATCAACAAATATTCATCACAACACCCATAAACAAGGAGACCCTGTATGAATCCGTTAGCCGTAGAACTCAACGAGATGCTTAGCCAGAGCAACCCTAATGTTCTTGAGATGCTGTCCGATCTGGGTAAGAACCTTTTCTTCCCCAAGGGAATTCTGACCCAGTCGGCCGAAGCCAAGGAAAAGGCCCATAAATTCAACGCCACCATCGGTATCGCCACGGAAAAAGGCGGCCCGATGTACCTCCAGTGCATCCAGGACAAGCTCTCCGCCTGGGACCCGAAGGATATCTATCCCTATGCGCCGCCGGCCGGCAAGCCGGAGCTGCGCGCCCTCTGGCGGGAAAAACAGCTGCGGGAGAACCCGAGTCAACAGGGTAAACACTTCAGCAACCCGATCGTCACCAACGCCCTCACCCATGGCCTCTCCATTGTCGCCGACATGTTCGTGGGCGTAGGCGACCATGTGGTCCTGCCGGACATGCTCTGGGGAAACTACAATCTCACCTACGGCACCTGCAGTGGCGCCGTGATGCGGAAATTCCCAACCTTCACTGTGGCCGGCGGCTTCGATGTCGATGCCTTCAAGGCCGAATTGAAGAACAGCGCCGAAGAAAAAGGGAAAGCCGTTGTCATCCTCAACTTCCCCAACAACCCGAGCGGCTACACGCCGACCGTCGCCGAGGGTGACGCCATCGTTGCCGCCATCAAGGAAGTCGCTGAAAGCGGCTGCAACATCGTCGCCATCACCGACGACGCCTACTTCGGCCTCTTCTACGAAGACAGCCTGAAGGAGTCGCTCTTCGGCAAGCTCGCCAACCTCCACCCGCGCATCCTGGCGATCAAGCTGGACGGCGCCACCAAGGAGGAGTTTGTCTGGGGGTTCCGGACCGGCTTCATCACCTTCGCCGACGGCAACAATGCTGAACAGTCCAACGTCATGACCGCCCTGGAGAAGAAGGCCATGGGGATCATCCGCGCACGGATCTCCAACTGCCCGCACCCTTCCCAGACCTTTGCCATCGAGGCGCTCCGTTCCCCGAAATTCCTCGAGCAGAAGGAAGAAAAGTTCCAGATCCTTAAAGGTCGCGCCCTCAAGGTGAAGGAGGTTCTCAACAGCGGTAAGTACGACTCCGCCTGGACCTACTACCCGTTCAACTCCGGCTACTTCATGTGCCTGAAGCTCAAGACAGTCGACGCCGAGAAGCTGCGTGTCCATATCCTCGACAAGTACGGAGTTGGAGGCATCTCCATCGGCAAGACCGATCTCAGGATCGCCTTCTCCTGCATTGAGGAGAAGGACATCCTCGAGCTGTTCGACATCATCTACCAGGGTGTGCAGGATCTGGCCTGATCATCCTGCAGAACATATAGACCGGATCGAAGAGGCAATTAAGAACCTCAAGTAACTCCTGAATTATCAGCATTAATAATCAGCACAAAAGGCGAGGGATACTGTCCCCTCGCCTTTTGTGTATATGTTGAGCCTGGTACAATTAATTTAATAAGTGAGTATTTTCGCCGATATATATCCCATAACCACAAACTGTCAGGGTGAATATGGAAGACCGCGCTCTCTATAGCCGTTATCTGGCGTGTGACGAAGAGATTATTGCCAACATTGCACTTGATGAAGGCAAAGTCTACCACCAGCGGTGCATCATTAACTCGATCAGCAATGACCTTGTTGATATTGGCTTCACTGGGGATGAAGTCCCGGAATGGACACTGATCGGGATCGGTACGCCCATGGAATTACGGGGTCGCTCAGAACGCGGTGCGTTTGGTTGTCGGGCGGTCGTCGTTGATTGCAATATTGCCGGGCACTATCTGATCAGACTGATCGGCTCGGTATATTTTGGTGAACTACGGGAATTTCAGCGCATTGATGTCTATCTGCCGATCAAATATGCCTATGCCAGTGAACAAGGGTTGGAAAATATTACCGACAATTGGATCCAGCGCAAACGTGAATTGAAAACCGCCAACAAAAACAAAAACACACACAACGCCTGGATGGATGACTCCACCTCGGATAACTGGGACGAAATTGTACCGAGCCTGGCCCAGGCAACGAATGAAGGACTCAGACTCGATCTAACGGAACAATATCCTGAAGGCACCTATCTCGACGTGGAAATCTATCTACCTCTCGATCCCCCTAAAGTTTTTGCGGCGGTTACAGAAGTTGCTACCGTCAATGAACATAACAAGCAAGAAGATGGCACGGTTATTCATCGCACCGCCGTAACCTTTGCCTTGATTGATCCCCCTGATCGCGAAGCGATCAGCGACTACGTCTCCACCGTCCAAGTGCAGCACTTGGGTGAAATTTGCAAAGACGCCCAATACCAGGCCCTGTACAATCGCTTAGCAGCTCAGGTTGAGTGGAAAGACCCCTTAAGAATTCTTAAAAGAATAATTGCCATTTGCCTGATCGCAATAATCGGCTTATTCCTGTTCCGGTATTTTGACGATTACCGCAAGGGGCACGAAAAAGGCTTCATTGAAAAGGTTTTTGAAGACGGGATCCGCCGCTATCAGGGCAAGTTCAAGTAATTTCTCAACCTCACCCTAAAGCAAATTCCCCTGACTTTTAATGGGTGGCCCCAAAACTGACCAGATTTAAAAACTCTAGGGATAAAGTTGCTCGCGAATCTCGTAATGCAGGAAACCGGCGAGATCCTGAGCAAACGCATCCCGCCTCGCTTCGTCTTTCGAGATACAGAACCCAAACCCCACCAGCCCCTGGATCTCCGCGTGGTAGAAAAAACATCCCCCGCCTGATGCGCCCCCCGAACTCCATCGCTTATAGGTTAGCAACGTGCCGCTTTTGGGCAGGGGGAGCCCAGCTCACGCTGAATATTGAATAGCCGGAAAGACTTGATCGCCCTGCCTGAAGAGCGAATGAAGCTCTTTTTCTGCTTCGTCATCCCGAACAGAAGGCTGAGGATCGCCAGGGGGGACAGAATACCAGCGCGGTGAGGATATAGATCCCCTGCTGGCGAAGCCCGTAGGAAAGGAGAAGCAGACACGGAACGCCGAAAAGCAGGCCAAAGATGATTCTCGGCATGCCGATTTTTGACTCGACGGTAAATCGCAGCGCATCCTGCGAAACCGAGCTCAATTTCAGATCGAGGTTGCTGTTGAACGGGAGATTGGTGAAATGATTTCGCATGGTATTCTCGTCATTGCATTTTGGGAAGATCCAAACGACATCATCAGTCTCCGGATCAACAAAGCCAACGATTTCTTCAAGGCACTGTTTTCTATTTGGTCTACGCCTGCACTGCACACGATATTCTAGTGAATATTCAGGGTCGGGATATGATGGCTTTAAAGTCGTTACTATCGCGGTAATGTTGGATAGAGATCTGGGAAAAACCACCCCGCTGCATGGATCGGAAAACCGATTCTTACCTGACTTTTAGGCGTATCTGAGATCAGCAACCCTTCGCCAACCAGCTGGGCCAGCAGGTTTCTGCCGGTTCTTTCCTTCAGACCGGAAGCCTCAATAACCTCGCCCCGAGCCGCTTCACCGCGCAATAATACTTCCTGCAGCGTTCTGGCTGCCTCTGGCCGGAGTGTGGTTACCCCTGGCGGATGGGGAATCATGCCACCGTTGCGGAACAGGACATATTTCTTGACCCGCTCCACCAACTCCTCCAATTGAAGCAGGGTTCCCATGTAGTCAACTTGATCAAGACAAACTTAGAGGAAGAATCGGCAGAACCTGATCAGCCCCTCGTTCGAAAGACTCCCTCTGCCGTCATGGTCATTACGTCGTGGAGCATCGGCCCAGCTGAGGGCTGCTTTGTAGTCGGCATTTCTTCTGGCCAGGCCACGACTGACGGACCAGAGGCCAAATCCGTGGACCGGAATCCGGTGCAGGTACGCTTCAGTGAAGAGTCTCGCCACACGACCATTGCCATCAAGAAACGGATGAATCCAGATCAACCGATGATAAAGTGGCTGCTGCCGCTGCCACCAGTTTGTTGACACCATGGTGTTTTTCCGGCAGATAGGTTTCGGCAAATCTCTCCATGAAGGGAACAAGGCTATCGTGCCCCGGTGGTTCATGTCGCCCCACCTTGACCATTGCCTGGCGCAGCTCACCCGGGAAGACACGACTTTCTCTGCCGGTGTCCGGATTACGCATAACCAGGAACTCCTCCGGTAAAAGCTTGAAAAATTCCCGATGCAGCGAGCAAAGGAAGTCCTGACCGGTAATATTGGCAGCCGGGTCATCCTGTAGCTGATTTTCCATCATCCTTTGCACGGTGATATGAGCAACGCTTTCCAGCTGCAGGTTTCGCTTGGCCGGTTCAGTGTCGTACTCCTGCTGCATGGCCTGTTTCAGGAGGTTGCTCGGCTTGAAGGTCAGAATCTTCCTGGCCTGGACGGTTATGGCTTCACCAGTCTGTGAGTTTCTGCCTCGGCGATCATTCTTTGACTGTGCGTAGTTGCTATTTCAGTTCCGCCACGATCTTCCGGTACAGCTCATCCGTGTCAATGGCCCGCAGCGTCTTGCCGTCCACCTGGGCAAAGGGTGTTGCGTGACATGGCCCACACCGGCCAATACAGTCCTTGATCTTGACATCCAATTCAGGGTGCTCTTCCTTCAGCCTTCGGTAGACCCTCCCCTTTCCCATGTTATGCTCACAGAGACGAACTTTCACGCGGCAGCGCCAGTTGCCGGTGGCGGCGTGAATACCCGTGTTGCCAGATCACCATCCAGCATCAGCAGACCGTAGCCATTATCGCCGATCAGCTTCAATTTACCGATAATCTCCCGATCATTCTCTTCCTCTTCAATCTGCTCGGTGACAAACCACTGCAGAAAGATCTGCGAGGCATGATCTTTTTCCTTAACCGCCAGTTCGGTCAGTTCATTAATGCAGGCAGTAATATACTGCTCATGCTTGAGGGTTTCCTCAAACATTGGCAACAGACCCTTGAACTGGGTAGGTGGCGCTGCCATCTGCCCTACCTGAGCTTGCTCCCCCTGGCTGTTCAGGTAGGTATAGAACTTCATGAAATGCACCATTTCTTCCTGATACTGAACACTAAACCAGTTGGCAACCCCCTTGAATCCCTTTTCATTGGCTGCTGCTGACATATTCAGATAAAGATAGGCCGAGTATAGTTCCGTGTTCATATGTTTGTTCAGGGCGGTAAAATTTTTCTTGCTGAGCATAGATGTTCCTCCTTTGAGATCGGTTTAATGAAAGGTTACGCGGTCAACGCCAAAAGGCAAGTTTGACAGACTACTGGGTTTTGGCAACTCAAACGTGAGTCAGAGCTCGTTCCGCTTCCACCAGTACCCGCCAGACATCCTCGCTGGTACCCAGACCCAGCTTGATCAGATACGCGGCAATACCCAACGCCGAGCGGGCGGAGAACAGTTCCACCTGCCGGAGGAAATCGGGCTCAACTGCGCCGTATTCAGCCAGATACGCCGCAATAAAACTGGCTTCAGGATATGCGGCGAGAATATGCGGCTGTCCATGAAACTGGTTGCGGAACTGCATGCAAAAGCATCCCACATCAAAAGCCGGCGGTACCAGCAGTGAGCTTTCAAAATCAATGGCCGCAGCAAACAACGTACTGCGCAGTTCCAGCTGGTCCTGACCGATCAGGATATTTTTGGGGTGATAGTCACCATGTCCCTGCACCAGCAACTCATTCCCCTTGGTCAGCAATGCCCGTTCTTCTGCAGCAATGCGCTCCATAATTTCCTGGGCTTTGCGGGTGTGACGGTGGCGCATCTCCGTGAACCGTCCGACGTAGCGCTCCAACCGCATTATTTCCCGGGGGATGAACTCCTCCGGCGGGGTGATGCGCAGGCGCAGACGGTGCAAGCGGGCCAGCCAGCGTGCCGCCAGATCCAGATATTCCCGACCATCGGCAGGGGTGGCGGCCAACAATTTGTCATGGAGCGATTTTCCCCGTACCCCCTCTTCGATGATAACGTGCCCGACTGGGTCATCGGTTATGGGCTGCGGCACGCGATAGCGCCCGGAAACAAAGCCCTGCCCGGCAATGGCAGCCATGATCTGATAGCCCCGTTCCGCTCGTTGCCAGCTCTTTTCGTCGCTCAATTGCCGAATAATCAGCCGTTCCCGCCGCTCATCCGGCCCTTTGACCCCGATGGTAACTTCCGTCACCGTGCTGTGCGCCCCGGACCGGGGAATTTCCTTGAGAAATGGCCGGCAGCGGCCCTGGCGGATTTCCATGGCCAGCTCACTGATCGTTGCCACCGGATGTTCAAAATGGGTGGGATAAATACCGGCATAGCTGGCACCATGGGTGTCGGTGCCGGCCAGGGCAGTGAAACGGTAGTGATGCCAATCCCGCAGCCCCTGGCTGTTGCCACTGGCCGTCTGGTTCGCATTAAAAATTTCCACTCCATCCAGCGCCGGATGCATCAGGTCGGTGGCAATCGGGCTCCGCCCTCCCCGGTATGGATGCGCCCAGACTAACGCCGCCCCCGGTGCCAGCTGACGTAACTCCTTCAAGGTGATGCCCCAGTCAATGGACGCATCGGCACCATAGACCAGCACATCACCCAGGTCAGACGTGCTCACTTCCTGACCGGACAGCAGCAGAAAATGATCCGGCACGCAGGCGTCACGGCGCAGGTCCAGCAGCTCAGCATCGCTCCATAAATGGTGGTGGTCAGTCAGCACAATCCCTTGCAGACCTTTGGCCTGAACCTGGCGTACCAGCTCCACGGCGGCAACTTTGCTGCAAGGCGAGAATTCTGCCGTATGACAATGCATTTCCAATAACATATCGTTTCAGTATACCCGGCTCTGAATCGGCGTCAATTGGCGCCTTGCCAAGATCGGGCCGACATGCTAAAACGCCAAACAGTATGCATCAGGAGTTCCAATGAAAGAAGCCCCACACATCCTGCTAGTTGATGACGATGATTCCAGTCGTGAGGCCCTTTCTCTCCTGCTCAAGGCCAGCGGTTATATCGTCAAACCGGTGTCATCAGGCACCGAGGCTATCCATTGCCTGGAAACCACGCTGTTTGATCTCCTCATCACCGACCTCTTTTTACCGGATGTGAATGGCCTTGACATCCTCAAGACCGCCAAGGAGCACACCCCCGAGATGGAGGTGGTGGTCATCACCGGCCATGCCTCGGCAGACACGGCGGTCCGCGCCATGAAACAGGGGGCCTGTGACTACATTACCAAACCGCTCAACATCGATGAACTGCGCATCGTCATTGATAAGGCCCTGGAAAAACGGCGACTCCGTTCGGAAAACGTCTACTTAAAAAAACAGCTCCGTGACCGCTACGAATTCTCCAACATCATCGGCACCTCAGACGCCATGCAAAGCGTGTTCAACCTGATGAAACGGGTCATTAAAACCGACAGTACCATCCTGGTAATGGGGGAGTCGGGTACCGGCAAAGAGATCGTGGCCAAGGCGATCCATTTCAACAGCCACCGTAAAGACAAGCCGTTCATCGCGGTCCATTGTGGGGCCATCCCGGAAACCCTGCTGGAAAGCGAACTCTTCGGCCATACCAAGGGTTCGTTCACCGGTGCCCACAAGGATAAGATCGGTAAATTCGAAGCAGCCCATGGCGGCACCATTTTCCTCGACGAAATCGGCACCATGCCGCTGCAACTCCAATCCAAACTGCTGCGGGTACTCCAGGAACAGGAAGTTGAACGGGTCGGCTCCACCAAACCGATCAAGATCGACATTCGCGTCATCTCCGCCACCAATCAGCACCTGGCCGATGAAGTCAAGCGGGGCACCTTCCGCGAGGACCTCTATTATCGTCTCAACGTTATCCCCCTGACCATGCCACCGCTGCGGGATCGTAAAGCCGACATCCTGCCGCTGGTACGGCATTTCATGGCCAAGTACTGCACAGAAATGAGCCGCCAGTTACTGGTTCTCACCAAGGATGCGCTGGAAGCAATGGAGTGGTATGACTGGCCAGGGAATGTACGCGAGCTGGAAAATGTGGTGGAACGGACCGTTGCCCTCACCGATGGCGAGCAGATCACCCGCGATGACCTGCCGAGCAACATCAGCGCCGTCATCCCACCACTCGCTGCCGGTGCTCCACAGGTTACCTCAGCCGGCATTGATCTGATGAAAACCGTTGAAGAGCTCGAACGGAAGATGATCAACGACGCCCTGGCCCTGGCCGGTGGCGTCAAGGCCAGGGCGGCAACCCTCTTGAGCTTGAACCGCACCACCCTGGTGGAAAAAATGCGGCGGCTGAAGATGACTGATTAATTTCCCCAGAGCGCCTCTCGTAACCCCGATGTACGACTGACCCGACTACCAACGGCAGCACGGAACACCTCGGCGCTGGCCACCAGATGCAGCTGTTCCTTGGCCCGGGTGAGGCCGGTATAGATCAATTCACGGGTAAGGAGCGGCAAGTCGTCAGGCGGCAACAGCAGGGCAACCGTATTAAATTCGGAACCTTGTGATTTGTGTACTGTCAAGGCAAAGGCCGTTTCATGGGCTGGCAGGCGTAAGGGGTGAACGCTCCGCACTCCGCCGTCAGGGGTGGCAAAGAATACCCGCAACTCACCACTATGAGCCGGGTCCGGCAGGGTCAGGCCGATATCACCATTGGCCAGGCGTACCCCATAGTCATTGGCCGTGACCAGCACCGGCCGGCCTTGATACCAAGCTTGGCGGGGGTTGATCAACCCCTGGCGGGCCAGCAGCCGCTCGATCCGGCCATTCAGTCCGGCCACCCCGTAGTCCCCGTCCCGTACCGCCGCCAGCAGCCGAAACTGGTCAAATTGTTCCAGCGCTGACCGTGGGTCGTCTGTGGCCAGATATGGACCATAGCCGGTGACCACCAGCTCTCCCAACGTATTGTCCAACTGCCGTACCGCCGGCAATTCATGCCAGACCAGGTCCTGACAGTCACCACTTTGGCAGACTGCCAGCGCCCCATCCCCGTCACCCGCACAAACCAGGCGACTCGCCTGGCCAATGCCGCTACTGGTGGCGAAACGATAGGTGTGCCGCAGCAGCACAATCCGCTCCGTCAGCGGGCCAGCTGCCGGCGTTACCGCGGAATCATCACGGTCGTTGTCAGCGCAAAGATCCCCCAACACTGCACCTGCTTCCACCGACGCCAGCTGGTCCCGATCACCCAGCAGGATCAGTCGGGCCGCAGGGTGCAGGACGCGCACCAGCCGGGCCAGCAGCGGCAGCGCCACCATTGACGCCTCATCCACAATTACCACCCGGGCTGACAGCAGTTTTTCTTCCCCATGGCGGCCAGTACGTCCCAGCAGGCGATGGAGGGTGACCGCCGTGCGCGGCAGATGGTCAAGCACCGCCGGCGGCAGCGGCAACTCCGCCAACGCCCGGCCAATAGCCTCGCCCAGACGACCGGCAGCCTTGCCCGTCGGGGCGGTAATGGCGATCTCCTCACCGATCACACCGCCGGCCAGCGCCAAGAGCGCCATGATTCGCGCCACCGTGGTGGTCTTACCGGTGCCTGGCCCACCGGAGATAACCGTCACCCGACCCCGCAGAGCGGTTTCTGCTGCCACCCGTTGCCAATCGGGAGACACGCTGCCGCTGAAGAGCCGGGGGAGCCAGACGGCAACGGTTTCCTCATCACAGGGGGTGGCGGTCTTGGTCGCCAGAAAAAAGTCCCGTACCGCCACTTCATCCAGCCAGTAGCGATGGAGATACAACCGTCCAACCGGGGTCAGGACCAGCGGCAGCACCGGACCCTCCCCGCTGCCGGTCACCCCGGAGGTGACCAGGGCCGCCAGCCAGTCCGCCAATGCCGGCAATGCGACCAACCGGCCATCAATGATCATGGTCCGGCCCGCGACCGCACGCAGGTCGATGCAGACATGGCCAGCGGCCACGGCATGACTGAGCAGGGCAGTGGCCAGCCGTAACGGTTCACTGCTGACGTCGGCCTGACGACAGATAAAGGCGCTGAACTGGCGGTCCAGTGACGAAAGAGTGAGGAAATCAGGCAGCATCGGCACCTCCCGCAGGTCCGCTCAACAGTTCAGCCACCTGCTCCACCAGCGATCGCGGCAACCGGTCGGCATAGATGCCGGTGCTGCCGCTGTTACCGGCATCGACCCCGCGCAGGAACAGATAAAAGACCCCGCCGATCTGCCGGTCGTAGTCATAGTCCGGCAGCCGCAACGCCAGGTAGCGGTGGAGGGCCACGGTGTAGAGCAGGTACTGGAGCGGGTAGCTGTGGTGCCGCATCTCTGCCGCCATCTGTGGTTGGCCATAGTCGGCCACCGCCGGCCCCAGGTAATTCGATTTCCAGTCCACCAGGTAGTAGCGCCCGTGCTGGTGAAACACCAGGTCAATGAAGCCGCGCAAATAGCCGCGCACGGCGGTAAAATCCAGGGCGGCCACCACAGCCGCCAGGTCGATGCACTCCCCCTGCCATTCCTTCATGATCTGATTGAAACGTTCCGCGGTAAGTGGCTGCAGCGGCAGGAAAAATTCCAGCTCGCAAAGACGATCTGGCGCGGCTATGTTGCCCAACTGGAGCGGGCCATCCAGACCGGGTAGCGGCACCGTCAGCACCTGGTCAAGCATCTCCTGCACCGGGGTCAGCAGTGCCGGTGCAAGGTTATTCTGCAGCAGCAGGCGGGACACCTGCGGCGACCGGACAGCTGCGGGAGCAGTGAATTCAAGCTCCTCAAACAGGGTGTGGAGCACGGTCCCGGCCCGGCTGCCCCGGGGGAAATTGCGGATGGTCTGTGGTGTTTCTGCCGCGGTCGACTGGCTGACCGCAGGTGCTGGCGTCGTCACCACCTCGTCATGGGCTGGCCGCTCCTCTTCCCGCTCCCGCCGCCCTGCCAGAGACGTAAAACTCGCCACTCGCCAGTCACGGCGCAATGAGCGGGTAAAACTGCGGCAGACCGGGTCCGTGGGAAGCAGTTGGGGCGGCTGCCAGGGCACGGGCGGAGTGGTCGGCAGCGGTTCGATGGCCAGGGATGCCGGGGCCGGGGCGATAACCGCAGCCAACTGCTCCCGCATTGTTCCTGCAGGCAGATTATCCAGCGCCTTTGCATCCGGCGGCAGCGGCATGCCGTCCGCCAGACGCCCACCGGACTCGTGCAGCAGCTGGGCGATGGACGAAGCCCCGGCTTCCTTCAATCGCCCCCAGACCACGTAGCAGCGGTACTTGGCCCGAGTCAGAGCCACATAGGCCAAGCGCACCGTTTCGGCCAGCCCTTCCCCCAGGGCCCGGCGGCGCCGCTCGGCCAGGCGGGTAGAGCCAAAGTCCCGCACCGTAGCCGTCCCTTCATGGCAGGTGACTGCCTCCTTATCCTTTTCCTGCAGCCCTTTCCAGAGGAATGGGCAGAAGACGATCGGATATTCCAACCCCTTGCTGGCATGGATGGTGACAATGCTGACCGCGGCCGCATCGGTTTCCAGGCGCAGCTGATATTCGTCCCGCTCCGGCTGTTCGGCCAGTTGGGCGCCGAACCAGTCAAGCAGGGCATCAGGTCCGAGCCGCCGCTCGTCAGCCGTGGTCTGGAGCAGTTCGAAGCAGTGCTGCAGATTGGTCAGCCGCCGCTCCCCATCCGGGTAACCGAGCAGGCGCTGGCGTACCCGTTCCCGACCCAAAATCGTCCGCCCCAGCACCAGGCTGCCCCGCTCCTCCCAGAGCCGACGGTAGTCAGCCAACCGCTCCAGCAGATCGCCCCAGGCAACCGGGTCGACCTCAATGGCCGCCAGCGCACCGCCGCCCAAGCCAAAAAGCGATCCCACCAGGGCGGTCCGGACCAGGCCATCGCTGGCGGGCGAGAGCACCGCCCGGAGCAGATCAAGCACCTCCAGCGCCTCGCGGCTGCTAAAGAGGCTGGCGTTACTCCGCACCACCGTCGGAATCCCCAGCGGGAGCAGCGCATCACGCACCAGACCTGCCTGATGGTGACTGGTCACGATCACCGCAATATCGCCGGGGACCACCGGTCGGCCATCCAGAACCGCCCCGCCACCCACCAGGTTGCAGATCTCGGCGGCGACAGCAGTAACAATCCGCCGGTTGGCTACGCCGACATCAACCGGCTTGCCCGGAATCTCCTCGTCGACAAACCAGAAGCGGAGCGGCTCCGGCGCTAGGTCGCCCGCCAGCTGCGCATCAGCTGCCGTCTTCCCTGCCCCCACCGGGGCAAAACCGATGGCGTCCAGCAAAAAGGGATCGGGCCGGACGCTGAACAGTCGGTTGACCCCGGCCACCAGTCGAGGAGCGGAACGCCAGTTGGTGCCGAGGGTATACCGCTGGGCTGCGGGCACGGCAGCGGCCGCCTGCAGATAGGCAAAGACGTCGGCGCCACGAAAGCCGTAAATCGCCTGTTTCGGATCACCAATCAGGAAAAGCGGGTCGTCAGGCTTTGTGTAGATACGGCGGAAGATATCGAACTGCACCGGGTCCGTATCCTGAAATTCGTCAATCAGCGCCACCGGGCAGCGGTCGCGCAGGGCGGCACCCAGCTGCTCGCCACCCGGCGCGGTCAGGGCCAGATAAAGATCAATCAGCAGATCGTCAAAGGAACGGAGCGACTGCTCCCGTTTCTTGGCGGCCAGCCGCGCCCGGACCGTGGTGATGACCTCCCACTTGAAGGCCAGCAGCCGCTGCGTTGTCAGCTCCGCCAGCTCTAGGCAGCGGTCGAAGAACAGGTGGGTTGGCGGTTCCGCGCCGCGGGTCATCTTTTCGGCCAGGAATGCCGTTGTCCACTTGGGGAAATCGGCCGGCAAGAGCCAACACTCTCCAGCGACACAATACTGCTCCATCCCATTAAACATCCCGTCCAACAGGTCGTCCCGGTAGGTATCCTTGGCCCGGCTCAGCTTGGGCCAGGTGCGGAGCAGTTCGCGAATCGCCTCCCCGTCCTGCTGCCAGAGATCGGCCAGCTCGGTGCGAAGCGTTGCCACCTGCGCCTCCAGCGCGGCCAGATCCACTCCGCCCATCTCCGGTTCGATGATCAGCTTGGGATTACCGAGAAAGGGGCGGACAAAAGCGGGCAGGCTGTCGGCATTCAGACCCGCTGCCAGCACCAACGGCAGGATCGACGGACCAGGGCCGAAAAAGCGCTCACGCCAGAGATCATCCACTGCCTCCTGGATCAGTGCCGCCTGGTCGGTGATCAACTCCGTATCCAGCAGCGACCCGCTCTCAAAGGCTAGATCCTGCAGGGCCCGCAGGCAAAAGCCATGGATGGTGCTGACCACGGCCAGATCGAAACTGGCTAATGCACTCGTCAGCAGTTGCAGACCCGTAATCTGATCCACCCCTTTTGCCGCCGCAGCCGCCACCAGACCCGCCAGAAATTCATCACTGGCCAGCGGCACTGCCCCGCCGAACAGTGCCGCGGCCGCGGCCAAGCGCTCGCGAATCCGCCCTTTCAGCTCGGCAGTGGCCGCCTCGGTATAGGTGGTGACCAGTATCTGCTCCGGTAGCCGGCCCTGCTCCAGCACCAAGCGCACGTAGAGACTGGCAATGGTGTAGGTCTTGCCGGTACCGGCACTCGCCTCCAGCAGGGTGAGACCGGTAAGCGGAATGGACAGGAGGTTGCATTGCTGCATGCTCATTTCAGCTCCTCCCGCTGGTCGACCAAAGGCTGCAATAGGGTCGTGGCCAGCTCCCGAAACTCGCTCCCCAGCGGATCGCCGTTGGCAAAGCAGATATCCACCGCCCGGTCCTCGGCATCGCCCCGCTGGTACTCGCTCCCTTCCCAGGCAATGGCCACCTTCCCCCCCTCGACAAATGCCAGCGAGGTCGCCGGGAAAAAGGGGAGTGGCTGCGTCTGGGCCCGTTGGTACGCAGCAACAAATGCCGTCAATAATACCAGGGGATCAGTAGGCCGCCTGAAACTGACAGTCTTATCCCGCATCACCAGGAGCGCCCGTTCCGGCGACGCTTCAGCGGCGGCAGACAGCATCAGGAATTCAAGCCAGAGCGCCAGCTGGTCCTTGGCGGCCAGTTTCGCTGGCCGATGGCGCAGCAACAGGTCGGGGTGGACCGCATCGATGGTGCCGCAAAGCAGAGTGCCCCCCACCTGCAGATGCAGATCCACCGGCACCGTCGCCGGCAATGGCCCAGTCGCTGCCTGCACGGTAGCAACAAAAGAAGTCGCCTTCTGCAGCAGACCGGCATAGGCCAGATCCCCCTGGCGGCCGGGCGGCAGCAGACCTTCGGCCCGCACCCGGCGATGGAACGGCTCCGGATCAGCACCAGTCAGGAGCAGGCGGGTCAACAGCTGCTGCAGGCCATAGTCATCCAGGCTGTCCAGTGTAAACGGCTCCCGGTCAGCGGCAACGGCCTTGGGGGACTTGAGGGTCAGCCCCAGCCGCCGTTCGAGAAAGAAGCGGGCCGGATTGGCAAAGCAGCGGAGCAGGTCACTGACCGTCAGCGCTCCCGGTTCTGCGGGTGATAGCGGTGCCGCCATAAATGGCAGTGGTGCGTTACGCCCGGCATTCATGGTCGCCACGGCTTCCTTCAGGTTGGTATCGAAGGTAAAAAGTGGCCCGACCGGCTGGAAATAATCGGGACTGAAGGGCTGCAGCCGGTGCCGGGTGACCAGCAGTTCGTCAAGAGACCCCTGCCCCCCGTCCGCCAGACAATAACCGCGGCGCAGGTACTCCAGCAGCTCGCTCACCGGCACCGCAGGGGGAATCTCGCTGCCATCCTTGGCACTTTGTCCGACATAACTGAGGTGCAGGTGCTGGCGCGCCGACAGGAGCGCTTCGAGAAACAGGTAGCGATCCTCGTCCCGGAGCGAGCGGTCGCCGGGACGGCGGTCGGCAGCCATCAGGTCAAAACCGGCTGCCCGGTCCCGGCGGGGGAAAACACCATCGTTCATGCCGATCAACGCCACCACCTTGAAGGGGATGCTCCGCATCGGCAACAGGGCGGCAAATGTGACGCCACCGGCCAGGAAGCCACGGCTCCCCACTTCCCGTTCCAGGCGGTGCCGCAACCAATCGGTCACCATGGCCAGACTCAGAGTACGGTCATAGCCCGCCACCGCTTGCGCCTCGGCCAAGCTGCCCAGGGTGAGCAGCAGATCAGCCTGCTCGCTCTCCTCTTCGCCAAACGGCAGCAGAAACTCCTGGGCCAGGCGCTGCAGCCGGGCCGCCCAACTCACCGGCGTGGCTGGCCGCCGCAATTCGCCGATGCTGGCCGCCAGCCAGTCGACAAAATCGCCGAAGCGCCCCAGAAGCCGGGCCTGATCACCCGCCAGGTCGGCGGCCGGCAGAATCTCGCCCCATGGTTCCGCACCCGGCGCCAACGCCAGCCCCAGCAGCAGTCGATCCAGGCCGGCCCGCCAGGAGTGCTCACCATAGGAGGGAAATCCAGCCGCTACTCGGTCGGCGCCATCCAGCCCCCAGCGCACGCGGCCGGCCACCAGCCAGTCGCGGATCAGCGCCAGATCGCTCTCAACAAAGCCAAAGCGACGGCGCACCGCCGGCAACTCCAGCAGATCCACAGTTGGCCCCACCGGCACCCGACTGCCGGCCAGTTGCAGCAGGGCCAGCAGGGCATCAGCCAAACGTTGCTCGTGACGGAAACTGCGATCGGCAATGGCAAAGGGGATGGAAGGGCTGCCGTCACTGGTGCCAAATACCGAGGCAATTGCCGGGGCATAGGCCTCGATATCCGGCGTAATGACCAGGATCTCTTCCGGCAACAGCTCTGGGTCAGCCTGCAGCAGGGCCAGCAGCTGATCCTTCAGCACCTCAGCCTCCCGCAGGGGAGAATGGCAGGCGTGAACGTGGATATTTACGGCCGCAGCCGGCAACGCAACTTGTTCACCCTCGCCCCGGTCACGTAGCGTCAGGATGTCATCCTGCACCATACCCAGCAGCGTGGCACCGTCGTTGGCCACAAAACACTCCCGCTCCATGACGGGCGCCTCCACCGCCAGCAGCTGCTCGCCGAACTCGCGCCCCAGACGGCCAAAAGAGGCCAGCAGCGGATTAACCCCGGTCTGCCGTGGCCGCAAATCGCCCCAATATTCGGCACAGGGGGTGAGGAGAAAGATATAGAGCTCACGGACCCGGGCCAGTTCCGCCAGAGCCTCCAGGTGAAATGAGGGAAGATAGGAGATACCAAAAAGCGAGAGCCGCTCCGGCAACGGTGCCGAGGCCAAAACTACCGGACCCAGGGTATGAAATTGCGCCCGGAGCTGCCCTCGATGGCGGGCCGGGCAACCAGCCGTCAGGCGGCGCCAGAGTTCCGGCTGCCACCCCTTGTCCTTGCCCTTTTCCCAGCGGGTCAGCAGATCGGGGCGAAACAGGGTGTATTGGTCGAACAGGTCAGCCACGGTGCCTGACAGCTGAAAGAGCCGCCGTTCGCTGTCGCTCCCGGTCAGATAGCGGGCAATGGTCGCCCCATCCGGCCGGGCGGCCAGCTCAGGGAGCAGTGCCATGATCCGCCAGGTGAGGCAATCACGGTTGAACAGGTCCGACCCCGCGGCCTTCCCCACCACCAGGCGCAACAGTTCATCCACCAGGGCATTAGGAAACGGATAGCGGCAGTTGGCCCAGACCCCGAGGCGGCTGGCCAGTTGCATGGCCAACCAGCGCTGCATCCCCCGGCTCTGCACAATAATGGTTTCTTGCACAAACGGCGATGCCAGCGGGGCACGCACCACCGTTGACAGCTCGTCCAGCAGGACTTCCATGCGGTTGCTTTTGATTAAATGAAGGGCCATGGGATCCGGTTATACATGTCAGGGGTGACAGAATATGTCGTTTCGTACGAAGGATAACGGCTCAGAGGATACGTGGGAGGATACGTAACAGTTTTTTGCACAAAAAAAAGGGGTTACTTTTTACAAGTAACCCCTTGTTTTTTTTATGGTGGAGCTAAGCGGGATCGAACCGCTGACCTCTTGAATGCCATTCAAGCGCTCTCCCAACTGAGCTACAGCCCCATCGCGAGATGGATATATAGCAAGCTGACTGCGCGAGTGTCAATCACTTTTTATGCAACAATAAAAAAATCGCTCCTGTGACCTCTTCAACTGAGATTTCCGTCATACACCTGGCACCCAATTTACATCGCGGCGTATTGCCAAATTGCGTACAGGGAGAACAGGGAAGTTCATGATTAATCACTATATGTTTTTCACCTCGTGGTGCCCATTTCTTAGCAATACCTGGCCCAAAAAGAGAGACCGTCGGGACATCCAAACCAACGGCTAAATGTAGAACACCAGAATCACCGCTAATCAATAGTTTTGACCGGGCGAGCAGAGCTGCAGTTTCAATCAACGTGGTTTTGCCAGTTAAGTTAACTCCCCCGTTTTGACAGATCACCTCCCCTGCCCCGGCATCTACCGGGCCACCAATCACCACCACCGCATATCCTGCCGCCTCCAGCAACTGCGCGATCACAGCAAAATTGTCTACCAGCCACCTTCGTTCAGCAATAGAAGCTCCGGGGAAGATGGCGACAATTTCTCGCCCAGCAAGTGGGTGTAACATCTGATCTACTGTGGCTAAAGATTCTGCCGGAACATTCAAGAATGGCTGCAGGTAATCAAAGGATATCGGTGCGGCCATGAGCGGTTCAAGCAGTCGGTAAAAACAATACATTTCATAGTCATCGTGTGAATAAGAGACAGTATGAGTAAACATCCGCCGTCGTTCATTGGTAGCAAAGCCGATTTTTAACGGTGCTTTTATTAATCGCGCAACAACTGCTGACAAATAATGTGATTGTTCGGAATCAATCACCAAATCAAATTTGGCACCCATAATTTTCAATAATTCTTGCAGATTATCGTACAAATATACATGATCCACAGCAGGGCTAAGAGTAAAAACAGCGGCGTTTCGCTTCTCAGCGAGCACGGTTATTTTCATGTCTGAGAAGCTTGATTTTAACCGGTTAATCGTTGGAATAAGTAATGCAGCGTCACCGATACCACCGGGACGAATAAAAAATATACGTGCAGGCCTTTCAAAACTCGAAGATTCCGGTGAAGGTATCAACCAGACCAACAATCGGCCCATCCACCCGTCAACCCACTTTAGCAAGCTAGCGTTGAGCATCTAATCACCGTTCTGGATAACGCTGAGCGCTGCTTGTGACTCGATCATATAAATTAAGGTACTTTTCAGTGACGACCTGTAGGCTGAAGCCCTTCTCTATTTTCCTTCGCGCCAACTGCCCATATATGGAACGCCGCTCCTCATCGTTTAGAAGCCGGTGTATCCCCGCTGCCAGAGCACGCACATCAACTGGACGAACAAGATAGCCGTTTTCAGCGTGCACAATCAAGTCGTCCACGCCTCCCACGGCAAAAGCTACACACGGGATACCACAGGCCATTGCCTCAAGCACAGTATTAGGGAGGTTTTCCTGCAGCGAAGGAAGAATAAAGAGATCCGAAGCGCAATAGAGCATCCTCAACCTCTCATCTGAAATGATTGACCCAAAAGAACGAATTGTAATCCCATGCAGCGTCGATTCACAAAAATTATCGTCTCCGAAAAGAGCCAGAGTTATGTTCTGCCTTACTCCCCCCTCACTTAACACAGCCAGCGCTTCACACAACAGAGAAAACCCTTTATTGCTGTCCCTGGTAAACCTTGACGCCCCAAAGAGCAAGATTCTGCTTCCCAGGGGCAATTCAAGAGCAGTTCTGGCAGCGTTTTGGTCCATCGGCATAAAGCGTGTCGTGTCAATTCCATTTGGTATAACTTCAATCGACATAGAACCAAGGAGGGCACTGGACTTCGCTTTTTGTGCCAGCCAGTTACTTGGCGCCACAAATGTAATATCCAATCTTGACCAGCATTCACTTTTTCTATGCCATCCCCAACGACTCAAATCGTGCTCATGACGGGCATTTAATTGCGGGCAAGATCCACAATCTACTTTATATAGCTCGCAGCTACCAGGCAAATGACAACCGCCAGTAAATACCCATGAATCGTGCATAGTCCAGACAATTGGCCATCTCAGTCGCTTTATGGCAGCGAGCGGTAGGAAGCCATGTCCGACATTGTGAATGTGCACAACATCTGGCTTAAATGCCTTAATGTCTCGGTGTATGTTATTCGGAAACCAAGCTAGACTCCAGGGTGGGCTTAACCGTGAGCGGTAGCAGAGTAACGGTAACCCGTCAATATATGGGCGAAAAAGTGCGCTCAGTCGAGCTACCCCACTCCTGGGGCCAAGGACTCGTTCGTCTTCGCTTTTTCTATACTGGACCAACATGCGACTGTCGATCCCTCGTTGGCATAAGTCACAATGGAGGCGGTGTGCCGACCGGGCCGCCCCTCCTTGTTGCTCAAAAGTACTAACCAACAGGCATTTCATATTAACCAGAACCTGCTCAATTGGTAACTAAACTTGGCCGCAGCCCAATTGCGCACCAAATGCCGCGGGATCCGAAACGAATCAGTTCGCTGGTGCCACGCACCAGGAAAATTGGCAGCAGCTTTACTAAAACCAGCTGCCTTCACGAAAGTAATTGTTTCTGGCAAGAAATCATTTTTGCTGCCGAAAGGATAGGAAAAAGATGTTATTTGCTGGCCAGTGTATTGCTGCAACAGAGAGCGGCAAAAGGTCAGCTCCATCTCTTGTTCATCCGGTGCAAGCCGAGAAAATGGTAGATGGCTCATGCCATGAGCACCTATGCTCACCAGTGGATGGGAACTGAGACTCTTAAGTTCAGTATGGCTTAGTACCCGATGACTAGGCCTACAATCCTTCATTACCCCTGCCCAAATGCGAAGTTGGTCTATTATTTCTTGACACTCTAGAGGTGACCTCAATTGATGAATCAATCTATGTATATCCAAATACAACTGTTTTCGCTGAGCTAGAGTATGACTAGGCCAACTAAACGGCTGATGCTTGTAAAGTTTTATAGTACAGACTTCAGGTAATAATGGTGGTACAAGTATCAGCCTCTCCAGCTCATCCCACCAGAACTCCTCCCGCAAGCCTACTATACCTGCAGTTACAAAGAATGTAGCCGGCAATCCATACTCTTCAAGTATCGGGAGGGCTTCGAGAAAGTTATCGGCATAGCCGTCGTCAAAGGTAATAACCAGTGACGGCTCACGGGCAATCGACCAGTCATCGTCAAAACGAAGCACTGGATAGTTGCGAATAACCTGCAGCTGCTCGCGGAAATGAGTCGGGGTCACCGCCAGTTGTTGGGGATCTGTCGCTAAGGTAGTGACGCGATGATATCCGAGGACAATCACCGGAGGGCTCTGATGATTACGGAGACCGTTAACCATCCTATGGCCGAGGTAATGCATCTCTCGATAAAGGAATCGAAGCATGTCAGACCTTCTTGCGCGCCACAATAGTAAGCAGCAGTTGATAGTCTGGATCCCGGATATCGAGGGACTTCGGTTCAGGCAGATCCTCAACCGTCACACCCTGCAGAAACGCAACCGCTGCCAGCATGTTGCCGTAGCTCTCTATCACCAGCTGATCCCACGGCTGCCCAGTACAAAGTCGCTGGAGCGACGCCGTGGTAAAACGCCAGTAATCGCCCCAGCGATCCATGTCATAACGGCTGATCTGGCTTATACCTGCCACGGTCACCAGTAAGGTGCCACCCGGCTTCAGCAGTCGATGGGCTCCCCATAGGGCAGCTGACACATCATAAACAAAGTTAAGGGTCTGTGTGCAGATGAAGCAGTCGGCAACCGCTTCAGGGAGTGTTTCCGGGGCAGACAGGTCACCGACCAGCGACACTCCAGGCCCACCGGTAACATGTAGAACTATACTCTCATTGACATTTTCGCCGAAACGCCTAGTGTATGCGCAGTCCCCCACCTCCAGGACGCTGCCGCGGATAGCATGTTTTTCCTGTTTCAGGAACCGTTCCACATAATAGCGATCGACTGGCGTACCGCGATCCAGGCCGAATTCGGTACTGATTGGTGTAGAGCGCGACAGGTCGTTAAAGAGAAGACGGCTGCGAAACAGCATGCGTAATCGACTTAGATTCATGGAACCTCAAAGGGAAAGATGCCGCTGCTTTCCCACTGCCGAAGCAGGGACAGATAGCGATAGGCAAGGACATTGCTCCGGTGCACCGGTGAATAACGCAGCACCTGCCTAATCAGAGAGAGGGCGATGAGTCCAGAATCGGATAGGTCGACGTTGAACTTGACGGCAAGTCGGCGCAGATCAATGGTAAAACCTTCAGTACTCCGATTATTAATAACGTATTCAACAGCAAAATCAGCAATATCCAGAGCAGTTGAACCAAACAGCTGAGGTTCCCGGTCAATAAGCACCAAGTTACCGGTACGATCTTCCTGCAACAGATTCCCCAGCCAAAAATCTCCATGGTACAGACGTCCGAGGTGATGTGATGCGATATCGACCTTGGCCCGCTCAAGGGTTCTTGCGGAGATAACCGGACCGAGAAATCTGTCGAGTTGCCTACAGGCAAACGACAGATCCACTGACTGGCTGACTAGAAACAACTCTGAAGAAAATCGGGCATAGGCCGCAGCTACATCATCGGTCGTTATCATATTCCTGGCAAGAACGGGCAGATGCAATAGGTTCCGGCCGTAAACCAGTGACTCTGCACTGCGCCCACCGAATCGGTCACTCCGAATTACCTTCTCCCCCTCAAGGATGCAGCGATCAAAGAAGCCGAAGGAAACTGGAGTACTATTGATATTTGCTTCCCCTTTCGACTTGGACGCAAAAAGGAAAAAATTGCTGCAGAAATGTCGCTGCAATTGCCACGGCACCCGACGTGAGCCGAAAAGCTGGCTAAATCGTGCCAGTTCAAGCGAATCACCATCAAAAGGGTACGCATATGCCGGGATGTCATAAGATGGCTCAACACAAAACAGATCACAATGTTCAAACCCGGCACGCCCCAACAATGACTGATAGCCCTTATGACCATAGGTGTAGGTGCGATAGGAATCGGTCATAGCCACAGAAAAAGAGCCTTGCCCCTTCAACAACCGTACGAGTAGTCCGGCTATCCAACGCGGCATCAATGATGTAAAACAGAGACCACTATGATCAGGCAACCCCATCATGTAGGCCAGTGCCCAACGATTCTCTATCCCCACGTATAGCAAACCTGACGGCTTCAACACCCGTCGAATCTCCCGCAGCATCTGAACCTGGACATCTTCCACCGGCCCATGAGAACCGAGTCCAACCCACTCCAGCACACCATTACAAACCACCAGATCGACACTGTTATCCGGAAAAGCCAGTTGATTAAGTCCAGCGTTAATAATGGTAACATTGTCCAACCCTTTACGGGCCTTTCTGACCGCCAGAAACCGACAACGCTCTTTACATCCTTCGATACTGTAGACTTGGCTGAAATGGGGTGAAAGATACTCGCTAATTGCCCCCATGCCGGCCCCCAAGTCCAACACTGTACCTCCGACCGAAGGATCGACGAACGAATGCCAACTACCCCGCCCCCAACAGTCGGTCAGGTACGGGAATAAATCCTGGCGGTGATGCTCGGCAAAAAAATGGAACACCGCGGCATCAAAATCATCCCCTTCCTCTACTTTTGCCAACAGTCGGGCGAACTCGACCAGAGGAAGTTCTCCCCAATAAGCTGCAGCCACTCCAGGCCCAATGAGATAACCGTCACCAGATGCGCTCAACAGTCCCTCAATTGGCCTAGTCACGGTCTGCCACGCATTAAAAGCCGCCCAATCAGCAATCGTACACCGTCAGCGATCTTCATCCCCAAAGTTTGCTGAGCCAGCATCAACTTCATGAATGCAATCTCATAGTCTCGGTCAACCGCGACAAATCTGCTGAGAGACAATGGGAAGCAGCATGAAAACACCTCCAAATTGGCGACTGTTGCCCGTGGATTTTTCGTATGAGTTGCCTCTGATCCGAATCCAATATTGCTAATCAGATTAACTGCGGGAACTACGGTCATCCCAGACTGTATAAGTCGAGCAAAACTCCACTGGTAATCCCAGGTATCAATGACGCCAGCAGAGGTTTTATCGAAGGCCTTTGCACGTAGACGGAAATGACTTGACCGCGCGATTACATCACGGACACGGTCACGGATTTCGGGATCGCGCCAAAGAGGCATGTCCACATCGTAATGACTCCAAGCACGACGCCAGCTTGCCCACCCCCAAATACCACCATAATAAGAAAAATGATAACTCTGAACGGTAGACTTCCACTCCCCCAGCATATTGGAACCAGTGACCATCATAACCCGCTTATCATCGCGGTACAGTTCGAGAATTTCCTGACAGAATCGAAAAAATGAGGGTGCAGGCAGGCAGTCGTCCTCCAGAATTATTGCTTCTTCTTCCATTGCAAACACCCAGTCTAGGCCACTAGCCACACGCAGACGACACCCCATATTGGTTTCTGCATATAGACGGTCAACGCGGCAAGGCCAATCAACCTGTTCGATTATTTCTCGTACCCTTGCACAAAGAATTTCGTCATTTGGGTAGTCTGCTCGTGGGCCATCGGCCACCACTAGGAATCTCTCAGGTCGTGCCTCACGAATTGTGGCAAAAACACGAGCAGTTAGGTCTGGCCGGTTAAAAACAAGCAAAGCAACCGGCGTAGTAAGAGTAAAATCTTTCATTGCGTTTATGCCTGTCCCTGCAAATAATCATAAAGTGACAAGATTTTTTTCTCCTGCACCTCTACCGAAAAACATTCAAAAATTCGCAAGCGCCCTTCTGCCCCCATCTGTTGCCGTAGGGAGGATTCATCCAACAATCGCAGAATACAGCTTGCAAACATGGCTGAATTCTCGACCGGGCAGACAAATCCCGTTTTTCCGTTAATCACCGATTCAGGCAACCCTTCCCGATCCGACACGATACAGGGGAGCCCGTGGGCCATCGCTTCCAGCACCGCTATTCCGTGGCTTTCCTTGAGACTTGGTTGAAAATATATCTGGGCTTGGTCGTACCAACTAGCCGTCTCCTCAGTATACCCGGGGAGGTTAACCTGGCCAGCCATACCTCTACACGCAACATCTTCTCTTATTTGAGCTCGCAACTTACCTTCACCCAACCAGACGAAACCAACATCTGGTCGCTGACGGATTACTAGTTCCGCCACTTCCAGCCAACCAACCGGATTCTTGTACTCTTCCATGTGACCAACTGTCAGGATCAGTGGTCTCCTATCAACTACCGGACGAGGTAACACTGGGCTACTGTTATGAACAACTCTAATCTTTTCCCCGGGAATCCCCATGTAAGATTCAATCATATGTGCCGCAGCAGAAGATACCGTCATCACCATATTTCGCCGCCAGGAAGTCCCGAGCCGCAGGTACGCTTGGGCCCAAAAGCTGAATCGCTGGTCCGGTGCCGAATGCAGCACATAAAGTACTGGACAGGGAAAATAAAAGATGGCGGACATGCGCCCAGGATTAGTCGTTGAGACAATGATCAGATCAGGCTGCCAGTTCAGAACCTCTCTCCATGAAAACAAAAGGTCCCCAAACGGAGTTAGCAACGACAAAGTCCCGGGCTGGTTCCGGTTTGACCTGCTGATTACCGGAACAGCATACTGAATGCCTAGTTCATAGAATGCCGGTTCCTGCACATCATCGGGGATCAACAATAAAGAAGCTAATCCGTTGTCACGATGAATCGACAATAACCGCTTTAAAAAACGGAATGGTCCTCCGGACGCACCAGAGTCATGGATAATCAGGATGCGCACTGCCTGTTCTTTCTGGCCACTATCAAGCGCATATCAGCACAGTGACCATGCCAATGTTCCCAGACCGGCGGTGGTTGGTAAATCTCCCGGCAGACGAGATAATCGTCCTCTCGCAAAATCTGACAGGATGGGACCAGCAAGCTACGGATGGCGTCCCATTCTATATGGTCATCCTGATATACGTGTATATCTCCCTCGTCCTGAACCTTATGCCGCTTAAGCCAAGCTGCGGCCAGTAAATAGTCCCATTTATTTTTACGGGAGAATAGAGCCAGTATTTTTTGTGCAGTGGCGAGGGGTGCTGCTACCGGAGCTTCGGCAAGTTCGCGGCTATAGGCCGCGTAAGCCGACCCCTCCTCCCAGTAAGCAGGACAGACCTCATGATCAATATAGATGATCCCTCCAGGTTTCACCACCCGCACAAATTCTTTGACAGCAGCCAGATAGTCGGGCACATGATGCAAAACAGAATAAGTGACCACCATGTCAAAGCTGGCAGTAGCTGCTCCAGCTAAATCGCGACCGTTGAGCTCCATTGTCTCAAAACGACCCTGTCCCTCTGCCAGTTGGCGCAACTCCTTTAGACACCCCTTTGAGACATCCGCGGCAACAACTTGGGCACCGAGAACTAGGAGATGACGGGTAAGATTGCCAGTACCGGCCCCAAAATCTAGAACGCGCGGAACTTCAGCACCGGTTGCGATGAAAGCGCAGCACTCTTGAAGTGTAGCGTAAATCCGTGCCTGCTCGGTGGGATTAAAGATTTCACCATGACGCTCCTCGTACAACGGAGCAGTTGCATCGTAGATCCTCTTGTTCTGCTCAATCGCATCAGCCCTAATGAAATTTGACACCTAGACAAACTCCTTATGAACCACCGACTTCAACATCCCACTTAGTAATGTGTTGTAATTCATATAGTAGCACTTTACACATCTGGAACCATCCAGAGGAATGGCACTGCGGGCAACGATCTTCTCCAGTTCAGTGGCGTCACCGAGGCAAAGTTCCTCCGGTAAGTCCCGGGATGGAACCTCTAGTGCATACTGAACCCCACAACAGGCATAAACCTTGGCATCTGGGCCAATGAGCGGCTTGAGAAAGCCAATATAGCAGTCGCCTCCTTGATCGTATGCCTTGCGACCCTGGTACACGACCTTTGCATCGTCCACCCCATCCCTGCGAAGTGCTTCCTTAAGCGTCTGCATGTCTACTTCTTCAGGCTGAAACAAGTCCGCAACAAGCCGAACATGGGTGAATCCGTAATCGTTAGCAAAGCAGACAATGCTGGCAATCTCGGCAATATTGGGGGTGTGAGAAACTACATGGCTAAACGCCCAATCAACCCCAGACTTAGAGACCACCCGGGCAAGCTGCTCCTGGTAAACTCCGCTGAAATGTCGCTGGTCATCATTGCTGATTCTGCACCAGGTAATTTTTTCCAGGGTCGCGTGAGACACCTTATGGAGCAGGATGCCGTTGGTAACCAGACCGATTTTGATGCCGCTCTGATGGAAGCAGTCCACCAGATCATCGAAGCGCTGGTAAAGCAGTGGCTCGCCCCCACCCGTAATAGTTACCGCCTTGGTCCCGGCCAGGCGACACTTCTCAATCACAGTTCGCGCCACATCAAAATCCATTTCCAAATCGACATTTCGCTCAGAACAACTGCAAAAGACACACTTCATATTGCACTTATTGGTCGGCAAAAACTGAACATGGATCGGAATCAACCGATTGTGACAATGAGTTTCGTGCAGCAGTTCCTTATCAAGCAATACCTTCAACGGTATCGAATCAGCTGCGGTAAAAGATGTCTTGATGTCAACAGCTCGTTTCACTGCATCCCCCTGTCTGGTGGTTAGATATACACCCGTATTACGTTGAAGCTACTCTCTGATACATGTCGTAAACTTTTTGCTTCACCAGGGCGCCGTCGAGCCGCTCCCTGGCCATGCAAGAGTTATATGCTGCGGCACTGTTCACTAAGCGATCGTCAGTAAGAGCAAGCCGGAGCGCCTGCTCCACTTGGTCGGGGTCCTCTGGAGGGACCAGCAGGCCGTTTACCCCTGTATCGATCCATTCGTCAGCACACGCAGTCCAAGACTGTACTGGGAAAGATCCCATCACCATGGCTTCGAGCAAGGACGTACTAATGGCGTCACCGATGCTTAGACCTATGGATACACGAGCACGACCTTGCCAGGTCAACATGTCGTAATGGGAAGTCCCCTTCGGAATAATGACGATCGGTACTCCGGTTGCATCCTGAAACAACTCGGCGGCCATCTCCACATCGGGCGAGGCGGAATAGATGGCAACCGTATATCCGTTCAGGAGATCGGCACAACGCTCCAGAGCGCGTAATGCCACCAGAGCACGCCCCGCCCAAGTCTGGTATCCCTTGACCATGATGACGCGACGCTGGTCAGTCGCCCCTTCCTGTCGTAGCGCTGAAATAGCGCCGAGATCAAAACCACCCGTATTTGGAACTACAGGAAGCGATTCCCCGACAAATCCGAACGCCCGTGCAAGGCAAACATCACGCTCACACTCGCACGAATAGAAATCTGCGCTGGCCAGCACCTCACGGATTTTATTTTTGTGCCCTGCAAGCCGACCGAATAGGTAGATATCGCTACCCCAGTTCGTCACGATCCATGGCGGAAAATTTTTCGTATAAAGTTTTTTCGCCTCCAGAGTAAGATAGCCGGCATGCTGGATCTCCATCGAATGGACGAGGTCAGGTTTCACCCTACTGATCAACCGTGCCAACTGACCTGCCCGGAAATTTGGCAAGCATCGTTCAATCAGACGACGACAAAAAAAGGCTGCGTGTTCCATGGGGATAGGCACCCCGTTTTGCTTATTGCTCTTGTCCACATAACGGAACGGATTATAACAGGTATGGTAGACAGCGGTATTGGTAATATCCGGATGGAGATGCCCAGAGTCCCAGCCGGGAAACAGATGGATCTCCCACCCCAGATCCGCAACCTGGGCCAGCCAACGGGCAGTGTGAATACTCTCTGACATTGCGACGCACAGTATCTTCATATCCCGATCAGACTCCTCTTCCCCGCAAACGAAGGCAACAAGAAACAATACCCCTCCAAACAGTCAAGACCACCAGTCTCACCAGAATCAACGGCGCATACTGGAAGCACGCAGCCAACAGTTGTAATGCGTGCCTGGTACTCAGAACATGATTCACCAACAGATAACCTAAGGTATCGGCTGGATCAAGTCTCACCGCCTCATTGAAAAACGTCCCGGAAAATGACCGGTTCTCTTCCAGTGCGTGCACTGCGATAGCATAATGAAGATACAGTCTGGCACTTCCTCTATGCCACTTAGCTGACTCTCCACCATCCTCCTCCCTGATCTTACTGATATAATAGTTAATCGCGGCGAATACCTGTTCTGGGTGCTCCATACGGTTACCAGCATGGGACCTGATTGTCGTCAGCGGCAGGTCGAGGGCAAAGATCCTGTTGGTCTTTGCAATTCGGCGCCATAGGTCGGTATCCTCAAACCGGTGGAGTTTCTCGTCGAACCCACCAACCGATTTAAGAACTGACGTTCGTACCATCACTGTTGGTAAAAGTATAGTCAGCGGCAGGTAAAATGCGATACGGTCGTAAATGAATCCAGACTCCGTTGCCCGGTAATACGGAAGCCCTTTTTCAGTGGCATAGATAGAAAACTGTTCCCGTCCCTGCTCATCAATAACCTTCGCCGAAGTATAAATCATCCCATATTCGGGGTGAGCTTCCATAATCTCAACTTGCCTCTCCAGTTTCTCAGCGGCAAAGGAATCGTCCGAATCAAGAAACGCGACGTACCTCCCTTTGGCCTCGGAAATGGCGCGGTTCCGGGCAGCGGAGCGCCCCCGGTTCTCCTGGCAGATGTAGATGAATCGCTCATCTGGAAACCCGGTAACAATCTCATTCGTTTCGTCAGTCGAGCCGTCATCGACAATTAGTACCTCAAAGTCAACAAACGTCTGGGCAACGATGCTCTGTAACGCCTCCAAAAGCAGGGTAGCACGGTTGTAAGTCGGGATGATCACGCTTACCATAGGTGTGAGCGTGGGGAGTATTCCTTGTGAACAGCTCAGCGAGCAACACATGAGCGGACTCTGTCCTTGAAGCCAAGTAGCATGAGTTGGCAGAGCAGCTTCAACCCAAGAGAGAGAGGCACGCTGCCAAGTGTTCGGTACGACAGGTCGCGGGCCAGACGTGATGCCCTCCGGCAATGCCTCAGGTGAAAATTTTCGGCAATGGCAGCGTACCCGGAGGGAAGCGGCATGCCAGAAGCGTCAATGACTTCAGCTGGAGTCAGCTGACCAACGAATTTACCAAGAATCTCATTCACCTCCCGCATGTGTAGGCTATTCATGGTTACCGTTCCCTGGTTGTCGTGGTGTCTGGATTGAATGAGCTTCAGAGGCTGATGAACGAAAGGGTACCGTCCAGCCAGCCTGAACCAGAAATCATAGTCCTGAGTTGTCCGTAGCGATTCATCGAACATACCGCACACCTCGAAACAGCACCGCGGGATGAGCGTGGTACAACCGTGCACTGGATGGCTCGTCGTAAGAAAGTACCGCATCTGATGAGGCGCTGGCACCTTGATTACTTCGATTTGACCAATCAGCTGCGAGCTGGCATTGATGATGTCGAAATTGCTGTACAGGATCACCTCATCAGGTTCCCCGGCTAGAAAGGCTATCTGGGAGGACAGCTTATGGGGATAATATCGATCGTCATGGCTTAACCAAGAAAAAAAGGTACCTCGCATCTCTTGGATACCGACATTAAGGGCCGACGCCACCCCACCATTCTCTTTCCGGAAATAACGGATCGTATCACCATAGGAAAGAGCGACCTCCTCGGTCTTCCCCCCATCGGTAGAACCGTCGTTGACAACTATCACTTCGACATTTCGGTAATCCTGTGCAAGCGAGCTGTCGATCGCTTGGGCGAGATAATCGGCGCCGTTATACACAGGGATCACAATTGAAACCATCGCCATATCTTGAACTCCGTCCTGCGACCTAATCCACGTCACGCTATCCTCAATAAAACAGTTGATGAAGTGCTCTGAACAACCCGCACTGCTTGATCTTAAGCCCCAGTCGCAGCACGGACAATACCTGTACCGATACTGAGGGGCTGAAATCCTGGGCCAACATCCTAACTATGCGCTGCATATTGAGTAGATTGGCCAAGCTGCTGAATGCCGCTGCAATATCGTAGATCGACCGGACCGCTTGCCTTCCTGGTGTCCGCTCCGATGCAGGTTCGGGATTAGTCCATATGGCCCAGAAGGCACCGAAAGGGTTTACCAGAGGATTTCCCGTATTATCGGTGACATGGAACGATTCCGACAGAAAGATACCCCATTCATCGCCGAAGTCTTCAGGATACCAGCCGGACCTGTGCTCCTGCCAGACCCCACCCCCTAATCCCCAGGCATCCTTGCCGTCATCATGGGACTGGGGCATAAAACCGAGCGGCGTAAAGACCGCTACCTGCCTCCTGGCCAAGCAGACCGTCGCCTGCAGCAGCGCTAACGCCTCCTCTTTCTCGAGATGCTCAATCACATCAACGAGGATAACCGTGTCAACAGAACCTGGAGGAAAGAACCGCACCGCCTGTTGCCAACCGGCATTGATAACCAGATAGTTCCGGTCAAACGACTCGGCAACTGCTGCCTGCAGATGACTGACATACTCAGAACAAGGCTCAAAGCAAATATGAGTCATCGGTCGTACTAACTGTTGAGGACGTATCCCGCAACCGATATCCAGAAGCAAATCAACCTGCTCCAACCGCATCGAAACAGTCTCAAATAGTTTATCTGCCTTAACGCGCAAGACATTCATGACCCCATTATCCTCACAAGCGCACGGTAGTCCATGCCAACTCTGGACGGAAATATCCGCCATATTCGCCGAAATAATCGCGACGAACGCTTCCCCCATCAAGTACATCCAGTTGCAGCACATCCTTAACCACTACCAAGTCAGTGAACGACTTCCCAAACATGTTGATTGACACCGAATACCTGCGATTGTTAAGAAGACGACCTGGAATTATGCAAACGGAGCGATACGTCCCCATTGGCATCGGCGCACCGTACCAATTGGGCTCACTATTATTTATAGAACTAAATACACATGCATTATCCGAGTCATGAACGACCAAGGTGAGGCCAACCGATATGTCCGCGCTCTTAACCGTGAATAGAACCTCAATCTGCAGTTCAGTATCGGTGGTAATTGATTCGAGCCACATTCCGTTCTGGTCGCAAACCGCCACCCGTTTAAGCAGCGCCGAATCGTTTTGTGGGGCGTCAGAACCTTCGGGCCATTCCCTCAGATGCACTTGCTCGCCGGCACCACCAAGATAGCAACCGATTGCGGTTGCCGCATCGTCATCAATGAGCAGCTTTCCCTGCTGCAACAACAGCGCCCTGCTGCACAGCGAACGGACGGCTGACATGTTGTGACTGACAAACAGTACAGTTCGCCCCTGTCGCCCCACTTCCTCCATCTTGCCCAAACATTTTTTCTGGAACTGGGCGTCGCCAACTGCCAACACCTCGTCGACAATAAAGATCTCCGGTTCCAGGTGCGCGGCCACGGCAAACGCAAGCCGAACATACATCCCCGAGGAGTAGCGCTTTACCGGGGTATCAAGAAAACGATCAATTTCTGCGAACTCCACGATCTCGTCAAACTTGCGGCGAATCTCAATACGACGCATGCCGAGAATGGCACCGTTTAGATAAATGTTTTCCCGCCCAGTCAGTTCTGGATGAAATCCTGTTCCCACCTCGAGAAGACTGGACACTCGTCCCCGTATGGTTATACGTCCCCCAGAGGGCTCTGTTATGCGACTCAGGAGCTTCAACAGGGTCGACTTACCCGCCCCGTTCCTGCCGATGATACCAATCCGCTCACCATGCTCTACCTGAAAGCTCACACCTTGTAAGGCATGGAACAATTCGGTGTTAGCCACCGCTTCGTCGTGCTTCTTTTCCCCAAGTAACTTACGGACAAATCTTTCCGTCCCGGTTGTGATCAACTCACGTAAAGATCCTCCCAGCTTACTTTGCCGGTGACCGATGAGATACTCCTTGGAGACGTTTTCAACTCTGATGACCGGTTCCATGCTTCCTCAGATAACATCCGCAAATTGACGTTCAGTTGAGCGGAAATAACGGATTCCTGCAAACAGCAGTAGCCCGACCAACAGGATTGAATACAGCAGAGCTGGCCAGTAGAGCGGAGCACTGCCGCGCAGCAATGCCCAGCGGAATCCGTCGATGATGCCCACCAGCGGATTGAGAGAATAATATAACCTGAGATGTTCCGGCACTACTTCACTGCGAAAACCGATCGGCGAGACAAAAAGAGACAACTGAACTATGAACGGAATGACATTGGCAACGTCGCGGAAACGAACATTGAGTGCGGCTATCCACAAACCGGCCGCCAAGGCAGCAGCAATTGCAATCAGCACGAAAAGCGGCAACGTAGCCAGACGCCAGTCAGGCAGGAAATCATACCAAACCATCAGACCAAACAGTACTGACGAGGCAAGAATAAAATCAATCAGACTTACCACGATAGAACTCGCTGGAACGATCATCCGTGGGAAATATACCTTTGTGATTAGATTAGCATTTGCTATCAGACTCAGACCTGCGTCGGTGAAGGCAGTTGTAATAAACTGCCATGGCAACAGCGCAGCAAAAACTAATACTGGATACGGCACATCCCCGCTGGGTAATTTCGCCAATCGACCAAACAGGACAGTAAACACAACCATCGTCAAAAACGGCTTCAGAATACTCCAAAGAACCCCAAGCACAGTCTGTTTGTAGCGAACTAAGATATCCCGCCAACAGAGAAAAAAAAGAAGCTCACGAAACAGCCAGAGATCTCGCCAGTAATGGCTCACGCTTCGGCCTGCTTCAATAACGGTGAGTTGCAGCGAAATTTCAGTGCTCCGGTCTTCGTTCATATGCTCCCTTGAACATAAGGACGCAGTCGCCGTAATGGAGGGATACAGCGTAAGGCGAAATATGCCAGGATTGTCAATGCAGCTTGAGTAGCACCAAAATTGCCCAGAGTAATTCGCACTGTCTCCGCAAGTGAAAACTTCCCCGTTACGCCACCTGGCATGGCATAACTCTTAAAATTTGGATCATAGCAAAACCGTGCACCAAGTCGATAAAGACGTTGATTGAAGTCGAAATCCGCATATTTTTGATAACGGATGTTAAACGGGGCTTCTGGATGAACCGACTTCGGCACCAGCAGCCCCTGATGATGCAGACTGTTATAGTATCTAAGACGCCAATTGCTATACGGAATAAAATATTCATCATCGTTGACTTGCACTTCGCCATAGACAACGGTGTTATTAGTAATAAATTCGTTATTTTCTGGCAAAGCTAGCAATCGATCGCCGGCACCAAGGATAAGAATCAGACTGTCATCACTTGCAACTCTCCACCCTTTATTAATTGCATCGTATATGCCTAAATCTGGCTCACTTGCCCAATAATATAGGTGCCCAGAGTATTTATTTAACAGATCAACCGTACCATCTGTAGAACCTCCATCAATAATTATATGGTCAATATCATGATTATTCTTGCTTGAGAGGACACTGTGTATAGTGTCACCCAAATAATCGGCCTTGTTCAGCACCACTGTAATGACTGATATCTTTGTCATTGGGGTCAGTTCCGATAACAATCCAGTGCCGCTGGGCCTGTTTTATACCTTCCAATCATCAAGCCAATCACCATGGACACCCTGTCCCATTTCCCCAACAATACCCGGAGAATAAACGTGCCAAGCAAAAACAGATAAATGGTTGGTAATGCTCTCGGGTAATATTTTTTAGTAAACAGAATACGATTGCGAATATTGTAGTAATCGCAAGTAAAGCTTTTAACCGTAGGATTACTACTGGTACCAATGCTAGCACCAACCTTGTGATAAATAATGCTATCGGCCGCATATGCCAAGCTGTAACGTCCACTAGCTCGAATCGCCCAGTCAATTTCCTCGAAATATAAGAAATAGTCTTCACACATCAAACCTACTTCTTCGAGAAACTCACGAGAGACGAGCATTGAAGCCCCCTCTACATAGTTCATCCTAGCCTCTGCCCGTGTCTGGTTGATTGACCACACCCGGCCAAGAATGCGTCGAGGACATCCAGATCGCGAGCGGCACCGCGCCCGCCACGAC
>JANOEC010000002.1:0-47584 GCA_031412995.1 Geobacteraceae bacterium
AAGACGCAAACGCAGATTCTGAAGGCGTTTGGCTATGCAGTGAAGACTGGTGGGGTCTTACAAAAGTCAGCTTGATAACATTCTGTTATTATTTAGCTTATAGCCGTTTTTACAGCGCTTACCCTTAAACTCCTGATTGACAGTAGGCAAGATTAATGTGATTGGACGATAGTAGACAGTATAATAAAGAAAAAGCCCTAATTTCTCAGGGCTTTTAGTGTTACATGGGATGTCGTTGGACTGTTAGTGGTGGAGGTGGTGGGAGTCGAACCCACGTCCGAAAGTCATACACAGAAGGCGTCTACATGCTTTTACCAGTATTTAATTTAACTGCCTGAAGCTCCACTGGCCGGGATATTCAGGTGGCGATCCTGCTTTGATTTCGCTAGCCAACCACAGGCGAGTTGACCGGCTATCCCACATTAATGACGATCCAGCCTCCCTAGTGGGAGAAGGTCAGTGGATCGTTAGCAGGTCTTAAGCTGCTAAAGCGTAGTCGTAATTGTCGGCGACTAAAGCCGTGTGAGCTTTTTAACGGGGCCTGCTCACACCCCGGCATGCAACCTTTGCTTACTACCCCCGTCGAAACCTTTACACCCCCATGTAAGTGCTACCGGTAGATCTGTTACTAACCCTTGAGGTGGTACTGTAGCAGTTTTATGCAGAAATGGCACACAATAATAAGCGCCCACTGTTTCTATTAAATCGTCAGCCGCAAAATATTGCTGTGTACTTCTTTAATCGAGTGAATTATTTCTTTTGAAAGTGCTTTCTTCTCTGGAATCATCGTTAATTTATTTTTGAAGTCGTTAGAGGCTATCCGTAAAAGTAACTCGGTACTCGCGCCAATTTGTTCTGTTTGAATATCTTTTTTGACCGCAATGGTTATGTGTTTTAAATTTTCTAAGGTAACGACGTCTTTTTCAATATCAGCTTTGTATTTTATATTGCTGGTTGTTTTCAGGTGTTCATTGAGCACTTGTTGAATTTCCAGGCAAGCGCCATAAATAGTATCGAGTATTTTATTGTTTTCAGCCACGTTTATGGTAGTCAAAACTGAATCCTTGTATTGATACATGTTGATACAAAACAAATAAATAATTCTATTGAACCAAGCCCCAATTAGGTGTTGGGGCTTGGCGCTATTTAGGCGGATAAAGATTATTTCTTGGCTTGTTTTGCAATTATCTTGTCCTTGATCGAATCGTAAACCGGCTTGGGGATGATCTTTTTTGCAAGGAGTTGGCTCTTATTTGAAAAAGGTCTGCCCGCAATTATCTTCTTTGCATATATATCGCCGATTCCCGGAATCGCTTTCAATTCAGCTTCGGCGGCACTGTTTATGTCAATCAACTCCATTTTAGCAGCCGGTACTGCCGGAACAGCTTTCTTATCCATAGTGGGGACTGCTGGTATAGCCGGTGGGGTCACTTTAATGTCAGCGGCAAAGGACATTGACGCTGTCAGAACTAATGCGCATACCAAGATACAAATGTTTTTCATCAGATACCTCCATAAGGTTGATGTTTCTGAGAAAGAATTTAACAAGGGGATTGTTTGCTGTCAAGATTACTAGTAAATGCAGGTAGATATATTTCTCTCTGCAGTTAATTCATTGAGCGATAAATTCACTATATCACCTAAATTGCAGCCGACAGGAGTGGAATGTTTTCGATTTGGGTTACGAAATTAAGATTTCTGGAAGTTCCGGGAATAGGGTAAGCCACTGATCGAAGATGACCACTTTGTGGTTACCGAACTTTGCTAACGACTGGCGCACAGTGCCGGTTGTTTTTCGCTGCCGCAATGAATTAAGTCTCTTTGAATAGTAGAGATCTGCAAGTGATACTAATATTTCCTCGGTAGTCCTTGGAACCATATCCTGATGAGGGAGTGGGAGTTTTTGGGCAATTATATCGGCTGTGGTTAACCCTACACCGATATGACACTCACACACTCGGGCATGGCGAGGATGGCCGATATGCTGAAGTATTTCCGCGCCGATTACGCCGTGGCAGAGGTAGTGTGATTGGCCATGGCAGTCGATATCACTAGCAGCGGTACGACAAACCCCGATGTCATGGAGCAGGGCAGCTTCTTCTATGAATTGGTAATCTAGTTTCAGGTGGGGCAGCGCACTGGCCAGGTCAACGGCCAGCTCAGCCACGACGCGACTATGTTCCAGGATGATGGCGAAGGACTTCGGGGTGTGAAAGTGCTGGGCAAGCAGGTAGACAGCGTCCATAATGCCTCCCGACAAACGTTTGTCGCATTTTGGAAGAGATCTGGTCGTCTGTCAAGCATCGGTTGCGGAACAAGGGCCTCTTCCGACAGTTAAACTCTGATCCCTGCTTGACCGAAGGTTGAGGGTGGGCTATAACCGCACAATAATCAGGAGGTTGTAAAATATGAGACAAGATGGCAGGACAGTAAATGAACTTCGGCCGGTTATTATTCAACGGCATTTTATCAAGCATGCAGAAGGTTCGGTGATGGTCAGCTTTGGTGATACCAAGGTTATTTGCACCGCGTCTGTTGAAGAAAGCGTACCGCCGTTTTTACGGGGGAAGGGGACAGGTTGGGTTACCGCAGAATATTCAATGCTGCCGCGCGCAACCCACACCCGTTCGGTACGGGAAGCTACCAAGGGTAAACTAGGCGGCCGTACCCACGAGATTCAACGGCTGATTGGTCGATCACTGCGGGCGGTTATTGACTTGAAGATGCTGGGAGAGCGCAGCATTTTGGTTGATTGTGATGTGATTCAGGCCGACGGCGGTACCCGGACAGCAGCGATTACCGGTGCCTATGTTGCGGTCGCTGATGCCGTGGCTGGCCTGCAACGCAAAGGCGCATTGTCGGGGAACCCGCTGCGCGAGGCGGTGGCAGCAGTCAGCGTGGGTATCGTGGGTGGGAAGCCGCTGCTGGATCTCTGCTACGTGGAAGATTCTGCTGCCGAAGTGGATATGAATTTCGTCATGACGACCTCGCTCCGTTTCGTCGAGGTGCAGGGGACAGCAGAAGCAGAGCCGTTTACCATTGAACAGATGGACGAAATGCGGATATTGGCCAAGGTGGGGATGGAACAGTTGTTTGCCATCCAGCGAGAGGCTTTGGCGGGATGAAGCAGTTGGTTGTTGCCACCACGAATCAGGGGAAGTTGCGGGAGATTGCCCACTGTCTGAATGGAGTTGTAGAACAGTTGCTCAGTCTGGCCGATTTCCCCGCGATTGGCCCGATTGTTGAGGATGGTGCGACCTTTCAGGCGAATGCGCTGATCAAGGCAAATACGGTTGGAAGGTTGACTGGTGTACCTACGCTCGCTGATGATTCTGGTCTGGAAGTGCGCCGTCTTGGCAACCAGCCAGGGGTTCATTCGGCCCGCTTTGCTGGCGAACATGCGACTGATGCCGCAAATAATGAAAAGCTGCTGGAGGTAATGAAGGGAGTTCCAATCTCTGAACGGGCTGCCGCATTTCACTGCGTGATGGTCCTCTGGTTGCCAGGAGGTGAGTCGGTAACTTTTGACGGCTACTTAGCGGGCACAATTTTAACGACGTTTCAGGGGGATGGCGGATTCGGATATGACCCGCTCTTTCTGGTGGCAGGTTGTAATAAGACTTTGGCAGAACTTACCGTTGAAGAGAAAAACAGACTGAGTCATCGCGGTAGAGCACTGGAGCATTTGCTACACTATTTGCAACAGGATGCTCGTCTGAAATAAATATTACACGATGGTAAAAAACGCTTGCGTCAGTGAATGTTCTTTGCTATAAAAATTGACTCTTGGCACGAAGTGGTGAGAACCGAAGCCTTATACGCACCTGCCTCAGTATAATGATGGTCACATTGTAAGATTCACAATAAGCTGACCAAGTTGTAAGCATAAAGCTGTAGAAGCATATTCGGGGAGTAGCGCAGCCTGGTAGCGCACCTGCCTTGGGAGCAGGGGGTCGCAAGTTCGAATCTTGTCTCCCCGACCATATGCGCCTGTAGCTCAGTTGGATAGAGCAACGGCCTTCTAAGCCGTGGGCCAGGGGTTCGAATCCCTTCAGGCGCGCCAAAAGTTATGGTGGCTATGGTGAAGCGGTCAACACTTACGACTGTGACTCGTACATACGTGGGTTCGAATCCCACTAGCCACCCCAAATAACACTGTAACTCGTTGATATTTAACTGGTTATTTTTTCGATAAAAAAGGTTTTTTCGTGTCTGGTACTCAATTTGGTACACACGGAGAAACCTTTTTGCTTTATTTGATCAAAAGAAATGGGATGTATTACCTTCGGCTCAGAGTGCCGAAGGATCTCAGACTGTGAATCGGCATGCAAAAATGACCCATCTAGGGGGATATAGGGGAAGGCCTTCCTCTCAGTATCTATAAATCGAAACCTTTCCCAGACTCTCTCACGAAGAAGGCCGCAGCTTTTCTTAATATTTCCCGCTCCAGTTTCAAGAGATGATTCTCTTTTTTCAACCGAGCCATTTCTGCATGAAGATCCTCAGTTGTCGATACCGATGCCTTACTTCTATTGTTTAAAAAATGGCTAGCAGATCGGCTGAAACCGCTTCATACAACCCGGGAACTGCCGATATTGGCACTGAATAGTACCGGAAGCGTCGTTAGTGGCTCAATCGATCTCCTTTTTGAGACCGTAACTGGATTCTGGATAATCGACCAAAAATCAGACCAGACTGATGATTTAAAGCTTCGTTTCGCCAGATATCTGCCGCAATTGTTATGCGGATGCACTTGCAGCTGCCAGGCCGGGTAAACCGATTCTTGGAGTAGGAGTCAATTAGATAAGCAGTGGGGCGATATCAATTCTTCCAACGTTAATATAAGCAGTTATTGACTCCCCTGGCGCCGAGCCATTGAGGAACATGTCGTATTTGTCCTGAATGCCGGTGATCTGTATGGTGTTGACTGGCTCGATAGTACTACTGGATGATCTCAGTCGCGCCTATTCGCAGACCATGCCGAGGCATTTGAATATTGGCCACCCTATTTGTAGTTGCTTAAGTATTGGCGAAATTTGGTGGTACATATGCAATACTGTTTCCTCTGGACAAGGAATAAGTCACTGTATACAATCGCGCTCTCATGGCAGAAGGAGAGGGTATGAGGAACATAATTCTCGGCATTATTTTCGGACTGTTTGTCCTCTGTTTCGTGGCAATTATTATTGAGGAGACGTTTCTCGGTGGCCGCAGGCGCCGGAAGATGGAGCGCGAATATAAGGAGGCGAGAAATGCGGATAACCCCAACCGTTGAACTCGAGCACCGCTGCAAAAGGTTGCAGGATCGGTTGGCGGCTGCGGGTCTTGATGCGGCGATCATTGTTCAGAATGCGGATTTGTTCTATTTCACCGGCACGATTCAGGGTGGTGCTCTCTATGTTCCGGTAAGCGGCCAGCCTCTCTATATGGTGCGTCGGGATTCAGCGCGGGCCAGGATGGAATCTGGGCTTAAGGAAGTAATCCCGTTCGGTTCACCAAAGGATATCCCCCGTATTCTGGCTGAATACGGATATCCTGTGCCAAAGAAGATTGGCCTGGAATATGATGTCCTGCCGGTGCTCTTTTTTGAGCGATTCCGGAAAGTATTTACTGCTGCCGAGTTTTCAGATGTAACCCCCTTAATCCGTCTGGTGCGGATGATCAAGAGTAAATACGAAATTCATATCATGATGGATGCTGCCAATCAGGTGGATAAAGTCTTCCGGCGGGCGATAGAGGTGATCAGGGAAGGGATGACTGATCTGGAACTGGCTGCCGAGCTTGAATACGTTGCCAGAAGAGAAGGTCACCTGGGGTTGGTCCGGATGCGGGTCTTTAACGGTGAGATGTTGTTCGGCCACACCATTTCCGGAACTGATACTGCGGTACCGGCTTACACCGACACCCCTCTAGGTGGAGTTGGCGTAAGCCCGGCATTTGGCCAGGGGGCGAGTTTTACGCCGATTTCTCGGAATGAACCGATTATCGTTGATTTTGCCGGGAGCTGCGATGGCTATCTGGTTGATCAGACCCGGGTCTTTTCTTTGGGGCCGGTTTCCGACCGGCTTAGGAAAGCCTATGATGATATGGTGATAATTCAGGAGCGGATGAAGGTGCTGGCACCGGAGCGCCCGACCTGGGGTGCCTTGTACGCTGAATGTCTGGATTTGGCCGTGTCCCTTGGCTATGGTGACAGTTTCATGGGAGCAAAGGGGAGCCAGGTTTCGTTCATTGGCCACGGTGTAGGGGTTGAGATCGACGAATACCCGTTCATAGCGCGCGGGTTTGACTCTATGGTAATTGAGCCGGGCATGGTATGGGCCTTTGAGCCTAAGGCGGTGTTCCCAGGTGAGGGGGCAGTGGGGATTGAGGATACATTCTATCTGGCCAATGACGGCACCTTGAAGCAGCTTACGGTTTCATCCCCTGACCTTGTGGTGCTTTCATGAACAGATGAAAATTTTAGTTGAATTTGATTTTGGGCGGTGTTATAAGGTGAGCGAATTTTTGTATACAGTATCCACGATTCACTGTTCCTGTCAAAATAGAGAAGTAGCCGGAATGACCTGTAATATTCTATGTATACTGTCTGCATGAGTCAGGCTAAGTATGTATTGGGATTAAAAGAGGAGGAGGTTGCCTGATTTTCCTAAATGAAGCAGTCTCCGTAACCTAACACCACTAACAGCTGAAAGGAGAGCACGCAACATGGCACTGAAGGAAACCCTCAAACAGAAGATCGAAGAGTTTCGTCCCCGTACCACCAAGCTCGTTAAAGAATTTGGCAAGGTTATCATCGATCAGGTTACTATTGACCAAGCCATCGGTGGCGCCCGCGACATTCGCAGCCTCGTTACCGACATCTCCTACCTCGACCCGCAGGAAGGGATCCGCTTCCGCGGCATGACCATACCCGAGACCTTTGCAGCACTGCCAAAGGCATCGGGCTCGAACTACCCAACAGTTGAGTCGTTCTGGTACTTGCTTCTCACTGGCGACGTGCCGACCGATGCTCAGGTGGCCGAAGTGGTTGCTGAGTGGAAGGTTCGCCAGGTAGTACCTGAGTACGTATTTACTGCCGTCCGCGCTCTGCCGCGTGACAGCCATCCAATGGTAATGCTCTCAGTCGCTATTCTCGCCCTGCAGAAAGACTCCAAGTTTGCCGGTTTCTACAACTCCGGCAAGTTCAACAAGATGACTGCTTGGGAGTATGTCTACGAAGATGCGTGCGATATCGTTGCCCGTATCCCGATCATTGCTGCCTTTATTTACAACCTCAAATATCGTGGCGACAAGCAGGTTGCTATCGATGCGACACTGGACATGGGCGCAAACTTTGCCCACATGATCGGTCAGAAAGAAGAGTACAAGGATGTTGCCCGGATGTACTTCATCCTGCACTCCGACCATGAGTCAGGAAACGTTTCTGCTCACACTACTCACCTTGTTCACTCAGCACTTTCCGATCCATACTATGCATACTCTGCAGGCCTCAATGGTCTGGCTGGCCCGCTGCACGGCCTGGCCAACCAGGAAGTTCTCGACTGGACCCTTAAGTTCCAGGAGAAGTACTGCAAGGATGTTGAGCCTACTGCAGAGCTGATCAAAGCTGCTCTCTGGGATACTCTCAATGCCGGTCAGGTTATTCCGGGTTACGGCCATGCCGTTCTTCGAAAGACCGACCCGCGCTATACCTCACAGCGTGAGTTTTGCCAAAATACCCCGGGTCTCAAAGACTACCCGCTGTTCAAAGTTATCGCCATGATCTTCGAAGTTGCTCCTGGCGTTCTCACCGAGCACGGCAAGACCAAGAATCCCTGGCCGAACGTTGATGCACAGTCCGGCGTTATCCAGATGTACTTTGGTCTGACCGAGTTTGAATTCTACACCGTCCTCTTCGGTGTAGGCCGCGCACTCGGCTGCATGGCTAACATCACCTGGGATCGTGGTCTTGGCTACGCTCTTGAGCGGCCGAAGTCAGTTACAACTGCAATGCTCGAGAAGTGGGCTGCAGAAGGTGGCCGTAAGTAGTTCTGATTGCCACTTGTTAGTTGGACAAGAAAGGGAGATGCGAAAGCATCTCCTTTTTTTAGTTTGTGCGCCCGGCAGGGCGCGTGGCGCGTAAGCGCCATATGATCAACTATGGTGGTTGATCATTGACTTGGGGGTGCAAGTCCCCTACGGACCTGAAACGTGGAATAATCTGATAATGTGACACTGACACTGGCTAACGAAAGTGCGAGTTTACAGGAAACTGAATCAGGCCCAAACCGGCGCGCCAGTTCTCGACCCTACCTGTGAGAGGGATGAGGTGAGATTGATCTGCTCACCTCACCCTACTCGATGTCCACTGCCTGTCGCTACACGTGCTCAGGGTCTATTTTCTGGCCTCTTCAGCCTCTTTAATCAAGGCGTCGATCCGTGCGAGGTCAGCACCGACAACCGCCTTGCCATTCACGAAGAAGGTGGGGGTGCCGCTGATCCCGACTTTCTTAGCCCAGTCCATATGCTCTGCGGCCAGTTTCTTGATCGCTTCCGGGTAGTCGGAACCGGGCCGTGGTGCGTCGGCACCCCCCATCATTTCTTCATACGCCTTGGCCTTGTCATCGGCATTCAAGATGTGATGGATTTTCGGCAGGGCATTTGGGTGTGCCATGGGAGCAAAAAAGATATATCTGGTCACATCAGTGCGGGTCTTTAATCCATCTGATGCCTTGCGGCAATAGGGGCAATCCGGATCGGTAAACTCAACCACCACATTTTTCCCGGTGCCAATTTTGACGGCCTTGTTCATCGGCAGTTCCTTGAGCTTGGCCGCCATCAGTGACTGCTTGCGGTCCTGGGTGATGTTCCGGCCGTCCTTGGTGAAAATTTCGCCCACAATCATGAAATCTTTTTCCGGCACAAAATAAAATACGTTTTGCCCAGAAATTACTTCGTAGATGCCAGATGCTTCACTCGCAAACACGCTGTCAACTTTCAATTGCGGGAAGGCATTTTTTACCGCGTTCTCCGGTTTAACCGGTCCTGCTGCCTGCACGCCTTGCGCCATGCCTGCCAATAACAATCCAGTGGTCAGGATTCGTTTCATACTCATTAGTTAATTTCTCCTTTCGGCATCTTTAGCGGCCATGGCCGCGGATTGCAATGGTGCTGCCTTGAACTCGGGAAGCCGGCCGATTATTTCAACAATCGGGCCATCCTCCAGTTCTTCCATGTTGCCGGTGTCATCTTCATATTCAGCTTCTCCAACGGCCCAGTCATATAATTTTTTTGCATCTCGCAAAGCTGGTTTTTCCGGCGTACTGAACATCCGGTTCTGCATGGCTTCGTCAAACAGGCCAACACAGCCATGGGACGCCGGACGTCCAGGCAGATCACGGGCATGGAGCCAGTATGCCACGTTGTCAGGCCCGATATAGAAACGCATGGCGTTGTCCATCGGGTATTGGGCTGATTTGTCCTCGATCTGGTACAGCGAAGAAGTATGGTTACGGTGTCGGGCATCAATGCGAAAAATACCGATGGGAGTTTCGGTCCCAGCCTTGCCACTGGCAGCGGGCATGGAGAATTTCAGTTTGCCCCGTTCATAGGCACCAAGCCACTGCTCACCTATATCAAACAGAATATATTTATCGTGACGCTTGGCCGGATCATAGTTTGTCGGCATGGGGGTGTAGTTTTTGGCGGCGGCCAGATCGAGCGGGACCTTGATGGTCATGCCAGGATAGAGATGACGCCGGTCAATCCGATTAAATCGCGCCACCACTGGCCAATCAGCGCCAAAAAGGTTTTCTGCCGTATCTTGTGGTCGCATGAAATGGGACCGCCAGGGGACTTCCCGCTGACTGGGGAAGTCAATGCGGGTCAGATCCTCTTTGGCCGCATCTGCATGACTGGCCGCCGGGTCGGCCGAACTGAGCGGCTCATGCAGGACAATGACCGCGAACAGCACCATGCCAAGGATTTTTGCACATAATCGGAGGATCTTGGTAAACACCGGCGTATCCTAGACTCTCAGCAATCTTTTGGCAACATCTTCTACTGCGGTATAGGGGTCGAGACGCTTTGCACCGATGCCGCTGACAATGTCCGCATAGCTGCCATCGCGTTCGAGCGCTTTCATTGCTACCAGGAACAGCCGCTGTTGGAGCAGTTCCTGAAACTGGCGGGAACTTCGCTCCTGGGCAAAGTCCGAAATCTTCCCGGAACTGTGCAGATAGGTATAATGGCGTTCGCACTCGGCCACCAATTCATCGATGCCCCGATTGCGTGCCGCCTCAGCCATCAGTACCTTCGGCTGCCACCCTGCGAGTTTGGTCGGGTTCATGTTCAACATGGTTTCAAGATCACGGGCGGTGCGATCAGCGCCATCGCGATCCGCCTTGTTGACGACGAACAGATCGCCAATTTCCAGGATCCCGGCCTTGATCGCCTGGATATCGTCACCCAGGCCTGGCACCATCACCACCAGGGTGGTGTGGGCAGAGCGGACAATCTCCACTTCATCCTGGCCGACGCCGACGGTTTCGACGATAATAACGTCCTTGCCCATGGCATCCAGCACATTCACCACATCGGTGGTGGAGCGGGATAGACCGCCCAGGTGGCCACGGGTCGCCAGACTACGGATGAATACCCCCGGGTCTTCGGCGTGTCGATTCATTCGGATCCGGTCACCGAGGATTGCCCCGCCAGTAAACGGACTGGTCGGATCGATAGCCACTACGCCGACCGTTTTGCCGGCCCGGCGATACGCCGCCGTCAATTGATCCACCAGGGTTGACTTGCCAGCTCCCGGTGGGCCGGTAATGCCGATAATGTACGCCTTGCCTGCATGCGGATATAACTGCTTCAGTTCGGTAAAGGCAGAGGCAAAACCATCATCAATATCACGCATCAAGCGGGCCGCGGCCCTGATATCACCAGTTAAAATTTTATCAGCTAAACTCATCGGTCACCTGTAACCAGTTAATCAGATACTGTATTGATTCAAGCGCATATTATGCTGTTAAGTCCTTGGTAACAGGTCAGCAAAGAAAAACGGGAGCGGTATACAACCGCTCCCGAAAACTGCGTCTAATCACCAAGGATTTAGGCGCGGGGGGCGACGTTGGTGCGCACCCAGTTCACAATATCCTCGGTTGATGTTCCGGGGGTAAAGACTTCTTTGATCCCGGCTGCCTTCAAGCCCGGGATATCATCTTCGGGAATTACGCCGCCACCGAACACCGCGATGTCATCGGCCGACTTTTCCTTCAGCAGGGTGCAGACCCGGGGCAACAGGGTATTGTGGGCACCGGAGAGGATCGACAGGCCGACGCAGTCCACATCTTCCTGAATGGCGGCCGCTACAATCTGCTCCGGGGTCTGATGCAGTCCGGTGTAAATAACCTCAAAACCGGCATCGCGAAATGCCCGGGCCACAATCTTTGCCCCTCGATCATGGCCATCCAGACCAGGTTTGCCAACCAGTACCCGCATTTTTCTTTCAGCCATGGTCAATCTCCTTGCGAAAATATAATGAATTGCCGAACTATTTTTCAATGCCTATTCGGGCCGGGACCCCAGCCTTATAGTAATGTTTAACTTCGCGCATTTCCGTAACCAGATCAGCGGCAGCAATAATCTCCGGGGCAGCATTGCGGCCGGTCAGTACCAGTTCAACCTGCGGCAGTTTGGCCTGGATCAGGTCTAATGCGGCAGCAACGGAGAGCAGGCCAAAACCGATTGCTCCATTGATCTCGTCCATGATCACCAGGTCATATGCACCACTGCTGACGGCGTCGCGCCCCTTGGCCAGCGCCTCTTGCGCCAAACGAATGTCTTCCGGATCAAGATGATCGCGATTGATCCAGCCCGGCCGGCCGGTGGGGATGATGACCAGATCCGGGGCCAGTCGTTCGGCCGCCAGATGTTCGCCGTAGGGACCGCCACCTTTCATGAACTGGATCATGCAGACCTTGAGGCCGCGGCCGACCGCGCGGAATGCCAAGCCCAGAGCTGCTGTGGTCTTCCCTTTGCAATCGCCGGTATAAACCTGAATATAGCCATGTTCCAGCTTCATCGTCACCCCGTTGGCGAGTTTCCCGTTCCTGTGGCACGCGTGGGCCGAAATATTAGCAACTGGCTGGTATACGGTCAAGGCGAATCATGTATACGCCGGTTAAAGCGATTAATCGGTTACCTGCTGCAGCAGTTGGAGGAATGCCGGACCGTAACACCCCAGCTTATGGGCACCGATACCGCTGATCTGGGCCAGTTCCGCAGCACTCTGCGGCCGGCGGGCCGCCATCTCCAATAGGGTGGTATCGCCAAAAATAACGAACGGCGGGACCTGTTTTTCGTCAGCCAGCTGTTTCCGCAAGGTGCGCAGTTGCTGAAAAAGGTCTTCATCATACGCCAGGTCGCCACGCCCTTTTTTCGGGGCCGCCTTGGCCGCTGCCGGTCGCAGTCGGGGGCGGGCCAGGGTCAGTCGTTCCTCACCCCGCAGCAGGGGGCGGGCTTTTTCCGTCAGCTTCAGCACTGAATAGTTGCCCATATCCTGGCTGAGGTAGCCCAGGTGTACCAGCTGGCGGAGCAGGCTGCCCCAGACTTCTTGCGAATGGTGCCGGCCGATACCGAAGGTGGAGAGCCGGTCGTGGCCCAGTGCCTGAATCCGCTGGTTGTGAGAACCGCGCAGCACATCAATGACATGCCCCATGCCGAAACGTTGCCCGACCCGGTAGACACAGGAAAGGGCCTTTTGCGCCTCCTCGGTGGCGTCGTAGCGTTCGGGCGGAGACAGGCAAATGTCACAGTTGCCGCAATCGTCGCGCAGATCTTCGCCAAAATAGCCGAGCAGCACCCGTCGCCGACAGCTCAGAGCCTCAGCGCAGCCGACCATGGCGTTCAACTTGTGCAGTTCAATCCGGTTCTGCTCGGCATTGCCACCCATTTCGATCAGGGAGCGGCTGATGGTAATGTCACCGTAGCCGAAGAGGAGCAGCGCTTCGGCAGCCAGGCCGTCACGGCCGGCGCGGCCGGTTTCCTGATAATAACTTTCGATGTTACGGGGCAGGTCATAATGGACGACGAAACGGACGTTTGGCTTGTCGATCCCCATGCCAAAGGCAACGGTGGCCACCACGATCCGCAGATCATCACGCTGGAACGCTTCCTGGACCCGGGCCCGCTCCTTATCCGGCAGACCGGCATGGTAGGGGGCCGCCTTGATGCCGGCGGCGGCCAGTTTGGTTGCCACTTCCTCAACCCGTTTACGGGAGAGGGCATAAACAATACCGCTGTCGGTCGGGCGGGACTTGAGGAATTCGCTCAACTGGAGAAAGGGCTTCTGCTTGGCCACCACGGTGTAGCGGATATTGGGACGGTCAAAGCCGGCCACATGGCAAGGGGCATTGGTCAGGCCCAACCGCTCAATGATGTCGGTGCGGGTCTGGGGATCGGCAGTCGCAGTCAGGGCAATCAGCGGCACCGTCGGGAAGAGGGTACGCAAGCGGCCGAGCTGCACATATTCCGGCCGGAAATCATGGCCCCACTGGGAGACACAATGGGCCTCGTCAATGGCGAACAGGGCAATGGTCAGACTCTGGAGCCGTTCCAGAAACGCTTCGCTCATCAGCCGCTCCGGCGCCACATAAAGCAAATCCAGCTCACCGCTATGGAGCTTGGCCAGGATGCGGCGCGCGTCGGTCTCCTTGACGCTGGAGTTGTAGCAGGCCGCCTCTACCCCGTTGGCAGTCAGGGCGTCTACCTGATCCTTCATCAGCGAAATTAGCGGGGAAACGATAATGGCGGTGCCTGGCCGATGCAGGGCCGGCACCTGATAGCAGAGGGATTTGCCGCCACCGGTAGGCATCAGGACAAAGGCGTCTTCGCCCCGGATCAGGCCGGAGATAATCTCCTCTTGGTGGGGGCGGAAGGCGTCATAGCCGAAGATATTTTTGAGTGTTTGCCGGGGTGTGGTGATCATTGCTCGCTGGAAATGCAGGTCAGATTATGTCTGTAGCTTGTAGCAGATTGCAGTCCTCGGCGAATAGTTATTTCTTTGCCCCGGCCATCGCTGGTTGAACTGGTCAGTTGCAGCGCCACTGGCAGGCAGCGTTACCGGCGTTGTCCGCCCCGTTCGCCGCCACCGCGACTGCTGCCGCCACCTTCCCGGTTTTCGCGTCCGCGTGGCGAGGGTTCGCTTACCCTTGCTCGTGGTACCGGGGCGCTGGACTGGCTCGGCGCAGTGTAGGTACGGTCACTCCGTGGCCGATCGGGAACATAGACCCGATCACTACCACGATTAGGGGCGTAGGTCCGCATGCCGGGAGTTTGCTGCATCCCCGGAGCAGTCACTGCCCGTGGCGCATTGAAAATTCTCCGCTCACTTCTGACGACCCCGGTATCAATGATATGCCGATGATCTCTGATCCCAATACCGCCGTAAGTCCGGCCATTATAACGGGTTACCGGGTCAACCCGGTAGACCCGGTGGCGACGGACATCGTTAAAGTGGTTGGAAATAAATCCTGCCCGGTCCCGGTAGTAATACGGCCGATGAAAGTCATATAAAACATAGAATCCGGGGAACCAGAAACTGCCATACCAGAAGGGGGAGGGGACCCAGCCATAAAGGTAGTACCAGTCAGGTGGCGGCGGATAATATGTCACCACTGGCGGCCCCTCGGTACTGTAGTAGGTATTGATTTCCGTGACCGGCTGGTAGCTGGTGCTGCTCGCCGATCGGGGTGCGTTGGGTGCATTGCCAGCATAGGGCCGAATTCCCAGTTCCAGATCTTGGACCACCTCAGTCAGGCGGGCCAAAGCCTCCTCTTTGCCAATCAGCAGTTTTTTGTCGTTGACCGCCGTAACCAGGGCACTTTGTAGTTCGGTAATGATATCCGGAGTTACCGGATAATCGGCAATCCAGCCGTTGCGCGGCGATATTCCCAGTTCGCCCAAGCGTGATTCGGCCTCAGCTTCATCCTGGGTGACGCCAACCCCGAGCGCAAAGACCAGTTTGACGGCCAGGTCACCTTCACGCACCAACTTCTGGGCAATCGGTGGCGGGGTCGTAACCGGTTCAACGGCCCATGTTTGTACCGGCATTGAAAGCATGGTCATACAAAGACCGATACTCAGAAGGGAAAAAACGCTATTCAGGAGCTTTTTCATGGGAGTTACCCCCCTGCCGTAGAGTTAAATTCTATATGTTTATTGTACCAGATTGGCAGGTGGCATATGGAAGTAATCTCGGCGGGTAACGGCTTGATGCCTGGCTTATCTAATGAAAAGAAGGGCCGGCGCTCGCTGCCTTGCATCTAGCGAATATTTTTACTGGTGGTGATCAATACCTTGTCGGCCATGAAGTTAACGCCAATGTTCCTGCTTTCGCCACCCCAGGTGCAGCTCTTGACGAACAGGGCGTCAGAACAGTTGTCTGGCTTACCAATAATGGCGACTACTTCATCGTAGCTCTGGCCAACTTTCAGCTTACGGTAATTCTCCTGGGTCAGCTTACTGCAGCCGGCAAGGAAGATCAGCAGCGCGCTGATAAATTGTAGTCGGATAGACATGGATTTTTCTCCTAAAATGAGTCACTGGAAGCTGAAAACATCAAAAGCCCGCTCGGGGCGGGCTTTTGATGTTCAAAGATGTTGCGGTTTAGGAACATTCACTGTAGGCGCAGACCCGGCAGACCATGCAGCCGCCTTCGTGCTCGACCACGCCGCCGCACTCGGGGCAGGCGCCCCGTTCCGGGGCCTTGATTTCCAGGCCGGTATCGTAGCCTTTGGCCTGCATGTGGCTCTGGATCGCCTTGGCCACCGCATCGGCGCAGGAAGTGACCTTGTTGTCGCCGAAACCGGAGGGGCAGTGGCAGGAGATGCCCAGGAGCTGCTTGATCACCTGACGGGCCTGAACGCCGCTGCGCCAGGCGAGGGAGACCATGCGGCCAAGGGCTTCGGCCTGGGAGGCGGCGCAGCCGCCAGCCTTACCCATGGTGGTAAACAGTTCGAAGAGGCCGGCCTTGTCTTCGTTGACTGTGATGTAGAGCGGGCCACAGCCGGTCTGCATCTGATAGGTCCAGCCATGGAGGGCCTTGGGGCGCTCCCGCTTGCTGACCCGGTCACCAGCGGCGGTAGCCTCTTCCACGTTCTCGACGATCTTCTCTTCCTTTTTGCCGGTAGAGAGCACCTGCTCATCGCGAGAACCATCACGATAGATGGTGACCCCTTTGCAGTCCATCTTGTAGGCCAGCATATAGACCTGCTCGACCTCAGCCATGGTAGCGCTGTTGGAGAAGTTGACGGTCTTGGAGACAGCGTTGTCAGTGTGGCGCTGGAACGCGGCCTGCATCTTGATGTGATACTCAGGGCTGATGTCGTGGGAGGTGACAAAGACCCGGCGCACATCTTCCGGAATTTCCGGGATGTCGTGCAGGGTGCCGTGCTCGGCAATGCGTTGCATCAGCTCCGCTGAGTAGAAACCGCGCTCCTTGGCAATCTGTTCGAACATCGGATTCACTTCCACCAGTTTGGTGCCATCCATGACGTTTTTGACAAAGGAGACGGCAAACAGCGGCTCGACGCCGGAAGAGGCGTTGGCAATGATAGAGATGGTGCCGGTGGGGGCAATGGTGGTAACCGTGGCGTTGCGGATCTTCTCTGCCTTGGGCAGGTCAAACACCGAGCCCTTGAAGTTGGGAAATTCGCCCCGCTTCTTGGCCAGATCGCGGGAGGCGGCGTGCCCTTCCTGATTGATAAAGCCCATAACCCGCTCGGCCAGCTTAATGGCGTCGTCGGAGTCGTAGGGGACGCCGAGCATGATCAGCAGATCGGCCCAGCCCATGACGCCAAGGCCGATTTTCCGGTTGGCGCGGGTCATTTCGTCAATCTTGGCCAATGGATAATTATTTACTTCGATGACGTTGTCGAGGAAATGGGTGGAGAGCCAGATGACTTCCCGCAGCCGGTCCCAATCCAGGTCGTTGTTCTTCACCAGCTTGCCCAGGTTGATGGAGCCCAGGTTGCATGATTCATAGGGGAGGAGCGGTTGCTTGCCACAGGGGTTGGTGGACTCGATTTCACCGATGTGTGGGGTCGGGTTATCGCGATTGAGCCGGTCGAGGAAGATGATGCCCGGCTCGCCGTTTTCCCACGCCTGTTTGACGATGCGGTGATAGACCTTGCGCGCATTAAGGGTGCCGGCTGGTGACTTGTCGCGTGGGTTGTACAGATTGTAATCGCGATCCGCCTCAACCGCCTGCATGAACTCCTCGGTCAGGCCAACGGAGATGTTGAAGTTGTTGAGCTGCTTCTGGTCAGCCTTGCACATGATGAAATCCATCACGTCCGGGTGGTCGACCCGCAGGATTCCCATGTTGGCGCCACGGCGGGTGCCGCCTTGCTTGATGGTTTCGGTGGCGATGTCAAAGACCCGCATGAAGGAGAGTGGACCACTGGAGATGCCGGAGGTGGAACGGACCACGTCGTTGGCAGGCCGGAGGCGGGAAAAGGAAAAGCCGGTACCACCGCCGGACTTGTGGATCAGGGCAGTGTTCTTGACCGCCTCAAATATTTCCTCCATTGAGTCGCCGATCGGCAGGACAAAGCAGGCGGAGAGCTGACCCAGCTCGCGCCCGGCATTCATCAGGGTTGGCGAATTGGGCAGGAATTCGAAGGAGGTCATCATATCGTAAAAGGCGTTAGCTAACGCCTTGAGATCGGCTTTTTTATCGAAGCGGCTGTCGGCCGCGGCAATTGTCTCGGCCACGCGCCAAAACATGTCGGCCGGAGTCTCCTGCGGCTTGCCGTCAAGTGCTCTTTTCAGGTACCGTTTTTCCAGTACGGTACGGGCGTTGGGTGATAGTCCTGGGATGTCCTTTTTTTGCTGAATGGCCATAACTACTTTATCTCCTTGCAGAAAAATACTTTCGTGATATTTACGGTGTGGGCACAATATTTTGTGGTACGGGAAGAAATAAGCCACAAGATGTATGGGGTGTCAAGCGGATTTAGGAAAATAATTTCAAGCTGCCGAAAAGACAACGAAGTGCACCTGTTTGTTCACTAAACAGCTAGGAAAAGAGGACGGGGGATGATTTACAATCAAGTTATGGTGTGGTACTAAATCAGTAGCTGCAAGTAGCTTGCACACTGGTCACAGCGGGACAATTCTGGATGAAGGGATGTAATACAATGAGGATTGGCTTGGCGGCTGTTGTCGCGATCATGATGACTGGTACGGTATTTAATCCCGGTAGGGCTGCTCCGTTGGAAAAAACTGCAGCTGCTGGGCAACCGCAGCGGGTGCTGATACCGCAGAACGTAGTAGTGGAAGATACGCTCTGGAGCGGTGACGTTCGCGTGGAAGGGGGGGTCACGGTTGCTCCGCACGCCACCCTGACCGTGGCGGCTGGGACCGTGGTCCGCTTTGCCCCGGCGAATGACAGTCAGAGTCAATCGTTGCCGGCCCTGATGGTGCAAGGCCGTTTGGTGGTAAATGGGACGCCCGAGCAACCGGTTCTGTTTGATGGTATCGGCAACGGTGCCTCTGCTGGTGCGGTTTCGTGGCAGGGTATTCTGTTGGTGGGAAGCGAAAAAAACAATATGCTCAGTAATACCCGGATCAAGGGGGCCAAGGTCGGTATTGATGCCCTGTTTTCGCGACTGGTGCTCAAGTCGGTCTCGGCTGATCGCTGCGGGATCGGCATCCGCGGGCAGGATGCCCTGATTGATGCCCACGACGGGATCATGAGCGGCTGCGGCACGGGGCTGCAATTTCACGATACCGAGGCAGCGGTGCGCGGTACGAAGATTCAACGCAACCGGTTGGGGCTGATGAGCAAGCGTGGCAGCTTGCTGCTGCAGGATGTTGAGTGCGCGGACAATGAACTGGACGGCTTGCAGACCACCGGTACGCGCTTAAATCTGGAGAATAATCGCCTGCTGCGCAATGCCATTGGCATGCTCATCGAGGGGGGCGAAGGGATCGTAAAAGGGAATCGGATCACGGGCCAACGGGGTAATGGCGTGGTGTTGACCAATGCTCGCGTCAGGTTCCGTGATAATCTGGTTACCGGTAATGCCGGATCAGGACTGGTGGTACGCGATGGTAAAGGCGTGGCGTTCGCGAACGCCCTGCACAAGAATGGGCAGTTTGATCTGCTAAACGAAGGGCAGGAGGAGTTCCGGGCGCCGGGCAACTGGTGGGGGGGGGCAGATCCACTGGTCAGCAAAAGGATTGGCGGTACGGGAGCGGTCATTGTCATGCCCCTGTTGCCGCAAGCACCATCGGAACTCTAGTCAAGCCGTCTGGATGTAGCAAGGGAAAGCGGTTGCGGTAGGCGTTGGCTTCATGTTAGAAACTATAGATATGAGTATCTATCTGGACAATGCGGCCACTTCTTTTCCCAAACCGCCGGCAGTATATACCACCGTTGACCAGGTGTTCCGCACAATTGGTGTAGCGCCCGGCCGGGGAGGGTATCGGCAGGGGATGGAAGCAGCACGGTTGGTTCTGACGGTGCGTGAAGCTCTCGCCGACTTTTTTGGCATTAATGATGCCGCACGGTTAATTTTCACCCATAATGCCACCGAGGCACTGAATCTGGGGCTGCATGGTTTGATCAAGCCGGGCGATCATGTCATTACCACGACGATGGAGCACAATTCCTTGGCCAGGCCACTCCACTTGGCCGCCGCGCAGGGGGTGCAGATTACCTGGTTGCAGGGAGATCAAACCGGTCGTATCACCGCAGCGCAGTTTGCGGCGGCGATTCGTACCGAAACCAGGCTGGTGGCGGTGAACCATTGTTCGAACGTTACCGGCACCGTGCAGCCAATTGCGGAAATCGGCGCCATCTGTCGCGCCCATGACCTGCTTTTTCTGGTTGATGCCGCGCAAAGTGCCGGTTCCTTTTCAATTGATGTGGCAACGGACAATATCGATCTACTGGCGGCGCCCGGGCACAAGGGGCTGTTTGGCCCTCCCGGCACCGGTTTTCTCTATCTGGGGGAGCGGGCATCTCCTGATCCGCTGCTGGTGGGGGGTACTGGCAGTCGGTCTGCTGATCTTGACCAACCACTGGAGCTGCCGGAACGCTATGAAAGCGGGACCCCCAATACCACTGGGATTGCCGGCCTTGGTGCCGGAGTGGCGTTTATCCAGCAGGTTGGCCGTGAAAACATCCGTCGTCACGAACTGGCGCTGGTTGAACAGTTGATGGTCGGATTACTGCAGATCCCCGGGCTGCACCTGGTTGGACCGGACGCCGGGGTTGAACGTGGGGCGGTCGTCTCTTTTACACTCGACGGGCACGATCCGTCGGTAGTCGGCTTCCGCCTTGATCACGAGTTTGGTATCTGTGTGCGCACCGGCTTGCATTGTGCACCACTGGCCCATCGGACCATTGGGACCTTCCCCGCAGGTACGATCAGGGTCAGTCCCGGATATTTCAATACGTCGACCGATATTGAACAGTTTCTTGCCGCCTTGCGGTCACTATGCAGTTAAGGAGAACGATCATGCTGCGGTTTGCCATTGGCTTGTTGGTCATGTTCGCGATAACAGCCTGTTCACTCCCACCTGAGCGTCCGGTCACCAAGGCGGAACTGTTCAAGACGGGTATTTATCAGAACTTCCGCATCAAGGAGTCGCCGGAAAGTGTGCTGGCGGCGCTGAACCGTGAGGGGGAAGTGGTGCTGGATACGATCTACAAAAATCAGCCACTCTATGTAAAGATCATGGCGACCAGCTCTGGATTGCGGCTTACTTATGTTGATAAATAACGAGAAGGGACGTCCATGAAAAACTTTGTTCTCGATACCAATGTGCTGCTCCATGATCCCCAGGCTCTCTATAAATTTGAGGACAACAACATCATCGTGCCGATTACGGTGATTGAAGAAATTGACCGGTTTAAGAAGGATATGAACGAGACCGGCCGCAATGCCCGGCAGATTTCCCGGCTATTGGATACGCTGCGCAAGGAGCAGTCCCTGTCGCAAGGGGTTAAGTTGGAGAACGGCGGCATCTTACGGGTCGAGATCTACGAAGAAAAGGTGATGAAACGTCTGCCGCCGGAATTACGGGTGGATCGCGGTGATAACCGGATTCTCGCCGTGGCCATGGATCTGCATGAAAAGGATCCGGCGACGCCGGTAATCCTCGTGACCAAGGACACCAATCTGCGGATCAAGGCCGATGCGCTTGGTTTGGTGGCAGAGGATTACGAGTCGGACAAGGTGGATATCGAGGAACTGTATAGCGGTTGTGTCGAGCAGAACGGGACGTCTGAGCAGGTGGACCGTTTCCATGGTCAGGGCTGGTTGGAACTGGAGAAAAACGGTTATCTGCCCAATCAGTTTATTACCCTGAAAGACGCGGCTAATGATTCCCATACCGCCATTGGTCGTTACAGTGCCGATGAAGGGAAGTTGCTGCCGATTAAAAAGACTGGTCGGGAAGGGGTCTGGAGTATTCAGCCACGCAATCGTGAGCAGTCTTTCGCCCTGGACGCCCTGATGGAGGATTCAATCAAGCTGGTGACGCTGGTGGGTAAGGCGGGCACCGGCAAGACGCTGCTGGCTATTGCCGCCGGTCTGCACAAAACGGCAGAAGAAGGGGTGTTCAATCGCTTGCTGGTATCGCGGCCGGTGTTTCCCATGGGGCGCGATCTTGGTTTTCTCCCGGGGGACATTGAAGAGAAGCTGGCACCTTGGATGCAGCCGATCTTTGATAACGTTGAACTGCTCCTGTCGGGTCATGAGGCTGAAAAACGCCACAGTAAGGGATACAAGGAGTTGATGGCCATGGGGATTCTCGATATTGAGCCCTTGACCTACATCCGTGGCCGGTCGATTCCTAATCAGTATATGATCGTCGACGAAGCACAAAACCTGACCCCCCATGAAATCAAGACCATTGTCACCCGGGCCGGCGAGGGGACGAAGATTGTGTTGACTGGCGACCCGTACCAGATTGACAATCCCTACGTGGATGCGTCCAGTAACGGACTAACCTACGTGGTGGAGCGATTCAAACATGAGCCGATTGCAGCGCATGTTACCTTGACCAAGGGTGAGCGGTCACATTTAGCCGAGTTGGCGGCGAATCTGCTGTAGAAGTAGTAACTAGTGACGTGGTAACGAGTGACGTGGGGCGTGTAACAGCACGCCCCGTTGTTTTTATAATTCACCGCCTGTTTAAACTGAGTGGATAGACAAATACCTTATGCTGATACTAGCCATTGAAACATCATGTGATGAAACCGCCGCGGCTGTGGTGCGCGATGGTCGTCAGCTACTCTCCAGCATCGTGGCTTCCCAGGTTGCGGTGCACGCCGAGTATGGCGGGGTGGTACCGGAAATCGCCTCGCGGCATCATCTGGAAGCCATTGTTACAGTTGTTGCGGAGGCCTTGCGTTCTGCGGCGGTCAGTTTTGCCGATCTGGAAGGCATTGCCGTCACCCAGGGACCGGGACTGGTGGGGGCGCTGCTGGTCGGCATCGGGACCGCCAAGGGGATCGCCCAGGCCCGGCAACTGCCGATTGTCGGGGTGAATCATATCGAGGGGCATTTGCTGGCAGTGCAACTGGAGCGGGAGATCGCTTTTCCCTACCTGGCCCTGGTGGTATCCGGCGGTCATACCCATCTCTATGACGTGCAGGAGATCGGCCATTATCGTACGGTTGGCCAGACTCTGGATGATGCTGCCGGCGAGGCCTTTGACAAGGTGGGCAAGCTCTTAGGTCTCCCTTATCCGGCCGGGCCGATCATCGACCGGTTGGCAGGGATCGGGAATCCTGTTGCTGTGCGCTTACCCCGCCCCATGCTGCATGACGGCACCTGCAATCTGAGTTTCAGTGGTTTGAAGACTGCTGTCTATACCCATCTGCAGCGACACCCTGAAGTTACTGCCGGGCAGCCACTGCATGATTTGTGCGCCTCTTTTCAACAGGCGGTCTGTGATGTACTGGTGGCCAAGACCAGGGCGGCCCTGGCCCAAACCGGGCACCAGCGGGTAGTGGTGGCAGGCGGAGTGGCTTGTAACAGTGGCCTGCGCCGGGCCATGGCGACAATGGCCGAGCAGCAGGGTTGTACGGTCGTTTTTCCCTCACCGGCGCTCTGTGCGGACAATGCTGCCATGCTCGCCGTTGCCGGGGAGCATTACCTGACCCGGGGCCTGCAAACGCCAATGGCGCAGCTTGATGCGTTACCGACCTGGCCCCTGGAGCAGGTATTGACCCGATTACAGGCCCACTATGATTGAACTGCCCCGGCCCAAAAAATCATTCGGCCAGAATTTTCTCAGTGATCCGGCAATCCTCAACAAGATCGTTGCGGCTGGCGCGGTAAAACCGGACGATCAGGTGCTGGAGGTGGGGCCTGGTCGTGGCGCATTGACCCGGCTGCTGGCGGCTGCCGCCAAGCAGGTTATTGCGGTGGAGTTGGATGGGGAGTTGTTGCCTATCCTGCGCCAGGAATTCACGCCCGGTGGCAGCGTAACCATTGTTGCCGGCGATATTCTCCAGCTTGACCTGGCAGCATTGCTGGCCACCAGCGGGTCGCAGCGCTGGAAGGTGATCGCCAATCTCCCCTATTACATTTCGACCCAGGTGCTCTTTCAGTTTCTCGATCATCGGCGACTGTTTTCCCGCTTGGTGCTGATGCTGCAGCGCGAGGTGGGTGAACGGTTGGCCGCAGGGCCGGGGAGCAAGACCTATGGGGCGCTCTCGGTGCTTTGCCAACTCCATTTTGCGGTAAAGAATGAGTTTATCGTGCGGCCCGGCGCGTTCTTTCCGCCGCCCAAGGTTGATTCGGTGGTGGTCAGTTTTATTCCACGCGCCGAACCGGTGGCTGAAGTAGGGGATGAACAGGTATTCCGCCTGGTAGTCAAGGCGGCCTTCAGCCAACGGCGTAAGACCTTGTTTAATTGCCTTAAAGCCGGACTGCCACTGGCGACCGCTGATATCCTGACGGTGCTGGCTGCAACCGGTATTGATGGGCAGCGGCGGGCAGAAACCCTTTCTGTGGGCGAATTTGCCGCATTATCGTTAAGTTTATGCCCTGGTCTTATGGGTAAAGTCTTGGATAAAGCCTGATTAATTTGCTATAAAAAACGATTCACACTTAATTGATTTGCGCGTAAGGAGCTCTGCTGATGAAAATCTGTGTCTTTGGTGCCGGTTATGTTGGTCTGGTGGCGGCCGCCTGTTTTGCCGAAAGCGGCAATACGGTGATTACGGTTGATGTGGACCAGGCAAAGATCGAAGGTTTGAAACAGGGAATTATCCCCATTTATGAGCCAGGTCTCAAAGAACTGGTGCTGCGCAACCAGGCGGAAGGACGGCTTTCCTTTACCACTGATATCCCGGCCGCAGTAAAGGCTTCGCTGATCAATTTTATTGCCGTCGGCACCCCACCTGGGGAAGATGGTTCGGCTGATCTGCAGTATGTGCTGGCCGTAGCACGAAGCATTGGTCAGCATATGGATAGCTATAAAATTCTCGTCGACAAATCAACGGTCCCGGTCGGCACCGCCGACAAGGTGCGTGGCGCCGTGCAGGAGGAGTTGCAGCGGCGAGGGGTGCCACTGGAGTTTGACGTGGTCTCCAATCCGGAGTTTCTTAAGGAAGGGGCAGCCATTGATGACTTCATGAAGCCGGACCGGGTGGTTATCGGTACCGATAACGTCCGGACTGCCGAAATAATGAAGGAGCTTTACGAGCCGTTCATGCGCAAGCACAATCGGATGATCATCATGGATATCCGCAGTGCCGAAATGACCAAGTATGCGGCCAACGCCATGCTGGCGACCCGAATCTCATTCATGAACCAGATCGCGAATCTTTGCGAGCTTATGAACGCCGATGTGGCGGCAGTGCGTGAAGGTATCGGTTCCGATTCCCGCATCGGCTACGACTTCCTCTTTCCTGGCCCTGGCTATGGTGGTTCCTGTTTCCCCAAGGATGTCAAGGCGTTGATCCGAACCGCTGAAGGGTGCAATTACGATTTTCTGCTGCTGAAGGCCGTGGAAGAGGTGAATGAAAACCAGAAGCAGATACTTGCCGCCAAGGTTGTTAAGCTGCTCGGCTCGCCGGATACGGAACAGCCTCTGACCGGCCGGACCATTGCCTGTTGGGGCCTTTCGTTCAAGCCACGGACCGATGATATGCGCGAAGCACCAGCGCTCACCATTGTCGAGAGTCTGCTGGCCATGGGGGCGACGGTCAGGGCGCACGATCCAGAGGCGCTGAAAGAGGCGCGCAAATATTTCGGCGACCGGATTGAGTACAGTACTAACCAGTATGAGATATTGGCCGGGGCGGATGCGCTGGTGATCATCACCGACTGGAGCGAATACCGCAATCCTGATTTCGACCGGATCAAAGCTGAGTTGCGCGAGCCATTGGTTGTTGACGGCCGCAACCTGTATAAACCCGACCGGATGAAGGCTGCCGGCTTCAGCTACGTGCCCCTTGGCCGTAATGGCACCGGCATTGCCGCAGGAGGTAAATAGTTATGCGGATTCTGGTAACGGGCGGGGCGGGTTTTATCGGTTCGCACCTCTGTGAGCGACTGCTTGGAGAAGGGAATGACGTTATCTGTCTTGATAACTTTTTCACCGGGTCCAAGGACAATATTATTCATCTGATGGATAACCATCGGTTTGAGTTGATCCGCCACGATATTATCGAGCCGATTCTGCTGGAAGTGGATCAGGTTTACCACCTGGCCTGTCCGGCATCACCGGTGCACTATCAGTACAATCCGGTGAAAACCACCAAGACCAGCGTTATGGGCACCATCAATATGCTGGGCCTGGCCAAGCGGGTCAAGGCGCGTATTCTGCTGGCTTCCACCTCTGAAGTATATGGCGATCCGCAGATTCACCCGCAAACCGAGGACTATTGGGGGAACGTGAATCCCATCGGTATTCGCAGCTGTTACGATGAGGGAAAACGGCTGGCCGAGACCCTGATGATGGATTACCACCGGCAGAATGCGGTGGATATCCGGATTGTCCGGATCTTCAATACCTTTGGTCCGCGGATGGCGATCAATGACGGCCGGGTGGTCTCCAATTTTATTGTGCAGGCGCTGCAGGGCAAAGAGATCACGGTCTACGGCGAAGGGCAGCAGACCCGTTCCTTCTGTTACGTCAGTGATCTGGTGGATGGCCTGGTCCGCATGATGGGCTGTGAGAACTTCATCGGGCCGGTAAACCTGGGCAATCCGGTAGAGACCACTATTCGCGAATTTGCCGAACGGATAATCCGCTTGACCGGTTCAAAATCGCAGATAGTCTGCCATCCCTTGCCGGCTGATGACCCGAAACAGCGCCAACCGAACATCACTCTGGCGCGGACGCGCTTGGGGTGGGAGCCGTCTGTGCTGCTGGAGGATGGACTACGCCAGGCGATTGCCTATTTCCAGTCGGCGCTGCAGTAATTGGGGACAGCCATGACAAAGCGGTGGGTCTATATTCCGCTTGTTGCCATTCTGGCAATCCTATTTTTTACCATTTTCGGTGAGCGTGGCCTGCTGCATATCCACCATCTGAAGCAGGAACAGGACGAATTGGGCAAGCGCCTGACCGAGATGCAGCGGGAAAATGAACGGCTGCGCCGTGAAATCGAGGCGTTGCGTACGGATCGTCAGCATTTGGAAAACCTTGCCCGCCGTGAATTCGGGCTGGTTAAACCGAATGAGGTGGTCTATCGCTTTATGACCAGTCTCTCTGCTGCGGCACCGGTTCCGGGTCGTAATGCGCCGGTTGCCCCGGCCAAAGCGGCATCGCGCAATTAAACCGCTGGTGTCATCGCACTATCAATTCACAAATTTGTCAAAGACTGAGCAGTTTCGTGAAGCTGCCCAGGAGGAAAAATGAAGCACTTGGTTGAATCTGCCATTCTTGCTGCGGTTAACGCCTGTTTCGCTGATGGTTCGTTGTCGTCAGGGATCGTGCCGCAATTTGCGATCGAAAAGCCGGCCCATCCTGACCACGGAGACCTGGCGATAAATCTGGCCATGCAGTTGGCCAAGCCTGAGCGGAAGGCACCCCGGCAGATTGCGGAACTATTAATCGCGCACCTGCCGACTGATGACAATTTTGCCAAAGTTGAGATCGCCGGTCCGGGATTTATCAATTTTTTCATCGCCGCAGCCTCTTGGCAGCGCACCCTGGTCGCCATTGCCGTCCAAGGGGAACGCTTCGGCATGAGCCAGACCGGCGCCGGTCAGAAGGTCCAGGTTGAATTCGTCAGTGCGAATCCGACCGGGCCGCTACATATTGGCCATGGTCGCGGCGCCGCCATTGGTGACGTGATCTGCCGACTGTTACAGGCAACCGGTTGGGAAGTGACCCGAGAATTTTATTACAATGATGCCGGGCAGCAAATCGCCAACTTGGCCCTCTCAGTACAATCCCGTTGCCTTGGTATTGAGCCTGACGATGCGCGTTGGCCAACCGATGGCTATCAGGGTGAATACATCAAGGATGTGGCCAGGGCCTATCTTGCTGGGGAGACCGTCCACGCCGACGACCAGCAGGTAACCGCCGCAGCTGATCCGCACGATCAGGACGCCATCCGCCGCTTTGCGGTGGCGTCATTACGCCGCGAGCAGGATGAGGATCTGCGGGCATTTGATGTCCATTTCGACATCTACTCACTGGAGTCGAGCCTGTATGCCGACGGCTTGGTGGAGGAAACAGTGCAGCAACTGATTGCCACGGGCCATGCCTACGAGCAGGATGGTGCTCTCTGGCTCCGAACGACTGATTTCGGTGACGATAAAGATCGGGTGATGCGGAAAACTGATGGCGGCTACACCTATTTTGTGCCGGATGTTGCCTATCACCGCCAGAAATGGCAGCGGGGGTTTGTCCGGGTGGTGAATGAACAGGGCGCGGACCATCACAGCACCGTGACCAGGGTCAGGGCCGGACTGCAGGCGCTGGATATTGGTATTCCTGCCGGTTGGCCTGAATATGTGCTGCACCAGATGGTGACCGTCATGCGGGGCGGGGAAGAGGTGAAGATCTCCAAGCGGGCCGGTAGTTACGTCACCCTGCGGGATCTGATCGACGAGGTCGGCCGGGATGCCACCCGTTATTTCTTTGTCATGCGGCGCCCTGATTCCCAATTAGTCTTTGATATTGATCTGGCCAAGCAGCAGTCGCTGGACAACCCGGTCTATTATGTCCAGTATGCCCATGCCCGGGTTCACAGTATCTTTGAAATGGCGGCCCAGCGTGGTATCAATCTCGCCGCAGGTGAGGTGGATCTTGCCCAATTGGCGACCGCCGATGATCTGACCCTGATCAAGGTAATTAACGAGTTCCCGGCCGTGGTTGCCGGCAGTGCTCAGAGTTTTGAGCCCCATCGCATCGCGACCTACCTGCAGGAACTCGCCGGTGAGTTTCACTCGTTTTATAATCGTAACCGGGTAATTAACGAAGATGTTCCATTAACCGTAGCCCGCTTGTTCCTGTTGCAGCGTGTCGCCCAGGTGCTGGCTAACGGGCTCGGTCTGTTGGGTGTTTCCGCTCCCGAGCGGATGTAGGAGTCGCATATGGCTGTTGATTACCGTGAACGTCGCACGGTGCCAGCGAAGAATAACCGCACCAAAAAACAACCGGTCAGCATGATTGTTGGCGGTTTTGCGTTGGTAATTCTTGCCGCTTATGGTCTGGGGATCGCGACAGGCTGGCTGTTTTTTCGCATGACGCCAAAACCAACAGTTGTTGCCAAACCGGCAAATGTACAGTTGCCGGCGACGGCCGATTCTCCGACTGCTGCCAGCACGCAATCTCCAGCTGGTACATCGGCACCAGCGCAGACGCCCCCCGCAGCACTGACCTTTTATGACACCCTGCCCAAGGGTGAAAAGGGTGTTATGGGGAGTGGCCTGAACCCCAAGGCCGGGGCACCGCCGAAAACAGCTCCCGTACTCCCTGCTGCGGAGAAGGTGCCAAGCCCGGCAGCTGCCCCCAATCCTGCACCACCGGTGCCGGTTAAGCCCGTGGCGGGCACCGTTGCACCGTCTGCCGACAAAAAACCGGTGCCAGGTCCTGAAAAACGTTGTTCCTATGCGGTTCAGGTCGCCTCAACCAAAGACAAGGCGGGGGCAGAATCAATCAAGACGCGCCTGACCGAGCATGGTAAATCAGCCTATGTTGTAGTGACCCAACTACCAGAGAAAGGGACCTGGTATCGGGTACGGGTCGGCCATCGTCTTGACGAGGTTCAGGCCAAGCAGTTGGCAGCATCATTGGGGAGCGGCGCGGTTATTGTCCCGGAATAAGGTTTTTGCAATGAGTTGGAAAAAACGTTGACACTAATCATGAATATTTGATATAAAGTCCTTCTTTACAGGCGCGTAGCTCAGGGGTAGAGCACTAGCTCGACACGCTAGGGGTCGGCGGTTCGATACCGCCCGCGCCTACCAGTAAAACCAAAAGGCCAAGTCATCAGACTTGGCCTTTTTTCTTGATGTTGCACGTACCACTAAATTGCTCGCCAATCGTTTCGTAATTTTTGCGCTTATGGGAACTAAAACCAAAGAAATCAGTTGAGTTCTTTAACTCTTATGTGATAAATAGCCAAGTTCGCATTAAATGTGGATGAAAGTGCAGGAGACAGGGTATGGCAGAGATATCGGTTAAACTTCCAGACGGATCAGCGAAAATTGTTCCTGTTGGGGCGACGGTGGCAGAGGTTGCTGCGGCTATTGGCAAGGGTTTGGCCAAAGTGGCCATTGCTGGCGTGGTTAACGGTCAGCAGGTGGATCTTGCTACGCCGGTAGCTGATGGTGATTCGATCGCTATTATTACGGAGACCAGTCCTGACGGCTTGGTTATTCTGCGTCATTCCACCTCGCACTTGATGGCCCAGGCGGTCAAGGCGCTATTTCCTGCCGCTAAGGTAACGATTGGCCCTGCGGTTGAAAACGGTTTTTATTACGATTTTGATGTTGAACGCCCATTTTTACCTGAAGATTTGGTGGCAATTGAGCGGAAAATGGAAGAGCTGGCCAAGGCCAATATTCCAATTAGCCGCAAGGTGATGACTAAAGACGAAGCAGTCAAGTTTTTTGCTGTGCTGGGTGAGTCGTATAAAGTTGAGATTATTGAAGCCATTGATGCTGATACCGTAAGCCTGTATGAGCAGGGCGACTTTGTCGATCTTTGTCGCGGACCGCATCTGCCATCAACTGCCTGGTGTAAGGCGTTCAAGATCACCAGTCTGGCCGGAGCCTACTGGCGCGGTGATGAGAAGAATCGGATGCTGCAGCGGGTGTATGGAACCGCTTTTGCCGATAAGAAGGAACTCGCTGCTTATCTGGAGCGGATAGAAGAAGCGAAACGTCGCGATCATCGCCGCTTGGGCCGTGAACTGGATCTGTTTTCGTTCAATGAAGAGGTTGGCGCCGGCTTTGCAATTTGGCACCCGAAAGGGGCAATGCTCCGGACAATCATTGAGGATTTTGAGCGGAAAGAGCATCTGAAGCGGGGCTACGATATCGTTGTTGGCCCGCAGATTCTCAAGACTGAGTTGTGGCAGCGTTCCGGTCATTACGACAACTACCGCGAGAATATGTATTTTACTGAAGTGGATGAGCAGAGCTTTGGCGTCAAGCCGATGAACTGTCTGGCCCACATGATGATCTATAAATCTGCTCTGCGCAGTTACCGCGACCTGCCGTTTCGCTATTTTGAACTGGGTACGGTGCATCGTCACGAGCGGGCCGGTGTATTGCACGGCTTGATGCGGGTGCGTTGTTTTACTCAGGATGATGCGCATATTCTTTGTACACCAGAGCAGTTGGACGCCGAGATCAAAGGGGTTATCGCCTTTGTTAATGATGTCATGGGCATCTTTGGCTTTGAGTATGAAATGGAGTTGTCGACCCGTCCGGAAAAGTCCATCGGTTCTGATGCGGATTGGGAGCGCGCGACTGCCGCGTTGCTTGGGGCATTGCAGGATACCGGTCGTCCGTTTGAGGTTAATGAGGGTGACGGTGCATTTTATGGCCCGAAGATTGACATCAAACTCCGCGATTGTCTTGACAGAAGGTGGCAATGTGCTACAATCCAGTGCGATTTTACCCTCCCTGAGCGGTTTGACCTGACCTACGTGGATGCCGATGGCGAGCGCAAGCGGCCAGTAATGGTACACCGGGTAATTTTGGGTTCAATCGAGCGTTTCATTGGAGTGTTGATCGAGCAGCATGCCGGGAGTTTCCCCCTCTGGTTGGCGCCTGTTCAGGCGATCGTCCTCACGGTGACCGATAACCAGCTGACGTATGCAGCTGATGCATTCAGTCAGCTTCAGCAGGCCGGTATCAGGGTGCAGAAAGATTTCCGCAATGAGAAGCTTGGCTTTAAGGTGCGTGAAGCGCAACTGCAAAAAGTTCCCTATATGCTGGTGATTGGTGATAAAGAACTTGAAACGGCAACGGTTACTCCCCGATATCGTGATGGGAAGAACCTGTCGCCGATGACGGTTGTTGAATTTATAGAATTTGTTCGTATTGAAGCAGCGCATCATCACTAGGAGGTGGCACCATAGCTAAGCCAACCGTCAACATTAATCAGTCAATTCGAGCACGTGAGGTTCGGGTTATCGGGGCAGATAACGAGCAATTTGGCATAATTACGCTCGCTGAAGCTCTGGCTAAAGCAGAGGCTCAAGAACTTGACTTGGTTGAGGTGTCACCAACTGCTGAGCCGCCAGTCTGTCGCATCATGGACTACGGCAAGTTCAAATATCAACAAAGCAAAAAGCTGCAGGAAGCCCGCAAAAAGCAGGTGCATGTAGTCGTTAAAGAAGTGAAAATTCGTCCTAAAACCGATGAACATGACCTGATGTTCAAGGTCAAGAACGTTATGCGCTTTCTTGAAGAGGGGAATAAGGCCAAGATCACCCTTGTTTTCCGGGGTCGCGAAATAACGCACATTGATTTTGGCCAAAAAGTACTGGACCGTTTTGTGGAAGAGTTGAAAGACGTAGCTGTCATAGAAATGAAACCGAAGATGGAAGGGCGCAGCATTTTTATGATTGTTGCCCCGAAAAAATAACCTTAATTGCGTAATTAAATAGAAGGAGAGTCACATGCCTAAAATGAAGACCAATCGCGGCGCTGCCAAGCGCTTCAAAAAGACCGGCACTGGCAAAATCAAGCGGAGCTGTGCATTCACCAGCCATATTCTGACGAGCAAGTCGCGGAAGCGGAAGCGTAATCTCCGTCAAGGTGGACTGGTTTCTGCCGTAGATGCGAAAAACATTGCCCGGTTGATTCCGTACCTTTAGGAGGCTGTCGGACTTAGAATAAATCTGCTGCAAATCCGTCTGGACGGTCCATATTTCGCCGCTTTCTTGGTCAATAGAACAACTGTTGACCTGCAAAATCGACAAAACCTGTCCTCGCCCAGCCGATTTTTCGCTCTGATTTCCTAAGTCCGACAGACTCCTAGTTTAATAGTTCTGCGAACCGTGAGGAATCGTCTCCCCTTGCGGATCCGGAAAATAAGCCCCAGATAAAAGGAGTTGTAAATGCCACGCGTAAAACGAGGATTTAAAGCGAGACAAAGACGTAACAAGGTGTTGAAACTGGCCAAAGGCTATCGGGGTGCGCGGAGCAAATTGTTCCGGAGCGCTACTGAAGCAGTCGATCGTGCATTAAATTATGCGTTTCGCGATCGTCGGGTAAAGAAGCGTGACTTCCGGGCATTATGGATTGCCAGAATCAATGCTGCTTCCCGGATTAATGGCCTGTCCTACAGCAAGTTCATCTTTGGTCTGAAGCAGGCAAACGTTGAGATTGACCGTAAAGTCCTTGCGGATTTGGCGGTATCTGATCCCAAAGGGTTTGCTGAAATTGCCGGCATGGCTAAAGCCAAGATTTAATTCAGTGCCAACAGCAGAAAAAGAAATGGGATGCCGCGCATCTCATTTCTTTTTTTTTAGGACAAGATCATGAGTATGCATCTGGAAGAGATAGACGTAGCAGCATTGGCCGAAATCAACTCCGCCACCACCAGTGAGGCCTTGCAGGCGATTCGGGTAAAATACCTTGGCCGCAAAGGTCTGATTACGGGTTGCATGAAAGAGCTGGGATCCTTGCCTGCGGACGAACGCCCGGCGTTTGGCCAGAGAGTCAATACGGTCCGTGATTCTGTTGAGGCGCGTCTTGATGAAGCGCTCAACCGACAACTGGAGGCAGACAAAGCGGTCCGTCTGGCTCAGGAACAGCTTGATGTTACCCTGCCTGGTCGTCGCCGAACCCACGGGTCCAAGCATCCGATTACCCTGGTGATTGAAGAGGTCAGTAACATTTTCGCCGGGCTCGGTTTTCAGGTTGCCGAAGGCCCGGAAATAGAGCTGGATTACTACAATTTTGAGGCGCTTAATTTCCCCAAAGACCACCCGGCTCGGGATATGCAGGATACCTTTTTTGTCGATGAAAATATTCTGCTGCGCACCCATACCTCGCCGGTGCAAATTCGGACCATGCTCAAGCAGCCACCACCATTACGGATCATTGCCCCGGGCACGGTCTATCGCTGTGACTCGGATGCGACCCATTCACCCATGTTTCACCAGATTGAAGGTCTGATGGTGGATAAGGGGGTGACGTTCGGTGATCTGAAGGGAATTCTGACGGTATTCGTTAACCAGTTGTTCGGTGCCGATATTGGGGTGCGACTGCGTCCGAGCTTCTTCCCTTTTACCGAGCCGAGCGCCGAGGTTGATATTGCCTGCGTCATCTGTCGCGGTAAAGGGTGTCGAGTCTGTAAGAACAGTGGTTGGCTGGAAATCCTCGGTGCGGGGATGGTTGACCCTGAAGTGTTTCGTCATGTGAACTATGACACGGAAGAGATCACCGGTTTTGCCTTTGGCATGGGGATCGAGCGGATTGCCATGCTCAAGTATGGCATCAATGACATGCGCCTGCTCTTCGAAAATGACCTCCGTTTTCTCAAACAGTTCTAAATCTTACTGGATCGTGTGAACCTATGATCATCACCTATAATTGGCTGCAGGAATATGTCGACTTTTCGCTTTCCCCAGTGGAGCTTGCCCACACCCTGACCATGCTTGGTCTTGAAGTCGAGCGGATGGAGACCATTGGCGCCGACCTCGACGCGGTTGTTGTAGCGTTGGTTGAATCGCGGGAACAGCATCCGAATGCGGATAAACTTTCGGTCTGTAAGATCAATAATGGCACTGACGTGCTGGATGTCGTGTGCGGGGCGAACAACTTCAAGGCTGGTGATAAAGTCGCTTTGGCGCAGGTCGGGGCAACCCTACCGGGTGATTTTAAGATCAAGCGTTCGAAGATCAGGGGTGAAGAGTCGTGCGGCATGCTCTGTTCAGAAAAGGAGTTGGGGCTCGCTGACGAGTCAGCTGGCATTATCATTCTGCCTGCCTCGCTTACGGTCGGCCAGCCGGTTTTCGCCGAGCTTGGTTTGAAAGATACGGTCTTCGAGATCGGTTTAACCCCGAATCGTGCTGACTGTCTGAGTCTGATCGGTATTGCGCGTGAAGTCGCCGCCAAGCTGGGGACGACGTTGCGGCTGCCGCAGGTAGTGGTGCCCGAAACTGCTCCGTCAATTAATGCCGTTGCGAGCGTGACCATTGAAGACCCGGATCTGTGCCCCCGTTATACCGCCCGTTACATCAGCGGCTGCACTATTGCCCCGTCACCGGCATGGCTGGTGCAGCGTCTGAATGCGGTGGGGATGCGGTCGATCAATAATGTAGTGGATATTACCAATTATGTGTTGCTCGAATTTGGTCACCCGCTCCATGCCTTTGATTTTGACCTGCTTGCCGGCGGGAAAATCATTGTCAAGCGTGCTGCTGAAGGGGAGCCTTTCGTTTCCCTTGATGGCCAAGAGCGGCGTTTGCAGAATTCTGACTTGACCATTTGTGATGGGGCAAAAGGGGTGGCCATTGCCGGTGTCATGGGTGGTGGTAATTCGGAAATCTCGGCGGCGACCGTCAATATTCTGCTGGAAAGCGCCTACTTTAACCCGTATGCCATCCGCCGCACCAGTAAACGGCTCTGCTTGCATACGGAATCGTCGCATCGCTTTGAGCGCGGCGCTGATGTGAATGTGGTTATTGCCGCACTGGATCGTGCCGCGGCCTTGATTGCTGATTTGGCCGCAGGCAAGGTTGCCCAGGGGATCATTGACGTCTATCCAACGGTGATTACACCTATGCCGATTACCGTTCGCCTGAACACGGTAAATAAGGTGCTTGGCACTGAACTGACGATCGCGGAGATTAAGGACGTTTTCCAACGCCTGACTTTTGCGGTAGATGAGCAGGGTGTCGATACGCTGGACGTCACCGTACCGACATTCCGGGTCGATATAGCGCGGGAAATCGACTTGATCGAGGAAGTTGCCCGGCTGGTTGGCTATGAAAATATTCGGACAACCTTGCCCAAGGCAGAGGTGAGTGGTGAGCCGGTTCCGCGCCAGCAAGTGATGGAACGGACCCTGCGTAATCTCATGGTTGCCCAGGGCTTTAACGAAGTGATCAATTTCAGCTTTTTTCATCCGGCTTCACCGGAAAAGCTGCTGATCAATGTTGATGATTATCGTTCCAAAAGCATTAGAGTGCTGAACCCTTTAGTTGAAGAGCAGTCAGTCATGCGGACTACGTTGGTCCCCAGTCTGTTGGAAACTGCGGCCAGAAATCTCAACCACCGCCAGGTCAATCAACGAATCTTTGAATTGCGCCGCCTGTACTTGCCCAAGGAAGGTGAAGAGTTGCCCCATGAGCCACTCTGGTTGGGTGGCGTGCTCACGGGACAGCGTAACAGTGAAGGCTGGTGTGAGGGGAACGAGACCGTTGACTTCTATGATGCCAAGGGGATTGTCGAGGAGCTGCTGGCTAATTTTCATGTGCAGAATCTGAGTTATGAGAGCAGCGATCTGGAGCCATACTATCATCCGGGTAAGGCCTGTACTATTTTTGCTAAAAAACAGCGCCTCGGCAGTTTCGGTGAAATTCATCCGGATGTGCAACGTAATTTTGCCTTGTCGCAAGCAGTCTATTACCTAGAGTTATCAGTTGAGGCGTTGCTGAAGGTGGCAGTCGATAAGCTGCAGATTGTCCCGCCATCCCGTTTTCCGGATGTTACCCGTGACGTCGCCCTACTGCTGAATGACGCTGTTTCCTACCAAGAGGTGCTGTCAACTGCGCGTGGTGTTGGTGTGCGTGATCTTGCTGATGTGGACATCTTTGATCTCTACCAGGGCGAACATCTGCCAACCGGCCATAAGAGTCTAGCTATTCGTCTGCGGTACCATTCCCATGAGCGAACACTCACTGATGAAGAGGTCGGTAAGATGCATCAAAAAGTGGTGAATGCGCTGATTGCAAAATTAGGTGCGACCATTCGCTAAAAATCATTGATTACATTCTGCTTTCATGGTAAATCAACAAACTCGTTGCACGAACTAGTACGCTGTTTAAGAGGGTGACATGACTAAAGCTGATATCGTTGAGAAGATCTACGAAAAGGTTGGCTTTTCGAAAAAAGAATCAGCCGAGCTGGTGGAAACCGTCTTCGATATTATGAAGGGGACACTGGAAAGCGGCGATAAGATCAAGATTGCTGGCTTCGGTAACTTTGTTGTCAAAGACAAAGCGAACCGTCGCGGTCGCAATCCACAGACCGGTGATGAAATCATCATTACTGCGCGCAAGATCTTAACCTTCAAGCCGAGTCAGGTATTGAAGGCATCGTTGAATAAGCACATTAAAGAATAGAAATGAGCACGTTGGCAGATGGTGCCAAGCTCTATTGCCGAATTGGTGAAGTAGCCCGACTGACTGGACTCAAACCATCCATAATTCGTTTCTGGGAAACTGAATTTCCTGGAATTGCCCCGCAAAAAAGCTCAACTGGGCAGCGACTCTACTCACAACAGAGCATCAAAGAAATCAGCATAATTAAAGAGCTGCTATATACGGAAAAGCTGACCATTGCCGGGGCAAAGAACCGCTTGCGACTGGCAAGGAAATCTTCCTCAGCAACCTCTCCAGATACATTAAGGCAGATTGTTATCGCCGAGTTGTTGGCGATTAAAAAGATTTTGAGTTAGTAGCTGTTTTCGGTGCGTAGCGCAGCCTGGTAGCGCACCAGACTGGGGGTCTGGGGGTCGAAGGTTCGAATCCTTTCGCACCGACCATTTTACATGAAGAGCCAGCCCCCAGCTGGCTCTTTTTTGTCTCACATTATCCCCAAAATATTCCGGTCGGATCCTTTTCAACTTCCAGGGTAAGCTTTTCTAGAGAATCTTTATTTCTTCCTGTAGGGTACGGAAAGCGCTTGTTCTTCAGGTTGTACCAATATAAAGTCCAAATATTCGTTTCGCTGTTGAACTCAAACTGAGCGACTTTAATCTCAAACCAGGTGTTAGGATCAACGAAAAAAGGGCGGGATTCAACTAGAGTTACCCTGTTACCTCTAAGGCGATACTCTAAGGTTACCTCGCCATTTATTGATCGTTTATGGCAGATCTCGCCTAATAATTCATCAACCCGCTGTACTTCTGATTCAGGTAACAACATTTGTTTTTATCAGCCTCTGTTACATCAGGTTGCCATGGGATTCCAAGCAGGTGATATTCGTGCAGGATTCTAATATAGGATTTAGTGTACAAGGTAAATAATGTTTTGCAGCTGATTAGCTACAATAGACGAAATTTCCACAATATAGCCGCTTGTGTTGCGCCAGGTCGGGGGTATAATTGGCTTTGTTCTTATTTTTGGCCTGAAACGTAAACATGAACTTCACAAATTCAGTAGAATAGGGTAAAAGAGACACTTTACTACTGATTAAGTAGATCGAATCAAGTCAGGGGCATCATCCCTAATCTAAAGCAAGGAGAGAACATGACAAAGTCAGAATTCGTAGCAGCGGTAGCAGAGAAGGCAGGTCTTACCAAGGCAGCAGCAGCTGAGGCTGTAGATGCATTCGTCGGTACGGTAACCGACGTGCTTAAGGCCGCTGACAAGATTACGTTCCCAGGTTTTGGTACATTCAGCGTTTCAGAGCGTGCTGCCCGTAAAGGCCGTAACCCGCAAACTGGCGCAGAACTTCAGATCGCTGCCTCCAAGAGTGGCAAGTTTGCTGCTGGCAAGGATTTGAAGGGGTTATAAGGTTGGAATTGCAAATTTAGGCAATCTCCGGAAAGAATCCCACGAGACCCTGCCGCCTTTCATAAAAAAACACCCCGTCGCTTGCGGCTGGGTGTTTTTTTATTTGGTGCGCCCGGCAGGGCGCGTGGCGCGTAAGCGCCATTTGACCCGCTTCTTACCCGATAAGCGTATAAGGTTCGCCTGCACTGCACAGCAATGAATAGACACGACAATTCGTGCGTTTTTTTGCCATCGACATGAAATTGTAACATTTCTATGGTAGGTTCTAGGCATGCAAACCATTATTGTCATCGAAGATGAGCAGGATCTGGCTGAACTGTTGGCCTTTAACTTGACCCGGGAAGGGTTTCGGGTGTTGTGTGTCGGTGACGGTCGCGAAGGGCTTGCTCTGGTGCGTCAGGAGCTGCCAGCCTTGGTGCTGCTTGATCTGATGTTACCGGCAATGATGGGGACTGATGTCTGCCGTGAATTGAAGCGCGATGCAGCGACTGCACGTATTCCTATTCTGATGCTCACCGCCAAGGGGGAGGAGATCGACCGGGTAGTCGGCTTTGAAATGGGGGCTGATGATTATGTGGTCAAGCCCTTTTCCATGCGGGAATTGTTGTTGCGGGTCAAGGCAGTGCTCCGGCGCGGGGTTGTCGAACCCGCTGTGACCAAGGTGTTGGCCTTTGGTTCTCTGCATATTGATATGGAGCGTCACGAAGTTCTAGTTGCCGGCCAAGATATCGTCCTCACCAGTACGGAATACAAGTTACTGTTGACCCTGGCCGAGCGGCAGGGGCGGTTACAGAGCCGCGACCGCTTGCTGGATGATGTCTGGGGTTATGCTGCCGATGTGGATAGTCGTACGGTTGATACCCATATAACGCGACTGCGGGGTAAACTCGGGGTTGCCGGGGATTTAATCAAAACTGTACGTGGGTTTGGCTACAAATTGGAGCAAGAGTGAATTTTTCATTTCGCGGCAAATTATTTCTCTCATATTCCCTGCTTGCCCTGCTCATGGCCGGACTTTTCTATGTTTATAGTAATCATTTTCTCGGTCAGCGGTTGATTGAAGAAACCCGGACACTGCTGCTTAGCGAAGCGAAAGTCGTGCAGTTGCAGATTGAAGGTTTGCCGGCTGATGCGTCATTGCAGAAACTGGCCGAACGGCTGGGCGGGGCCATGCATGCCCGGATCACCTTGATTGCCTCAGATGGCCGGGTATTGGCTGATTCGAGTGTGCAGGCTGCACAAGTAGCAGCCCTGGAAAATCATCTGGCCAGACCCGAAGTGCATCAGGCCTTTTCCGGTAGTGATGGCTCAGCAGTACGCTATTCTGAGACGTTACGCACCCTGATGCTGTATGTCGGTGTGCACTACGATGGCGCTGTTGGCAAAGGAGTGGTGCGGCTGGCACTGCCACTGGATTCGCTCGAGAAGGCCCGGTCAACCATGCATCTGGGGCTGGGGGCGTTGGTCGGTGGGGTGCTGTTGATGGCGCTCCTGTTCAGCGCCATTTTATCCGGTTTGATCAGTCGTCCGTTACGGGCCATGGCTGATGCCGCTGCTCGTTTCGGGGTAGGCGAGTGGTCGTTACGGGTGCCCATAACCGGTGAGGATGAAGGAGCCTATCTGGGGCGGGTGCTCAATCAGATGGCCGACCGGATTGAACAGCAGATGCTGCACCTCAAGGAAGAACGTCACCGCTTGGACACTATCCTGAGCAGCATGGGTGAAGGGGTGGTGGTGTTGGACCCATTGGGACGCATCACCTTGGCCAATCCGGCATTCCGCCGTATTTTCGAGGTTCCTGAAGATTATGTGGGCATCCGCTTGACGGAAGTCTGTCGAAATCCCGATCTGTTAGCGGTGTACCAGTCACATCGTGACACTGGTCTTGAAGTTGGTCGCAATGTGACCCTGCCGGCGGCAGCAATCACCTTTGCCACGCACTGGGTGCCATTGGGCAATCAGGAGGGGACAGTTGCGGTTTTCCACGACATCTCTGACTTGAAGCGCTTGGAAGCGGTACGCCGGGATTTTGTCGCCAATGTATCCCATGAGTTGCGGACGCCAGTTACCGTGATCAAAGGGTATGCGGAAACCTTGCTTGACGGGGTATTAACCAGTGATCACGCCACTGCGACCCGTTTTGTCACCACCATCCGGAGCCATGCTGATCGCCTTGCCTGTCTGATTGCTGATTTACTGGCACTGTCAGAGCTGGAGGTCAGCGGTTTCTCGCTCGAGTTGGCGTCGGTGCGCCTGGTTGATGTTGCTGCGGCCGTGAGCGGTCTGTTGGAGGCTAAAGCGGCCGCTAAAGGGGTGACAGTTACCAATGAAATTCCGGTGGATGTGCCGGTGGTCGCTGCCAATCGCCAACGGCTGGAGCAGGTTTTCTTCAACCTGCTGGATAATGCCATTAATTATACTCCCGCTGGTGGCAAGGTGCGCATGTCTGCTGACACTGGCGTTGCCAAACTTACAGTCAGGATCAACGACACTGGTCCGGGGATCGCACCGGAACATCTCCCCCGGCTGTTCGAACGTTTTTACCGGGTCGACCCATCTCGCAATCGCGAGGGTGGCGGGACCGGCCTCGGTCTGGCCATTGTCAAACATATCATGCTCCTGCATGGCGGCACGGTCGGGGTCGAAAGCACCCCTGGTGTTGGCTCAACCTTCTCTTTCACTCTTCCTGTACAACAATAAGTTTGATTTCATCGAACTGTTTGCGCCTGTCATCTGGTTGTCACGATTGCCGGCAATCGTGTGGTCAAAATGACGATAAGGAGCGCGTAATGCGACGAGCAAAAGTGATGACTTGGCTGGAATTGGTTATGCTACAGGCCCTGGTGGGCTCTCTGACGTGCGTGCGGATAGAGGCAGTACGATCTTCGCCACGGCGGGTCCGGGAAAAGTTCTGATATTGTGACATAGGGGTGGCGCAGTTGTAACAAGTTTGTCACAAAGCTGTTGTATGGTGCAGCTATACCATCAACGACAAAATAGTTCGGAGGCTGTACATGACAAAAAGATTTCTGATTGCATTAGCCCTGCTTACCCTCTCTGCAGTGCCTGCGCTGGCTGCAACGCTGATTAATGGGGCAGGCGCCACCTTCCCTTACCCACTCTATTCCAAGTGGTTCAGCGAGTACGCCAAAATTGACCCCAGCAGTAAATTCAACTATCAATCCATTGGCAGCGGTGGCGGCATCAAGCAGATTACCGCCCAGACCGTTGACTTCGGCGCCTCTGACAAGTTTCTCACCGACGCTGAGCTGAAGGCCGCACCGGGGAAAATTCTTCATATCCCCACAGTAATGGGTGCAGTGGTTGTTACCTACAACCTGCCTGGGGTGCCCAAAGGTATAAAGCTGACATCTGAAGATGTGGCAAATATTTTTCTTGGCAAGATTACCAACTGGAATGACCCGAAAATCACCAACGACAACCTGGGAGTTACCCTTCCCGACAAGCCGATTGTCGTAATTCATCGTTCAGACGGCAGTGGTACCACCAGCATTTTTACCGACTACCTTTCAGCAGTAAACGGGGACTGGAAAACTAAGGTTGGCACCGGGGCGGCGGTTAAATGGCCAGTGGGTCTGGGTGGCAAAGGAAACGAAGGGGTTGCCGGGTTGATCAAGAATACCCAGCATTCGATCGGCTATGTCGAACTGGCCTATGCAGTGGAAAACAAACTTCCCTACGCCTCACTGAAGAACAAGGACGGGCAGTTTGTTGAGCCAACCATTAAGGCGATCAGTGCGGCCGCTGCGGGGGCAGTCAAGCAAATGCCGGCCGATTACCGGATTTCGCTGGTGAATCAACCGGGGAAGGAAACCTATCCGGTGGTTGGCTTCACCTGGCTGTTAATCTACGAGCAGCAAAAGGATGCGGTGAAAGGCAAGAAGATAGTGGAATTCCTCAAGTGGAGTCAGCACCAGGGACAGAAGATGGCGGCTCCGCTTCTCTATGCCCCGCTGCCTGAGTCGGTAGTAAAAATGGTTAACAAGACCATTCAGTCCATTAAATAACAGACGGTACGTGCCCCTGTCGGCAGTGAGCCGGCGGGGGCTTTTCTCTGAAGATCGGATTGTTACAGTATGGCTACGAAAGCGGCAAACAGGCGACAACTGGGTGTGGAAATGGTGAAGAGCTCCACCGAAAATAGTGAAAAGGTTGAACCATCCAGCAACGGGAACCGGTCGCGGCTGGCGGATCGGTATTTTCGCTGGGCGACCATGGCGGCAGCGCTGGTAATTCTGGTGATCCTCGGTGCCATGCTGGGAGAACTTGTCCTCGGCAGCCTGCCGGCCATCAAGGCTTTTGGCTGGCCGTTTGTGATCAGTTCCGAATGGGATGCGGTGCAGGAGAAGTTCGGGGCCCTGCCATTTCTCTATGGCTCGATTGTCTCATCACTTTTGGCTATTGCCATCGCCACGCCCTTGAGTATCGGGACGGCCCTGTTTATTACCGAAATCGCCCCGCATCGTTTAGGATCTGTCATTGCCACCCTGGTTGAACTGCTGGCGGCCATTCCGAGCGTCATTTACGGTCTCTGGGGCGTTTTGGTTCTGGCTCCATGGCTGCAGCAGTCGGTCCAACCCTGGTTGATCGAGCATCTTGGCTTTCTGCCATTTTTTACCGGTGCTCCCTATGGGGTCAGTATGCTGGCGGCGGTGCTGATTCTGGCAATAATGATTACCCCGATTATCACTGCCATTACCCGCGAAGTACTGCTGACCGTGCCGATTGTGCAGCGGGAGGCGGTACTGGCCCTTGGTGGCACCCGCTGGGAAGTAATCCGTACCGCCGTGCTTCCCTACGGTAAGTCCGGCATTCTCGGGGCAGTGATTTTGGGTCTGGGCCGGGCGATCGGCGAGACCATGGCCGTCACCATGGTAATCGGCAACACCCCGCAAATTTCTCTGTCACTCATGGCCCCTGGCTATACCATGCCGAGCGTCATTGCCAATGAATTTGCCGAGGCCACCAATGCCCTGCATAGCGGCGCTTTGATGAATATCGGCCTGATCCTGCTGGCGACAACGCTGGTCATTAATATATTTGCCCGGCTGCTGATCTGGAGTGTGGCCCGTGGACCGGCAGGAGGTCGTTCATGAACCGGTTGCGGATCCGTAAAATTAAAGATCTTGCCATGTTGCTGCTGATGGGCGGCGCTGCTGCGGCCGTGCTGCTGCCGTTGATTCTGATTCTTTTTCACACTATCAAGAGTGGCGCCGGGGCCATAAATCTGGATTTCTTTACCCAGATCCCCAAACCGACCGGTGAAGCTGGCGGCGGTATGGCCAATGGTCTGGTTGGCTCGGCGCTGTTGTTAGGGCTGGCCGGAACGGTTGGTTTGCCGGTGGGGGTGCTGGGGGCGGTGTTTCTGGCTGAATTCGGCGGCAGTCGGGTGGCAACGATAATCCGTTTCAGCGCCGATGTCTTGGCCGGGGTGCCATCCATCATCAGCGGCATGGTGGCCTACACCCTGCTGGTGGTGCCGTTCAAGCAGTTTTCTGCCTTGGCTGGCGCCGTCTCGCTGGCCATGATCATGATCCCCATTGTGCTCCGCACCACCGAAGAGCAGCTTAAACTGGTGCCTGGCGCCCTGCGCGAAGCATCACTGGCCCTGGGGGTGCCGTTTTGGAAAACGACCCTCAAGGTAACCCTGACCACTGCCCGCCGCGGTATCCTGACCGGGGCTTTGCTGGCAGTTGCCCGGGTAGCCGGGGAGACGGCGCCGCTGTTGTTCACCGCCTTGGGTAACCAATTTTGGAGTGCCAACCCCACCGAACCGATTGCGGCGTTGCCGCTGCAAATCTTTACCTTTGCCATTTCACCCTATGAGGACTGGCATCAGCTGGCCTGGGCCGGGGCTCTGGTCCTGACCGCCACCATGTTGGGGCTGAATCTGGCGGCCCGGCTTATCGGCAGAAACACCCGTAGTGTTTGAGAAGGAACAACCATGATCGAAAAATTACAACTCAATAAATTGAGTGTTCACTTTGGTGTCACTCAGGCGGTGAATGAAGTGACCATGAATATGCCTGCCAACTCGGTTACGGCCATCATCGGCCCCTCTGGCTGTGGCAAGTCGACAGTGCTGCGGGCCATCAACCGGATGCATGACCAGATCCCGACGGCGCGAGTCTCCGGTCAGGTGCTGCTGGATGGTGAAGATGTCTACGACCGGTCAATTGATCCGGTGCAGGTCAGGCGGCGGATCGGCATGGTCTTTCAGAAACCGACCCCATTTCCGGCCATGTCGATCTATGACAACGTCGTGGCCGGACATACCCTGGTGGGGCGTCTTGCCCGTGCCGAGGCCGAGGAAATAGTCGAGACCTGCCTGAAGAAGGTGGCCTTATGGAATGAAGTCAAGGATCGGCTGAAGACCAGCGCCATGGCTCTCTCCGGTGGCCAGCAGCAACGGCTCTGCATTGCCAGGGCCATTGCCGTCAAGCCGGATGTCCTGTTGATGGATGAACCATGTTCGGCCCTTGATCCCATTGCCACCATGAAGATCGAGGAGTTGATCGACGAGTTGAAAGAACAGTACACGGTGGTTATCGTCACCCACAATATGCAGCAGGCGGCGCGGGTTTCAGATACCACAGCCTTCTTCTATATGGGTGATTTGATCGAAGATGGCCCAACTAAGAAAATATTCACTAATCCAGTGCAGAGTAGAACAGAAGACTACATAACAGGAAGGTTTGGTTAGCTATGGAACGAGAACACTACAGCAAAAAATTTGATACTGAGCTGACCGATATCCGGACCCGCCTGCTGGAAATGGGGGGGAAGGTGGAGGTGATGATCGCTGACGCCATGCGCTCCCTGGTGGAACGGGACAGTGAACTGGCCCGACGGGTGCTGGCTTTTGACCATCAGATCAATGGCATGGAAGTTGAGATCGACGAGCGTTGCCTGGAAGTATTGGCGCGGCGGCAGCCGGCTGGCCGTGACCTCCGCTTCATCACCCTGGCCCTGAAGATTGTCACTGATCTGGAACGAATTGGCGACCAGTGCTGCAACATCAGCAAGCGCGCCATTGAACTGAACGACGAGCCGCCGCTCAAGCCCTACATCGACCTGCCGCGCATGTCGTCCTGGACCGTCAACATGGTCAAGGAATCGCTTGACGCTTTTGTGAAGGGGGATGCCGAACTGGCAGTGAAGGTTTGCACTGACGACCAGTTTGTCGACGACCTGAACGAGCAGATCCAGCGGGAGCTGTTGACCTTCATGACCGGAGACCCGAGTACCATCTCCCGGGCAATCAAGATCAATTATATTTCCAAGTGCCTGGAACGGATTGCTGACCATGCCACCAACGTGGCAGAAATGGTCATTTTTATGGTGAAAGGGAAAGATATCCGCCATACGATTGCCTGAAGGTCTTGCCGAAATGACGCGGTGCCATGCATTAAAACAGTTCCGGCTGGCATCCCACGCTTTTCTTTGACTTCGTTTTTTTGGCCGAATCAGTGCGAATTTCGATCTTTCCGCTGTAGTCGTACAACAAAGAGGCGCTGTCTGGATTGTGGTGCTGGCGATTCGCTTCAATCGTGGTCTCGTGCATGTTGGCGTAGCAGTAGGCACACTTGAAAAAGCAGGTATTGTAAATTCCCATGTCCGCCGATTCGACGCAACCGCAGGTGCCACGCTGATTCTTGTCCTTGACAAAGTTGTGGCTGCCGCCGCACAGTTCGCGGATCAGTTCGCCGTCAATACAGCTGCCGTGCTCAATGCCGATTACTGAAAGATCAACCTCCTCGGCACAGGAAAGAATCCGCATGCCGTTCGCATCCGCGATGTTCTTCAGCCCCCAGGCCAGCTGCTCCAACTCTCCCCGCAGGTGCGGGACCGTGATATCGGAAATCACGATCCCCGTTTGCTCCTGCAGCCTTCCTGCAACCTTGCCATAGCAATCGAGAAAACTGAAGACCAGGCGTTGGGTAGCTCCCCTGAGCTGGGTTGCTATACTTTCCGCCTGCTCAAGATGATAGGCCAGCGGAGTTGCGCTGCTCAAAATGATCGGGTCATAGCGCCAAACCACCCGTTGCGGTCCGATGCGACCAGCCAGTTCAGTGAAGGTCGCAATGCGCTCCGGCAGGGGAGGGACATGCGGTTCAAAAGCCGCATCGTAGGGGTTTAAGGTGAACTGAAAATAGTAGCGGTAACCGAGATCATCCAGTTCGCCCAGCTGCTGCAACAGGGGCTTTGGGTTTTTGGTCCAGAAACAGATGGCATCAACATCATCCACGGCCAGACTGAATCCGGTCACCTGGTGAGTGTTGAAGGGATTGACCCGATAAAAATAGCCGGCCCGAATCCGGTTCATGAACCAGTCGGCGTAAAAGGCCGGAATGTCGGTGCGGCGGCTGGCGGAAATGATGGCCATGATTACCTCTTGATGGACAGAATCATGCGGTTGAATTTAACGTTGCGCTTTGGCCACAGTAGCCCTTCCCCGGTGAAGAGGTTGTCGAGCAGCGGTTGGGGAACGGCGATCCGGGGCCGGATGCAAAATTCTTGCGGGGCAGCCTTCGTTTTGGTTAGCCCCTGAGCGTAGAGCCAGTCAGCCAACTCACCCATGAAGTGGAATGTATCATCATAGGCGTTTTCGATAAACACCATTGCCTTACATTTTGATTTTTCGAGGATGTTCCGGAAGGTGTGAAATGCCTTGTCCCGGTTGGCATGGATTTAGGTCAGGAAGTTTTGGGAGATGAGGAAGTCGGTCTCCTGAAGTTGTGAATCGCACGAGCAGGATGAACCTAGACAGTTGACCACGTCGCATGGCTTATGTTCAAGGGTGAGGCTCGCCGATTCCCGGAGGTACTGGGGAGCGATGAGGGGAAGCAACTCACGATGCACCTTGCCCCATCCCTCTTCCCGATCGAAGACGATGCCTCGAATAGCGGAGATGTGCGGCGCATGGTCACGCAGGTATGTTGCCAACCCCAGAGCTTCCGGCACCGGCCCACCGCCGAGGAAGGCAACATTCATTACCCCATTGGGCCGTTCGGCGAACAGAGGTTTGGCCTCTGCGAGGGCATAGTAAATCGGTTCAATGTAGTACGGGAAGTAGGCGAGGAGATACGCCGCACGAAAATTGCCATCGTGGTATGGCATCCGTTTTCCCAGTGGTTGGGAAAACTGTTCCCGCGCCTGGCTCACAAACCGGCGCATCGCGTTAGCGGCATCGGGATGCTTGTCTTCAGGGATATTGTTGGTAGCCCGCAAGGCCGGGGTAAGATCGGTCGTTGTCAAGGGAGTTGTCGCATTTTCTAAGCTGCCACCTTTGAGCATTCTCGATGATTATGATCTGCTTTTTGCGGATTGAGAGTCACAATTTTTACCTGTTCCCAATTCCGACAATTTCCTGACCATCGCTCA
>JANOEC010000003.1:0-3631 GCA_031412995.1 Geobacteraceae bacterium
CTCAACATAACAGGTAAAAATTGACAAATCACCTGTAGACAAAAAGTTCGAAATTACAAAGTTTGCTACGAATCAGTTTCCAGGGGAATACTGGGATTGAACCAGTGACCCCTGCCGTGTGAAGGTGGTATAGTCACGATATTCAAATGCAGTAGGATTTACTTATATGATATTAAATATTAAATAACAGGTACATAAATAAAATATAGATTGTTATACAAGGTAATATTGAAGGATATAGGATTATTTTCGAGGCTAAATTATTGGACAATTTAAAATCATTATGATACTAATTTCGACACCTGCCTCAACTTAGTGTGGAACTGAATTGTCTCTAAATGTTCCTCGTGTTAGAGTCTATAGGTGAGATCGAAATTATTTATAGGAGCAAAATGGTGTCAAATCCGCTCACTACAATAAAGCTATTACCTGATAAATTGTGTCATATTCATCGGAGCATTGAGTGGTTAGATATCCCGTTAAAAGCTATACAAATTTATTCAGCTCAGAACTCAAAAAAGTTGACAATCAAACTTGAGGAATATGCACTGCGATTTGTTGACGGGGAGGTGAGTGAAGAAGCGTATCGGATTCTTGAGCTGTGCCATCCAGTTTACGTTGTCCCTCTTGCAAGGGGTAAATGGGAATGCCTCATGGGGCACCGGACGTTAACAATTGCGAAATTGGTATTGGGTCCAGACGCTTCAGTTACCGTAGGGGTGTTGACTAAGAAAATGGATATAAATGAAAAAACTCGCTTGAACCATGCGGATCTGTTGTTGACACCTCTTTTTCAATCACTCAGAAACCCGCCAGAAACGTTGATCCGACTACTAACAGATACTGATCTCAATCAATCAGAAGTTTCCTCTTGGTTACCTAATATCGCTCAAAATGCCACGGGTCTTGCTTCAGCGCTCGGCACATCACGAGCCACGATTGCCCGGGCAACGCGTAAGTTAAAGTCTGGTGACAAGTCAGATGGATGAGCAAAATGATCATCTGCTGTTGATTGAAGAACTTGAAACTCATGGATATTTACGAGAGCATTCCATAGGTTTGCTTACCTTTCTGGAGGCACCTGATAAACTCATTGCATTGGAGCAAATCGTACTACATGCACTACCGGTTCTCGATGAATCCATTCGTATCCTCTCTCTGACTGATCCCACCCATTCATTAATCTCTCAACTGAGTATCTGGGGGGAACTATGTAGAAAAATAAGTGAAATTGCTGCGCCGCTTTCCATAAAAATAAACAACTATAGAAGTAAATCAGCTGGTTCCGGTAGGTCTCCACTCTGGGGGTACTACAAGTCGCACTGTCTTTATGTTGCACTGTGGTATCTACCGGGCAATATTAACTTTCACAACAGACTGTCCTTTCTGTTTGCGCATATTTGCCTTGCAATTGAGACCCTTCGAGACCTTGAGTCTGATTCATCTGATTATATTTCTCAAAAATACCAAGCAACCTTGGCGTTACGGAAACTTGTCGAGTCAAAATCTAATCAGCTTCTTGGCCAGCTACCAGACCAAACTCAAACCACTGAAGATTACTATCTCCAACTGAAAAACTTTCAAGTGGAAGCTCTTTCCCCGATTAAAGAGTTGCTGGAAACAGCTCTTTCCCACCGAAAGGCGATACGGCGACACAGAGGACTCACATACCAGACATTTGAACAGGTAGTTTTGGCTCATGCGCAAGACCCTGACCGTGAGGATTCCAGGGCGACTACCCGAAGGTTTCAGATCAGCTCACTTGCAAGCGATTCGAAAACTGAAATCGATGATATTGGGTGCCATCCTGAAGAGTTTGTCAGACGGATCGAGGTTGCTCAACCCGAATTTGGAGGCAAGGACCCGCAGCAAGGCAGGAGTGCACGGCAGCATGCAATGCGTACCAGGGCAGTTTCAAGCCACATTGCCATGAGCAACCAGCGCTTTCCGATGCGATGGGAAACGTTGAGTCGGTATGAGGTAAAAGAATTTCTCGGTTTTGTGCAGAGAATCAGCACGTCTAAAGCCAACGTAAGTGGAGGGACTGTTTCCAATCTGGAATTGTCAGCGATACTTACTGCAATTTTCTGGCTAAGCAAGCCTTTGAAAGACGTTCTAAAATTGAAACTTGATACATCCATGGATTGTACTGAATCGGCATATGTTTTTCGAGAAGAACTCAGTTGCTGGCTGATCAATGCCGATCTTCTGAAGAGATACAAATCGTTGGTTGGTAATCTTGACGGCCTTAGCCATCCTGTTTCGACATGCTATCAGATGCCGATTCATCCCGAATTCCGGAAAATAATGGACGCGTACTCCTCAGAGATGCTGAACAGCGATCCTCAGAAGTCAGTCTTAAAGCTCTTTCCGCGCAGTGCTGAACGATACGAATCAGCAATCAATAACATTATTGCCCGCTTCAACAAGGCTCGTTATCAGCGCATTACCCTTAAAAGAGTAGAAACCGCCTATTTCGAGTTTCTGTCTCATTTTTCGGATGTTGACATTACTATAGCCATGTTGATAACCGGCCGGCAGCATAAACTCGGAGCGACAGCATTACATTACACCTCGTATCCCTTGGCTCAGCTCCAACAGACTGCACTATTGGCCGCATCAGTTCTCTGTGACCGCCTCAATAATATTGAAAATATTCCGATTCAGGATCTGCTTGATGCCAATCTCCCAGAAATGAAAACCAGTATGCATGTCGGCAGTAGGGTATGTCCAACGCGTGAATCGGTACAAGGATTGGTTCGTTTTCTTCAGGGCAAGTTGACCTCCGCGCCGAAAAGCCTTGGTTTGTCGTTTAACAATATTGCTAAACGACATAATGCGCTTACGGTGTACACACTGGTAATGTTCGGATTTGCCACAGGATACAGAGCCGTCAGGAACCCGATTCTGAAAGAAGGCCTTATTGATAGGGTTACGGGATTCGCTGTCATTTCAGATAAGGATTTCAACGATAATTACAATTCCAGGCTTGTCTGGATTCCATCCTTCTGCATGGAGCAGTTGGACTTGTACCGGCTACATTGTCGCCGCTTGCGTAACGACCTGTTGCAGATCAGCCCGCAACTGCAAGAGTTATTGAGCGAGGAAAACGAATTTCTGGTGTTACTAAACGGCAAGCTTGAAGAGCTGCATAAAGTAACTCCAAAGAACCTTTCAAGCATTCTCTCCAATTATATCGGAGCAAATGGTACACGCTACATCCTGCCGCTTAACGCCAATCGTCATTATCTGAGAAGTAACCTGCTGCGGATGGGCTGCCCAAGCGATGTACTTAATGTCTTTATGGGACACTGGGAACTGGGGGAAGAACCATGGTGTGGATATTCAGCAATGAATCCGATTTCCTACCAAAATAAGCTCAAGGGCTACCTCGAACCATTATTGCTTGATGACGGCTGGAAACCGATAGCCGGTTTCAGCAAGGGAGTTCTGTGACTGGCCCGGCTGCTTTCATAGGTGACCTGTTGGGAAAGCGCCCTCCTGCAGGTCACAGGAGCCATGCAGCATATCGACAGAGAGCATTTGTACTGAAGCTGCTGGAGGAATTTCACCCGCAACTGGTAAGGGGGGAGAGGGATATTATTCTCTCGGAGGCAGACTTTGAACCTTT
>JANOEC010000004.1:0-3371 GCA_031412995.1 Geobacteraceae bacterium
TATATGGGATGCGATTATTGATTCAATTTTTCATAGGACCCTGCGAAGTATGCGCTGATTCATGACACAGCCTCGTCGGTCTCGTTGAAAAAGGTGCGGCGCTCGCTGTGGCCGAGCTCCACCATGGTGGCTCCGCAATCCTTCACCATCGCAGCGGAGATTTCTCCGGTCCAGGCGCCCTGCTCTTCCCAGTGCATGTTCTGCGCGCCGACTTTCACGCGCGTATCTTTCAGGATATCTGCCACCTCGGCGATATAGGGAAATGGCGGGAGAACGAAGGTTTGTGCCGACACGGTGTTGGCAATTGCAGATGCTTTGAGCGTGTTGGCAAAGCCCACCGCATCGGCGCGGAGCTTGTTCATTTTCCAGCCGGTGCCGATCCACGGAATTTTCTGCGTCATGCCGAGTGACAATGCGTGTTTGTGTCGAACAGATAAAATTTCCATTTTGCCAATGTTGGGAACGATGTGCGTTCTGATCGCACTGAGAATGGTTTCTTGCCATCGATCTGAATGGTTCTCTTTAGAGTAGTTGACAAACCAAACTGCAGCAAGCTGTTCAACTGTAGTAGGGACGTAGTCCTTTGGGATCTTCTCTTGGGTGAGAGTTTCAAAAGAGTAGTTTTCCAAATGATCTGCTGCGCGTGTGGCAGCCTCTGCTTCCAGTGCGGCTTCCATTGCTATCTTAGCCTTTTCTTCGGCAGCAGCTTTCTTTTCTTCGCGAGGATCTATGCCTTTCTTGACTAAATTATATGCATCGTTGTATGCTACCCGAGCGTCAGCCAGGGACATAGCGGGGTAGTTACCAAGCTGATAATAGCCTTTTTGCTTGTTCAGCTCGAAGATATACAAGAATGTCTTCGTGCCGGTAGGAAGAACTTGCAACGCAAATCCTCGCCCCTCTCTCACTACGAATTTCTTCTCTTGTGGTTTGATTGATGCGAGAAATCTTTCGGTGAATTGCTTCATTTTTTACCCTTTTTCGTGCATCCGTTTTGCATCCGTTTTGATCGTCGCTGGACCCCTTGCATCCGTTTTGCATCCGTTTTGAAGTTGGCAAATAGAGAATCAATTAAAGACACCTAGAAACATAAATATGATAAAAACATAGAAATGTCAATATGATGAGTGGGGTAACTGATAGATTGGGATACATTTTGAAAACTCAAGAAACATCAGAATGTCAGCTTCCCAAGCTGAAGGTCGAGGGTTCGAATCCCTTTTCCCGCTCCAATAAAATCAAGGGCTTAGCCGATAATGGCTAGGTCCTTTTTTCTTTCAATATATCCAGGGTCCCATTTGGGTCCCTGTTTTTTATTTGTAGTCCTGAACATTGGTAGAGACGGGACCCGGTGTTGTAGCGTCGCGTTTGATTTGGCAGTGATTTGCGTTTGATTTGGCAGTAACTTTGTTTTGATTTAGTTCAAAAGTGAAGTGGTGCCGATTTAGCTGCATCAAAACTTTCATGCTCGTGCCCTTCATGGGGGGAGACTCCTTTGAAACCTACCAGATTGTTTTTGTGTACCAAATGGTGTACCAGAAGAGAAGTTAGAGCCTAAGTACTTGATTTAATTTAAATATTGGAGGTGGTGGGAGTCGAACTTACGTCCGCATATTTTGTTAGATTTTCATGCAAAACAGCTGCGAGGTTCGTCTAGCGAGTTGTACACATTTGTGGTTTTATGTACAAAATCGTGTACTAATAATTAGCCGTTAAGCAGCGTACAGGATTTCGCCATTACTGGCAAAATCGGTGATAAAAGAATCGCCGCTCTCCCATTCTTCCGGGGTCATGGCAACGGCCTCAACCGGTTCGAAAACCTCATAGATAGCATCGGTCAAAATGTCGATACGCTCCCAGTAACTTTTCCCGGCAAAATCCTTCGAAATAACCACCACGTCAATGTCGCTGGCAGCCGTATTGGTACCGGCAGCAAAGGAGCCGTACAGGATAATTTTCTGTAATATGATTCCACGAGCCTCGATGCTGTGCTGAAAGCGGCTAACGATGTCTACAGCTGCTCTTTTATCCATGTAATGAATTCCTTAGCCTTTTCGAGAATGTCTTGGGTTACGTCCTCCGGATAATTTTTTTGTGCCTTGGCTAAATCCACCGGGTACCGGGTCGGAATGCTGGCTTCGCTCAATTTAATGGCAAATCTGCCAAACTCTTCCGGCGGCTTCACGCCAATTTGGTTGAGTAGATGTACTAGATTGTGCGACTTCGGCGGGAACTCCCGCCGTATTTCATAATAGAAGCCCTTCAGTGCCTTCTCAGCGGCAAGGTGGCACATGAATACAGCGTAGATATAGCGGCCGCCTTGCTGCATGTACTCGGCAGTGTCCATATCATACTCGGCTTGTGACAGCCATTCCTGCGTTCTCTTTTCCATGGCGTGACTATATCAGACATGCGTCAGTTTGCCAATTGTCACGGAATCTTGCCTGCCTCTGGATAACAAGTAAAAGAAGTCATCTCGCTATATGCGTTTATCGCAGACGGTATAATCGAGGCGCCATAACCTGCCGTTTTTCGTGTTCACCAGAAGGTAAAGCCATTGACAGGAGTTTAAGGATAAGCCCATTCGATTCACAGAAATGATCTGTAATTCTAGCAGGTTATCTCTCCCCAGCATGTAAGACCCTACTCAAGATCTCCCCAACATCACATTAAAAGTCATCATTACAGCATGTTATACTATTTTATGCTTGACATGTAAGGCCCTACTATTATAATTGTCACATGGCGCATTTACACAAGAAAATGAAAAAAGGAAGACCCTACTACTACATCCGGGAGATTGCCCGTGTTGACGGAAAGCCCAAGGTCGTAAGCCAGGTTTACCTCGGTTCTCTCGAGCGGATGCTTGAAATGGCTAGTAGTGCAGGTGGAGACGATGGCATTGCAAAAGTCAGGTCGGAAGAGTTCGGCGCTCTCTGGCTGGCTAATCTGATTGACCAGGATATTGACCTTGTCGAGTTGATCGATTCTGTCATTCCCAAGGGGAAGAAGGAGACTGGGCCTTCGGTGGGCGAGTATTTTCTTTATGCTGTTTTCAACCGGATGGTTGATGCCTGTTCAAAGCGGTCCCTGCCTGACTGGTACGCTGACACGGCAATCCAGCAGATCAGACCGGTTGCTGTTTCTGAACTTACTTCCCAGCGGTATTGGGAAAAGTGGGACAGGGTAGATGAGAACGATGTGCTGAAGATTGCAGATCTCTTTTTCGGGAAGCTTTCCGCTTTGGAGCCGCCGTCATCAGATTGCTTTCTGTTCGATACCACGAACTACTTCACTTTTATGGCGAGCGATACGGAGTCGGAGCTTTGCCGGAGAGGCAACAATAAAGAGGGGCGCCACTGGCTGAGACA
>JANOEC010000005.1:0-26111 GCA_031412995.1 Geobacteraceae bacterium
ATCAGCGGAATATTAGGAACTGTGGCAGTTGCATCCCGCAGAGCATAGACATCGACTCGTCCAACCGCTGCTGCTGCAGTTTGCGAACAATTTCCCGGGTATATTTTGCCCCCGGCAGATAGGCCTTGTCAGTAAAACCGCCGGCCCGGGCAATGACCGAACTAAGCCGTTCGCCCCGGTAAATCGGATAGGTGCCAGGGAAGACAAACTCACCGCTGAGCTTGACGTAGCGATCTTTTTCCGTGGCCCAATTCGGAATCCGTCGCACATTCAGCTCATCAAAAGGAGCCAAGACCAGATTATGGGCCGGATCCCCCTTGAGGACTTCGTCCAGATTGATCGTTATCGGTTCCATCTGCGCCCGCTCGTTGCGCAGACTGAGCCGGCTGATTTCGGCATTTTTCAAAAAGGCTGAAGCCTTGGGATTACCCGCCTGCACCAGCAGGTCACGTACCGTCATTCCCGAGTAATGGCGGTACTGCCCAGGCTGCTGCACTTCACCGTTTACCCTTACGGTCAGCCGCTCTTCAAGATCCCAGCGTGAAAAGACCCTCAGGGTGTCAAACTCTTTCAGCTCGATATCATGTGCCGGGTCCTTGGCCAGAGCGGCGGATAGTTTCAGCAACAGTTTTTCCCGATGCAGGTCCGGTGGCACCAGCCGGGTAATTTCCAGCAGCTCGGTATGGTACTCAGGCAGCAGGTTATCAGCTGCCAGCACTCCGCTGATTCGTTGGCCCGGTGCAATGGCATAATAGCCCTGGCGTTCCACATGGCCACTGATTTTCACATGCCCCCGCAGGAGCCCGCTGATGCCATAGACTCGAACCACATCCAGATCATTAATTTTAACCGCAGCAGCCAGCTCATCCAGGGGCTTCCCGGCCTTTAGCGGATCGAGGTTCAAATCGATTACGCTTTTTTTCGCATTGGCCTCGGTACGGGAAATCTGCACCTGCTGCAGGTTGCCGGTGGCGGTTATCCCTTCGGCCAGGGACAGCACTTCCTTCAGGGTTTGTTCGTGCTTGAGCTCATAAATGGCCGGCCGCTTTACATTGCCGGCAACTGCCACCACCCGGCCGATCACCGGCACAAAAATGGTATCTCCTGACTGCAGCCGGATATCCCGACTCTTGTCCCCATTGGTGAAGAAGTCATAAAGGTCCACCGGCTCTTCACCACCGGCAGCGCGTCGCACCTTGATGTTCCTCAAGCTGCCATTTTTGGTGGGCCCGCCGGCTGCCCCCAGGGCATTGATAACCGTGCCCAATCCACTCACACTATAGTCGCCGGGTGCTGCCACTTCGCCAACTACGTAAACCTTGATGGTCCTGAGTCGCCCCATGTTCACCGACAGATCGAAGTTGCGATAGATACTGGCCAGGCGGTTTTTAAGCACATCCCTGACTGACCCGAATGGGAGACCGGCCAGTTTCACCGGACCAACCTTGGGAATGGCAACCTCGCCACTGCGATTGATCGGCACCTCATAGGTACCGTTGACCGCTCCCCAGACCGTAACCACCAGAGTGTCGCCCGGAGCCAGCAGATAGTCGGCAGTGACCGGCAGATTCCGGTCGGCGGCGAATTTTGTCTCCCGGAAAAACGAATACCCGAACTGCTGAATGTTTTTCGCCAGATTGGCCGGCTTCGTACGGCTCGGGCTTAGCAGTTCGTCGGCACCAACCTGTCGCTCCAGCGGCGATGGAACGCTGCGCTCGGCAACGCGTGGTTCAGTTCTTCCCTTTTCCTGGAGGCTCTCCATGTCCAACTCAGACCCTGATTTACCGGGAACAGCAAACTGCTGATCTCGCATCAACTCTTGTACGCCTGGCGCAAACAGGTCCTTTGGGAGAGCATCCGGTCGGATAAAGGTTTTAGCTGCCCCCTCATCAGATCCTGCAGGCCCTGTCCGCACCTCCGCCTGCCCATGACGGGCTCCATCCTGGGACCAGTCGCCTCCCGTGAACTGTTTCTGCATTCGACGCTGATCCGGCTGCTGGATGGGGTCAAAAACATTTTCCACGGAATCATCCGTTGCCCGGAACGGTTCCAGCACCGGCTGCATGTCGGTGGTGACGTCTCCTTCAGACAGCATAAAACCATCCAGGCGACGCTCGGAGCCTGGATGCCCCGGAAAATCCATAGCCGCCCGAGAGCCGTTTACAGTTGGCATTCTCCGCTCAAGCCGGCCATCATCAGCTACCATTTCACCGGCAGCTGACAGTGGCCCTGCCACCAGCAGCCCGATCATAACCCCTGCAAAGGTAAACTTCTTCATTATTAAAGATCCCCGCATAGCCACCCTTTTCATTCAGTTTGATTCCCTTGTTGCAGATACCACTGATACGTCAGGCGTATTCCGTCAGCAAGCGAAATGCGATGCCGCCAACCAAAGCGCTCCATGCGGCTCACATCCATGATTTTCCGCAGAGTCCCATCCGGCTTATCCAGATCAAAGACCAGTTCGCCCGTAAAGCCAACCACCTCTTGCACCAGTCGGGCAAGATCTGCAATGCTGATCTCCTCGCCACTGCCGATGTTGATCAGCGCCGGCGCTGTTGGGTCCTGCAACAACTCGGTGTACGCCGCTTCGTCCAATTGCAACAGATACAGGCACGCCGCAGCCAGATCATCGACATGCAGGAACTCACGCAACGGAGCGCCCGTGCCCCAGATAGTCACCACAGCCGCACCGGCAAGCTTGGCTTCATGAAATTTGCGCAGCATTGCCGGCAGCACATGGGAATTCTGCAGATCAAAATTATCGTTTGGCCCATAGAGATTGGTCGGCATGGCCGCCAGATAGCGGGTGCCATATTGGGTATTGGCTGAACGACACTGGATTATGCCAGCTATTTTGGCAATAGCATAGGCATCATTGGTCGGCTCCAGGGGCCCGGTCAGCAGGTACTCTTCCTTGAGCGGCTGTGGTGCCAGCTTGGGATAGATACAGGAACTGCCAAGAAACAACAGTCGTTTGACGCCATTTTCCCGCGCGGAACGGATCACATTCAATTGAATGGCCAGATTCTGTTCGACAAAATCTGCCTTATAGGAGCTGTTGGCAATGATACCGCCGACTTTGGCGGCCGCCAGGATGACAAATTCAGGCTGGTATTCGTGAAAGAACCGCGCCACGGCTTCCGGATCCGTGAGATCAAGCTCGGCTCGGGTACGCAGCAACAGGTTGTCGTAACCAGCTGCAGTCAGGCAGCGCACCAGTGCCGATCCGACCAGACCACGATGGCCCGCAATAAAAATGCGTGAACTTTTTACCAACATCTGTGACTTGTCCGCCGAAACCATGGATTTCCCTCATTAATAAAATCGAAATTGTATACCATTTTTGCGAGCTAAAGTAAATAACTGCCGCATGCGTGTTGTCAATTGACGACAAGTACAGTTCCCAAACGGTGATAACTGCCCCCCCCCTTTTATAACGACCCAGAACGTGCTAGCATTGCCGCCATGCAGACGATTCCCTTTCACATTGTCCTCATCGAACCGGAGATTCCACCCAACACCGGTAACATTGCCCGGCTCTGTGGAGCAACCAGCACGGTCCTGCACCTGGTGGGAAAGCTGGGCTTTTCCATTGACGATCGTCAACTGAAACGGGCCGGTCTCGATTATTGGCACGCGGTAGATATTCAGACCTGGCCAGACCTGTTGAGCCTGGCAACGGCGTATCCGGATCGCCGTCTGGTCTATACCAGCAAAAAGGCGGCGCAAAATTACGCCGCCTTTGCATTCCAGGCTGGTGACTTTATTGTCTTTGGTAAGGAAACCAAGGGATTACCCGACGAACTTATCGACGCTCATCCGGCAACCAGTATTCGTATCCCGATCTGCGGCCCGGTCCGGAGCCTCAACCTCTCAACTGCCGCCGGCATCGTCCTCTACGAGGCGCTCCGCCAGACCGGGCAACTGAATTAAGATGTAACGAGTAACAAGTGACGGGTTTCAGTGCACTGCCGTACTCGTCACTCGTCACTGTCTTCCAGTCACTCGTCACTGCCTTTCAACTCGTTACTGCCTTTAGTTACTACTTCTGATTTATGCCCGACAGCCGCCAATGATTCGGCCCCACTGGCCGGCTAAAGGTCCAGAATTCTTCAAACTTGACCGGCTCAGTCGTACTCCCTTCCAGCACCTTGCCGGCTTCGTCAGTTGTGTAATCTAACAGGTTCGCATACACGCGGGCCGTCACAAAATCCTGCCCCTGCTCCTGCCATGCTTCGACAATTTCCACCGTACGCACGGCAATATTCTCCAGGCGGTTAATCCGCCCCTGCCGCTTTAGTTCGTCCAGATCCGTCTGCATAATACTGCGCATTTCATCAGTCAGTATGCTTTGCACCGGAGCAAGATCCCGGTGCATCCAGGCACCCTGAATGCGGAAAAAGAGGTCCATGGCCTGGTCGCTAAACCGCTCTTCGGCAAAAGAGGCATCCATCTGACGAATATGGGCAATGCCAGCAGCCAGATCGTTGTCCGGTTCGGCAAATGCGGGCGGCATTGGCTGGGAATAGGTCGGTTGTGGCTCTAACTGTTGGGGTTCATAACCGCTTTGGTATCCGGCAGCAGCTTCACGCCGCTTCTTGATCATGCGATAAATGAAATAGATGATGCCACCAATCAGCAGTATTTCAAAGAGCCCAATCCCGCCCCCCATGCCGCCACCCATGCCACCGCCAAAACCGAGGCTACGGAACAACATCCCGCCAAGCATGCCCCCAACGATGCCACCGGCCATACTGCGGAGAAAACCACCACCAGCTGGTGATGGCTGCTGCATTGACCGAGGCTGCTGGGCCTGCTGCCGGGACGGCGAGGTCGACGGACTGGCTGGCTGGGAATAACTCCGGGAACCACGAGAGCCAGAGGAACGGCTCCCGCCAGCACGGGCTTCAGCATATCCCTGCACTAATACGGTCGTCAGCAGAGCAAAAGCCATAACGACTCCCCATTTACGTAAAACTGTATAATTCATTGCGGTCTCCTTGTGGCATAAGCGCCAAATATTACTCTTCTTTTATGCGGTTGAATTTCTCTACCATTTCATTCCACTCGGTGACGACATGATTCAGATCACTTTCGGCGTCCCGCAAACATTTTACCAGACATTCGCGATATTTTTTCATTGCTTCGGCATAGGCGGTCATTTCTGCATTCGTCTGCTTCATTTCTACGGCTGACGGCCGGTTCGGCGGCAGTTCGGGCGAAGGTGGCTGCGAACAACGGCACTCACTCCATGCCATTCCCGGTGTCAATAACAACAATACCCCCAATGCTTGCCAGACCCGTTTACCCACTGACGCTCCCCCTGTTTTCGACATACTTCCGCACCACCGCCACCGCCCGCTGGCAGTCAGGCTGATCCGGCAACAGGCTAACGAGGGTTTCAATATAAGCAGCCTCTGCCAGAATTGCAAATGACTCCCGATAATTCAGGTCAAACACCCAGGATAGCTGGAGCAGTTTGAAGTCATCAGCGGTACGCAAAAGGGCTCGATCGACCATTCGACCTACCATTACCTCTTCAAGAACAGCTCCCGAGCATTCCCCGGTAAAAGGCAATTCCCAGACCACCGCCGACGCCCGGTCATCCCCACTGTTTGTACAATACTCAATCAACACCCGCCAGATATCGAGTTTGTCCGCATCACGAATCAACTGGGCCAGCTGACCTAAATCGGGCGACAACCCGGTCGGCAACCGAAAAACATTATGCAGGGCAACTGCTTGCAGAACAATTTCACACTCACTTGCTGGCCACCCTGCCAATACCTGCTGTTCCTTCAAGGTCTGGACAGCTAACGCCCCATGATTCATCGAAACAGCATCATTAAAGGTGCGGTAGCGTTGATACTGGGGGAACCGCCCCACATCGTGGCACAGGGCCACCGCTTCGGCAAGACGACAACCGGCGGCAGTCAAGCCTGCAGCTGCTGCAAGCCGCCGCATGATCGCACAGACTCTGGAAGTGTGCTCCACCTTGAGATCGTAGTTCCGCTGATCCGCAGAGGTTTCTCCCTTAAACCCGGCAACAAACCGGGCAAACCAGGTATACAGAACGTCGAGATCAACTGTTTCCATAAACAATTACTTGCGATCTGACTTGAGCATGATCCAGGCAAATAGTTTGCCGAGCAGGCTACATTGGAAAAAAGAGGCAAAGAAGATAAGGAGGACGAAAAAGCCCCGTTTAAACCAGGGGTCAACAACAAGGCCAGGGTTGGCAAGGGCTTGTTGGCGCAAGGTGAGCAGATACCAGGCGCTGACGATTGCACCAACAAGCAAACCAGCACCTAAGAAATATTTGCGGTAGGCTCCATAAGGGTTATCTGTGGCTGAGTTTGGCGGTAGCATCATCATGGCGGCATCCTAACTGATGCGTCCGCACCAGTCAAGGTGCCCGGAATGATTTATGGGGACTCACAAGTGAGGCTCTGACGCTCGATCAGTTCCCAGCGCAAAATAGAATGTCGACCCGACATCCGTCTCACCATCAGCCCAGACCCTGCCACCATGCAACGCAACAATCCGCTGCACGGTGGCGAGGCCAATGCCAATACCGGCAAATTCTTCACTGTTGTGCAGCCGCTGGAAGGCCGTGAACATACGATCAGCATACGCATTGTCAAATCCGGTGCCGTTGTCTTTAATGTAATATGTTTTTTCGCCAGCCAGCTCTGTTGCGCCAAATTCGATCTGGGCGGGATCCTTTCTGGCGCTGTATTTCCAGGCATTACCCAGCAGATTTTGCAGCACGATGCGCAGGAGAACGACATCGCCACTGGCCACAATATCGGTGGCGATTGACCACTCTATCCGCCGGTCAGTCAGTCGATTCGGCGCTACAACTCTCGGCAATTTCACCTGCCAAGCCACTCAAATTAACCGATTCAAGATTAAGCGGCGTTCGATTCAAACGAGAAATTTGCAGCAGCCCTTCGATCATTTCCCCCATCAAGGCTGAAGAGTGCAAAATTCGCTGCAAAAAATGCTGTGATTCTGCAGAGAACGAGGGAGCACTCGCTTCGGCCAACATCTTGGCAAAAGCGCTGATGTGCCGAACCGGTGCCCGCAGATCATGAGATACGGAATAACTGAATGCCTCCAGTTCATGATTCGCTGCTACGAGCTGCGCCGTGCGTTCGGCAACTCGCTGCTCAAGGGCATTATTCAGCTTTATGATGAGGTGCTCAGCCTGCACCCGCTCAGTAATGTCTTGAATGATCGAATACAGATATTCGCCGCCTTTATATGAGATGGGGCTGGAGAAAACCTGTACATCACGCTCTTCGCCACTGGCGAGGCGATGACGAAATCGGAAAGAATTTATCTCTTCCGCGACCGCTGATTGCATGTCAGTCTCTATGTCTTGAACAGTTTGCGTGTTGATCATGGAGATCGTAAAGGTCATCAATTGGTCTAAGGGGTACCCATAATATGCCGCAGCTGCAGGATTGGCATCAACAATGCTGCCATCGTGCGGATCAATGACGAGCATTACTGCCTGGCTCTCTTCAAACATGGTACGATAACGCTCTTCACTTTCCAGCAGGGCCTGTTGCGCCGCATACAGATCTTCGCGCATGGCATTGACGGTATCGGCCACCAGATCCAGCTCATCATTACGGCGACGACGGTGGAGGACCAGGCGAGGTTGCTCCGTGGACACCCCTATTTTTACCAGATAACGGGAAATATCAAACAGATGCTGGGTAATCATGCGATTAAAGAGGAGGAAAAAGAAGGAGGCGACCCCACCAACCATGATCAATTGAAAGAGATAGATTGGTCCGATTGAACGACCGATCTCTGCCAGAACTTTCCGGGAATCGCCAACAATGACCAGTGTCCCCACCGGCACTGGACGATCTAGATAATTAAAACTGATCGGAATGGTGCGACTGATTAAAGGATGTTCCAGCTGCCTACCGGCAGTGAATATTTTCCCGGTCTGAGTTATCACCTGCACAAAGTCAATACCAGGCTGAGAAACGATCTTCTTAACTTCGGCAGCCAGCGCTTCCTCGTCAAACTCCCACAAGCTTTGCGCCAGTGGGGCAACAAATCCGCTTTGGATACGATCAATATTGGTTGCTATAACCGTAACCTGATCGCGGTAGGCCAGCCAGATCCAGACAGATGTGGTTACTAGGCTCAATACGACACTGAACCCCAGCACCAGGGCAAAGATACGCAGGTCCAGCCGGCGGCGCAGCGATCCATGCCACGACGCTGGATTATCTGGCGGTGCCAATAACGGCGGCGATGTTTGATCGGTAGGTGCCATCCAGTTTAATTTCTTTCAGCTACCGGGCGAGTGCTGCCACGAGCGGCGTATAGGTGGCGTTGAGGTCAGACATCTCATTCCGACCTCGCACAAACAACAGCGATTAATGCATTACTATTAACACAATAACCGTCGTGTTCAATCCCGGCGAAAAATAAATGGCCCGGCGGAATATTCCGTCGGGCCATGTAGCGTTACGCTATCACGCGCAGCGGCTAATCATCAAAATTACCGGCCGGCCCCTTGTCGCCATCCAGGGTCTTGGCCCGTGCGATGATCTGCTCCTTGGTCCAATGCGCCGGGTCTTCCAGCTGGCTCCCCTTCGGCCCGAGATCATAGGAACCGGCCTTGATGATGGCCGCAATGCCCAGCGGTGCGGTGTCTTTGGCGTTAAAGACTTCCACCAACATCTTGAAGATGAACTCTTCAACCCGCTTGGCCATCCGCTCGCGCACTGCTTGCGGTTGGGCCAGGAGCTTGTTTTCAAACGGCAGGTTCAGACTCTTATAATCACCCTTCTTCCAGCCCTTATCATTGGCATAGGCGACCATTTCAGCCCAGAGTTCCTCGGTCATCCCCTCGCCCTGCACCTTGATGAAATTACCAGTGGCGTCAAGCTGGGCATTTCCATAATCATTAACTTCCAGTCCCCAGGAAATCATCTGCAGCGCCGTTGCCACATTCGCCTTGGTGGTGGCGGTCTGGTTGACGATTTCCCGCAACCGCTCCGAACTGTTGCCCGACGTGCCGTGCTGCGCACCATTGACCTTGTAAGTGGTCAGGGCCTTATGGATATCGGCGGTAAGCCCAACCTGAATCCCGGCATCACTGGCCTCCAGACCATGGGTGGTCCCATTGTTCAAGGCGATCCAGTCAGGAAAGATGTTGTGCGCATTCAAACCTTGAATCAGAAATTTGGCTTCGTTGACTGTCGACAGGCCCTGGTTCCCCTTGATTTCGCCAACCTCAGTCTCCAGACCGGCCCAACCCGGAATACAGGCATTGATCTCCAGATTGGCCAGCAGGTTCAGATCGTCAGGCAGGTGTGAGGCATCAATGGCAATGGAGGTGATGCCCGCTTCGAACATGGTGGGCACTTCGACCTTGGCCGCAGCCAGATCCTGGTCGTTCTTGATCCCATAGTGGTCGGCATGAATGGCGACGGGGATCGTGATCCCCAGCTCATTACAAAGGGCATCGACAATGCGGGCCATGTTCCAGTAGTTCACCGGACAGTAGGCCTTCTGTCCCCCTTCAGACTTGGCGATTTCAATAATGATCGGGCAATTTGCCCGTTGTGCCGCCAGCAAAGCCCCGCGAATCACAAATGAGTTGCGGCCGTTGCACGCCATGGCAACGGACTTCCCCTTGGCCAGCATCGCCCGATCAACAACCTTACCGCTGACAATCAGCGCCTTGGAATTTGGGAATAACTTCTGAATATTTGGTGGGCGCCCCACCTGGAGTGCCTTTTCAAAATCTGCCGGGTATGCCATTGTCCGCTCCTTGATCGTATTAAATTATTCCAGCAAAAAGCCTTTAATATTTACCATGAGAGTGGCGGTGAATCAAGAGGGGCGGGAGAAATAATCAAATACTTCCCAGATTCGCCCACTAAGTTTCGACAAATATCTGGCAGAGCGCTTCACCCTTTGCTAGAGTCGACCCATGTCAGCACCCATCGTTATCATCGCCGCCATGCCGGAAGAACTGGTCCCATTGGTCAAGCGGCTGCAAAACGCCAGCAAATATTCCGTTGGGCGCTTTACCGCTTGGCACGGCACGCTGGGTGGTCAGCACGTCTGCCTGCTCCGCTCCGGCATGGGGGAGCGTAATGCCCGTGAAGCAATAACAACCATCCTGAAGCACCTGCACCCGTCCGCAATCTACACGATCGGTTTCGGTGGGGCGATCCGGCCCGGCTTGGCAGTTGGTGACCTGGTGCTCGGTTCTGGGGTCTATTTCTTTGACGGGATTATCGCGGTTCCCGTATCGCCATTGGCATCGGTAACCGTCAGCAATGATTTTCTGCAGCGGAACCGGGTCGTGGGCAGCATCCTGACCACCAGTCACATCGTGAGCAAAGCCGCTGCGGATCACCACTTGCCCGCTGACCTGCCCCATCCGGTGCTGGACATGGAAACCGCAACCATTGCCACACTCGCCAGCCAGGCAGGGGTGCCGATCCTGGCCCTGCGAGCCATCAGCGACCCGGCTGAAGAGGAATTGACGTTCAGCCTGGATGAATTCTGTGATGGGGAATTTAACCTGCAAATTTGGCGCGTACTGCTGACAGTGGCGAAAAAGCCATGGATCATCCCGCAACTGCTGCGCCTGTCCCGCAATTGCCACATTGCCGGCGTTGCCCTGGCCGACGGGGTCTGTGACCTGCTGACTATGACTGCCTAATTGCCCCGCTTTGCTGCCGGCGAATGGGGATAGTCGCCCAGATGCTCCGCCAGTTCCTCGCGACTGTAACGGTTCACCCGGCGGGCCAGCTGGATGATTACGATCGCCAAGGGCAGAACATAGGTAAATATCCCGGTTGTCGCCATCTGATACTCACCAATCCAGCAGGTAATTCCCAGATTGAATATCAGCACGGACAAATAGAGCAGCGGTCCATACAGTGATCGGTAAGGCGCCAGACTCATCCCCGTGGGATTGCTGTGGCTACGATCGAACCAGGCGTCGATCTGCTGAAGCGCCATCACCAGCAGAAAACTGACCAACAGCCAGCCCAGGTAGTTTGAGAGCGGCACCCCGTAATGCACGCCAACCTCACGATAACCATAAATCTGCCCGAGAAACCAGCGCCGGCCCTGCAAAGCCACCGGATCGATAATGATATCGAGAAAGACTTGCAGCAGTGATGCCAGGCAAAGCACGGAAAAAGAGCGCCGCATGCGGCTGGTTTCCAGCACCACGAAGTTCCCGCGCCACGCCTTGACCGGCCCGAGAATAAGCAGCGCGGTCACGTAACTGCAGTAGGTAAGAAAGACATAGGACAGAGAATCAAAGAAGGGTACCCCGGAAATCCAGAGTTCATGGCTGCTGGTGGTATCGATATAGTAATACCAACCATAGGGAAAACCATTATTGATTGAACTTACCTCGGACACAAAGGCAATCAGATACCCGACAACCGTAAAAGCCAGGGTTTTGCGCCACCCCAGATGCAATATCGCCGCGATCAGGTAGACGGTCAGAAAGGCAAATACATAGGGTCGGGTCGTAATCGTGCCGATAGCGATTGTCATAACATCTTGCATGCGCGTGATCCTTTATCAGCGATGTCCGTTTGGTCTTTGCAGAACGGTTCACACGCCCTGTAAGGGCAGAATGCATGTAGCCGGGGGATTTATCCCCCGGTTTAGAACATGAAAGATTCATCCTGTCACGTACGTGACGCAGGAAAATGGTTTCATTTTACCGGGGCATGAATGCCCCGGCTACCAGCATTCTGTCGCTATGCGACGTAAGCAAGGACCAAACCGGATAACGCAGATCCTTTACAAATGAAAAGCGGAACACCGGAGTGAAATTACCTCCGGCCTTCCGCCACTGTTTCGTATAAATATCCAGTTAGAACAAAGTGCCGATGATGCTCCCCAGCACCGAAATCGGCCCGGAGTCACCCAGACCTTCCATGGCCTTTTCAGCCTTTTTCATCGTGGCCGTCGTGTCGCGGTAGAGTTTATCCTCATTCACCAGCTTACCCAGGGTGCCTTGACCGGTATTGATCTTCTCGGTGATCTCCTTCATGTTTTTGGTGGTATCCCGCAGGTCGGTATAAAGGATATCCTCGTTCACCAGCTTGCCAATGGTCCCCTGCCCCTTGTTGATCTTGCCGGCAATCTCCTTGATGTCTGTAAACCCGGCGGTCATCTCTTTCACGCCGTCCTTCAGCCCGACCACCGCACTCTTGGCTTCGATGTAGAGGGAATCGTCATTCACCAGCTTACCGAACGTCCCTTCCCCTTTATCAATTTTAGCGGAAACGCTCTTCAGATTAGTCGTGACATCAACGGCATTGGCGTACAGTTGCTTATCGTTCAGGAGCATGGCCAAAGAACCGTCTCCCCGATCAAACTTTTCGGTGATGCTGCGAAAATTTGCGACTGAGTCCCGCAGATTTCCCCGGTTGTCATCCAGAATCGCGGCGATTTTATGCAGCACTTCATCCTGATTCTTGTTCAGGTTATTGATCAGCACCTTGGCGTCACGGGTTAGATCACCGACATTATCGACAATGACATCAATATTGGCTGAATCCTTCCCCGTAATGACCCCGCCCGGCTCCAGATACGGGGTCCCAGGGGTGCCAAAGGAAATACTGAGAAACTGCCCCCCCAACAGATTGGTCAGGCGCAGGCTGGCGACGGCATCCTTGCGGATCCGCGTTTCCGGGCCAACTTCGAATGTCAGTTCTACATCGGCCTCACGGACCTTGATCTCGGTAATGCTGCCTACGTTTACCCCGGCCAGACGGACCGGATCACCCATTTTCAGGCCGGTAACCGATGAAAGGTAGGTTTTGTGCTGAACTTTCTTTTCAAATGGGTTCCACTTTTCCCCCACTTCCAGCATTGCCCCGAAAAGAATCAGCCCGACGATGAAAAAAACGCCCACGCGGGTTTCAGTTGAAATTGCCATAGTTCCTCCCTGGGACCTTACATCAGCAGTCGCGTCAGCAGATAATCCGCGACCAGAATCAGCATAAACGACAAGACCACCGACCGGGTGGTGGACTGGCCAATACCCCGCGCGCCACCGCTGGTTTTTAACCCCACATAACAAGAGACCAAGGCAATAATACCACCAAAAACCGTGGCCTTAACCAGGCCATTACCGATTTCCTTCAACTTCAGGGCATCAGTCAGGCTGTCGTAATACGTCGCATAGGAAACGAATATTTGTGGGTGAACATTGCTAATGATTGCCCCGCCAACAATGCCGATAAGATCTGCATACAAGACCAGAAACGGCACACAGATCAAACAGGCGATCAACCGGGGCATGACCAGGTAGCGCACCGGGTGAATATCCAGAGTCTTCAGGGCATCGATTTCCTCATAGACCTTCATGACTCCTAATTCGGCAGCCATGGCTGAACCGGCGCGCCCTGCCACCAGGAAGCTGGTCATGACCGGCCCCAGTTCCCGCACCATGGAGTGGCCGACAATGGCACCGATGATATTCTGGCCGCCATATTTGTTCAGTTCCACCCCGGTCTGCAGGGCCAGAACCATGCCGACGAAAAAAGCCATGACCGATGCCACCGGCAAGGTCTCATAACCGACAATCAGCATCTGGGTAAAGATGCTCGGCAGATTGCGGGGGGCCTCCCGAAAAAAATAGACAGTCTGCCCCAACAGCACCAGCATCTCGCCAAGTATCTCATGAAACCTGAGTATTTTTCCCCCGAGACGCTCTACCCACCCCTTCACTGCGTACCTCCAGATGCCGTCAACGCTGAATCCCAGGAAATTCCCATCGGAAGCCAGAAAAATGAAAGGTTCTTTTTCCCTTGTTCATTACGATATCTTACCAGCCCTTTCAGGAAACGGAAGTCGCTGCGCGTATCTTCGCCCTGGAACCTGATCAGCGGATACAATTCGTACGCCAGTTGGGATCCACGGGATTCATGCCAGTACAGATTCCAGAGAAATGAAACCGCCGAATCCCCCTGCTCGTTCCACCGTTGGATATAGAGGCGCCAGAATGGTGCCCAGCTGCGATCAATCTCGTCCCGTGACAAAAACGATTCGACCGGGGCCGGAATTGAAAGTGTCCGCAACCCTTGCGGATCCCGCTGGTAATTGAACAAGGGCCAAAGGGCGGTATGACGGCGACTGACACCATCATTTAACCAGCTTTCCCGTTGATCGGTGAAAAAGAAAAACAGCAAACGATCCCGCTCATGCCGATAGTGCTCCGACTGCATTTCCTCATGCTTCAGGAGGGGCCAGAGTGCCCAGTAGCGCCAGGAGTCACCACTGCGATCCGTCATAAACAGCGGCATGACGCTCAGCGCACTGCGGCCGGGTCCCGATGCCGACCAGAAGAATGGCCAGCCGAAATCCCACTCCTCGTAGTTTTTGTCCCTGTTGGTCACATGGCCGAAAAACGGCCAGAGCAGATGCCAACTGTCAGCTTTGGGCGACGTCATCCGATCATACAGGGGGAAAAGTGCCGTCTTGCTCGTCGGATTGTCCGTAGACTGACCAGTGATTGAGCTGGTAAAAAATGGCCAGAGGACAAAGCGGGATTGAAAGTCGCCCGCTCTGGCAGTCTGCCCGTAGAGCGGCCAGATCCGGAAGCCGCTGGCACCGTTACCGGTGGTGGCGCCAAAAAACGGGTACAGAACGTTGTAGCTATTGACGCCATCCTTCACCGTGCGGCCATACAGGGGAAAGAGGACGTAATGGTATTCGTCGCGCCAGAAATGATCGTAGATGTCGCCATAGATGGGCAGGATCGAAGTATAGGGGCCATACTTCTTTGAGGTCCCGCTGATGTAAAACGGGAAGAGCATGTTGGTCTGCTCCGCATTTTCCGGTTCATCCTTACGGAACAGATCGGTACTGATTAATTTTAGAATCTGGAAACGGGTAACATCCGGGGAACTCTGGGACGAGGCAATTGGATAGAGATAGTCGTTGTCGGTCGACTTATTATCACTGTTCTGGCGCGAATAGACCAGCGGCCGCAAAGCCACGTCCGTATCTACGCCTTTGTGCTGCAGCTTGAACAGTGGGCCCAGAAGCGAAAGATTCCAATACCCCTCGGCCGGGCTTTCCCGGTAATCCACCAACGGCCAGACCGTAACGATATCCCCCGCAGGTGACTGGTCGGCAGCATTGCTGCCCGTCACCGCAAACAAGACAACCAAAAGCAGACTAAGGGTGATTTTTCTTGAAATCATTGAGTTCCCAGGGGAAAAAGATTGCTGATAGTAGCCGCGCCGACCGGTTCAGTCAACAGGAATAGGCAAACTGGGATACCTAACCAAAACCGGCAAAGGCCCACCTTACCCGGTGAGCCTTTGCCCAGCAGAAGCTAGTGTCGGCTTGGTCAGTATTTGCTATCGGCGTAGTCGACCCAACCACCGGCCAGCACCAAGGCTTTGTCAAACTGGGAAATCTCAAAACTGAAGGTCTTCTGCTTTCCGCCACCAGTCATGATCAGGGTTTGCGCCGCAATATCCAGGGTCATTGCCGCATCAGCATCTTCTGCGTGACTGAAGATCAGATCCAGATCAGCTTTAGGCAATTCAATGGCTGCCATGCCGCAGTTGAACATGTTCTGGCGAAATATTCGCGCGAATGACTCGGCAATTACCGCAGTGATGTCATTGACTTCAAAGACCCATGGGGCATGCTCACGGGATGAACCACAACCAAAGTTCGCCCGGGAAACGATAACTCGCGCCGCCTTTGTTTTATCTCCCTGCGGTGCAAAACCAGGGAGCTTCAGGTCTTCGAGAATGTACGGCTGCAAATCCTGCTTGGTAATTTCGGTCAGGTATTTGGCCGGAATAATCTCATCGGTGTTGATGTCCGACCGATCAAGAAAGAGAACCGGCCCGCCAAATTCTTTCATATCTATTTACTCCTTGCGAGGAAGTTAGTGATTAGTGATTTCTTGAAACGCGCTTCGACTCCGCTCAGCGCCCATATGTTCCCTGAGCGGAGTCGAAGGGAACTGAACTTCCCCAGATTAGCTACAGATACGGTCGCGGATCAGCAATTTTTCCGGCAAGCGCCGTTGCTGCACTGGTGGCTGGTGACATCAGGTGTACCATCCCCCCCTTGCCCATCCGCCCCATAAAGTTGCGGTTGGTGGTGGAAGCACAGACCTCGCCATCGGCCAACACGCCGTTACTCATGCCCAGGCAGGCACCACAGGTCGGGTTGGTGACACAGAAACCCGCGTCCATGAAGATATCAATAATCCCTTCCTTGAGCGCCTGCTGATAAATAAGCGGCGTGGCCGGAGACAGGATACCCCTGACGTTCGGAGCGATTTTCTTCCCCTTGAGAATATGTGCTGCTATCCGCAGATCTTCCAGACGACCGTTGGTACACGAACCAATATAAACCTGATCGACCGGCTCGCCGGCAATTTCACTGACCTTTTTGATCTGGTCCGGCTTATAGCCAACCGTCACCACCGGCTCAAGATTGGTTACATCAATGGTAATGACCTTGTCGTAGACCGCATCAGCATCGGAACTCCACTGCTGATAATCCGCCAGGGCCGCATCTTTGCTGGCGTACTCACCCTGAATAAACTGCCAGAGGTATTCAACGGTCGTCATATCCGGCAGGCAGATCCCGGAGGTTCCTCCGGCTTCAATTGCCATATTGCAGAGGGTCATCCGCGATTCCATGCTCATGGCATCAATCACCGGCCCGCGAAACTCCATAACCCGGTCAGTGGCACCATTCACGGTGATCAGGCCAATGATGTGGAGGATGATGTCCTTGGCATAGACCCCTTTGGGCAGCGTGCCAGTCACATCAAAGCGGATGGTTTTTGGATCCCGAAAGGCGCAAACGCCCTTCAAGATGCCGACTTCCAGGTCAGTCGTGCCGATGCCGGCAGCAAAGGCACCGAAGGCCCCATGGGTACAGGTATGGGAATCACCCATAATGACGGTGTAGCCGGGCCGGATAAATCCCTTTTCGGGAAACAGGGCGTGACAGACCCCATTGGCACCGACATCAAAGAAATCCTTGATGCTGTGGTGACGTGCCCAATCCCGCAGCATCTTGGCCTGAGTCGCCGTCTTGGTGTCTTTGCTCGGGGTCACATGATCAACAACCGCTTTGATTTTTGTCGTATCAAAGACGCGATCCTTGCCCCGCTCCTGGAGATCGGCAATGGCGATCGGCGTGGTAATTTCGTGGCACATGACCACATCGAGCTTCAGCACCTTCGTCCCGGTAAATGGCTCGTCCACCAAGTGGCTGGCAAATATTTTTTCTGCAATTGTCTGTCCCATCCGCTGAATACCTTTCACGTGTTGAATAGTCGCAAACGTGCGCCAACTCTAAACAAACAGCAGCGACAAATCAAATTAAATATTGTTCGGTACCATGGAACGCGGCCCGATCATTTGCCTGGTGTCATAGTGGGTGCTATACTACCGCAAATCCTGGAGGGACCCCCACATGGAACTGAGTTTTTCCCAATGTAGCGATGAAATAGAGGAGCTTATAACCAGCCTGATCGAAAGGGCGGGCGGAATCTATCAGCCTGCCATTGTCCGGGAAATGATTATCGCCGTGCTGAAAAGCGGTCAAACGATCCCGTACCCGGCAGATTTGAAAATGCTGAATACGACCATCAAGGAAATGCGCTACACCAATCGGGTCTTTGCCCCCTATCGCAACCGGAAGAAAGTAACCATTTTCGGGTCGGCCCGCACCGAGCCGAGTGAAGAAATCTACCAGAAGTGCATCCGCTTCAGCAAAAAGCTGGCTGATCTTGGTTACATGATCATTACCGGTGGCGGCCCGGGCATCATGCTGGCCGGCAATCAAGGGGCGGGCAGCGACAACTCATTCGCCGCCAATATCCGGCTCCCGTTTGAACAATCGCCGAATCCGGTCATGTACAAAAACCCGCGACTGGTCACCTACAAATACTTCTTTACCCGCAAAGTGGCCTTTGTCAAAGAGGCCGATGCCATTGCCGTGTTCCCCGGCGGCTTCGGTACCCTCGACGAAGCGATGGAAGTTTTCACCCTGATTCAGACCGGTAAAACCAGCCCTAAACCGCTGGTGCTGGTAGATGACGAAAGCGGCTATTGGGAGCAGTTATTGGAGTTTATCAAGGCCCAGCTCCTTGGGCGCGGCCTGATTTCTGCCGAGGATTTTTCTATTTTCAGCATCACCAAAGATGAAAATGAAGCCATCAGAATCATTGACGAGTTCTATAAAAACTATCATTCAATCCGCTTCATCAACGGCACCATGGTCATTCGCTTGAACAAGGAACTCGACGACAACCAACTCAGTGAGCTATCGCTCGAGTTCCCCGAGATCCGCATGCAGGGAGAGACAATCAAGAAGGTCAGTGCGTTCCCAGAGGAGCAGGACGAACCAGACCTGCTGCACTTACCGCGCATCGCCTTCAAATTTGACCATCAACACTATGGTTTGTTGACCGCCTTCATCGGCCGGATTAATCAGTATTAGAAGCGAACAGATGGCTGATGCTCCTATATGCTCAATATCATGAGCAATTTAGAGGAGAACCCAGAAGACTTTTTGACAGAAAATTTCTTGACAAGTCCCAGTCAATTCGTAAAATTGTGCTGGGTGCAGTACGTATCGGATGTTTTTGCAGCATCAGGAACTCGGACCGGTTTATCGTAGCCCGCGGTCCTGCCTCAAGACTCCGGCAACTGCAGTATTTTACGTAGTCCGGCAATAACCGGAAAAAAGGAGGCAGTACAATGGCGCAAGGAAAAGTTAAGTGGTTCAACGATGCAAAGGGTTTTGGTTTTATCGAGCAGGACAATGGCGATGACGTATTCGTCCATTTCTCAGCAATTACCGGCGACGGCTTCAAGTCGCTTGCCGAAGGTCAGGCCGTAACCTTTGAAGTGACAACCGGCCCCAAAGGTCTGCAGGCTGCCAACGTCAAAAAAGCATAGATTCATCGGTCTTTAGACACAAAAGCCCCGCCAAAACTGGCAAGCCGGTCGGTTAAAGTGTTGAAAAAATAAATCCTTTGTAACAACAAGGACTTATAAAAACTAGCTAACTACTTAATTTCAAGTAGTTGCCAGTTTCAACACGTTATCCGACCGGCTAGCAAAACTGGCGGGGCTTTTTTTATCTTTACCAGCCTAACGTTCCATCTCCACAGTTCGTCGCCGCCAGCAGGTCCCCAACGAAGCCAGAGCAAACACGCCTGAAAATACTACCAGCGGATGTTCAATCGTCAAAATCAACGGGGTCAACACGCTACGGCAAACCAATCTTAGCAGCGGCCGGTCAGCGATACCACGCGCTGCGCCTGGGCTCCAGCGATAATACCAGGCAACAAAAGACTGGCCCAAGGGATTGGTCAACAAATTACGGTCACGGAAATCCCGCAACACCTGCACTTTGGGGTGGAGATAGCTGCCATAGGCAGCGGTGGCGATAAAACAACTTTTACTGCTGCTACTTGAAACAATGACTGGGGCAACAATAGCAGTTCCGGTTGACATGCTGGTTCCTAATGGTGGGAACCCCGTGACAGGAATCGTGGTTTTACTGCCATCAGTACTGAAACTAATAGTCCCGGTACTGCTTGACGTATTAATCACCAACAACACGACCTTGCGGATACCGCCGCCAATAAAGGATGCAACAGTAAGATTATCTGCCGCCGGATCAACCGCTATCGGTTGAATGTCACTACTCATCTCTTTATACAATGCCAGCTTGATTCCCGGAGTGCGACTGCTAAGGGTAAGCACCAGATCACCTTGCCCAGCATTCCCCGGCGGAGTGAAGCTAAAGGCCGCAAAGGCATAAGGTTGCAACGAACCACCAGGGAACACCCCACTCTTAGCGTTAACCGGATAGCTTACATAATTTGCCATCAATAACGTTGGGAAGCGACTAAGGTCATTCGGATGACTCGTCCACTCGTTTAAATATAGCTGTTTGGCAAACGCTTCAAACTCTGTTGCCAATGAGCTAGGATTCTGATTTTTATTCAGACGGCTATCGATATAAGTCAGCATATTTATGTCTGACCCTTTTTCAGCACTATCAATAGTGTCTTCCCACAGTTGTCGTATCATGGAGACACCATATTTCTCTGCTAGGAAACGGTTAAAAATCCAGCGACCATACCCGCCGCCAGTAGTGGTACTAACCGGCGTATTCAAGCTGTAGCCAGGGAAATGACTGTATGGCGTCAGGTAGGTATAGAGCTGGTTCACCCCATCATACACCTCGTCCTCGATCCAGGTGGCCGAGGCTTCGGCGTACCACATATCGAACCAGTAGGTGTAGGCGAACTGTATGGCGTGGTGGAATTCGTGGGCAGCGGTGATCTGCAGCAACTGCTCAGCAGTAAAGCCAGAACTAATAAACTCTGCAAAATCATTTTCTATGGTGATATACGGCTGGGCGGCTGGAGCGCTACTGTCCGTAACTCCCAAGTATTGGCTGCCGATATTTTGCAGATACACATCAAAATGTTGCCCAGCAGGAATTGGGTCTTTGTACCCCATTGCCCCGACTTCTGTCGCGTATACCGACTCAAACGTGTCCGCTACCGTCACAACCCAAAGTGGAATACCATTGGCATTGGTTTGACTGGCATTTCTCGGTGAATCAAGCCCCGTCGGGGCATAGTGAACAACAAAATGCGTTGACTGATAGAAAAGTTGCTGCGCTGGTGCAGCCAACTGCTTCGCCAGCACGATCTGAGTTGCCGCTTGCAGCCTCGGCCAATCCTGCCGCAAACCGCGTACCAACGGCGTGCCACACCGTTCAATCGGCAGATTTATTGAACTTTGAACCTGGCCCACCGCCGTCAACTGCATTGCAGAGATGCCGCCAAAACGGGAGAGATAATAGTCGTCAAGTTCGCCAGCCTGAGCCGGAAAAACTAAAGCAAGGGTCAATAATAGATACAACGTGCCGATCATTAACTGTCGCATGTGCCCCTATCGAACGCTTAAAAAATTATTGAAACCGTTAACCGGTGGATCAATCCGCCTGGGTTGCGGTCAAAAAATTTAACCACATTATCCCAATAATCAGAAGCAGAATCACTGCCGCCACCTGATCCACCACCACCTGACTGTTCAGCGGTACGCTCATGGGCACCAATGGGAATCATCTGCCCCATAGAATAGCCGACCTTGAAATTATCAAAAGTATAGCCGAGGCCGAGGCCGAGAAACATGAGCTGAATCCGATCAGTGTCAAGCTCCAGAGAATCCGCACCCGTTTGGCCCAAACCGAAAAGAACGCTGCGCCAGTAGTCTAAGCGCGCCATTGGCCAAATGTCAATGTACTGCAGGCCTAAATCTCCCGACCAGCGCTCGCCGACGTACGATACCGTTGCATGGTACTGGTCGGTTTTCACTTGGGCGGCATACAAATGATTGTAGTTCCCTACCAGCAGAGAAGGCCAGAAATCCACAACCGCAGCGCTTGAGGCAATTCCTCCTCCCACCGAGTCGAGAGTCTTATGCAGATAGTTAAACTCTGCACTCCACCGCGGGGATAACGCGGCTCCAACTCCCACTCGGTAACCTTCATGCTTAAAGGTTCCGCGCAAATATCCGCCAGGCTGATTAGCGACAAAAAACGGCTGGTCAAAAGTCGACTCCCGACGATCATACCCACCGGTCAGGTACAGTGTGTCAGGTAAAGTTAACTTTCCCTCCACTGACCTGTTACCACGTTCATGAGCATCGACCGTCAACTTACCATACAACAATTCCTTATAGCGTCCCACCAGATACAGGTCATCGTTCTGTTCCGCATAGCGAACGGGAATCTGGCCATCACGGCCGGATAAATGGATCTGCACGTTCCAATCGATATTGCGATACCAGTGGCGATAGCCAAACGAAACATATTCTACCGGTGAAATCTCCAACTCAATCGGGACTTGCGGGCTGTCTTGATACGGCACCTTCAACAAAGAAACGCCAGACTTTGCCAGTTTCCCATAGTTCAGATAAGCACCAGCACCGAAGGAGTTAATATCCCTCGTCTCCTTAACGTCAATCTTCTCCTGAACGTTCATGGCTTGCCAATCACGCCAGTCGTGACGATAACCGCCAGCCAGACTGCCGCTCAGTTTTTCGTCAAAGGCAGCAAACGGAACCGCGCCGACCGTTGAGAACTCCTCGGCATAAGCATGACTGCCGCTCCACCTGCCGCTAAAACTGCGATACGTGCGCAAGTATTCATAGGAGGTATCCAGACGCTTTTTGCCTTGGGTATCAAGGGAAAAAGGGGCGCGCAGATCCATTTGCTCCGGCGGCTGATTAATCGCAACAACCCCGCCACGCTTAATGGCAGCGCCTCGGTCGATAAAATAATCAAGCAAGTCGGTATAGGCGTGAACAGTTCGGGGGAAATAAAACATTCCGGCAACAACAATACATAACACTATACGCATAAGTTAAAAAAAGGGCGGCCATTGGCCGCCCTCATGCCCTCTCAAAGAATCAAGTTAGAAAAATCGCGCCAGCACCTTGGCGGTTCCGTTTTGCGGTGTACCGGCGTATTGGATGATTTTGCCGTCATTTATGTCGTAAAAATAGCCGCCAACAATTGCACTGGCGTCACGGCCGATGTAGTTGGCTAAAAGTTCGCCAGTAGAAGCATTACGTTTATCACTGTTATGGAAGAGATTGCCATTACTGTAACCGAGGAAGTAGGTGCCATCGTCATAGGTAAACAGGAGTGTCTTAGTTGTACCGACAAGCGAGTATACCTTGGTGTAATTACCAGAAATGCCCCACCCGCCGACAGTGTAATAAAGAGTAGTCCCGTTACTGGTTGCATATGGCAAGAAATTTTCGTTTTGCCCTAAAGTTAGCTGAATGGCCTGTGCTGTATTTACGGTAAAGGTGCTCCCCGAAATCACCAGCGGAGCCAAGGAACCAGACCAGTTCAGAGCGTACAACTTGCTATTAAACCAGACAAGCCCGTTGACATACGTATAATCTGCCTGTGACTGTGTTGCATAAGTCGACACCACGCCAGCGGTGGTGATCTTCTTTATCACAGTAGAACCAGAATTATTATCATAAGCAACAGCAAAAATGTCCGTCCCGTCCGTGGTAAAACCGTCATACCTATCAGCCTGTGCGCCGGTTAGTAGCGCGCCAGACCGCACCGGCAGGATGCCATTGAATTCAGCTACATTATTAGCTGACGTATTCCCTGGCAAAATGCCATTAAGTGTATAGTCAGGCAGATCGGAAGTCGGGACGATTTCAGAGTTAATCGGGTACCAAACAGTTTGATTCAAATAATTAACATATGAACGTTCGCCCGCTGCAAGTGTGTCATACTTAATTGATAGTGCAGCATCAGGCGCCACATCGTAGCCAAGTTTCGGTAAATTTGCCTTTGTGAGCGGAGTAGTGAAGAACTTGGTGGCATTAAAAGTTAAACTCTTACCATTGCCGAGTGTCACGGTGTAAACGCCAGCCAACGCCCCTTCAATCTTGGTAAGGGCATCTGTGAAATTTGTATGATCAGTGGCGATCCACGTACTCAGGTCAATCACCCACTGCCCCGAAGTTGGGGCGGTACGGGTTTTGGCATCGGCATAGCCCAGCTTGGCAGCAGCCACAGCATCCCTCAGGTATTGCAATGCGGCTGCCATTTTTGTGCCGCCGTCGGTCGTTTTGAGGGTCAGAAAATCGGCATGGGTCAGCGTAGCAAGCGGATCAAACTTCACTTTATCATAATCATTACGCACGCCATTAGCGTCGTAATCCTTCACATCCAGGTTATACGACGTAGTTACATTCAACAGTGCCAAAGCTCCATCAACAAGAGCCTCTAGGGCGTAGACTTCGGCAGTGCCAATAACTACAGACTGCCCGCTAACATTGCCCTGCATCGATCCCGTTACGGTGAAAGTGTAGCCGGCAGCTTCGACTTTCTTCAGCAACGCGAGCACTGCTTTCAGTTCCGGCACTATCGCATTGTCAACAACAGCCTGCAGCTCGGAAATGGTTGGCGCCGTTGCCGGAACACTGGCCAAAGTCTTCGCTGTTGTTTTGCCAGCCTTTGGCTGGGGCAGTTTGGCCTTTAACCCTTGATAGAGTGTAAACACAGCCTGAGCTGTCGCTTTGGTGCTATTTGCCGGAACATTTGCTACCGTCTTGAACGGCGAGATAGATCCGCCTCCGAGGCTAGTAAAGTTCTGAAACGGATTGCCGACTGGACTTGATTTATCCATAAGCTGATTTGCTGTAGGTGCCACACCACCGAGCTTGGTGATGATGTCTTTTACTTCAGTCTTTTCCACCAGCAAGATTACCCGCGTCATGGACGCGCCGAAAATAGCATCCTTGTTGGCAGGATCGATGGCCAGCGCCTTCTGGAAGCTGTTGGCAGCTTCACTGATTTTCTGTTCAGCAAGGAAGGCTTTTGCAGCGGTCACGAAAGGCGTTGCATCCACCGAAGTCGGCGCAGTGTAGTTTGTAGCCGCAGTTGAAGAAGCAGTTGCTGCCTCAGTAGAAGAAACATTTACCGGTGCTGTTGGTGCCGTAACCACCCCAGCAGAAACGGTATACTGCTCTACCGCAAGTGATGATGTTCCACTTCCCTGAACAAAAGCAGTCGGTTCAACATTGCTCTCGACCGCCTTAACTACAATCATGAACACATTAGCCATCTGGGCAGTTGCCGCATCGATAACTTTGGCAGGATCAACACGACCATTACTTTGGAGGAATGTACTGATTGACTGCTCGAGAAATGCCGGTCTTACTTCGGTAATTTTTGTGCTCATCGCTGTTTCAGTTACGCCAGCTGGCAGCGCATTCCCTAAGGTAAATGCAGCTGTCAAACCAAGTGCAACCTTCAACTTCTGTTCAGCAATAGCCACTGCCGTTGTCGAAACCGTATCAACCTTCATATCTGAAACTTGACCAACAACAACCTTCTCTTTCTCAATGAGTTTCTTGATGATCTGCAAGCCCTTCTTGGCCTTGATCACATAGGCAACCCCAGGAGTCAGCCCAGAAACAGAATAAGCATAAATTCTTGTGGGTGTTGCGTCGTTATAAGTCGGATTTACCTTCTTTACCTGATTACCTTTAAGATCATAGACGAAAATATCTACTGTCGTGTCAGTCTGAGTTAAAGCCATTACCTTTCCTGTTACAGCCGGGAACTCTACCGAGCCAGACAGCGTCGATGTCTCTGCCGTTGTGCCACCACCTCCTCCTCCGCAAGCAGCCAACGAGAACAGCAACCCCATCGCGGTAAACCAACACACTAATTTTCTGAAACGTTGCTGCATAGTTACCTCCCGAATATAGGTCCATGCACACTGCGCACTGAGCGTAGCGAGCAGAAGACCGTCTTTTTTAGTGTATACACCTTAACAGAATCCAATCACGGTGCAACCACGCTAGACAAAAAAATGGCTGTCAATTCCTTGGCAGCCATCATTCTAATAATTCACGATAATAAATTAAGCAGGTTACAATCCTTCCAGCGGTCCCTTGCGAGAAAGTAATCGATTCAGGGCGTTCACATACGCCTTGGCCGATGCCTCGATAATATCGGTGGACGAGCCACGCCCAACCACGGTCTGGTCACCGTCAGACACCCGTACCGTTACTTCACCCTGAGCATCGGTACCGCCGGTGATGGAACCGACATTGTACTGAATCAGCTTGGCCTTGGTCTTGGTCAGCTTTTTGATCGCCTTAAGGGTTGCATCCACCGGTCCGTCGCCCAGCTCGGCCGTCCGCACTGGATTACCGTCGATTTCCAACTGTACGGTAGCCGTTGCCACAGCAAAGGAACCGCAGGTCACCGTAATGTGGCCCAACCGATATTTTTCTGTCGGTCGCATAAACTCTTCCGCCACCAGGGCGTCCAGATCCTCGTCAAAAACCTCTTTTTTCAGATCGGCCAGGGTCTTGAATTTGGTAAACGCGACATTCAGGTCATCATCATTCAGATCATAGCCCAATTCGACCAGCCGATTCTTAAATGCGTGCCGACCGGAGTGCTTGCCCAGCACCAGCAGATTGGCCTTGAGCCCGACTGATTCCGGCGTCATGATCTCGTAG
>JANOEC010000006.1:0-18270 GCA_031412995.1 Geobacteraceae bacterium
AAAGTGCATGCTCGATTGTTACTGGAAGGTGTTGAAAACGGTTGGCGGAAAGAGCGGCAATAAGATCATCAGGGGCCTGAAGCTTGCCGATTGCCTTCTTTATGGCAATCTCCCATGCACTTGCAGCACTGACATATACAATCGTTTTCGGCGAAGCGATCACCTGGCGTGCTTTAGTTGAGAGGGTATCGTCTTCGGCAAGCCACCAGAGCAGGGTGTGGGTATCGAGCAGGACTTTCACAACAGTTCACCCCGGAAGGCTGCGGCAATCTCCGGTGGGAGCTCATCGAAATCCGGAGACATGACAACGCGATCTTACCAGAATCCCGGTTTGCGGGGTGTCTCGTCTTCTTGGTAGGAGACCAGCTTTGCAACAGGCACACCGGCTTTGCTGATGATAATTTCTTCGCCAGCAGTAACCCGCTCAATTAGCTTAGAAAAATGGGTTTTAGTGTCATGAATGTTAAGAACTTGCATGGGGCACCTCTTTGTTAGTCCATGTTAGTCCGCCAGATGGTGCTTGTCAAGAGGGGTCAGGTTCAACATTTAAACAAAGTTCAGCAAAATTTAGTTCTTGGGAAAAAATAAAAAAGGCGAGTGGAGCAATCCACCCGCCTTTTTTGCCAATCTAATTTACCTTACATCTTGTGACACTTGCCGCACTCATCTTTGACGCTGAAAGCGTCTTTGCCGTTATGGCAGGCGCCGCAGGACTTGCCTTCTTCCATGCCGGACATGCCAACCTTGACCTTGCCGGCCTGGTACGGGAATGTCTTGGTGTGGCAATCGGCGCATTTGTACATGCCGAGGTGGAAATCGTGGGAGAATTTGGCTTCGCCGCCGTCGTTCTTAAAGGTAACGTTGCCTGGCTTGAGCCCCTTGTGGCACTTGCCGCAGTCGCCGCTGGAGGCAAAGGCATCTTTGCCATTGTGGCAGGCGCCGCAAGACTTGCCCTTGGTCATGTCATCCATGGTGAAACGCTTGGCGCCGGCTTTATAGGTAAAGGTCTTGGTATGACAATCGTTGCACTTGTACATTTCCATATGTAATTTGTGGCTGAACGCGGCATCGCCAGCTTTGACCTTGAAGGTGATTTCCCGTGGTGACATGCCCTTGTGGCAGCGGCCGCAGTTGCCGGCAACGGTGAAGGCTTGCTTGTCATCATGACAGGAACCGCAGGTGCGGCCTTTTTCCATTTCAGCCATGGACACGCCGCGGATCTTGCCGGTGAAGGCTTTGCTTGAGTGGCAACTGCGGCACTTGCCGCCAGTTTTGGCGATATGGATCTCGTGGCTGAAAGCAACGTCAGTTGCCCCTTTGATTTTGCTGTAGGTGACCGGGCGGGGTTTGCCCTTGTGGCAGCGGACACATGATTTGTCTTCGGTAACGCTGAACGCCTTGACGCCGGTGTGACAGGCACCGCAGGACTTGGTTTTTTCCATCTCTGCCATGGTGAAACGTTTTTTGGCTTTAAGATTGAAAATGGCGTTGTGGCAGATACGACAATTGTTATTATACTTAAGCAGATGAATCTCGTGACTGAAGATGACGGAATCGGCATTATTCATCTTGAACGGAATGTCCTTGGTCTCTTTGGCCAATCCGGTTGTTACCATGCCGAGAACCAGTAAAGCCGCTCCGAAAAACCATTTCATACGCATGCACATGCTCCTTATGTGAAGTAGTTTATTGGTATACGATTATAATCGCGGTACTATACACAAGAGGCGAGAATTTCGTCAACGCAAATTAGATTTAGCAAAAATTGGCGGCACTATGCCAGATGGGAGGTTTCGTATGCGCAAATTATTCTTGGCCCTGATTCTTCTGCTGCTGCTGGACGGCAGTAATGCGGGAGCAGACATCTTTCAGTGGGAAGACGAGCAAGGGGTGCTGCATTTTACTGACAACGCCGACAAAATCCCGCGTAAATACAAAATGAAGGTTAAACAACGGGAATCCGGCCCGGTAGCGGTACCGGTGCAGAAGCCGGCCGACGTGCAGGCCCCTGTAGCCCAGGTCCCATTGCCCTTGGCAGCAGAAATGCTCTACGGCGGACAACCGGCAAGCTGGTGGCAAGAACGGTTCAATGCCGTGCGCCAGACCTTGGCTGAGGCCAAAAGTGTGCTAGCTGAAAAGCAAGAGGCGCTCCAGCGGGCGCATCGGGCGTATGTGGTCAGCCTTGATACATCCAGGATCAAGGTGGATAGTGAGAATGAAGATAAGGTGAAAAGCTATGGGATAAATACCATCGGTGCCAAGCGGAAAGCGTACCGTGATCTGCAGGAGGAAATCCCGCGGCTGGAAGAGCGGGTCCGGGAGATTGAAGCGCAGCTGGCAGCGTTACAGGCTGAAGCTGACGCTGCTGATCTGCCGGGTGATGCACGCTAGTTTGTGGTTCATCCCAGGGGGACCTGGGGTTGACAGTATGTCGACAGCTCAGCGACGGCTCTTTTTTTCCATCTCAAGGTCAAGGTTCTTCAGTTGATCGATGGTCTGATGTAACTCCTTGATCTCCTTGCCTAATGACTGGTTCTGGTTTTTGCTGGCTGCAATCTGACGTCGCTGTTCGGCAAGGTTGTCCAGCAGTTCGATCAGCGGCTGACCAAGGTGCGCCCAGGGGCTGCGCGGGTGTTCTTTGATGAGCCGTTGCAGCAGCTGGGAGGATTTGTTGGCCCCTTCGCGATTGTTGGCGGACAGGTTGAGCAGGGCCAGCTGAAACAGTGCCTCGTCAGTAATGCCGGCTTCCGTCGGCCGAGAAATCATCTCCTCGAGGATCTTGCTAGATTTACCATATTCGCCCAGTGCCATTTGGCTTTTAGCCAACATGAGCTGCTGTGCTGGTGACGGGAGTATTTCCACTTCAACTGCAGATGGTGACTGCTGCACCGGATTCTTTCTCACCGGCTGTAGTTGTGCACAGGATGTTATTAAACTGCAGCTAATAAGGAAGAACAAGCAGTGCCGGCAACTAATTCGGGGAGATATTTTCATGGCGCGCATCATCGCAGAAGCTTACGGCGGTTGACAAGGTAATTACTGCCGGGCATGACCTTAACATGATCCTTGATTTGGGCGGCAACCTGGGCAACTTCCAGGGCAGTGTCATAATTGCCGCGCTGGCAGATGGCAACGGCAATCGAAATAGTCATTATCGGGAAGTTGCGCTCAACCCCGTAACGATCTGGACCAACTATCCCGCCGGCGGCAACATCCTCAGCTGAATAAAAGGTGCTGATTGATTCGTCAAACTTTTCAATTATGTCAGAACAGACGGCTTCAACCTGCTCCGGCATTACCACCAGCACAAAGTCATCACCACCCACATGTCCCACAAAGGTATCTGCGTCTGCACGAGTCTTCGCCGCCTGGTGAATAATCTCCGCCGTCCACTTTAAAAGCTCACTGGCCTGGATGTAGCCGTAACGGTCGTTATATGCCTTGAAATTGTCCAGATCCGCGTAACAAAAGGCAAAGGTTTCTCCAGAATCAAGATGCCGGGTCAGGGCGCGTTCAATGGCAATGTTGCCCGGCAAACGGGTGAGGGGGCTGGCATCCAGCTGGATCTGTTCCAGTTCTTTGAGTCTGGTGGCCATCCGGACGAAATCCTGTGCCAGTTTACCAATTTCGTCACCGGGTGGAATGTCCGGGACAAAGTCGAAATCCCCTTCGGCAATACGATGCGTGGCCTGTTGCAGGTGACGGATTGCTTTGGAAAAGCGGTAGATGAACAGGCTGGCAACAACAATCGAAATAGTGAACCCGCTGAAGGAAAAGATCAGCACCCACGATATGGTCTGGGTTTCATTCCTCTCGGCATCTGCCAGCCTGGCATTAAGTTTCTCCTGCTCTTCCAGGCGCTTGTCATCCAGGGCAGTCATGACTTTGCCTGCCAGTACATTAATTGCTGGCACCTGTTTACCGGCGAAAAGCTGGTTCGCGCCGTTTTGGTACGCAGCATAATATTTGCTGATGAATGCCACTTCTTGTGGTGAACGGATAGTTTGCAGTTGTATCAGCAGATCAGAGAATTCCTTTTCCCGGGTACGGGAGAGGATAATGAATTCGTGGCTGGGCAAGATGCGGTATTTTCTGGCGTACCGTTCCTGAGCCAGCATTGATTCGCGCAGTTTGTCGAGGGTAATGAGTGAGGTCAGGTCGGAATGAGCAATATCCAGCGCCGTTTTCTTCAGGGAGAGGAGCCCGTTCAGGGAAAACAGCAGGGAGGTGAGCGAGCAGAGTACCGTGATGGTAAACCCGGCAATGAGCTTTTGTACCAACGAAAATCGGTAGGGTGAGCGAAAGATTGTCATGCTGCATCCTTAATAAATTTCATGCCCTAATAATAAGAGGCAGTTGCTTCATAGTCAAACGTTGCTGCAATTTACTTGGTGACCGAATCTGTGAAAATGAAGCATCCCACGTTTCGGCTGCGTTAGCGAAGATATTCGGCTGAAATGCCCGTCAATGCGGTGTTGGCGGTTGCGGGGGGGAGTGACCTGTGTTATAAAATCTCAATCTTTTCATGAATGGAGTGGCAGCCATGGTTAGGATTGCGGCAATAATTGCCAATGCCCTTGCAGAGGATATTCATACCGGTGACATCACGACTGCGGCCATCATGCCGGAGCCGCGGCGGGTAGCAGGGCGGCTGGTTGCGAAAGAAGAGCTGGTGCTGGCGGGGATCGATGTTGCGGGGGCAGTATTTCGGCAACTTGATGGTTCGGTGGAGTTTACGGCCAATTATGACGACGGGATGCAGGTGGTGGCCGGGACGATTCTCGCTACCTTTGTTGGCGATGCCTCAATGCTGCTGCAGGGAGAGCGAGTGGCCCTGAACCTGCTGCAGCGGATGTGTGGTACGGCGACACTGACGCGCCAGTACGTGGAGGCTGTATGCGGCACCGGCGCGCGCATCGTTGATACCCGTAAGACTACCCCCGGTTTGCGGGTATTGGAAAAATATGCGGTCCGGGTGGGTGGGGGAATCAACCACCGCACCGGGCTGTACGATGGGGTGCTGATCAAGGAAAACCATATTGCGGCGGCTGGCGGCATTTCGGTCGCAATCCAGCGGGCGCGCAGTTACATTCCTCATACCCTGAAGATTGAAGTTGAGACGGAAACCCTGGCGCAAGTGCAGGAAGCGCTGGCTGCTGGTGCTGATATCATCATGCTGGACAATATGGATCTGGCCAGCATGCGTGCAGCCGTGCAGTTGATTGGCGACCGGGCGCTGGTTGAGGCATCCGGCGGGGTCTCGCTCCAGACGGTGCGCGATATTGCCATGACCGGGGTGGGGATCATTTCGGTCGGGGCGCTGACCCATTCGGCCCGCTCCATGGATATCTCCATGCTGCTGGAAGGGGCGTGACCATTCGTCGCCCTGCTGCCGATGCGGCGCCGGATCAGGAACGTCTGATCCTGGAGGTATTTCAAGGGCGTCCCGGTGCGGTGGTTTCCGGTGAAGAATTGCGGGGTATCCTTGGGATCTCCCGGACCGCTGTCTGGAAGCATATCAATAACCTGCGGCGTCATGGCATACGCCTGGTCACCGTGCCGGCGCGGGGCTATCGTCTGGAAGCTGCGGGCGATGTGCTGGTGCAGGCAGCGGTGGCTGCCGGGTTGACCACCAAGCGCTTGGGAAGTCGGATTATCTGCTTTGCGGAAACTGGTTCCACCAATGTAGAAGCGGCGCGGCTGGCGGATGAAGGGGCAGTTGAGGGTACGGTGGTATTGGCGGATGGGCAGAGCCAGGGTAAGGGCCGCCTGGGCCGTCAATGGGTATCACCGCCAGGGGTTAATCTGTACTGCTCGGTGATTCTGCGTCCGGCAATTCTGCCGCAGTCTGCGGTGCATCTCACCTATTTGTCAGCGGTGGCGGTTGCCCGGGCAATTGGCACTATCAGTAGCCTGAAACCCCGGATCAAGTGGCCCAATGACATCCTGATTGATGGCTGTAAAGTGGCAGGACTGCTCAATGAACTGAATGCCGAGACTGATCGGGTCAATTATGTTGTCCTGGGTATCGGGGTTAATCTGAATATGACCGCGGACCAGTTTCCCGCTGATCTGCGCAGTCCGGCGACGTCGCTGCTGCTGGCAAGCGGGGAAAAGGTCGATCGGGTGGCGTTTGCCCAATTACTGCTCAAGGAGCTGGACGATTTGTACGATATCTTCCTGAAGGATGGGTATGCACCGATCCGGCGCCTCTGGCTGGAGCAGGGACGGATGCTCGGCTGTCTGGTGCAGGTGGATCTGGGCAATAACCGGCCATTCACCGGCATGGTTACCGGTCTTGATGAGATGGGTGCCTTGCTGGTTCGCCGCGATGATGGCGGAGAGGAACGGATAGTGGCAGGGGATGTGCGGGTGTTGGCGGAGGGGTCGCATGCTGCTGGTCATTGATGTGGGGAACAGTAATATTGTATTGGGGGTCTACGCTGGGGCCAATCTGCTGCATGACTGGCGCATTGCCACGGACAAGGCCCGGACAAGTGACGAATATGGCATCCTGGTCACCCAACTTTTTCGCCAGGCCGGCATTGAACCGCAATCGGTGACCAGTATTATCATCTCTTCGGTGGTACCGACCTTGACCGGGGTGCTGGAGCGTCTGGGCAGCCACTACTTTGGTCACCTGCCGTTGGTGGTTGGACCCGGCATCAAAACCGGCATGTTGATCCAGTATGATAACCCCAAGGAAGTAGGGGCTGACCGGATTGTCAACGCCGTGGCCGGTTTTGAAAAATACCATTGTCCCTTGATTATTGTTGATTTCGGTACAGCCACGACCTTTGACTATGTAAATCGCCAGGGTGAATTCTGTGGCGGCGCCATTGCTCCTGGTCTGGCAATATCGCTGGAGGCCCTTTTCCAGCGGGCCAGCAAGTTGCCGCGGATAGATATTGTCAAACCACCCTCGGTAATTGCCAAAAATACGGTAAACTCCATGCAAGCCGGGATTGTCTTTGGCTATGTCGGCTTGGTTGATGAAATTGTTACCCGGATGAAAACGGAAAGCCGCGAGACCCCCAAGGTGATCGCTACTGGCGGGTTGGCCGGTTTGATCGCTCCTGAGTCACGCACGATTGATACTGTTGATGAGTTTTTGACCCTCGAGGGTTTGCGCATTCTGTATGAACGGAACCGGTAGGCTATATTTTCTATTCCAGAGGAGGCAATGCGATGGGAAAGTACGACACCAGTAAGATCCGTAACTTGGGAATTGTTGCACATGGCGGGGCCGGCAAAACCTCCCTCGCCGAGGCGATCCTCTTCAACGCCGGCATGATCGACCGTTTGGGACGGGTTGATGACGGTACCTCCACCATGGATTATGAACCGGAGGAAATTAAACGGAAGATTTCAATTTCATCATCCCTTGATCACTGCGAGTGGAATGGGCATTCCGTGCATATGGTGGATACCCCAGGTTATGGTGACTTCATTGCCGATACCCGGGCCTGTATGCGTACCCTGGACTGCGCGGTGGTGATCCTGTCGGCTATTTCCGGGGTCAAAGTGCAGACTGAGGAGGTATGGAACTGGGCCAATGAGTTTGAAATTCCCCGCATTGCCTTTGTCAACAAGATGGATCGGGAGCGGGCCAATTTTCTGCGGGCCATTGACGACATGGAACGAGCGCTCAAGGCGCGGGGTGTGGCGGTCCAGATTCCGCTGGGAGCAGAAGACAAGTTTTCGGGCGTCATTGATCTGGTTAAGATGAAGGCGTACACCTTTGGCAAAGACGGTTCTGGTAAATATACCGAAGGTCCGATCCCGGCCGAGTATCAGGATGAGGCGCAGCGTCTGCGGGAGAGCATGGTCGAAATCGTTGCTGAAGCGTATGACGCGCTGACGGAAAAATACCTGGAAACCGGGGAATTGACTGAAGCAGAGATCGTGGATGGTCTGCGGGTCGGCACCATGCGTAATACCTTTACGGCGGTATTTTGCGGCTCAGCAACCCAGAATATCGGGGTACAACAGCTTTTGGACGGGGTCTGCGCCTACCTGCCGTCGCCCCTTGATCGCACCAAGGCAGTTGGCACGAATCCGAAAACCGAAGAAGTTGTGGAACGGGCGCCCGATGAAGCCGAGCCGTTTGCCGCACTGGTGTTCAAGACCACCTCCGACCCGTACACCGGCAAGATCACCATCTTCCGGGTCTATTCTGGTGTACTCAACTCCGACTCGACAGTACTGAATTCCAGCAAGGGCGTTGAAGAGCGGATCGGCCAGATCTACGAGCTGGAAGGAAAAAAACAGAAGCCGATCAAGCAGGCCGTTGCCGGCGATATCGTGGCCGTTGCCAAGTTGAAGGAGACTGCTACCGGCGACACTCTGTGCGATCTGGCGAAACCGGTGCTTTTTGAGCCGGCACCGCTGCTCAAGCCGTGCATCTCTTTCGCCATTGAACCAAAAACCAAGCAGGATGAGGATAAGATTCACGGTGCACTACACAAGATGATTGAGGAAGAGCCGACCCTGGAATCCCACCGTGATACCCAAACCAAGGAATTTATCATTTCCGGGATGGGCCAGGTTCATCTTGATGTCATTGTTGAAAAAATGAAGCGGAAGTTTAACGTAGAAGTGCTGTTGAAGACACCTAAAGTGCCCTATCTTGAAACCATTCGCGGTACCGCCAAGGTGCAGGGCAAGTACAAGAAACAGTCCGGTGGTCGTGGCCAGTATGGTGACTGCTGGATTGAGATGTCGCCCCAACCACGTGGGGAAGGGTATCTGTTCGAGGATAAGGTGGTTGGCGGGGTTGTTCCGCGCCAGTATATCCCTGCCGTTGACAAGGGGATTCAGGAGGCGTGTGTGCATGGCTTCCTGGCCGGGTATCCAGTGGTAGATTTCAAGGTTGCCCTGTATGATGGTTCGTTCCATACCGTCGATTCTTCGGAAATGGCTTTCAAAGTTGCCGGTTCCATGGCTTTCAAAAAGGGGATGGAGGTATGCAAACCCGTGTTGTTGGAGCCGATCGTGAATTTGAAGGTGACCGTGCCGGACGAAAACATGGGTGATGTCATTGGCGACCTGAATTCACGGCGCGGCAAGGTGGTGGGCGTAGAACCCAAGGCAAATTCCCAGATCATCCGGGCGGTGGTACCGATGTCTGAAGTGCTGGCTTATTCAAATGATTTACGGTCCATGACCAGCGATCGAGGGATGTTCACCACGGAGTTTTCCCATTATGAGGATGTGCCGACCCATATGGCACAAAAAGTAATCGCTGAAGCTGAGGCTCACAAGAATAGTAAGGAATAAATGAAGGTGCCGGGATTCTCGGCTGTACCACCGATTACCCAGATTGCACAATACTTGAGAAGGAGCGAAACCCATGGCATTCAATTTTTCCCGCAATGATCAGCCCGTCGAAGGGGAAGCCAAAAAAACGAATCAAAAGAAGCAGATGATTATCCTGCTGCTGATTATTGCCCTGTTTGGCTATCTCTATTTCTTTACCGGCATGATGCGGCCGAAAGGCGATGAGAAACCGGTAACTCAAGCAGAAGTAGTGTCGCCGGCCATGGTTAAACAGCCAATTCCCAAGCGTGGTGGCGGTGCGGATACTGAGCCCGCGAAGCCAGCCCCGCCGGCGTCACCAGCCCCGGTGGCTAAGCTGGCTCCGGCACCTCCGGCACCGGTCGCTAAGCCTGTTCCGCCAAAGCCGGCACCGGCGCCAACTCCGCCTCCTGTAGCTAAGGCTGCGGTGCCTGCTCCCAAGCCGGGACAGGTAAAAGCAGCGGTTCCGCCCAAGCCGATGGCGCAGCCTGCTTCTGCACCTGTTGCCAAGCCGGTTGTTCCGGCAGGAACAGAGGGCCAGGCTAAAGCCACTGGCAAATTTACGTTGTTGGTTGGTGAGTTCCCGGTGGGTAGAATGTTGAAAGAGATCAAGGCCACGATCAAGAAGGCCGGTGTTGCTCCGATTCATGTCAAGACCAGCAAGGCCATCAAGCAGATGCACCGCCTGGTAGTGGGTGAGTATGCCGAGCACGATCAAGCCTTGGGTGAAGTGCAGAAGCTCAAGAAAAATGGCGTAGATGCTTTCATGGGAGAAGTAGGCGACAAGTATATAGTCTATGCCGGTTCATATTACTACGCCGATCGGGCCGATATTGAACGTGACCGACTGCAAAAACTTGGCATGAACGCTACGATTGCTCGAAGCGAAAGTACGATCCAATTGGCAAAGGTAACCGCTGGGACCTTCGCAACTGCTGAAAAGGCGCAGGCCGCGGCGGAAAAAATGAAAGAAAAAGGCCTGACCACCGACGTGGTTGAGCTGGGCAAATAACCCACTATGGCTGCAACCGCCTCAGTGAGGATATCTCCCGAGGCTGCAGCGTGCATTAGCGCTCAGGCTTCCAAAGAAACCAAGCTGTCAGCAGCGCGGGGAGACATTCTGTTCTCCCCGCGCGAGTTGGGCATTGTGATGCTGTATCTCTGTTACGATAGTGACGACGACATTAGATCCCTGGCCAGGCATCATATTCTCGAACTCCCCTTAGTTACGTTACAAGAAATAATTAGTCAGGACGATGTCCATCCTCGAGTGCTGGACCTCATTGCCCGGTGCCACTATCTGAAACCGCAGCTGGCTGAGCGTCTGCAGCTGCACCCCGCCTTGGCTGACACTACGGCTATTTTTCTTGCGGAGAAGGGGGTGGCAGAGGTCACTGAGATTTCAACTGTTTCAGCCCAGCCCGTAACTTCAATACCATTACCTGCCAGTGCCCAGGTTTCTTCGGATGAAGAACTAGTGTGTGACGAAGAAACGAATGAACACCAGAGCAAGTACCAGTTAGCGCAGACCATCGGGGTTGGTGAAAAGATCAAGCTGGCGTTGACTGGCGATAAAGAGTGGCGGTCGATTCTGATCAAGGATTCGAATAAGCAGGTTTCCGGTGCGGTCATTAAAAACCCCCGGATAACCGACGGTGAGGTACTCTCGATATTGAAGGGGTCAATTCAGAATGATGAGATTCTGCGAGTCATTTGCGGCAATAAAGAGTGGCTAAAAAATCACCAGATTCGTAAGGCGCTGGTTGAGAACAATCGGACACCTTTACAGACGGCGCTGCGCTTGATCGGTACCCTGGGTGATAAGGATCTGGCCATGTTGGCCAAAAGCAAGAATGTTTCGTCCGTTATTGCTGCCCAGGCGCGACGTCAACTGCTGCAAAAGAAAAGGGAATGAGCATATGGCTCTGGTTAATCAAAGTAAGCGTGAGATCAACGTTAAAGTCGTCTACACAGGTTTGTCGGGGGCAGGTAAAACCACTAACCTGTCAGTCATCTATCAACGGCTGAAACCTGAATTCCGCGGCCAGGAGCGGTCGATTCCCATGGGGGGATGTTCCATGCAGCTGTGCGAATTTCAGCTGCCGGGAACCGGGGCCCTGCCAGGTTTTGCAACGCGTTATCATCTGTATACCCTTGCTGGAGCTGAGATTGCTGATGAGCAGTGGCGCATGGTCCTGAAGGGGGCCGACGGTATCGTTTTTGTGATGGATACCGATCCGGCGCTGAGTCTGGCAAATTTCGAGGCGTTTGCGGGTCTGCTCGGTCAGTTGAATAGTCTGGGATTTGATTTATCGCAACTGCCTATTGTCGTGCAGGCCAATAGTCAGCTGAGCGGCGTTGTGCTTAATGAGGCCGAAGTTCTACGGCTGCTGTCAATGCCGGGTCTGACCGCCATCTCTGCCCAGGCTGCCCAGGGTGACGGGGTATTGGAAACCTTGACTACCCTGGTCCGTAAAATTACCACTGTTTTGCAGAAACTGGAGATTCCAGCGCCGGAAGAGAGCGACGACTCTGACTCTATGGACCGTGAAGACGTTGCCCAAGAACCAGCAGCTACTGTTGTCGTGGTGGAGCCAGTTGCTGAGTTTGTTCCGTCTGAAACCGTTGCCGCTCCCGAGCAAGTGCTACTGCCGTTACCAATGCATCTTACCCCTGAAGGCGGCGTGGTAGAGTTGCCTATCCGCTTAATGGTGTCCGGTCTAGAGAAGGAATATCTGCTCTCGCTTTCCCTGCGCGAAGTCGGTGCCGTTCAATGTGAACCGTTGCGTGGTTCAGTGCGTAGTTTGGGGATAAAAGACGGGACTGTTGCCTGATACTGTCGATAGGTTGTACCGAACTGGTCCAGCAGTCGTTGTTCTTCCCAGCGACTGGCCAGCATGCAATATGCAGTAGTTAGCAGGGTGAGCAATAACCATTTGGCACTGGGAGCTGGTTCGCACAGCATGAACAACACCGTCAGTGAGTAAAGCGGATGACGGACCCGGGCATAGCAACCGGTGGTGATTAACGGTGATGCACCCTCACTGCGTGAAAAACCGATAAAATCACTAATGCCCGTTTGCATCAAGCAGCGCAGTGCAACAATGAGCAGCACGAGTTGAGTGCCGCGCAGCAGCAGATACCAGGTACCAGGAACCAGGTAGATGACTGGGGCTGTTGGCCAGCCGGCCATGACCCAGGCAAACATGATGATTGACAGGGTATTATAGCCAAGGCGATACCAGTTCCTGTGCAAGGTATGCGGGATGGGGATCAGTTCCTTGATCCGGTTGGTAGCCAATACCGAGTGGCAGACGGCAAAAACAGAGAATCGACCGATAAAATCTAGCGCAGGTAACATGATGGTATCTTAATCGCAGTCTACTTGTATACGCAACGTCGAAGTGTTAATATAACGCAATTTTCTGGTGGAGGACGGCATGGCGATTATTACCATATCTCGGGAGATGGGTACCGGGGCGTATCATATAGCCAAAGAGGTGGCAAAAAAATTGAAGGCGACCCTGATCGACGGTAATAAGTTGATAGATTTAGCGCCAGAATACGGCCTGACTCGTCAAATTATCGAGCGTATCGATGAAAAACCCCCTTCCTACATCACGGCTGAGGATCGACTGCAGGCGTCCTATCTGAAAACCATGGAAATGATCATCCTTGATTGTGCCCGGAAGGGAAATATTATCATTTACGGTCGTGGTGGCCAGGATCTCCTCCATGGCATCGATAATGTGCTGCGCCTTCGCTTTATTGCTCCCTTTGAATACCGGGTAGAAAGCTTGGCTGAGCGGGAGTGGGTTGACCCTGATCTGGCCCGGGAGTTTATTCGTAAGAATGACCATCAGCGTGGTGGCTTCATCCACTTCTATTTTGATCGTGACTGGAATGATCCGCAGGGCTATGACATAGTATTTAATACTGAGCGGATGTCGCCTTCGGCGATTATCGACAGTATCGTAACTGCAGCCCGTGACCCACGCTTGAAGGATCGTAAGGCTGATATCGCTGTTATTGAAGATCGCATGCTCTGCTATCAGGTAGAGGCAGCGCTCCTTAAATCAAAAAAGTTGGGCAGTCACCCGATTACGGTAACCGTTGATGATGGAGAGGTGACCCTTTCCGGACACATTTCCGCTGAAGAAGCTCGGGATCAAGTAATCAAAACCGTCAAAAAGATAAAAGATGTTCTAGATATTATTGATGAAATGCAGGTGGTGAATTACAAACCGTTCAGTGACCTGGTATATTAACTGATGCACTGCTGGCGATCCTTCAGGGTCGCCAGTAGTGTCACTCCAAGTTGTTCTGGAATTATCAACTCACCTCTGATGACCCCCATCTGTTCTTCCGCTGCTTCAATGCCATGATAGTCTGAACCACCGGTAATAACCAAGCCATGTCGTTGGGCGACGGCCAGCAGCCGGGCTGTTTCGGTCTCGGCGGCCATGTTGTTGTACACCTCAATCCCGTCCAGGCCAAGTGCCTGTAGTCGGTCGATGATTTGCTCCAGAGTCGGCAGATCGTTGGTAATGGATGTTGGATGCGCCAGTACCGCAATGCCGCCCACCCGGTGGATTTCGTTGATCGCTTCATCCATGGCAAAATACTCTTTGGGCATATTGCAGGGGATCAGATATCGTTCAAAGGCTTCTTCCATAGTCCGGACGTGGCCATGTTCCATCAGTACCCGGGCAATGTGCGGGCGGCCGATGGCGCCGTCGGCCAGGGCGGCAACCTCAGTGGTCGTGATTGGCTGTTGCCCCTGACGCTGCAGCTTTAAGTTGATCTGTTTAACGATTGCCGCATTGCGACTATCCCGGCGGGCGCAGAACAGGTTCAGTCGCTGTTGCAGAACGGAGTCGTGATGATTGATCCCATAGGCGAGAAGGTGCACGTCGGTATACCGCTCAAAGGACACCGAGAGCTCAACGGCTGGAATTACCGTGATGTTCAACTTCTTACCGGCAGCCATGGCCTCGTCAATGCCGGTGATGCAGTCGTGATCAGCCAAGGCAAGCAGAGTGACCTGCTGCTGGTGCGCGTACTGCAACAGAGCTGCTGGGCGAAGGGTACCGTCAGAGTGGGTGGAATGGACATGCAGATCGATCATTGTCGCTATGCTCCGATAATTTTATTGCGGCAGTATAGCAGGCAAGGGTTTACACGCAAAGGCATTACGTAGAAGGCAGTGAACTGTTGCCCTGTCGATTCATATTCAGGGAATGTCCGCAGGATGATTAACAGGATGATTAAAAAGATTGACAAGGCGCTGGGAATATGGCAAAAAACGAATTCTCTTTTTGGCAGTGTAGCTCAGTTGGCTAGAGCAAGCGACTCATATTCGCTAGGTCCGGGGTTCGAATCCCTGCACTGCCACCAAATTACTATTGAACCCTCTAAGCCCTTAAAGCTAGAGGGTTTTTTAGTTTCTACTCCCTTCCTTATTACCGATAGGTCCACAATAAACCACCGTCTGGCGGTAGGTAAATAAAATGAATGCATCGTCTCTAAGGTACAAGAATGGCGTATTCATGTACGTATCAGGGTACCAGAAGACCTGAAGTGTATCTTATTGGTTCCGGCCGCAGTTGGATGTTCGTTCCACTGTAGCCCTGCTACGCCAGCGGTTATGCTCAAGCGGCGCAGCAAAATCTGTCTCCGAATCCAGGCGCGATCTTGGTAAGCAGTAATTTCCAAGTCCCTTACGTCCTACCTGAAGCCTGCCACTTGGGCCTGGATGACTGTGATCGGCACGAAACGAACAGCAAAGTCGCTTTTGCATTTGCTGCAGGTTTGGAAGAATGGTTTGCCGCTATCTCCCTTCTCAATCGGAATTTCGTTCGCATGGCCGCAATAGGGGCAGTCTGCCGGGACTTTAGTCTGGGTGGTATTCTTTCCTGACGGTTTCTTTTGGACTTTGGCCTCTTTCTTCGGGGGAGACGGCAGTTGTGGCAACGGTTCAATTGCTGCCGGCGCGCTCTGCTTGGCTTCAGGCATTATCGGTTCCTCGTGTTTTTTACTGGCGGTTGCTTTGGGTGCAGGTTTGGGGGTAGAGGGGGCTTGTTTTTGTGCCGGTGTTTCCTCGCCAATGTCATAATCTCCCCGCAATACTTTTTTCCAGATAGCTGGCAATGACGATTGCGAGTAGCGGAGTGGTTTGCCAGCCTTGGTCTTGGCTGAGCCATTCTCGATTACATAGTACCGGTCCCGGTAGCTCACCAGAGTTTGGCTCCCCTGTTGGCCTACCTTGACGCCGGAGGAACTTTTGTTGTCCAGCCAGAAGGTTACACTATCCGCCATGGTCTTTCTCCTTGGGAAATCAGGCAAAGCGGTTCGCAATGGTTTCAGGTGCCGCTACGAAGATCTTTTCCAGCAAGTCCTCTGCCCGATTTCCTATAGCGCCTGGTCGATAATCTGTTTGAGTTTACTTGTCGAGTTTATTTTAGACTACAAACGAGGATCTTCCAAAAGTAAATACTCATCGAATCTGTTGCTGTTGGTATACCATGTGGCAACAGAATTAATTACCCTTGTATTTTTAACATAATAAATATAAATTTACCTTGTATTTTTAAATAAAAACCTTCAGCAAGGTAGAACTATGCGCAGATTCATTGACGATCAGCTCCGGCAATGGCAAGACAGCACAAGGCGCAAACCGCTGATTTTGCGGGGCGCCCGGCAGGTTGGCAAGACCTGGTCGCTGAAAGAGTTTGGTAAAAACCGCTTTGAATCGGTTGCGTTGGTCGATCTGGAGCGCAATCCTTCCCTGCGCAAGCTGTTAGACGGTGATCTTAACGCGGCGCGCATCTGCGCCGACCTTGAGGTGCTGCTACGGCAGAAAATAACTCCCGGCAAAACCCTGCTCTTTTTTGATGAGATCCAGGCGTGCCCCCGCGCCATAACCGCCCTGCGCTATTTTTATGAGGAGATGCCGGAGCTGCACGTCGTGGCTGCCGGTTCGCTGCTGGAATTTGCGCTTAAAGACGCCTCCTTTCCTGTCGGCAGGGTTCAGTTTCTCAACCTCTATCCACTCTGTTTCGCCGAATATCTGGAGGCAATCGGCAACGCCCCGGCTGCTGCGGCCGTTTTAGGCAATCCGGCGGATATTTCACCCGTTGTACATGAGCTTCTCCGCGACGAGTTGAAACGTTATTTTTTCATCGGCGGTATGCCGGCTGCTGTCAATGCATACAAAGAAAACGGCTCGCTGCGGGATGCCTTCGAGGTGCAGGGGGAGATTGCTGAATCATATCGGATGGATTTTGCAAAATACACCCCGCAGGTTGACCGATACTGTCTCGACTCGGTCTTTACTTCACTGGCGCAAAGTGTCGGGCAACAGATCAAATACGCCCGGCTGGGCGAGGGGTATGGCAACCCGACGCTGAAGAAAGCTTTTGAAGCGCTCTGTCTGGCGCAGGTAGCCCGCAGGATAACATCAGTCAACCCTACCGGCCTGCCATTGGGGGCGAGTGCATCGGTAAAGGTATTCAAGGCGCTGATGCTGGATCTGGGATTGATGCGTTATCTGTCCGGTATGCCGGACGATATTGAGTATGCCAGAGGGGACCTGCTTGCCATCTATCGCGGCGCCATGGCTGAACAGTTTGTGGGACAGGAGATGCTGGTATCACAGCAGGGAAGCCTACATTACTGGGATCGGCAGGCAAAAAGCAGTTCCGCCGAGGTTGATTATCTGGCGGTTATGAACGGAATAATTCATCCGGTTGAGGTGAAAAGCGGCGCGACCGGCAGTTTAAGAAGTCTGCATCTTTTTTTGACTACCTATCCGGAGTGCGGCACGGCGCTGGTCTTTTCCGATCAGCCATATTCCGATATTCCGGAGCAAAAAATAACCTTTTTGCCTCTTTATAGTGCTTTTGCCGCAACGAAATAAAATTGTAGGGGCGACGCCGTTGGTTCGCCCGCCTTTGATTTTGATTTGTCTATAAATTGCACTGGTCGGTTATTCGCCGGGCCATGGTTGAGGCCGACAAGGTGGAAGTCATGGTGGCCATGCCGGGTCAACTGTTCTTCAACACCCAGATCCCCGCCTGCCTCTGGTTTCTGGTTAAAGAAAAGAAAAAACGCCAGGGGGAGGTGCTGTTCATCGATGCCCGCAAGCTGGGCACCATGATCAGCCGGGTGCAGATCGAGTTTACCGACGCCGATATTCAGAGAATTGCCGACACCGTCCATGCCTGGCGTGGCGATGGTGAAACCAATGCCGAGTATGCCGACGTGGCCGGCTTCTGTCGCAGCGTGACGCTGGCTGAGGTTGCCGAGCATGGTCATGTCCTGACACCGGGGCGCTATGTCGGAGCGGAAGCGGTTGAGGATGACGAAGAAGCCTTTGCCGAGAAGATGCAGCGGCTGACGGGAGTGCTGGGTGAGCAGATGGCCAAGGGGGCGGAACTGGATGGGCTGATCCGGCAGAAGCTGGGAGGGCTGGGGTATGAATTCTGATTGTTGTATGGTTGCTATTAATTTCAATATTGCTTATATAGTTGCTGAAAATACATATTTATAAGATTATAGTTTTAATAAATGACTTATACAGGTTTGTCTGATGACGATTAGAAACAAAAATATACAGCAGGAAATCTTTCTCTCTGAAAGTGATACGACGCGAGTTGTCTCACAGATGGTTCGAGACGGGAGCGCCCGAAAAATCGGTCCACGTCTCTATACCAGCAACATGAGCGAACCGGTCGAGGTCATTGTCGCCCGAAACCTCTGGCAGATTGTCGGCATGTTGGCACCCGGCGGAGTAATCGGGTTTCGAACTGCCCTTGAAAGTCGCCCAGCTGCCGACGGATCAGTATTTATCACCTGCAGCTATAAGAAAATAACCGAACTGCCCGGTCTGCGGATTGTCAGAATACCCGGTATCGGCCCGACCGAGGTAGATATGCCGTTCATCGGCGGTCTCTACATGGCGTCTCCAGCCCG
>JANOEC010000007.1:0-31118 GCA_031412995.1 Geobacteraceae bacterium
ATCACGATCTACCGCCAGCTCGAACGCCACCCGGAGTTGCGCTTCCACCCCATCTTCAGCTGGTTCGAACGCTGGTGCAACGACGAATTCCGCCACGGCGAGTCGTTCGCGCTGATCATGCGCGCCAACCCGCACCTGCTGCGCGGCGGCAACCTGCTGTGGATCCGCTTTTTCCTGCTGGCCGTGTACGCCACCATGTACGTGCGCGACCACACCCGGCCGATGCTGCACCATGCGATGGGGCTGGACAGCACCGAATACGACTACACGGTGTTCCGCATCACCTCCGAAATCTCTAAGCAGGTGTTCCCGGTGTCGCTGGACATCGACAACCCCAAGTTCCGGGCCGGCATGGAGCGGCTGTTCCGCATCCAGGGCGGCATCGACGCGGCCAAGGCGCGCGGCGGCCTCATCGGCAAGCTGCGGCAGGCCGGCTGGGCGCTGGCCGGTGTGGCCACCTTCGCGCGGCTGTATTTGCTGCCGGTGCAAAAGCACGCGCTGCCGGCGCAGGTGCGCGTCGCGCCGGCCTGGTAAGCGGCCCTGGTCACGGCTTTGCCGGCGATGTCCGAGCTTGCACTGGCCGCGCTGTTCGCGGTGTTCATCTGGTGGTTCAGCACCGGCATCGTGCTGCTGCTCGACCGCCTGCCGCACGGCGCGCTGCGCTGGGGCCACTGGCTGTCGTCGTTGCTCGCCATCACCGCCTTCGCGGCGCTGGTGCACAGCGCGCGTGAACTGAACGTCGCCAACGCCTACTGCGCCTTCACCTGTGCGCTGCTGGTGTGGGGCTGGCACGAGTTGAGCTTCCTCAGCGGCTGGGTCACCGGTCCGCGCAAGACGGCGCTGCCGCCGGGCACCACCGGCTGGCCGCGTTTCGTGGAATCGGTGCGCGCCATCCTGTGGCATGAGCTGGCTATCGTCGCGGTGGGCGTGGCCATCGTCGCCGTCACCTGGGGCCAGCCCAACCAGGTGGGCACGCAGACCTTCCTGGTGCTGTGGGTCATGCGCACCAGCGCCAAGCTCAACCTCTTCTTCGGCGTGCGCAACCTGAGCGAGGAGTTCCTGCCCGCGCACCTGGCCTATCTGCAAAGCTTCTTCCGCCGCCGCGCGATGAATGCGCTGCTGCCCTTTTCCGTGCTCGGCGCCAGCGCCGTGCTCGCCTGGATGGTGATGGGCACTGCCCGATACCCAGGTCTGCACACGCTGTCACAATCGCAGTGGTCGCATCGCCTTATCGTATCAGGGACTCTACGACGGTAACAACGGCCTGGTGCCAACCATGGGAGGCGAAGGCGGGCCGATTATGAGCAGTGGCGCCCGCAACCTGACGCATATTACAGCGGATGTGCATTTCGCCGCCGGGATGGAATGCATTGACTGCCATACCTCCCGCGATGTGATGGGGGATGGTTTTGCGTACCGCAACATGTATCTGCAGACCGAGATCGCCTGTGAAGATTGCCACGGCGGTGCCGCAAATGTGCCGCGCTACCGCGAGATTACCCGTGAGAACGATGAAGCGCTGCGGGAGTCACGCTCCTACAAACAGCCGGCTTCATCGGGCATGCGCATGATCCAGACCGCCAAGGGGCGCAGCTACTCCAACGTGTACTACCGGGACGGCGCAATCTGGCTGCAGGGCAAGCGCAGCGGCAAACTGCACAGGAGCAAGGTGATTACCGGTACGCCGGAACACACCATCGTCGGACATGGCCGGCTGGAGTGTTACGCCTGCCATTCTCGCACCTCTGTGCAGTGCTACGGCTGTCATACACGCTACGACAAGGGCAAGCCCGGCATGGACTTCATCAAGGGCGAGGAAACACCCGGTGCTTTCAGTGAGACGGAGGATTTCCGCATGCTCTATCCTTTCCCACTGGCGCTCAACCAGCGCGGACGTATCTCGCCGGTTACCCCGGGGTGTCAGACTTTTATCACCGTGGCAGAAGCGGATGGTTCATTGTCTAAGACAGAATACGTCTCAAAATTCAAAGGGAAGCAGCAGTTACGCTTTGCGCCATTCTATTCGCACAATACGGGTAAAAAAGCCGTGGGCTGTACCGAGTGCCACGGTAATCCGGCCTTCCTCGGCTTCGGTCAGCATGTGGTTGAGGGGAACAGCATCAAGGCCACCCTGATCTGCGAACGCTCTGACAGCAAGCCGCTGGATGGCTTTCTGACCCTGGACAACGGCAGGGTTAACGCCTATTCGGCAATAACCCGAGAAAATTCCCGTCCGCTTACGAGCACGGAAGTAAAAAAGACACTGGCCGTCAACCTTTGCCTGCCCTGTCACCCCAAGGCCACTGACCCAATCTACCGGAAAGGACTCAATCAACGTGCACTGTATGATGCTCTTCATCGCCGCATTTTGTCTGGCCCTTAGTTCCGGGGCTATGGCAGCCGTTCACGGCGGGCTTGTGTGTATTGATTGCCATCACCAGGCTGCCGGTTTGCGCGAAGTTGTGCCTGCAAAGAAGCCGCATGGTTGCGCTGTCTGCCACACGGGATATGACCGGATCTTTCAAGCCGCTATGGCTCATCGCACCGGCGAGAAGCAGTTCGTTCAACGCAGCTATGCCCGGGTAGACTCGGATTTCTGGAGCAAGAACTGTGCTTCATGCCATTTGAAAAGCTGCCAGGACTGTCACGACGGGGTGCTACCGTCAAAGCCCTCTGTCGCGGCCTGCCAGAAATGTCACAAAGGCTATTATACCGGCTGGGATTATTCCGGCCGTGCCCCCCGCGAGGACAACATGCGCTACCAGCGCGGCATAGAAGTGGGCGGCGAAACCTTTCTGAAGATGTCACCGGATGTGCATTACCGGGCCGGTATGACCTGCGGCGCCTGCCATTCCATGGCCAGTCTGGCACGGGGGCAAAAGTCGTCGAAACAGTGCCTGGATTGTCATATGCCGAGCCGGAAACCGGTGGAACACCGCATTGCCGCTCATCTGCAACACCTGGAATGTTACGCCTGCCATTCTGCCTGGGCCCCGCAGGAGTACGGTACCTTCTACCTGCGTTTCCGTGATCCCGCGCTCAAGGAGGAGTTTGATCTCAAGCCCGGCCCAAGTCCCGACTACCTGCGCAGTGCCTATCTGAAAAGCCAGGATGCACCGCCACTGGGACTTAATGCTGCCGGCCGGGTCAGCCCGATTCGTCCCCAGTTTATCGCCTACTATACGGATGTACAGTCGGCGCGCAACAGTGGCCCTGAAAATGTCCTGCTGGCAGCCGAGTGGCGGGCCTTTTTCCCGCACACCATTCAACGCGGCACGGTCACGTGTGAAGGTTGCCACGACAACCCACGTCGTTTTCTGCATGAGCCGGAAAGCCTGCGTATTCATCAGTTGAAAAAGGATGGCATGGGTCTGGAATCGTTCTGGCTTCAGGATGGACAGCGAGTGGTAAACGGTAATTTTGTCAGCGCCAGCCGTTATCTGCGTTTGAGTAAAAAAAGTCCCGCATACACAAAGGCCTATATAGAAAAATGGAAAACATTTCTCAATCGCGTCGACAATTCATCACAAAACTAGTTCTGCTGCTGGCCTCTGGTGGGCTGTTGTTTCGTTATCTCACACCGCGTTCGAACAGGAAAAAGCAGGTGCTGGTCAGCTGTGCCAGCGCCGATGTGCCGGTTAACGGTGCCCTGGTTTTCCGGGACGAGCGTTTGGCTCTGCTGCGTGACGGCAGTGGTTTATATGCACTCAGCCTGGTTTGTACCCATTTGGGCTGCACCGTCACGGTATCGTCTCAGGATTTGGCCTGTCCCTGTCACGGCAGTACCTTTGACCGGCAGGGAAGGGTGCTAAAGGGCCCGGCAGACCGTGCGTTGCGGCGTTTTGTGGTAGAGGAACAAAATGGAGTGGCAGAGGTGCTGATGGGGTAACGGTTGGTGTGGAGGCCGGGGGAGAAAAACCCCCGGCTATCCGATTGGGAGCCTCGCCATATTTCTATCACTCTTTATGTTGTAACATTTAATATTGACGGAATATTTTTTTGTTGTTACATTAAATCTATGATCATTGAGTTCGATACCGTCAAAAGAGAAAAGACCCTGTTGGAGCGTGGTCTTGATTTTGCTGATTCCTACAAGGTTTTTGACGGACTTCACTTTATTGCTCGCGATGATCGTTCTGATTACGGCGAGGAGCGCTTTTTCACAGTTGGGCTACTGGACAGCCGGATGGTTGTGATTGTCTGGACTCCGAGAAACGATGCCCGCCGAATTATTTTTATGAGGTACGCAAATGACCGCGAAATCAGCCGTTACAAAAAACACCTTGGTTGATCTTGACGATGCTCCGGAATTAACCGACAATTGGTTTGAAAAAGCCGACCTTATGCAAGGCACCAAACTTGTCCGCCGGGGTCGTCCGGCTGGTCAGACTAAAGCTTCGCAAACCGTCCGTTTTGATTTGGATGTTCTAGCTGCTTTTAAGGCCACTGGCAAAGGGTGGCAGACCCGCATGAACGAGGCACTTCGGGAGTGGATGAAGGAACACCCAATGAAGCACGCCTGATACACTCTTTACAGGTGTCAATAATCATCTGAATGGATCACTCCAAGCGCATTGAGGATTTCGGCTCAGATGCTCGAAATGTGCCGCGCCGTTACCACCTGATTTGTGCGGTCTGACAGCTTGTCCGCATTCAAGACACTCAAAACCAAGAAACTTCCTTTTCCCGGCGGTTGTGGCATCTCTAATTTCCAAAGCATTTTCAACCGAAATTACTTTCCCATTAAAATTGCATTCATTTGCTCTCGCCATTTGATATTCCTCCCTTTTGCGACCAACGGGGCTGAGGCGCAACAGCGGCGCGGGTTCATCGCGCCGACTGCTTGCCGCCGATGGTTATACCTTTCCGGTATAGCCGCAAGCTCCTTGGCCTCCCTTCGGGGAGAGAAAAGGAGATATACATATGAGAATTTTACGCACAGAAAGAGAACTCGAATTATCTGCAAAAATTAAAAGCTCGATAGTTGGGTTTACTTATAATGAAGCTTTTGCAGTACTTTCACACGCTGAAGACACACTCAGAAACCAAGTCCAGGATTTACTGTCTGATACTGTTGTTCGTCAATTTATCGTTGTGGAAGGTTGTCAATCTTCCGGTTTATTGAACTTAACAGCGTCTCAAGCTCTTGCACACGACCGTTCAGGTGCTCAATAGTCTCGGACATTCCTCTAAGTCCATTGTAAAGATTGAATTTTTCAGGATCAGTCTGTTGATTTACGTAAAGCTGTAAATTTTCCAAGAAACATGCTGCACCAAGTTTTTCAGTCGGAATCATTTTGTTTGCTCCTTTTGGTTTTTCTGGTCTTTTTTAAATGGCTATAGATGCCGTAAACAACAAAGCTGGCGAAAAGTGTCCACACATAGTTGCTGTAGATGCCAAATATTGTCGAAAGTGAGCAGTATCTTTCAAAAACACCGGCTACATTAACTCCGTCTGACACTTGATAGAATCCACTGACGGCTATAGCAAGTGGTATTAGCCCGGATATTAAAAACGGGCCAAGTATGCAAAGTGGGATATATGCTATTTTTCGCAGTTTCGAGGCGGATGAATACTTGAAAAGGCTATAAATAAGGAAACAGGGCATGACAACAAACAGGAGTATCGCGGGGGTAGCATCAAACAAACCCGGCCAAATGAGTTCAACATTTTTATTTCCAATTTGCATAGTGGCGATTCCAGAGTGTTGTTGGTGTCGCGCCCCTCAAGGGCGCTCGGTTCTCGGTTTTAATTCGGGTTTATTTTCTTGGTATAACGTGATAAGGCACACCGGCTCGGCGGGGGCTTTTTCCCGCTGACCGGTGCTGCCGTTGGTTGAATATTCGGTTTCAGCTTTGTTTTTTGAGTACTTGCTATCATAAATGCAGAAAACTAGGGACACTCCCCAGTTTATTTTACTAGGACGCCCACCAATTCACCGTAAATACGGGGAGTGTCCCTAGTTTTGCCCTGACTTACCAGCGGATTGTGCTGGATATAGTCAGCCTTTATGTATTGGTCTACCGAGGACAGATTCTTATCTGCAAATACTTCTTTAGCAAAGTTGCCTATCAGCTTCATGTTGGCATCTTCCTTACTTCCAGCCAGTACATTCCCGGCCAATGATACGGTTAAGAGTATTGCCAGAACTATTTTGCTTGTAACTTTCATTGTCGTTCCTCCAAGTGATTTTTATTGTGCCGTGTAATTTTGATGCCTGCCATACGCGTTCAATGCTTGAGATAGCTTCGGATATAATCGCTAAGTGATGTCGCTGGCCGCCCGGCCAATGTTGTTACATCATTCGAGACGGATGCGTATTCACCTGCTCCTGATGCAGCGTAAATGCTTGTCAAACCTTCGACAACAAACTCCGGCATACCTATTGACCGAAAAAATTCTGCGAAGCTGTCAAGGGTGGCATCGACCACTTCAATTTTCTTACTAAGCTCTTGCGACAGCACTGCGGCAATGTCATGTGCATCAAACGATTCTGGACCGGTCAGTTCGTATATCGAATTGTCCTTAGATTTGCCGGTAAGAGCGCCCACAATTGCAGCCGCAACATCCTCATGAGTAATGTATGCCACTTTGCCGTTTGCACCGGGAATCGCAAAGACGCCGCTCTCTTTTGCCTGAGCAAGCAGGCTGTCGAGGTTTGAGGCGTATTGGTTGTCACGCAGGATGATGTATGTCAGACCCGATGCTTTAAGATATGCCTCTGCATCAACATACGGGGCTGCCCAGATGAATTTACTACCCGGCACAGGGTTAGTGAAGCTGATATAGACGACTCTCTTCACGCCAGCTTTTTTAGCAGCGTCAATGGCTGCACGGTGGTTAGCGATACGGACTTCGTTTGGGCCAGCACCAGAAATCAGCAATAATGTTTCAATGCCACTGAATGCCTTTTCCATGCTCGCCGGGTCATCATAATCTGCACGGGCGACTTCAAAGCCGAGGCTGTTCAAGTCACCAAGCTTATAAATAGAACGGGCAGTAAGACGAACATTTGCTGGGGCTACATTCTTTTGCAGTTCTGCAATAACGGCTTGACCAAGTTTTCCATTTGCTGCGGTAATAGCTAACATTTGATTTCTCCTTTTCAGTGATGATAATAGTTTGGTATCCAACTAAATGCTCAAAAAAATACTAGAAGTTATCCCCAATTTTTTTCAGAATGCGCACCACCTCCTGTTGTTCTGTACTATCAATGCCCTGCCAGATACGAAACAGGAGCCTGTTTGAGATATCCATAAATACAGGCCGCAGCTCTTCTCCTTTCTGTGTAAGCCTGACAAGGTAGCTACGCTGGTCATCGCTATTCGGCAGCTTCTCAACATATCCCCCGGCAATCAACTTACCCACCAGCGTTGTTACCGTAGATTTATCCCTTCTGCCCGCTTTTGCTAAGTCCTTCATTGCCACGACTTTGTTATGAAAAAGATGATTAAGCAGTGCTCCGTGTGAAGGAGCCAAGCCGGTTAAGCCGTTCTTCTGCAATTCTTGAAGCAGATAACCGTTTATCTTTGTGCGAATGTCGCTAATTTGTGCTGCTATTCTGTTTGTTTCCATAGATGCCAATTTAGTTTGATATCAAACTAAAGTCAAGGTAATTCTAAGTCAAATTGAATTTCTTCACTGAGTAGTTACTACTGGTAAACTTGCAGAAAGAATCAGTGGCAGATTTATGCAACAATCTGTATCTTCATGCATTTTCCTTTTCTGTATAACGGCTCGGGGGCGCACCAGCGGCGCGAGGTTTTCCGCGCCGACTGTGTGCCGCCACCTTGTTGGACAATCCTTCTGGGATTGACTCCACAAGGGCTGACTATCGGCTGGTTCGTGTGCTCGACACCTTTGTAAGCCAGCTCTCAAAATTCCTCAATAAAGTGTCCTTACATCCAAACTCACCACTCATGAGGAATACGCGATTCCTCTCTTGGAAATCGACAACTGAAACGTTGAAATGCATTTGTCGGGAGCCTTCGGGCATACAGGTATCAAGGTCTACCGACCGGACTCTCAGGACATGGCGTGTCTGAACTTCATCGTATGAAAAGAGTCACAGGGTCAGGCTTCAAAGATGAGAAGTTGCTGGCCTGATCCTAAAAACTTGGAAACCCGACCCCAAGGACGACCCCAAGGATTCCATGGCCGCAATTCACGGCTAAACCAGTGGGTCCATCTGCGGAGGGTTTGGCCCCAAGGAAAATCATGTTGACACCCCGCTGATGCCTTCTATAGATTACTGACTGCACGACGATTTTTATGATTTGGAATTTATGCCCTATCCCCGAACCATCTCCCTATTCATGCTCTGCCTGTTCCTGCTGCTGCCCGTGCAAGGGATTGCTCAGCTCAGCACGGCTGACGTTCCGGCAACGACCAACGAACTTCACCCGCAGTCGACGAATGCTGCTGACAAAATGCCTTGTTCTGGCTGTCCTTGTTCAGATAGCAACCATTCCGAATGTGATTCAACCTGCAGCTGCTGCTCGGCCATGGCACCGATCCCACAGCCATTTTTCTGGCGTTATGCTCTAGCGGTACGACCGTTGACCGCTGCTGAACCGTTCTGGACTTTGCCGCAAGTCTACCTGCCCATTTTTGTCCCGCCGCAGAATTTGTCGTAATTGTCATTGTGCAATCAATAAAGCAAGTTGCCCGATCACGTTCTACCGCACATTGCCATGACGGTGATGCCCGTGCTGTGCGCATTAAGAAAGAAGGAGTATTTACGTGAAGAGCACTGAACGTTCGTTGAGCCAGTCGGTATGGGATTTTTTCTGCTCACTGCGACTGACCATGACCCTGTTAATCGGTTTGGCAGTGGTTTCCATCATCGGCACCGTCATTCCCCAGGCGCCGAGTGTCCCCGAAGAGTATATCCGTTCGCTGAGCCAGACAAAGCTGCAACTCTACGATAAGCTGGGATTTTTCGATATGTACCACTCCTGGTGGTTCATTATGTTGCTCTATCTGCTCACCATCAACCTGATCGCCTGTTCGATCAAACGGTTGCCGCATATCTGGCGGATCATTACGCAGCCGACGTTGGTTATGGATGAAACGTTCGAAAAAACCCTTGCCAACAGTGCCGTGATCACGACCACCGGTTCGCCCGATCAGGTCAGGGCTCAGGTCGCCACTTTTCTGCAAAACGAGTTTGCCACCCCGCGCCAGACCGAGGACAACGGCTTATGGACCCTGTTTGCCCAGAAGGCTCCGTGGAGTCGGTTGGCCGTCTATATCGTTCACTTAAGCGTGATTGTGATCTTTATTGGTGCCATTATCGGCTCTCTGTTCGGCTTCAAGGGGTATGTCAATATCCTGGAAGGATCCAGTGTCGACTCGGTGATGACGCGGGCTAATGAGCAGGTAAACCTCGGCTTCAGCGTCTTCCTGGAAAAGTTCAGTGTTGCCAACTACCCCAATGGTGCCCCCAAAGAGTTCAAGAGCATCCTGACCGTGCAGGAAAATGGCCAACCCGTTCCAGGCTATAACCAGGTGCCGGTTATTGTTAATGATCCCCTTTCCTACAAAGGGATCGTCTTCTATCAGTCCAGTTACGGTAAGGCGGGCGAGCATGAATTCGTCATCAGTGACCCGGATGGGAAAAACCCGCAGTCCATGGTGATCAGTAACAACGGCTCGGCAAAATTCCCCGATGGCAGCGGCATCAGTCTGCTGGAGTCGACCAAGGATATCGGTACGTTTCAACCGGGGCTCAAAGGCGCCGCTGCACAGATGGAAGTTCATCTGCCTGGCGGGGAGAGCAAGAAATTTGTCGTCTATGCCAACCACCCGGAACTTAACCGTCAGAACCTTCCCTACACCGGTGGCAAACTCATGAGCTACAAGGGGGGTGATGAACGGATGTACACGGGCCTGCAGGTGGCAAAGGATCCGGGTGTCTGGGTGGTCTGGCTTGGCTGTCTGCTGATGGTGATCGGCATTTATGTTGCCTTCCTGATCTCGCATCGCCGGATCTGGGTGCGGATTGAGTCTGACCACGTGGTCATCGGCGGCAACGCCAGCAAGCATCCGACTGCGTTCCAAACTGATTTTGAGCGGCTTGCCGCAAAGCTTAAGTCGCACCTCGCCACGGAGGGCAAGTAATGACCAGTTCGCTGCTGTTTAACGTCACTACCTTTACGTACCTCGCTTCCATGTTGCTCTTCTTTGCCTTTCTGGCCAGCCGGGTAAAATCGCTCGGCATCGCTGGTAGCGCCGTTGCCTGGGTCGGCTTTGTTGCCCAGACGGTCGCCATTCTCTTGCGCTGGAAAGAGTCCTATGATCTGGGGGTTGGCCACGCGCCGCTGTCCAATCTCTATGAATCGGTCATTTTCTTTTCCTGGACGATCGTGCTGATTTTCGGTCTGCTGGACCTGAAATACAAATACCGGGTGATCGGCGCGTTCGTCATGCCGTTTGCCCTGCTCGGCATGGCCTGGGCGCAGCTGGGGCTCCATAGCGGCATCGAACCGCTGGTGCCGGCGCTGCAGAGCAACTGGCTGCTGTACCATGTTGTTACCTGCTTCCTCGGTTATGCCGCCTTTGCCGTTGCTTGCGGCATTTCCATCATGTATCTGCTGGTGGCTGATCGACAGGATGCCGGTTCAGCGGATGGGGCTGGCCTGTTCGCCATGTTTCCGCCGATTCGGGTGCTGGATGACCTGAACTACCGGGCGATCATGATCGGCTTTCCGCTACTGACTCTGGGGATTGTCACTGGCGCCGCCTGGGCCAACTACGCCTGGGGAACGTACTGGAGCTGGGACCCGAAAGAGACCTGGTCACTGATCGTCTGGTTTGTCTATGCCGCCTTCCTCCATGCCCGGCTTACCCGTGGTTGGGTGGGCAAGCGGGCCGCCTGGCTGTCGATCATCGGCTTTGCCGCGACTATCTTCTGCTACCTGGGGGTCAATCTCCTGCTCTCCGGGCTGCACAGTTACGGTGGCGGGGCGCGCTAGTCCTGCCTACGGTGCGGGTGCGGTTGACCCGCTCTACACAGCAATCAATTGACTGATCAGGTAATGGCGGCGTATCGTCTGCGTCGCCATTACTTTTTCCGTAGGACATATTTTATGCATCTACATCTGGTTACCATTCATGCCATGCCGTCGGCCCAGGCGGTGCCGTTGGCGGCAGCGAGCATCAAGGCGGCACTGGATGCGCGATCGCCCGAATCCTCACCGCATCGCGTCACCATGGCCGAGTTTTACTCAGGCACGCCGCTGGAGCAGATTTGTGCCGCTATTATGGCCACCGGTGCCGAGCTGGTCGGTTTTCCGGTCTACGTCTGGAACCGTCTCGAGGTCTGTGCCCTGGCGCAGTTACTGCGTCAGCAGGCACCAACGCTGCTCATCTCTGCTGGCGGGCCGGAAGTGACGGCCGCTCCGGCCAGTATCCTCAATGCCGCACCCTTTAATTTTGTCGTGGTCGGTGAAGGTGAAGTGACCATGGCCGCGGTGCTGGACCAATTGACCGCAGGCCGCTCAGTTGCCGACGTGGCGGGGGTGGCGACGCTGCGGGACGGCACGCTGCTGCTGACAACCCGTCCGCCCATTGCCGATCTGGGGACGCTGCCGTCACCGTATCTGACTGGCTTGCTGGATGACCATATCGCCAATGGTGTGGTCTGGCCCCTTTCCCGTGGCTGCCCCTTTGGTTGTACCTTTTGCTTCGACGGCATGGGGGATCGCAAGGTGCGGCGCTATCCGCTGGAGCGGCTGGAGGCGGAGCTGGAGTACGTCGTGCAGCGGGGGGCGGCGCAGATCTTTGTGCTGGATTCCACCTTCAATTACGATGTGCCGCGGGCCAAGCAGCTGCTCCGGCTGGTGAAGCGCAAGGCCCGCACCGTCCATTGCCATTTCGAAGTACGCCATGAACTGCTGGATGCGGAACAGGCGCAGCTGTTTGCCGAACTGACCTGCTCCCTGCAGATCGGCCTGCAGAGTGCCGATCCGGCAGTGGCCAAAAATGTCGGCCGTAAGCTGGACCGGGCTGACTTTGCCCGCAAAGTCATGCTGCTGAACAGCGCCGGCGCCACCTTTGGTTTTGATCTGATCTACGGGCTGCCGGGTGATACCCTGGAGCGGTTTCGCGAGGGCCTGAATTTTGCCCTGGCACTCTACCCGAATCACCTCGATATCTTCCCCCTCTCCGTGCTGCCGGGCACGGTAGTCGATGCCGAGGCGGACGAAACCGGGCTGCAACGGCTACTGACCCCACCCTATACGCTGCTCGCTTCGCCTACGTTTCCCCTGGCAGATATGGCCACGGCCAGGCTTTTGGGGGCGGCCTGTGACATCTTCTACAGTCGCGGCAAGGCGGTCGCCTGGTTTAACGGGGTTGTGGCGGCGGTAAAGTTAACCCCGGTCACCTTGTTGCAGGCCTTTGCCGAATGGTTGCAGGCAAAATCGGGTCGAGAATTCGAGGAAGCAGAGTTCAGCGACGAAGCCATCTGGCAGCTGCAGCGGGACTTTCTGACCGCACTCTTTGGGCAGCGGAAGAAGCAGCGACTGCTGCCGTTAGCCCTGGATTGCGTTGATTATCACTATCATTACGCGGCAGCGGTCATGGCCGTGGCGCCAAAACGGCCGACGCCACGCGAAACCGCCAAGCTGGATCTGCTCACGCAGCCGTTGTCACTGGCACCATCGGCGCGTCTGGCGCGATTCACCCACGAAATTGCCGACCTGTTGGAATGGGGCGAGCCGGACCTGCCGGCGATGTGCGGGGTGTTGCAGTCGGTCGGCTCCCATACGGTCATCTATCCCGCTGCTGGCGAGGTGCGCACCGAATCTTTCGACGAACCATATTACCGCCTGCTGGAGCGTCTGGATGGCGCTACGCCAGCGGGGCAACTGGCCGCAGATTGTGGCCTGACCCCGGCTGAAGCCAATGAATTCCTCCATTTTGCGATCGCTGAAGGGATGATCCTACAAAAAGCATTTGAAACACGGAGCAACTGAGCAACGGAGTAAAAACAAAGAAGATTCTTATTGGAAAAGACTTTTTGGGATTCACCTTGTTGCTGAATACTGGTTCTAATTTAAAGTCTTGATTTCTCCGTTGCTCCGTTGCTCTGTGTTATTCGAACTGCCGTTTCTAGCATGATTGTCCGTGGGGGGACGCGTTCATAAGCTTTCAGTACGGTAAAAAAATAAGGCGGCCAGATGGTCGCCTTATTTCGTGTTGTTGTCTGTGGTCTGGTAGTAATCAGCCGATGCTGACCAGTTCGACTTCAAACGATAGATCTTCACCGGCCAAGGGGTGATTGGAATCGAACGTGACGTCTTCTGCGGTCACTTCAGTCACCGTAACCCCGAAATCCTCTTCATCATCATTGGTCAGGATATATTCGTTACCGACTTCCGGCTCCATGTCCGCCGGTAAATCGCTACGGGGTACCGTAAATACCTTTTCGGCATCGTATTCGCCAAAGGCTTCAACTGCCGGCACCTGGACGGTTTTCTTCTCGCCTACCGACATGCCAACCAGTGCTTCTTCAATCTGGGGGAAGAATTCGCCGCCACCAATGGTCAGTTCCATCGGACCGGTTTCATCACAGCCACAGCCGCAATCCTCTGATTCACAATCCCCGGTGTCGCAGGTCTCATCATCGCATTCACCCGATTCGTGGGTCGAGTCAAAGATGGTCCCATCTTCAAGACTACCGACGAAATTTATGGTTACTTTATCTCCTTGTTGTGCAGCTGCCATCTTGGCTCCCTTCCTTTTCTGAATATGTTCGACCGGTAGATTAACCGCCGAGGATGTATGGTACTTGTGGTTGCCCTGAAACGTCCAGCAAAATCGACAGCTGAACCGGCCACGTGCCGATGCGCTTGACGATGATCTTGTTTTATTGTATAAAACAACCTCGCCCAAGAAGGAGGTGCGAATGGCTCGAAAGAGCTCCTTGGGGCGGTTGATCCGGCTCGCTGTTGTCGGTCAGCTGTTTGTCTTGGCCACCACACTCCCCCTGAAGGCCGAAGAAGTTGGTGTTGTTCAACCAGCACCAGAACAGACCGTCTCCGTAACGGAGGCGCCAGAGGAAGGCGCGGTAGGTATTGCCAGCTACTACGCCAAGCGCTACAGCGGTAGACGCACAACAACTGGGGTGCGGTACGACCCGAAGAAATTAACGGCAGCCCACCAGAGCCTCCCCTTTGGGACCAAGGTGAAAGTGGTAAACCTTGCCAATGACCGGGAAGTCATCGTGACGGTGAATGACCGGTGTCGTAAACGTCGTGGACCCTTTATCGATTTGTCGCGGGCCGCGGCACAACAGCTGGGATTTTTTGGCAAGGGGGTGGCAAAGGTGACCATCACCCCCCTGGAAGAAGATCCGGCGTAAATCAAATGTTGGGCGAAAAGAAAGGCCGACGGACTATGTCCGCCGGCCTTTCACCTTTTATCGCCGATACCGTGTTACTGCTGTGTCTTGGGCTTCGGTTTTTTGGCTGAGCTACCCTTGGCGGCTTTGCTTTTTTTGACCGCCTTGCCGGATTTTCCTTTTTTGCTTTTGCCCTTAAATTTTTTCTTTTTCTTGCTCTTGCTGTTGTCGCCGGAAAATTCATCGCGGATATTATTGAGCAGAACAGAGGTCTCCTCCATCTCTGGATCCGCTTGCTTGGCCTTTTCCAGGTATTCTTTGGCGTCAGTGAGCCGTCCCACCTTCATCGAGGCGCGCCCCAACGCATTCAGGGCCTTGGCATAATCTTCCTTGAGGGTTACGGCCTCTTTGTAGCGAATGATGGCGTTTTCGTAGTCTTTATTGAATTCGTAGACCAGTCCCAGTTTGTAATGGGCTGCCGCGTCTTTTGGACTCAAATCAATGGATTCCTGCAGCAGTTTGATCAATTCTTCGTAGTTTTTCTTTTTAACATAGATCGCCGTCAACGAGTTTCGGGCTTCGGCATCATCCTTTTTCAGGCGCAGGACATCACGGTACTGCTGCTCTGCTTCATCTTGCTGATTGGTCTTTTTGTACAGGGCGGCCAGTTCCTGATGCGCTTCCAGAGCGTCAGGGGCCAGAGCCGTTGCTTCCCGGTAGGTGGCAATCGCTTCCGGGATGTTTTTGTTGCTGACATAGACCCGAGCCAGCTTAGTCTGGATGGCAGCATTGCCGCCTTTAAGTTTCAGCAGCTCTTTGTACTGATCGATGGCTGCCGCGAAGCTGCCACGTGAGCTGTATAAATCGGCTAACCGACTGCGGGTGTCGCCACCTTCGCCGGCGAACGTCAGGGATTGCCGGTATTCAACGACGGCTTCGTCCAGCAGGCCTTTCTTTTCATATAGTTGCCCCAACCGGTAGTGGGTCTCTTCTTTGTCTGCTTTGAGGCGAATCACCTCTTTGAAAGCAGAAATTGCGTCATCATCCCGGCCAGCACCCTGCATGGCTTCGCCCAGGCGCTGCTGTGCTGCGGCCAGGTCCGGTTTCGCTTTAATGATTGCCTGGAAGGCCACAATGGCCTTATCGTACTCGCGATTTGACAGCTGGGTTTCCGCAGCCTTCAGCTGCTCCTGTACTTTGATTGGGTTCTGGTTTGGCGGCAGGCCGGCCAACACGGCTTCATAGTCAGCCGCCGCCGTATCGCCCTTTTTTTCGTAGAGTTCGGACAGTCGGCGATGGATTCCCTTGTTTGCCGCATCACCCGCCGCCGCTGCTTTCAGGGTGTCGATTGCTTGATCGAGACGGCCGGCCGCGCTCAATGAGGCGGCAAGGCCGAGCTGGGCCGCTGCATTCCCGGGAGCAAGGGCCAGAGATTTTTGAAAAATCTGGCTGGCCTGGTCATGCTGCCCCAGTCCGGCCAGAGCTTCGGCCTGGCCCAGCAGCAGCGATGCATCATTGGGGAAAGCCCTGAGTGCTTCAGTACAATGGTAGAGTGAGAGGCTGTAGAGCTTCCGTTCCCCGAAAATAGTTGCCAAGCCACGATGATACCGGGGATCGCGTTCTTGCTGCAGGGCCTTGGTCAGTTCGACCGACGCGTCATCAAGCTGCCCCTTTTTCAGGTAGAGCAAACCCAGATTACCGCTGGCCTTGTTAAACGTCGGATCAAGGCGTTGCGCTGCCTGGTATTCGGTGATGGCCCGATCACTGTTTTCGCCCCGCTCGTAGGTCAGTCCCAGGATGTACCGTCCCGGAGCGCCATCCGGGCAAAGCTTAACAATTTTGGACTCCAGCGCCGCCTTGTCCCGCTCACTGGCCAGGGCAGCATATTCGGTCAGCAATTTCGTTGTTTCAGCACAGTTGTCGACCGATTCGCCCCAAGTAAAGCCGCTGCAGAGTACCACGATAGCAAGTAGACTGGAGACACGGCCGAAACGGGCAAGCGGAGAAATATGCATGTATACCTCGCAGCAGAAGTTCCCACCCCTTCAAAGGTCTGAGGGGCGGGGAGTAGGCGTATTCATTAAACGAAAAGAGTCTGTACGGTAGCCTGTATTTACGAATAGACCCAAAGTAAGGGCAGCACTATACACGGCTACCGGAAAAAACACAAACGTAACCTATGGAGTCAGTCCTGTTTCCTGCCTTGCGAATAGGCTACCGGCGCGGATTCACACCGGTAAGGCCTTGACTTTCAGAGCAAAGATGATTAAATCAAGACAGATGGCGGTGGAACTTCCTCCGCCATTCACTTTTAGATCGCGTGCTGATTTGGACCATTGTTGCTGGAGGTCCCAACTCTATGGCTTTGATCCCTAAAGACCCTCTTGATTGGCTTAATCTGTTCCGACAGCAGACAGCGATAATTTATCGCCATCTGGCGCAAATCGAGCAACAGGATCCAGATGCTGCACCCGAATTTTCACCTTCCGTGGACATCTCGGAGACTGTAGACTGTTTCGTTGTTGAAGTAGATCTGCCCGGGGTCGCCGTGGTGGACGTGTCGATCACGGTATGTTGTTCTTTGTTGGTAATTGCGGGGGTAAAGCGGCAGGAACTAACGCCCCGGGCGAGCAGTCTGTTTTGTCTGGAACGGCACTATGGCCGTTTTTGCCGCACCGTAGAGATTCCGCCCGGCTTTGCACTGAACCAGGAGCAGGCGAGTCTGCAGCGCGGAGTATTAACTGTAAGTTTTCCGCGACTGCCTGCAACCATTCCGGTTGTGAGGCAGATCGCTATTGAGCAAGGAGAATTCTGATGGCAGAGCGAAACACGCAGGAAACCAGCCCCCAGGAAGTCGAGGAACTGAAGATTCCCGATGTTCTTCCGCTCTTACCGGTACGGGACGTGGTGGTCTACCCGTACATGATTCTGCCACTTTTTGTTGGGCGAGAATTGTCCATTGCCGCCGTCGATCAGGCTCTGGCGGGAGATCGTCTGATTTTCCTCGCGACCCAGAAGGATATGGGTGACGAAGAACCGGAACCGGACGCGATTTACGACGTCGGTACTGTGGCCATGATCATGCGGATGCTGAAGTTGCCGGATGGCCGGGTGAAAGTGCTGGTACAGGGGCTGTCAAAGGGGCGCATTGTCGAGTTTGAGTCGGCCAAGCCGCACTATATGGTGCGGATTGAGCGGATTGTCGAGGCCGGGGTGCCGGAAGATTCGCTGGAAGTCGAGGCGCTGGTCCGGACGGTAAAGGAGCAGTTGGCCAAAATCATCTCCCTGGGCAAGGCCATTTCGCCGGAAGTGATGGTGATTGTGGAAAATATGACCGACCCGGGCAGTCTTTCCGATCTGGTGGCCAGTAACGTCGGGCTCAAGGTGGAAGAGGCGCAGCGGCTGCTGGAGATCTTTGACCCTCTGGAGCGGTTGACCCGGGTCAATGAGCTGCTCAACAAGGAACATGAACTGCTGAGCATGCAGGCCCGCATTCAGTCCGCCGCCAAGGAGGAGATGGGCAAAAGTCAGCGCGAGTATTACCTGCGCGAGCAGTTGCGGGCGATCCAGTCAGAGCTGGGCGAGTCTGATGCCCGTTCCGAAGACCTGGCCGAACTGCGCAAAGGGGTAGAAGACGCCAAAATGCCGGAAACGGTGGAAAAAGAGGCGCTCAAGCAGCTGTCGCGGCTGGAGCAGATGCATCCCGACTCCTCTGAATCCGGGATGCTCCGCACCTATCTGGACTGGCTGGCGGAACTCCCCTGGAGCAAGGTTACCAAGGACTCCCTGAACCTGAAAAAGGCTAAAGAGATTCTCGATGAGGATCATTATTATCTGCACAAGATCAAGGAACGGATTCTCGAATTTTTGGCGGTCCGTAAATTGAAGAAAGAGATGAAGGGGCCGATTCTCTGCTTTGTCGGTCCGCCAGGGGTGGGCAAGACCTCGCTGGGCAAGTCCATTGCCCGGGCCATGGGGCGGAAATTTGTCCGCATTTCCTTGGGTGGGGTCCGGGACGAAGCCGAGATTCGCGGCCACCGCCGTACCTATGTGGGGGCGTTGCCGGGCCGGATCATTCAAGGGCTCAAGCAGGCCGGCACCAATAATCCGGTTTTTATGCTGGATGAGCTGGACAAACTGGGGAATGACTTCCGGGGTGACCCATCATCTGCGCTGCTGGAGGTGCTCGATCCGGAACAGAACCATATGTTCTCCGACCACTACATCAACCTGCCGTTTAATCTGTCCAACGTGATGTTCATCGCCACGGCGAATCAGATCGATACCGTGCCTGGCCCGCTGCGCGACCGGATGGAAGTGATCACCCTGTCGGGATATACCGAAGAAGAAAAGCTGCAAATTGCCAAGCGCTATCTGATCCCGCGGCAGACCAAGGAAAACGGGGTCACTGATAAGCATGTGACCATTACGGATGAAGCGGTAAAAACCATTATTTCCCGGTACACGCGCGAGGCGGGTCTGCGAAATCTGGAACGGGAAATCGGCAAAGCTTGCCGCAAGGTGGCACGCAAAGTGGCAGAAGGCGAAAAGCAACGGCATCTGGTCAATGTCGCCACCATTGGCAAATACCTGGGGCCGCTCCGCTTTACCCGTGAATCAGAGATGGATGTCAACGAAATCGGGGTCGCTACCGGCCTGGCCTGGACGCCGGTGGGCGGCGATGTGCTGTTTATCGAGGCCACGGTCATGAAGGGGAAGGGTGGATTGACCCTGACCGGCCAACTGGGCGACGTGATGAAAGAATCGGTGCAGGCCGCCCTTTCCTGGATTCGCTCCCGGGAGAATGAGCTGCATCTGGCCGAAGATTTCTTTCATAACGTGGAGATCCATGTGCATGTACCGGCCGGGGCAATCCCCAAGGATGGACCGTCGGCTGGCGTCACCATGGCCACGGCGCTGATTTCGGCCCTGACCAAAATCCCGATTCGCCGCGAAGTGGCCATGACCGGCGAAATCACGCTGCGTGGCAAGGTCTTGGCCATTGGCGGGCTGAAAGAGAAGATTCTCGCAGCCATCCGGGCCGGGATTACTACCATCATTATCCCGGAAGAGAATCGCAAGGATCTGGAAGAGATCCCGAAACCACTATTGAAAAAGGTGAAGATGGTGTTCGCCAAGGAGATCAGTGAAGTGCTGGCGGTGGCCCTGGAACAGTATCCGCCACCAGGACCCGCCCCCAAAGCGGCAGTACCACCAGCCAAGACCAAGCCACGGAATGCTGCGGTTTCGGCCCGCAAGGGTTTGGTTGGTAAAGCCTAGTGGATATTGCCGTGCCTTTCCCGATGTTGGCACCCGTGGCCGGCACCGGGCTGCCGCTCCGTTCCGGCCGGTAGCATGCGACTGCAAGAGGTCGGAGAATTCGGCTTTATCGACCGTTTGTCACAGCGGGTTGTGGCGCACCATGGTGTACGGCTGGGCATCGGTGATGACTGCGCAGTTACTGATGCGCCGACGAGCGGCAGGACCTTGACCACTACCGATCTGCTGGTGGAGGGAGTTCATTTCGATCTGGCTTATACGGATCCGGTCGCGTTGGGGCATAAGTCGCTGGCGGTCAATCTGTCCGACATTGCCGCCATGGGTGGGGTGCCGCGGCATGTGCTGCTGGGGCTGGCGATCCCGCCAACCATTGAGGTCGAATTTCTTGATGCTTTCCTTACATCGTTTCTTGCTCTGGCCGATCAGTACGCGGTTACCCTGATCGGTGGTGATACCTGTGCCTCGCCGGCGGGGCTGATGGTGTCAGTCACCCTGGTTGGCGAACAGTCGCCTGACCGGATTCTTACCCGCAGGGCAGCCAAGCCGGGTGATCTCGTCGTGGTGAGCGGCACAGTCGGTGATGCTGCCTTAGGTCTCGAACTGCTTCAGGGCCGACTGGTGGCTACCGGGGACGATGCCGACGCAGTCAGATTCTGTATTAACCGCCACCTGCGCCCAATGCCGCGGGTGGCTCTCGGGCAACTGCTGGCCAATGCCGGAATGGTGCGAGCGATGATTGATCTTTCCGATGGGATTATGGCCGACTTGGGGCATATCCTGACTGCATCCAACGTCGGGGCAAGACTGGAAGCGACGCAGCTGCCGATTTCCGGCGCCTATCGGACGTTAGCGGCAAGTATGCCCGGCAACTTCTGGGAATTGGCATTGACCGGCGGTGAAGACTATGAACTGCTGTTCACCGTTCCTCAAGAGCTGGAAGCGGATTTGCGGTGCATTCAGGCGGACGGAGAGGTCCGGCTCACGGTGATTGGGGCAATCACCGCAGAATCAGGTTTGCAGATTTTTGATGGCACCGGCGCGGCCCTGCAGTTCCCGCGCAGCGGTTATAATCACTTTGCGTGAGCCATGACCACCTCTCTCCGCCAGGTTATTGCCACACTACCTCCTCCCTTTGTCATTGATATCTCGCCAACCGCATTTCAGCTGATCCGGGATATCTTGCAACACCGCAAGAACTTTATCCTGATTACCTATAAAGATAAGTGCATTCGGCGGCGGATCTCTCTGCGTATCCGCTCTACCCGATGCCATACGGCTGAAGAATATTGTCGGCTTCTGCAAGAAGACGAAACAGAAATTGACCGGTTACTGAAAGTGCTGACCATTCATGTGAGTCAGTTTTTCCGCAACAACAGCATGTTTGAGAAATTGCGCGGTGAAGTGTTGCCGAGTTTATTCCAGCAATGCGCCGAGACCGTTCGCGGCCCGCTACGGATTCTGAGCGTCGGCTGTGCCAGTGGTGAAGAACCGTACTCAATAGGCATGCTGTTGCGTGAATCTTTCGGCAGCGAAATGGCCCGTTACGGGGCAACTATTACGGGTATAGATATTGATGCGCCAACGCTAGACGCGGCGAGAGAAGCGGCCTTTCACGCAGATCGCCTCAAGGAACTTACGCCAGCGACGATCAATCGATATTTTTCTCTGCTAAATAATAAATACCATCTTGCCGAAGAGGTAAAAGAACTGGTTACCTTCTGCCAAGGAGATCTGGCGGCGGATGCGCTGCCGGAAGCAGATCTGCTCCTCTGTCGGAACGTGCTTATTTATCTGGAACGTAGTCAGCAGGAGCGGGTGCTGATCTCTTTTGCCCAGACCCTGAGTCCCGCAGGGATACTGGTGCTGGGCAAATCAGAAACCTTGGTGGGCGAGGCTCGACAGCGCTTTACACCGATCTGTCCCGTCGAACGAATGTATCGGCTGTTGCCGTAACTGAACGGACCGCAACGGTAGCACCAGTCAGCTCAGAAGGATCAAGGGGGAGGCGCAGGATGCATGTCTCGGTTGGTCACAAGTTTATTCTCGGTTTTGTGGTGGTAGTGGCGGCAGTGGCGTTCTCTCCCTACCTGGTTGGCAGGTTGGATTATTCCCCAGAGATTACGGTGGTACTGGGCTACGTGGTTGGCATGACGGTGGGCTTGATCCTGGGGTGGCTGTTCGCGCGGAGCTTCAGCCGGCGGATTGGTCATCTTTCGGAGTCGGCAGAGCTGCTCAGCCGCGGGGACCTGACCCAGGATGTTATCCTGCCCGCCAGTAATTTTCATGATGAGCTGCATGACCTGGCCGGTGCCATTAATGAAATGGTGGTGAATCTGCGGCAACTGGTCCAGCATATCCGTGAAACTTCTGGCAAGGTAACTGATTCGGCGAAATCGCTTTCCACAACAACCCTTGAAATCAATGCGACCACCGAAGAAATTGCCCAGGCCATTGAACAGATTTCCCAGGGGGCGGAGTCGCAATCAACCATGGTCGGTAGCTGCTCGAAAATCATTCATGATATGGCCGTTGCCGTAAAAATGGTGGCCAACAGTGCCACCGAGACCGCCGAAACTGCCCGGTTGACCAGTACCACGGCCCACCAGGGCTTGGGGCTGGCCAATGATTCTCTGGAGCGGATCCGGCTCTATTTTGACAGTCATGAACAGGCGGGACAGCAGTTTCTCAGCCTGAACAAGAAAATGCAGCAGGTTGGTAAAATCGTCGATTTTATTGGGGAAATTGCCCGCCAAACCAATATGCTGGCGCTGAATGCTTCCATTGAAGCGGTGCGTGCCGGCGAATTCGGTAAAGGATTCGCCGTCGTGGCCGAAGAGGTCCGCAAATTGGCCGACGGCACCGCGAAATCGGTGGGTGATATCAGCGATCTGATTACGGCAATCCGTGAGGAAAGCCGGATGGTGCAGTTCACTTTCAGCCAGAGCAGCAGTCACATCGGTGAGGGGAAAAAGAACCTCAATACTACGGTGGATGCGTTTAAGCAAATTATGACCACCGTTGTTGAAACTGAACGCAAAGCACAGGGCATTGCCGAGCTCGCCCAATTGCAGACCACCGGCGCTGGCGAAATGGTGCGAGCGATTGATGAAATTGCCCGGGTGACCGATGAAAACGCGGCCGCGACTGAACAGGTCGCTGCCGCAACCGAGGAACAGGCGGCAGCAATGCAGGACATGGCCGAAGCCAGCCGGGATCTGGCCGGCCTGGCAACCCAACTGCTCCAAGGTGTAGAGCGCTTCCGGATTGATGCTCAGGAGTCTTCCGGTCATGCCCCCAACGCTTAACCGCATCCTCTCCTTTTATCTGCACGGTGATCGGTATGGCATCGACTTGGCACAAGTTGCGGAGGTCGTTGATCGTTCGCCGGTGCAGCCCATCCCCCGTACCCCTTCCTATTTCCTCGGCATGATGCATATCCATGGTGCGCCGGTACCGTTATTGGACCTTGGCGCCTATTTGGACCCGAGTCGGCCCACTACCGCCGGGCAGGTGCTGACCCTGGCACCAGCTGTTGCCAGTCTGGCCCTGCTGGTTGAAGGGGCCGGTCGGATTGAACCGGCAACTGAGCTGATCCCGTCGCTGGATGAGATCGAACTGTTTCCCCGGGTTGCGCGGCTGGCAGAAGAAGATCTGCGCCTGCTGGATGTTGAACGCCTGCTCGAATGGCTGACAACCGCCTTGGCGGGGAGCTGACCGTTATGGATATGTCCCAGTATCGGGAGTTGTACGTTAGTGAGGCCAACAGCTACCTGGAACAGATCAGTGAGCTGATTCTTCGGCTTGAACATGCACCTGACGACCAGGAGGCGATTGCGGCCCTGTTTCGCAGCACCCACTCGCTGAAGGGAATGTCGAGCACCATGGACTTCGAATCGCTCACGACCCTGGCACATCGGATGGAAGACTTGATGGACCGGGTTCGTGCGGCGACAGTGGCGGTTGATGGCGGCATCGCGGATCTGCTGCTGGCTGGTACTGATGCCATGAGTGAAATGGTGGCAGATGTTGCGGCGGGTCGTTCGCCGGAGCGGGATATCGCCGAATTGGCGGAGAAACTGGCCGCATATGGCCAAAATCAGCAAGTGAGCGAGGTAGAGGAAAAAACTCCGGCAGTGCTGCATGGACCAAGGGAAAGTGAAACGCCATTTTTGTCGTCCGCAGTGAGCAGTTCGGTGCGGGTCAGAACCCAGACCCTGGATCGACTCATTGACATGAGCGGTGAACTGCTGACGGTACGGCATCGTTTTGCGGCGTTGGCGGAAAAAATAGCCACGCCGGAACTGTCCGAAACGGTGCAGCAGCTTTCTGTGCTGCTCAGGAAACTGCACAGCGAAGTAATTACGGTCCGCATGCTGCCACTGTCGACGGTCACGGATCGATTCCCCCGCATGCTGCGCGATTTGGCCCGCCGCAGCGGCAAAGAAATTGATTTCACAGTGGCAGGACAGGGCATGGAACTGGATCGCTCCATTGTCGATCAACTGGTTGAACCATTGGTGCATCTGTTGCGCAATGCGGTGGATCATGGCCTGGAATCCGGTGCCGAGCGGCTGGCCAGCGGGAAGTCACCGGTCGGCCACGTATCGTTGTCAATTAAACGCGATCAGGACCATGCCGTAATCAGTGTCGAAGATGATGGCCGGGGGATAGACCCACAACAACTGCTTGCTGCTGCCATTGCCAAGGGAATCATTGCAGAGGCGGACGGGAAAAAGCTTTCGCCCAAAGAAGTGCTGATGCTGATCTGTCAGCCAGGTTTTTCCACTGTCCGCGAAGTCACTGACATCTCGGGCCGCGGGGTTGGCATGGATGCCGTGCGGACAATGGTGCAGACCATGGGGGGGAGTCTGGTCATTGAATCCAAGGTTGGCAAGGGCAGCCGCATGCTGCTGCGCGTGCCGATGTCGGTAGCCATTGTTGCCGTGCTGCTGGTTGCAGCTGGTCCGTATCAGCTGGCGGTGCCAGCGCATAGCGTGGTGAGCATGCTTGAGTTGCGTCGTGATCAGGTGCGATTGCGGGACAAGCGCCCCTATGCGCTGGTCGGCGATAAAGAGTTTCCGCTCTACAGCCTGAATCGGATATTTGGCGTGCCGTTGCCAAAGGAGCCCGCGGCAACGTTACCATTGTTCGTGGTTGATGTGCGGGAGCGCCGCCTGGGTTTTGTGGTGGAACGTTTTTTGGGGCAGCAGGAGATTTTCGTCAAGCCTTTGGGGCGGCCACTGGCTGCGCTGCCCGGGATTGCGGGTAGTGCTGTGCTTGGCGACGGAACCGTGGTATATGTGCTGGACGTCCCCCGATTGAGATAGTAAATAAGTCAGGAAAAGACTGTTGCACCGCCAAGGTTAGTTGTGGCACAATTTTTCGGCTCAGGAGGCACCCATGATCACTGTCCAACGACTCGTATTTGCTGCGGCTCTGCTGGCCATACAGGTTTGTTCAGTCATGGCGGCACCGATCGGCTTGCCGCAGGTGATTGCCGCATTGGAAAATCCGTTCAAGCCGGACAGTTCCACCGGCTTGCCGGCACTGGAAACCGTGACCGCAATCTTTTTTCAAAAATCGACCATTGCGGACAAAAATAAAGAAATACGGGCTGACGGTGAAATGTTCATCCGTTTTGCCTCCTCCCGCACGCCGTTGATGTTCCGCTTTGACTATTTCCGGCCGACCAAACATGAAATCGTCAGTGATGGTGAGCTGCTTTGGACCTACTTGCCGGAAAACAAACAGGCCATCCGCAGTGAACTGACTGGTGTCTTTGCGACTGCTGGGTTTGATCCCAGCCGCGATCGGGCGATTAATTTTCTCCAGGGTCTTGGCCGCTTGTCCAAGGATTTTTCGATCAATTATTCCCAGCAGGGTATGTATGACATGGCGGGCAATTATGTCCTGGAACTGCGGCCGGCTCGGGCAATGGCCACGATCCAGCGCCTGCTGGTGGTGGTGCGGAAGGAAGCGGTCTATACCAAGGCTGACCCGGTCAAGAACCCCGCCCGCCCGGAGTACGCATTCCCGATCTTGTCGACCACGGTGTACGATCATAGCGGTAACAGCACCACCATGGAATTCAGTAATATCCGGGCAAATGATCTGCTGGTGGACAGCCTGTTCAGCTTCACGCCGCCCGGCTATGTACAGATCGTGCAGCCGCCGGCTAACAGTCGCTAACCAGGTCTACCCTGCGGGGCGGGTGCGAAAGGCGACAATCGGTCGCCTTTCCTTGTTTGAGGAGATAATTTATGAGTGATCGTTGGTCGCGAATTCTGCTGTTTATTGTCATGGTCTGTTTCACAACCAGCAGCCACTGCTTCGCCAGTGAACTGTCTGATGTCGTGGCGACAGTGGAACAGGGCTATCAAACCCTTGCGGATCTGCAAGCCGAATTCAGCCAGAAAACCACCATTGCTGCCATCAGTCGTAGCGAAAAAGGGGCGGGAGAACTGCTGCTGCGGCGCGGCAAAGGCGGGGCAGCAGCCCAGTTCCGCTTTGATTACCGCACGCCGGCGCAACAGATCGTTTCCGACGGCAAGACCCTCTGGTATTATGTCCCGGAAGCCAAGCAGGTGATGGTCAGCGACATGACGGCGTTTTTTGCTGGTGGCAATGGCCTGGCCATGACCTATCTGACCGGCATGGGTCAACTCTCCAAGGATTTTGTGGCCAAAAGTGCCGGTCGGAACAAGCAGGGAAATTACGTGCTGGAGCTGACGCCGAAAAAGCCAAGCGCAGTGATGACCAAGCTGCAGCTGACGGTGGCGGCTGCAGCAGTGGACCAGTTTCGTGCTTCCGGTGCCGCCCAGGTGCCATTTCCGCTGGTAACCTCGGTGGTGACTGATGGTGCAGGTAACCGGACCGAAATCAGTTACAGCAAGATTCGGGTGAATCGCAATCTGGACAGTGAGCGGTTTAAATTCAAGACCCCGCCGGGCGTAGCGGTGGTTAAACAGTAGAAAAAGTGACGAGTGACGAGTGACGAAAGGAGCGAGGGGTAATGCCATCATTTGACATTGTTTCCAAGGTGGACATGCAGGAAGTGGATAATGCCGTCAACCAGGCGATCAAGGAAATCGGCCAACGCTATGATTTCAAAGGGTCGAAAAGTGAGATTACCCAGGAAAAGGATGCAATCAAGATCCTGGGTGATGACGATTATAAGCTGAAGGCGGTCGTCGACGTTCTGCAGTCAAAGATCCATAAGCGGAACATTTCCATCAAGGCGCTGAAATACGGCAAAGTCGAGCCGGCTTCCGCTGGCATGGTGCGGCAGGTCATCTCCCTGCAGCAGGGGATCTCCAAAGAACACGGCAAAGAGATCATCGGCGTGCTCAAAGAGAGCAAGATCAAGGTGCAGGCGCAGATTCAGGATGACCAGGTCCGGGTAACCGGCAAGAATCGTGATGACCTGCAGGAAGCGATTCAGTTGCTGAAGGCCAAGGATCTGGAGATTGAAATGCAGTTTACGAATTTCAGGGAGTAAACTATAGGCAAGTGGTCTTTTTCTGTCGATTTGCTTTGAAGTGATTTGCTTTTGTGGCACGACATGATAAACACAACTTATTGAGATTCCATGCCATGAGCGATAACCGACGATTTGAAATACGTTTCGAGGGGCGTTTTGCCGACGGTCAGATGCTGCCGGTTGCGACCTTGAGTCAGGTATTGAGTGCCATGCAACGGGCGGTTCACCTGTTGGCCATGCAGCATGAAAACGTCTCTGTGCGTCAGCGTGAACGGTTAAACAAAAACGTCGAAGCCAAATACCCTCTACTCTGCGCCCTTCCTAAACCGGGAAGCTATGTTGTGCCGGTGGAAATCGGTGACCCGACTGTTGAGCTGTTCGCACTTGACGATGTTGAGGCTGTTGGTCAGTTGTTCTCTCATTGCTGCGCCTCCATTTCAGCAGGGGACTCAACCGGACTTTCCGCAATAATTCCCGACAATGCCCGCCGTGATCGTTTCGTCGAGGCGATACGGGCAATGTCTCCCAGTCAGGGTAGCGGCATCAAGGCCGGAATATCGCAGCCATCCGGGACCTTTCACGTTGCGCTGGGAATTCTTCACGAACGCAGTAAGTCCTGCCTTTCCACGGCTGCTGACCCTGAACGTCAGGTGCGCACTGTTACCGGTCGTCTTTCCGAGATCCAGTTTGACGAAAGAAAGATAAAAATCGTCTACCCGGCCAACAGCAGGGAGCTGGACTGCACATACAGCGAAGCACTTGAAGAGATGTTGTTGGAACGACCTCGTGAATTGATCCAGGTTACGGGCGAAGTCATCATGGATGAAAACGATCTGCCCAAGAAGATCATCAATGTGGAGAGTATCGAAGAAGTTGACCTTTCGCCGTTCTATCTACGGAACATCGAACATGCCGGCAGAACATTCGAATTTGGCAAACCTCTGGAGTTGACACCGGTGCTTGACGAGAGTCAGCAATTGTACTGCCTCGAAAAGCCGGAACTGGGGATTGATGTCTACGCCTATACCCGCGATCAGCTTGATCTGGAATTGAAAGAACAAATCGCCTTTTTGTGGGACACCTATGCCCTGGCTGCTGACGAAGAGTTGACCGGTGCGGCGATTGCCGTCAAGTACAACCTGCTGGCTGTTCTGCGGGAGGTTCCCGGTGCAGCGTGACAAGCGGCAGATAGAGGCGGCCCTTGAAGCAAAAGGGTTTAATCGTACCGAGGGGGATCACAGCTACTTCTATTACTGTACACTTGAAGGGAAAAAGACCACGGCGCGCACCAAGACCAGCCACACCCCCAAGATGAAAACCATTAGCGATGAATTGTTGGGGAAAATGGCCCGGCAGTGTCACTTGACTAAACCGCAGTTCATGGAGTTAGTTGATTGCCCTCTTAGCCGTCAGGGTTTAGAGAAACTGCTTGCGGCTCAGGAGTTTTTGTAGATAGCTGCTTGCGTCGCAAGTAACAGGATGATGCGGAGGCCGTTCCAACATGGGCGGCCTTTTTCATATGAGATTAATCAGGAGCCCTGTTTTGACTTCCAAATACGACCGTTACAGCAAGGATGAACTGGTCAAGATTATTGAGGAACGCGACCGCAAGCCGAGACTGGGGCTGATCTGGGAGCGGGACGAGATCGATCATGACCGTTCCCTGAATCAGGACTTCGTGACTCTTGATCTGCTGCCGGAGCATTCCTGCGGCGACGGCCCGTGGCACAACCTGCTGATCGAGGGTGACAACTTCGACGCCCTCCGTTATCTGCGCATGACCCACGCGGGCCGGGTCAAGTGCATCTATATCGATCCCCCCTACAACACCGGCAACAAGGATTTCATCTACAACGACCGCTTTGTGGACAAGGACGACGCCTGGAAGCACAGCAAATGGCTGGAATACCTCTACCGCCGCCTGCTGCTGGCCCGTGACCTGTTGGCCGAGGATGGCGTGCTGCTGGTTTCGATCAACGACGAGAACCGGGCCAAGCTTGAGTTGCTGTTGGATCAGGCGTTGCCGGGGATGCGGGTGGGTTCGTTCACTTGGCGGACAAAGGATACCGGTAACGATGCCGGAGGGAATTTCAGTCAAGTGCATGAGCATGTGCTGGTGTATGGCGGCAAGAGATTTTCTTTCAACGGCAAGCCGCTTAATACCGGCAAGTATCGCAATCCTGACAATGACCCGAACGGCCCGTGGTGTGCTGACCCAATAACCTGCAACAAAACATACAAGGAAAGAGCAAATCTTTACTATCCGATTCAAAATCCGAAAACGGGCTATTGGTATCCGTGTGACCCCAACACCGCCTGGAGGTATGTTACTGAATCACGAGTGAAAGATATTTCAAAAATACGTTCCGAAACGATTGAAGAATATATTAGACGCAACCTGATCATTTTCCCAGAGTGTAAGCCAGATGACGTCATGTTCTTCGCCACAAAGGAGGAGCTGCTTTCAGCGATTCGAGACGGTAAGGGGCCAGTACTTCCAAAGAAGAAAACCCCACTCCTGAAAGAAGATTTGCCGGATCTTGATTTCTGGATAGGCAAGCCGATTGCCCCCGGACGCCCATCGAAGAAATCCTATCTGCAAGGCAAAACAAAGATGTTTTCTCCTGTTTCCTCCTGGATTGCCGGAACCAACGAAGATGTGGATTTTCTCTTCGATGAAGATGCTGAAGCACTCGAATTGCTTCGGTCTCCTCGTGGTGGTGAGGGAACCGATGCGGTTTCAGAGATCCTCGGAGTCAAGGCATTCAACTTTCCCAAACCCCCCTCTCTTCTCCGCAATATCCTGCGCCAGGCCACACGTAAAGACGATCTGGTCATGGACTTCTTCGCCGGTTCCGGCACCACGGCCCAGGCGGTACTGGAGCTGAACCGGGAGGACGAGGGACAGCGCCGCTTTATCATGGTCTCCGCCACCGAGGCGACGGCGGATGAGCCGGACAAGAATATCTGCCGCGATGTCTGCGCTGAGCGTATTCGTCGGGTGATTGCCGGTTATGGCGATAAGGAAGGAACCGGCGGCGACTTTGCCTATCTGCGGGTAAAGCGGATGCCGCAGGAGGATGTGCTGACCGAGATCGACCATGCCCAGGTATGGACTGCCCTGCAGTTGATCCACCGGCAGTGCTTTTCGCCCCCTCCCCCCTGGCGGGGGAGGGCCAGGGTGGTGGCGTAACAGACCTGGAGGTTGGTGATGGCCCTTGAATGGCCGGTGAGCGGATCAATGATGGCGTGCCGGGCTTCCGGCTTTTCCGTCAGCGGATTCCAGACGACGGGCGGAGGGCCGGAATTTCCGGACATGGTTTGCAGCACCTTGACCGCCTGGATGCCGCCGAGGCTGTGGCCGAGCAACATGGGGCGCAGGCCTTCCTTTTCATAATACGCGGCGATCAGGCCGGCGATCTTCCCGCTGTCCCGATAAGAGCTGTGCGAATAGGCGCCATCCATCGGATCGCGGGCGCACCATTCGGGATAGCCCATGCCGATGATGAATTTGGAAAAGGATTTCATCGCCACCTGCACCGGCAGCAGGCCGCCCGAGAGCATGATGAGCCGGGGCGCGGGCGCCGGGGTCAGCACTTCGCGGATGTCGCGCTCGGTCACGTGCTCGGGATTGAGGGCGAGGATTTTTTCCTCGGTCTCGCGGGGCAGTCGGGGCGGGGAGTTGGTGCGGGCGGCCGTCACCTGCTGCTGCTGCAATTGCGCAGCGGTCGGTGGCTCGCCGGTGGCGCAACCCACCAACCCGGCGGCAGCGGCCAACAGGAGAACGATCGAAAGGAGGTTTTTCATGCGGCGGAGGTTCAAGGGCGCAAAGCTGGTTCGCGACGGGTGCGGATGAGGCGCTGGAGTTCCAGCACCCAATGTTTTTTGACGCTGTACCAGACGTCGGCAGCAAAGAGGATGTGCCGGCTGTCGGCATCGAATTTCTCCGTCACGTCCTCGTTCGGGGTTGGGATGGGCGCGTAGGCGTTGATCCAGTCTTTGATTTGCTG
>JANOEC010000008.1:0-41297 GCA_031412995.1 Geobacteraceae bacterium
ACCTCTTTAGTATCAGATAGTTACGAATGCGCGGCCCGAATTTTTAACCAAAAGTCAAGCGAAAAAATGAAGCAGCATGCTGTTTTTACACATATTTTTAGCTCAAATAACGATGCAATTACCTAACCGGACAACGCTGAAGGAGAATACCACCGCTGAAAGGGAGCATGAAAAAATTTAATAATTCATTTTCATAGCAAAAATAAAACGCGACTCATTGCGTCAAATAATTTCTCTCTCAATCAATGACCCTATATGGACCCTATGGCGAATTTATAAAAACAGGCACCTACAAAAAAACTTGTAAGTGCCTGATTTAATTGGCGCGCCCGGACCGATTCGAACGGCCGACAACCTGGTTCGAAGCCAGGGACTCTATCCAGCTGAGCTACGGGCGCATATTGAAAATAGGAATAACTTTTCGAAACTGATCAGTTGATAGAAAAAGAGGTCCTTTAATAACAAAAAAATGCCGAATACGCAACACCTCTCCTCGTGGTAGGAATTAATATAAGCGGAATTGCCAGGAAACTTAACGTAAATAGACAGTTAGTGTTCACTTGGAAGTCCAATTGCAATCACCACAATATAGTAATTAGTGCCCCCAACCTCAGTTTCGACAACAAACACGAATAGACATCAGCGAAGATGTCGCAGCACACAAAGCAATTGCTAGGTTTTTCATCGAATATAAGTCCATTGCTGCTGGACAAACATTCCTTGGGGCACTAACCGACTACCCCTCTAAAGTAATACGAGATATAGGGTCAGTCGTCGTTAAGTGTTGAATAGAGGGTAAAGGCTGGTGTTGTGGTAGTCTGTTCCTCTTCCTGGCCCGGGTAGAGCTGCCGGTAGACGGCGGCAGCAGCCAGGACTTTTTTGACATAATCGCGGGTTTCGCCAAAGGGGATCCGTTCAATGAATTCAGCCGTAGGCACCTGGCCGAAGGATTTGCGCCAGCGGTCAACATTGTGGGCACCGGCATTGTAAGCAGCAATGACGGCAATTTGGTCCCCCTTGTACAGGTTGAGCAGGTCGCGCAAGTGGCGGCTGCCGAGCTTGATATTATGCTCCGGTTGTTTGAGGCTTTCAACGGCGCTGCCATTGCCATTCGTCATCAGGGCAGCGGTGGCTGGCATCAGCTGCATCAGGCCAATAGCCCCGGCCGGCGAAGTAACGGTCGGCGAAAAACTGCTTTCGGTGCGCATGACGGCGTAAACCAGGGACGCCGGTAGATCATTCTTGCGGCTATGTTTTACCACGGCATCCCGATAGGCATAAGGATAGCTCAAGGCCCAGGCGAGCAGCGGCTCCTTATCCAGTTTGCGGGGCCGCTTTTTTAGCAGATGAAAGGCGCCGTTGTAATCCTCAATCTCCAGGAGTAGCCGGGCCAAGCCAGCAGCGGTGGCCCCACGTGGTAGTTTGCTCCGGTGCTGTCCCAGCTCGGTACGTGCTTCGGTGGTCAGTCCCAGAGCAATGAGGGCCTTTTCCCGTGCAAAACCCGTTGGCCAGGGGAGCAGTTTGGGCAGGTCTGCCGGTACGGCCGGCAGCGGTGGTTCGGTTAAGCCGTTCTCTTTGCGCCAGGTCTGGGCATAATAACCATAGGGGAACTCTTCCAATAGCTTGGTAATTGTCGTCTGAGCGCCCTGCTGATCGCCGGCTTTCAGGGATGACCGGGCCAGCCAGTACAGGGCACGATCGCGGTAGGTATCGGATTCCAGCAGCCGCTTGAAGGCGGCAACGGCAGTGTTGTTGTCGCCGTGGCGATAGTTGCCCCAGGCCAATTCCCATTGCGCCGATGTTTTAAGGTCACTGCGGGGATACTCCTTGATGAGCCGTTCGAGCAGCGGATTAACCTCAGCCCAGGGACCGCTTTCGGCCGTCAGCAGTGCCGCCTGGTAAAGGGCGTCATCGGCCAGGTCACTGCCGGCAAACGTATTGATCACGGTACGATAGGCGGCGAGCGCCTCACGATCCTTGTCATTCCGGTCCAGGGTTCTGGCCAGCCAGTACCAGGTCTCGGCTGATTGACCCTTTGCTGTCGGCAGCAGCCCGGAAAAGACTAGTTCCGCTGACGAGTATTTTTTCCCCCGAAACATGGCCTGACCGGTTTTTAATTGCACCTTGGCACTGAACTCCGATGACAGACCGTTCAGGGGGACTGCCTGCAGCGCCTTGATGGCGCTGTCATAACGCTTGAGGTCGTACAGGTAGGTGGCCCTTTTATAAAAGTCTTCCGGCGTAGCCGTCGGGATGGTTTGGCCAGCGATCTGCAACCGCTGCAGATCGGCAGCAGCTTTTTCCGCTAACGGTGCGCCGGGGGAGGTGAGCCAGAGACGGTGGAGCAGGTTGACCGCAATGGCTGGTTCTCCCAGTCGTTCCTTGCAAAGGGCAGAACGATAGGCAGCTTTCAGCGATTCAGTGCCGGCTGGATATTTGGCGATATAGCGCTGATAGGCAGCATAGGCGTCGGCCCAGGCCTCTTTCTGGTAGTGAGCATCAGCCAGCAGGTGCAGTGCTTGACGACAGAGCGGGGAGTCCGGGGTTGTCACGAGCAGCGTTGCCAATGGGGAAATCATCTCCGCTGGTCGCTTCAGTTGGTCAAACGCCTGCGCCTGATAGAGTCGGGCATAATCTGACAGCAGGGGATAGGTGGCGGCGGCCCGGCCAAGGGCAGTGGCAGCGTCTTCCCATTGTTCCAGACGATAGGCAGCAAGACCGGCAATAAAGTCACGTTCGCCACTTGGTGCTGCTTCCTTGGCAACAGCAATGGCCTGACGATACTCTTTGCTCTTGAACTTTTGTCGGGCTGTTTGTAGAGCACTATCTGGAGAGTTAACAGTGCCGGCAGCTGGGAGGGTCAATGAGATGGCAAGGACGAAACAGGCGAAACTACGACGATAAAACATTCAAACTCCTATAATTTAATGCATTCGATTTTTTAACGTACTCATGGGCTTATTGCAAAGAGTTTTTGCACCGGTCTGGACCGTGCGTGTTAATTTACAAGCTGTTTAGAGTTTGCTAGTATGTTCCGCTTATTGGCAGACGGCAAAAATACGTCAAGAAGAGGCCAATATGCACAGCGTAAGCGAGCGGCAACATCGCTAGCATCGGCCGTGCAATAGTTATTCTACTGCTTGCAGACAGGGAGCCATGGCCGAACTTACCCCTATGATGCGTCAATATCTGGAGATCAAGGCCGATTATCCGGACTGTATCCTCTTTTTCCGTCTCGGTGACTTTTACGAGATGTTTCTCGATGATGCGGTCAAGGCGTCGCGCATTCTCGACATTACCCTGACGTCCCGCGGCAAGGGGGGCGATGGTGCTGATGTGCCGCTCTGCGGCATTCCCTATCATTCTGCCATGCCCTACCTGGCCAAGCTGGTTGAAGCCGGGGAAAAAGTAGCCATCTGCGAGCAGACGGAAGATCCCAAGCTGGCCAAGGGGATTGTTAAACGGGCGGTGGTGCGGGTGGTCACGCCGGGTCTGGTGACCGATGCGGACAGCCTGGCGCCGAAGGAAAATAACTATCTGGCGGCCCTGGTGCCGGGTGAGACGGTCTGGGGGTTGGCGTATCTGGATCTTTCGACCGGTGATTTCCGGACCACCGAGCTTACGGGCCTGGAAGCAGTGCTGGCGGAGGTGCTGGCCGTTGGCAGTCGCGAACTGCTGCTGCCGGAAAAGTATCGCCAGGAGCCACTTCCGAAGATTCTGCAACCTGCTCTGGCTGGTCGAAGCCTCAGCTATCTGGCGGACTGGGTGTATGATCGCGATTACGTGGGGCGGCTGTTCAGTGATCAGTTCCCTGGCGCGACCGTGGCTGGGCTCGGCTGTGCTGGTCTGCAGGAAGGTCTGGCTGCGACCGGGGCGATTCTTCATTATCTGCGGGAAACCCAGAAGGGGATCACCAGTCATATCCGGACCATTACCCCCTATACCACCAGTGATTTTTTGGTGTTGGACGAGGCAACCAGGCGCAACCTCGAGTTGACGGCTACCTTGGCGGAAGGGAAACGGCGCGGCTCTTTGTTGGGTCTGATGGATCGTACGGTGACTGCCATGGGGGGGCGCAAGCTCAAGCATTGGATCATTCATCCCCTGGTTGACGTGCAAAAGATCCGTTATCGGCAAACCGCGGTCGCCGAGCTGGTGCACGAATCGACCGTGCGGCACGAGATCGTTGCCTTACTCGCTGGGGTCTATGACCTGGAGCGACTGAATGCCCGGATCAGTCTGGCCTCGGCCGGGGCGAAAGATCTGGTGGCGATCAATGCGTCGTTGCAGCGGATTCCGGCCATCCTGGCGGCTTTGTCGCCGTGTGACGCAGCCTTGCTTCAGGAGTTGACCGAGGCTATTGATCCTCTGGACCCGGTAGCCGAGCTGATCAATCGCGCCATTGTGGAAAACCCGCCTTTTGTGTTGCGGGAGGGCGGGATCATTGCCGATGGGTACCATGCCGAACTTGATGAGCTGCGCTGCATCAGCCGGGAAGGGAAGGGCTTCATTGCCCGGCTGGAGGCGCAGGAGAAGGTCCGCACCGGAATCAGTTCCCTGAAGATCCGCTACAATCGAGTGTTTGGCTATTACATAGAAATAACTAAATCTCATCTGGCCAATATCCCGGTCGACTATCAACGCCGACAAACCTTGGCCAATGCTGAGCGTTTCATTACCCCGGAACTGAAAGAATATGAGGACAAGGTCTTGGGGGCCGAGGAGCGGATCTGCGACCTGGAGTACCAGCTGTTTCAGACCATCCGGGAAGAGGTAGCGTCATCGGGTGAACAGATTGCCCGGACAGCGGACCATTTGGCCATCCTGGATGTGCTGGTAAGTCTGGCCGAACTGGCTGCTGACCGTGATTACTGTTGCCCCGTGGTTGATGACAGTGATCAGTTGACCATCGTTGACGGCCGTCACCCGGTGATTGAGGAGATGAGCCTTGGGGAACGTTTTGTCCCCAATGACGTGCAGCTGGATACAGCAGAGAACCAGATTCTGATGATCACCGGGCCTAACATGGCCGGTAAGTCGACATTTATGCGCCAGGTGGCGCTGATTACCCTGATGGCGCAGATCGGCAGTTTCGTGCCGGCCAGTGAGGCCCGCATCGGGGCGGTTGACCGGATCTTTACCCGGGTGGGGGCAGCGGATAATCTGGCCCGTGGCCAATCAACCTTTATGGTGGAGATGACCGAGACGGCCAATATTCTGCGCTATGCGTCCGCCAAGAGCCTGGTGATCCTGGACGAGATCGGCCGAGGCACTTCTACCTTTGACGGGGTTTCCATTGCCTGGGCCGTCGCTGAATTCCTGCACGATGCCGCTGATCACGCGGCCAAGACCCTGTTTGCCACCCACTATCATGAACTGACCGAGCTTTCCGTAACGCGGCCACGGATCAAGAACTTCAATATTGCGGTCAAGGAGTGGAATGACCAGATCATTTTCCTGCGCAAAATCGTCCCGGGCGGGGCATCTCACTCCTATGGCATCCAGGTGGCGCGACTGGCCGGACTACCGCTGGACGTTATCGAACGGGCCAAGGAGATTTTGCGTAACCTGGAAAAAGGGGAGTATGCCGACAATGGGCAGCCGAGGCTCTCTTCAGGTCGCCAGCAGCCGACCCTGGTGGCAGAGTCGCCGCAAATGGCCCTGTTTGTCCAGAATGAAGATTTATTGCGTCAGCGGTTAAAGGGCATTAAGATCGCCACAATGACGCCGCTTGAAGCTCTCAACGTGCTTGATGAATTGAAAAGGATGTGTTGACGAATATGAATCAGCTATTACGGATCATCGGTTTGGCAACTCTATTGCTGTTGTTGGCGAGTGTTTCGGCCTGGGCAGAAAGGGATGGGACCAGTGGCAAGAAGGCGAAAGCCAAGGGTAAAACGCTGACCGCCGCAAAAAAGGCCGGGCGAAAGAAGGTGGTGGCAAAGGCGATCCCGACACCGGTTGCTGAGCAGTCGACCGAGCCGGCCCTGCTGAGTGAGATCAAGCACTGGTCAAACCCGGACTACACCCGGCTGGCGCTGTCCCTGGATCGTGACGTGCGCTATGAACAGCACCAGTTAAAGCAAAACGCCAGTGATGGTCAGCCGACCAGGATGTATATCGATATCCATAATGCCAAGATTAGCCCGGGAGTAAAAAATCTGCCCATTGGTGATGGTCTACTGAAAGGGGTCAGAGTCGCCCAGTACAATGCCAATACGGTGCGCGTCGTGATTGACATCGAAAGTATCAAGGATTTCAAAATCTTCACCTTTGCCAATCCCTTTCGCATTATCATTGATGCCCGGGGCGAACGACGCGAGGAGTTGAAGTCGCTGCCAGCGGTAACGATTCAGGCGCCGCCGGCACCTTTGCCAATGCCTTTAACACCGTCCGAAATGACGGCCCAGCCAGAAACTAAACCGATTGCCAAAGCGATCCCTGAGCCGGTCAAGCCACTGCCTGCTCCAAAAGCGCCGATTGTGCCGGGGAAGATACGCCGGGTTGTCGTTGACGCCGGTCATGGTGGTCATGACCCGGGAGCCGTTGGGCGGGGCGGGTCACAGGAAAAGGATGTGGTGTTGCAGCTGGCCATCAAGCTGGGGCGCAAGCTGCGGGATGATCTGGGGCTGGATGTGGTGTTGACCCGCTCCACTGATGTTTTTGTGGAACTGCAGGAGCGGACCGCCATTGCCAATAAGGTGGGTGCGGATCTCTTTGTGTCGGTTCATGCCAATGCCGCCCCCAATCGGGGCGCCAACGGCATTGAAACCTACTACCTGAACCTGGCAAAAACCGAAAAGGTTGCGCAGTTGGCGGCCACGGAAAACGGGACAACCCTGGAAAAAGTCAGCATGCTGCAGGCGGTACTGTTTGATCTACTGGCCAATTATAAGTTGAACGATTCAGCGCATCTAGCCAGTGAAGTGCAAAAGGCGTTGTACAAAAAGATCGCTGCGAGCTATCCGCCGACCAAGAACCTGGGGGTCAAGCAGGGGCCATTTTACGTGCTGGTTGGTGCCTCCATGCCAAGTATTCTGGTGGAAACCGCATTTCTCAGCAACGCCACGGAAGAGGCCCGGCTCAATGATCCCCGTTATCTGGATGAAGCGGCGGACGGCATTGCTGACGGGATTCGCAGCTACATGAGCAGCATCAAGCGTGGAGATCATCCCCAATGACGGAACCAGTTGACCATTCTCCTGCTGTCCTGGAATTTACCATTTGGTCGTATTTCCCTGATGATCTGCATGCCCAGGGGGACGCTGGACAAGCTACCTTTGCGGAAAAACGCCCGCTCTACCTCATGGCCAGCAAGCGCTATCTTGAGCACTACCGGGGCGTGATCAAAAAAGAGCATCGCGCCGGGGCCAGCGGCGAGTGGGTCGTGCGGATGACGACCCAGATGATGGACACCCTGATTGATGCCCTGTTCCAGTGTATTATGACCGATTCGCTGGATGGCGGCCAGTTGGCAAAACGTCTGGCCCTGGTGGCTATTGGCGGTTATGGGCGGGGAGAATTGAATCCCTATTCTGATATTGATCTGATGTTCCTCTATTCGGGCAAAGATCAGGATCGCATTGAGGGCTTTGCCCAAAAACTACTCTATTTCCTCTGGGATATGCGATTGGATGTGGGGTATTCCGTGCGCACCACGGCGGACTGCATTGATATGGCCAAGGCGGATTTGACGGTCAAAACTGCGCTTCTTGACAGTCGCTATTTGGTTGGGCATCGCCAATTGTATGGTGAACTGGAAAAGGTGCTGACATCGCAAATTCTGGCCAAGGAAAGCGACTCATTCATCAAGGAAAAGATGGAAGAGTTGCGCAAACGGCGGAGCAAATACGGCGCGTCGATCTATATCCTTGAACCGAATATCAAGGAAGGCGAAGGGGCATTACGTGATCTGCATACCGCCATGTGGGTGGCCAAGATCAAGTATAAGTTACGCGAACCCCGCGAGCTGATCATCAAAGGGGTGTTGTCTGAGGAGGAATTGTCAGCCTATTACACCGCACTTTCCTATCTTTGGCGGATTCGTAATGAACTGCATTTTCACGCCGGCCGCAAGAAGGACCAGTTGACCTTTGATGCTCAGACTACTGTGGCCACTTTTCTCGGCTACCAGGAACAGGGCCGATCAGTGGCGGAAGAGCAGTTCATGCAGGATTATTACCTGCACGCCAACCGGGTTGAGCACTTTGCATCAGTGTTGATTGCCAAGTGTGCCTGGCGTGAGGAAAAGGCCGGCAAGATCCTCGGCTATTTCATCCGGCGGCCACTGGGGAATGGCCTCTATGTATTAAAGGGCGAGTTGGTGGTGCCCGATGAGACGTTGATCGACAAAGACCCAACGCTGTTGATGAAAATATTTGAATCTGCCCAGAAACAAGGGGCGGTGTTGAATCTGCGGGTCAAGACCTTGATTCGTAACAGCCTGCAGCTGGTGAATGATAAGTTTCGCCGCAATAAGGAGGTGAATGCCTCATTTTTCGCCATCCTGCGCAGCGAAAAGGGGGTCGTGGAAACGCTGCGGTTGATGCATCACCTGGAATTCCTCAATCGCTTCATTCCTGAATTCGAGCGGATATTTTGCCGGGTGCAGCACGACCTGTATCATATTTACACCGTTGATATTCATTCTCTGTTTTGTGTGGAGGAACTGGTGGCGCTCTGGAACGGCGAGCATGAAAAGCCGTTGCCGCTGTTGACCCAGTTGGCGCGGGAAGTGGATAAGCGGGAACTGTTGCTGCTTGCGGTGCTGCTGCATGATATCGGCAAGGGGGAGGGGAGTCGGCACGCCGAACGGGGGGCAGAGCTGATGCCCACCATTGCCCGCCGTATGGGACTCTCCAAAGAGGACACTGAACGGTTAGAGTTCCTGGTGCGGCAACACCTGCTGTTTGCCCATATTGCTCAGCGCCGCGATCTGCATGATGAGCGGATGATCGTTGATTTTGCCAGGCAAATGGAAAAGAGTGAAAATCTGAAGATGCTCTATCTGCTGACCTATGCCGATATTCGCGGGGTTGGGCCTGATGTCTGGTCCGAGTGGAAAGGGAACCTGCTGCAGGAACTGTATGAAAAGGCCTTTCAGGTTCTGGAACGGGGCGACTTCCGCCTGGAGGCCAGCAGCGAACGGGTTAAGAAAGCAAAACGAACGGTCGTGGACCTGTTGACTGACGAACTCCCGGTTGCCGCAGTAAAGGATGAGTTGCGGGCCATGTCGATTCGTAACCTCCTGGCCACACCTGCCAAATTGCTGGCCGAACATGTGCGGACCCTGGTCAGGTTGGATTCACAACAGCTGTTGATGCAGGTGCGACACGAGCCGGACAGTGGCTATACCAACGTCATCATCTGCACCTATGACGTGCCGGGGCTCTTTTCGAAAATCACTGGGGTTATGGCAGCCAATGGCCTGAATATTCTCGGGGCGCAAATCAATACCAGTAATAACGGCAAGGCGTTGGACGTGTTACAGGTTAATTCGCCGCAGCGCGGGTTGATCACCGATGAATCACGGTGGCGCAAGGTTGAGGATGATCTGCAGCAAGTACTGTCTGGAAAAGTGCTGGTAACCGCCCTGGTGGAAAAGCGTCGCAAGAACACCTCCTTGATCGATAAGCCGAAGCCGAAATCGCGTTTTCCCGGTCGGGTGGATATTGATAATGAAGTTTCCGCAGATTATACGGTGCTTGATGTGTATGCCGACGACAAGATTGGCCTGCTCTACCAGATCACCAGTGCGCTCACCGAGTTGGGGCTGTATATCGGGGTGGCAAAGATCTCGACTAAGGCGGATCAGGTAGCCGACGTGTTTTACGTGAAGGACATCTTTGCCCAAAAAATTAGTGCCGCCGACAAATTGGCGGATATTCGCAACCGCCTGCAGCAAGCAATTGATGCGTGATGGATGAATTCCATGATCTGTTTCTGAACTACCTGATCGTTGAGCGTGGGGTCAGCCAAAACACCACCGAGGCCTACAGTCGCGACATCGGCGCGTATCTCCGTTATCTTGGCAGTCGAGGGATTGTTGCACCAGAGCAGATATGTGCGGCTGATGTGGCGGCCTTTATCGCTCACCTGAAAGACGCAGGTCTGGCGCCCCGCAGCCGCGCCCGTACCCTTTCGGCAATCAGGATGCTGCACAAGTTTCTGCTGATTGAGCGGTACTGTACAACGAATCCCACCGCCATTATAGAGGCGCCGCGCACGGTGCAAAAACTGCCGCAAGTGCTATCAACCAGTGAGGTAGAGGCACTATTGACGGCGCCAAAAGGTGACGAACCGGAGGCCATGCGGGACCGGGCCATGCTGCAACTGCTGTATGCCACTGGTCTGCGCGTAACGGAACTGGTCCAGTTGGCGGTGCAGGATGTCAATCTCGTTGCCGGCTTTCTGTTGACCTTTGGCAAGGGGGGCAAAGAGCGCCTGGTACCGTTGGGTGAGGTAGCCAGCGTCGCGGTTACCACCTACCTTCACTATGCCCGGCCCCGCATGGGCAAAGGGAGAGAAACGCCAATCTTGTTTCTCACCCGACTGGGTGCTGGCATGAGTCGGCAGGCCTTCTGGAATATCATCAAGAAACGCTCGCGCGAGGCAGCAATTCGTAAGAATATCTCGCCCCACACTCTCAGGCACTCGTTTGCTACCCATTTATTGGAAAATGGTGCTGATCTGCGCAGTGTGCAGCTCATGTTGGGTCATGCTGACCTGTCCACCACCCAGATCTATACCCATGTCAGCAAGGAACGGCTCAAGCGGCTGCATCAGGAGTTTCATCCCCGGGGCTAAAAGTGGTTTGAGGTTCGAGGCTCGAGGTTTCGAACCAATTTTTGACGAACCGTTTTTTCTGTGACCGTGGCGGGAATTTGTTTATAGTGATACTTCATCGCACATAAGAAAGGATCAGATTGCCTCATGAAGTACGTGGTTTTGCTGGGCGACGGTATGTCGGACGAAAAAATGGAACAACTGGGGGGCAAAACTGCTCTGCAGGCGGCGCAGACCCCCAACATGGATTATATGGCCAAGCGGGGCACGATTGGTCTGGCGCGCACGGTGCCGCCAGGACTGCCACCGGGTAGTGATGTGGCCAACCTGTCGGTGTTCGGTTATGACCCACGAACCTGCTATACCGGGCGCTCTCCCCTGGAAGCGGCCAGCATGGGAGTTGAGTTGGGGCCCAATGATGTGGCCTTCCGGATAAATCTGGTTAATCTGGCTATCCAGGGGACCAAGCTGTATATGCATGACTATTCAGCTGGTCATATCACGACTGAAGAAGGTCAGGCGCTGATGGTCGCGATGCAGGATGCCTTTGGTTCGGCCGAGTTCGAGTTTCACCCCGGGGTGAGCTATCGCCATTTGATGGTCTGGCGCAACGGCAAGGACCAGATGAAGGCGGTTCCACCCCATGATATTACGGGCAAAAGCATCCTTGATTACCTGCCATCCGGTGAGGGTGCCGAGACGCTGATCGATCTGATGAATAGTTCGCAGCTGCTCTTTAAGGATCATCCGGTTAATAAGGCCCGTAGCGACGCCGGCAAGACTCCGGCCAATTCCATCTGGCTCTGGGGCCATGGTCGGGCGCCGCGGATCGACAGCTATCAGGAGCGGTTTGGCCTGACCGGGGCGGTGATTTCTGCTGTTGACCTGATTCGCGGCATCGGCATGTATGCCGGGCTGGAAATTATCATTGTTCCAGGGGCTACCGGCTACATCGATACCAATTATGCCGGCAAAGCCGAAGCGGCACTTAAAGCGCTGGAAACGGTTGATTTCGTCTATCTGCACGTGGAGGCGCCGGATGAGGCCTCCCACTCCGGGAGACTCGATCATAAAATCCAGGCCATTGAAGACTTTGACGCCAAAATTGTCGGGCCGGTCCTGGCAGGGCTGAAGAAGTTTGGTGATTATCGGGTCCTGATTACGCCGGATCACCCGACACCACTGGCGCTGATGACCCATACGTCAGATCCGGTCCCGTTCATTCTCTATAGTGGGGAGACTGTGGAAAATCCGGCGGTTACCGGTTATGACGAGGATAATGCCGCTGCCGGTATCATGCTGGAAGAAGGGTACCACTTGATGCGGTTGTTGCTGGGTCAGAAGTAGGCCAGTCACTTCATGCAGAGTCGTAATACCAGGGGCGGAGAGAAATCTCCGCCCTTGGTGTATGTATGGTCAGCGCCGGGGAATAAATGGGGCAAGAGGGCGATCGGGTAACGGCTGGTCATGGGTTGAAACGTACGGATTTTCATCCCTCTGGATCTTACGTCCACCAAACTTGTCCGGATCCCAGAGGTACAACTCCTTGATGGTGAGCACCGGATAGAGCCTGGTGATACCGTCACTCACCTGTTGACGCTTGCCGGTCACCTCGCCAACCATGGTCACCATATTGCCCGGTCGGTAGATACTACGGTCATAGAAGGCGGTAGATTCGGCAATGAACCGCCCAGCCGATTGATTGATCTCGACTGGTACCCCCGCCGAATCAACAGTAATCTGTTCGATTTCCATGCTGCTGAGTTCGTTCGTACTGGTGGAAGCAATGATTCTGCCACCTACCAGCAAGTGTTTGCCCAGGTTGCTGTCGGGAGATGTCTGGACTGCAGCATAGGTAACAGACCGGTCGATCAGGGCCAGTGACTGGTCACTGATTGCCTTGACGCACCCAGACAGGACCAGCGGTGCAAGGAGCATGATGAGCAGAGATTTCATAGCGATTCTCCATGGTGATTTTTCTACAGTGTAAAACTTCCTGCGCCAGCTTCAAGTGGCACCGCGTAATAAATCAATATCGCTCGCGAATTATCGCAGGATTGTGCGGCAAATCCGGTTGCTTTGGCTGATCTCACCGATTGACAAATGACCGCTCAAGTTGTATACAGTATGCGATTTTGTCTGCAAAAATACCTGTATAGAAAGCATTAACCCCACGAGGAGGATACAATGATCGAAGCATATCTCGCCCACGAAGCAGAGCGTAAATCCCAAGGGATTCCGGCCCTGCCACTTACCCCTGAGCAGACCACTGAACTGTGCACGCTGTTGGCAACACCGCCAGCTGGCAAAGAAGCATTTTTGGTTGAACTGATCAAGGAGCGGGTTTCCCCGGGTGTTGACCCGGCTGCAGAAGTCAAAGCGGCATTCCTGGCAGAAATAACCAAAGGCACCAAGAAGTCGCCACTGATTTCCAAGGTTGAAGCAGTCCGTTTGCTCGGCACCATGCTGGGTGGCTACAACGTCAACCCACTGGTTGATGCCCTGAATGACGCTGAACTGGCTGCTGAGGCTGCCTGCGCTCTTTCCGGTATGACCCTGGTATATGATGGTTTTGACAGGGTTGTTGAATTGTCCAAGACCAATGCTTCCGCCAAGCAAGTGCTGGAGTCCTGGGCCAGGGCCGAATGGTTTACCAACCGTCCCGGCGTGCCGGAAACGATCAAGGTCAAGGTATTCAAGGTGGAAGGCGAAATTAATACCGACGACTTTTCCCCGGCAGGTGATGCCTGGAGCCGTCCTGATATCCCATTGCACGCCCTGGCCATGGGCAAGACCCGCTTCCCGAACCGCCTGAAGGTCATTGCTGACTGGCGTGCTGCCGGCCATCAAGTGGCCTTTGTCGGTGATGTTGTTGGTACTGGTTCTTCCCGTAAGTCTGCCTGCAACAGCGTGCTCTGGCACATGGGCCAGGACATTCCCTGCGTGCCGAACAAAAAAACTGCCGGCGTGATCATCGGCGGTGTTATCGCCCCGATCTTCTTCAACACGGCGCAGGATTCAGGTGCACTGCCACTTAAGGCCGATGTTTCCAAGATGAACGATGGCGATGTGATCACCATCAACACTGCCAAGGGTGAAATCAGCAATGAGCAGGGCGAAGTTATCTCCACCTTCAAAATTACGCCGAACACCCTGGCTGACGAATTCCGCGCCGGTGGCCGGATTCCGCTGATTATCGGTCGTGCGGTCACCGTTAAGGCTCGTCAGGCACTTGGCCTCGGCGACACCGACGTCTTCACCCTGCCGGTTAACCCGGCTCCCAAGGCTGATCAGGGCTTCTCCCTGGCCCAGAAAATGGTTGGTAAGGCTTGCGGCGTCAAGGGTATTCTGCCCGGCAGCGCTTGCGACCCGACAATGACCACCGTCGGTTCCCAGGACACCACCGGTCCGATGACCGCTGACGAACTGAAGGAACTGGCCTGCCTCAAGTTCCTGTCGCCGATGTTCATGCAGTCCTTCTGCCACACCGCTGCCTATCCGAAGCCAGCGGACGTGAAAATGCACAAGAACCTTCCGAAGTTTATTACCGACCGTGGCGGCGTACCGCTCAAGCCGGGCGACGGGGTTATCCACTCCTGGTTGAACCGTCTGTTGCTCCCTGACACCGTCGGTACCGGTGGCGACTCCCACACCCGTTTCCCGATCGGCATCAGCTTTCCGGCCGGTTCGGGCCTGGTGGCCTTTGCCGGTGCCATGGGCTTCATGCCGCTGGATATGCCCGAGTCGGTGCTGGTCCGCTTCAAGGGCAAGCTGAACCCCGGCATTACCCTGCGCGACGCTGTGAATGCCATTCCATTCTGGGCAATCAAGCAAGGCAAATTGACCGTGCCCAAGAAGAACAAGATCAACATCTTTAACGGTCGCATCCTCGAGATGGAAGGTCTGCCTGACCTGACGGTTGAGCAGGCATTCGAACTGACCGACGCTGCTGCCGAGCGTTCGGCTGCTGCCGGCTGCATCCAGCTCTCCAAAGAATCGGTTGCTACTTATCTGCGCTCCAACGTGGCGTTGATGAAGCAGATGATCAAGGATGGCTATCAGGATGCCCAGACCCTGCAGAACCGGATCGACGCGGTCAATGCCTGGTTGGCCAAGCCGGAACTGCTCGAGGCTGACAAAAACGCCGAAGCAACCGGCGCCTATGCTGACGTGATCGAGATTGATCTCGCCGAAATCACCGAGCCGATCCTGGCTTGCCCGAATGATCCGGATGATGTCAAGCTGCTGTCTGATGTTGCCGGTACCCCGATTCAGGATGTGTTCATCGGTTCCTGCATGACCAACATCGGCCATTTCCGTGCTGCCGCCGAAATCTGGCGCGGCCTGAAGTTCAACCCGAGCGTCCGTACCTGGATCTGCCCGCCGACCCGGATGGATCAGGTCAAGTTGAAGGACGAAGCATACTTCGCGGTCTACAGCGCATTTGGCTGCCGGATTGAGATTGCTGGTTGCTCCCTCTGCATGGGGAATCAGGCCCGGGTGCCGGATGCAGTCAATATGTTCTCCACCTCCACCCGTAACTTCGACGACCGGATTGGCGATGGCGCCAAGGTATTCCTTGGTTCCGCCGAACTGGGGGCAGTTGCTGCCACCATGGGCAAGCTGCCGACCGTTGCCGAATTTATGGCGGTGTACAAAGAGAAGGTTGAGCCGAAGAAGGAAGCAATCTACAAGTATCTGCAGTTTGATGAGATGGCTGAGTATAAGTAGGCCAGTTTGACCAGGTAACCAGAAAGCCCGTTGGGATCTACTCAGCGGGCTTTTCTGTTGCCTGAGTAATAAAGTCGGTGATATATATAACCTGCCACAGGGGCATACCCTGTGGTTTTGTTTGTCTGTACAACAGTATCAGGTAGAGGATTTTATCAGCCAAGGAGCAATCAGTGACTTTTGTATTACCCCGTTTAGCCAGGAAGTTTCATTTGCCATTAATTTTGAGTTTTGTCGCCATCTGTGGCTGCAGTGACAAAAAGGCACCTGAAAAGCCAGAAGCACCCCCATCGCTTGCCCCGGTGCAACCTAATCGAACTACTTCAAGTGCAGTTCCATCGGTATTTAAGCGAACGAGCAGTGCGGTTCAACTGAAAAACTCTTCGGCAGCTAAAACCAATGCGCAATCTACCCAAGTTGGGGGGGCGAATAAGGGGACAACTGCTGCAGTCAACAAACCTAAAATCAAATTCAACGCCGGTGAAGACCCGGAGTTCGCCGCCAAGTGTGGCTGGCCAGTCAAGAGTCCGCCGGCGCTGCCGGGTTCAATTCTGCCCCAGAAGCGGATTGTGGCCTATTATGGCAACCCGCTGTCGAAAAAAATGGGTGCATTGGGCGAATTTCAGAAAGATGACATGCTGCGGCGGCTGCAGGGAGAAGTGGCTAAATGGGGCAAGGCTGATCCGGCAACGCCGGTCCAACCAGCGCTGCATCTGATTGCCGTCGTGGCCCAGGGTGCCCCAGGGCCTGCCGGTAAGTACCGGATGATCATGCCGGATAAAGTAGTTAATGAAGTCTATGGCTGGGCCAAGTCAGCCGGCGCCATCATGTTCATCGATATTCAGACCGGTCATGATGATATTCGGGCAATACTACCGAAATTTGAGTGGATTCTGAAAAATCCGGATGTGCATCTGGGCATTGATCCGGAATTTAATTTGATTGCCAGTAAGAAGAAGCCAGGCACTAAAATCGGCACCTTTGATGCTGCAGATATCAACTACACTACTGGCTACCTCAAGGACCTGGTAAAGAAATACAACCTGCCACCTAAGGTTCTAACCATCCACCGCTTTACCCGGAACGGAGTAACCAACGCCAAGAGCATCACCCTGCGGCCGGAGGTGCAGGTGGTCATGCATATGGACGGCTGGGGCGCGCCGTGGCTGAAGCGGGATTCCTACAAGGACTATATCGTGAAGGAACCGGTACAGTACACCGGCTTCAAACTCTTCTACCACAACGATACCAAGAAGGGTGATCCGTTGATGACGCCGAAGGACCTGCTGAAGCTGAATCCGCAGCCAGTGTATATTCAGTATCAGTAGCTGGAGCCTTGTTGTACGTTTCATTTATTGTCTAACCCATGTTTGTACTCTTACAGTTGTAGATTCATATTGTGGTATGTAAAATATTGCGTATAATTTGGCATAGAAAGACAGCAAGGAGTTGTCAACTATGGCCCATTATTCCCGTGAAGAAATCATGTCATCAAGTGAAGTGGTGCGTAATTTTGGCTCTGTATTGAGCAGCGTCGTGCAACATCGCCGCGAAAAAGTTGCCATTATCAGAAATAACCGATTAGAAGCGGTTCTTGTCGCTGCTGATGTGTATGAGCGCCTGGAAAACGCGTGTAATCTCAGCGGGACCCCGGTCAGTGTATCGGGATCTGCTGACCAGATGACCGCCAACAGTGCTGTCCTGCTTGAATTTCTGCAAAAAAATCGCCTTGCGGCAAATATTCGCTTGTCGCCAGAGGAGATTGACCGTCAGATACGTGAAGAGCGTGAGTCGTGGGAGTAATGCGGAAAATCTATCTCGATTCGTGCATCGCAATCTATCTTGTTGAAGAGCATCAAGCGTATTGTGCGACTATTGAAAGGGCGCTTGATCAACTTGACGGAATTATCTGTTACAGTCCTTTGACTGGACTGGAAAGTCTTGTCGTTCCCATTCGGTTAAAACACCAGGAATTGCTTGATAAATTCAACCAGTTTTTCATGCAGAATCTGAAGCTTGATCTGACTGATGTCGTTTATCGGGATGCTGCGCGGCTCAGGGCAGATTATGGGATTAAAACGCCTGATGCGCTCCATCTGGCAACGGCCCGACATCATGACTGTACTGAATTATGGACGAATGATGAACGGTTGGCCAGCGTAGCGGGTGAATTGGTGGTAAATATCTGTGCCAACGCTGACTAACCGTTTTTTTCAGGGCTTAAAAATAGCACACAAAAAGGCCACCCATTTGGGCGGCCTTTTTGTGTGTAAGCTTTTTCGACAGGGTTTACTTTTGTGACCGGCGGCGACCATAGAAGCCAAGGCCGAGGAGGCCAGCGCCGAGGAGAACGATGGTGCCAGGCTCGGGGACGGTGGAGGTGGTGATATTGTCAACCAACACGATCATGTCATTGAAATCGAAATCGCTGCCACCGGTAAGTTTCCCGGTTGTTGGATTAAAGACACCTTTCAGGTCTTCAAAAGCCAGCAACCAGGTATCCGCATTAAATGCGTATTCAGTTCCCTTAACCGTTACCTTATTGTCCTTATCTGTGGCACCTGAATAGGAAAACATGTGGTCAACCATGTATGCGTTGGTATTGTCGGGATTAAGACTTGAGTCGCTATAAAAAATGGCGCCGGTTTTGTTTTGCAGATAAAAACCAAATTCGTTGGATGAAAAGGTTTTCGTTGTGGAGCCAATGGCAAAGTTAAAGCTGGTACCACTCTGCGTGATGCTCAGCTGCTCGCTGGCTTTAGCCGAATCAGCTCCCTGGAAAATTTCAAGTTTATTGCTATTACTCCCCTTGTCATAGATGCCAAATGAGTTGTAATTCTTGTACCCGGCTATTTCAATGAGCAGTGTTGCAATGACGCTTTCCGATGTGCTGGACGATTTCCAATAGGCGTCCGGCTCAGTAAAGGCTGTATAAGGGTTTATTTCAGTTGCGCCGATGTTCTTGAACACCGAAGTGAGTACGTTTGCTGAGCCATCCCAGGAAGTGCTATAGGGGGCAACTGGATACTCTGGCAGGGCTAAGACAGTGGTGGCGGTAAGAATGATGGCGCTGGTAAGCAGTGTTGATATGATTTTCATATGGTCTCCTCAGTTTTGTCAGATCGTTGCTTTAAATAAGCAAGATGCTTGCCAAATATGCTATTAAGCGTAATTAACTGAAATGGTTAAAGATAATGTAAGGTGTTGGTTAAAAATATAAGAATACAAGCTGAGTGTTAAGAAACTCGACACTGTATGCAGGATGAATGGGTACGGCTGGCAGGCTGTAAAACGGCGGGGTGGTGAACAAAAGAGGCGATGCCAATTGGCACCGCCTCTTTTGTTCGGAGCAGAAATGGAGAGGTACTGCTCTTCAGGATTACTTTTGTGCCCGACGGCGGCCAAAGAAGCCAAGGCCGAGGAGGCCAGCGCCGAGAAGAACGATGGTGCCTGGCTCAGGAACTGGAGTCATGTTGTAGTCTTCACTTAATTGTGCGGTAAGACCTGCGCCAAGCGTCCAATCCCATGCGAGCATCCAACGATAATCTGCTTGTCCAGTTGTAGTAATCATGTTGTTGAGATTAGCCAAGTCCGGAGCAACAGCGCCATTTATCTGCCACGCAGAAACATTCGGAGTATAAACCATTTCCACCATTGCTTTTTCATCCCACTGATTAATTTTCTGACCAGGGCCTTTAGACGCATAATCGTCAGAAGCTGTGTTGGAAATATCTAAATCCACATACTGAAACACTCGAACATTCTGTGTCAGATTTGTGGTATTTTTTAGACTAAACTGTAAACCCATGTCTGAAGCAACTTGACCAGGAGATGCGCCGTCAAGAACGTACGTTAATTCTGCTGTTAGTTGATCACCAGTGTAAGTAACAGCTGCAAACTTAGATGTGTTTTCAAAGGTTTTTGTTGTACTAGCTACTTCGTACCCATAGCTGTATGGAGAAGTATTAAGGGCATATATTGTCCCACCGTTAATTTGGTAAAAAAAGTTAGTTTGGTACATACTGTTTATACCATTAACTGACCAGTTAACCCATGAACCATCATTGGCAATTTCTGCTGTGCTGTTATCATTCGTTAAAGTCAACGCCATTGCACTGGTTGCCGCCATCATCAACAAGCCTGCCAGTAAAGCCACCATCTTTTTCATATCATCCTCCTTGGTATGCGATTTTATCGCTGATTGATTGGTTAGCTACATATATGCAAATGTGATGCCATTTTGCATTATACTAAAACTAAAGGATATATTGTAAGTAGTGCTCGGCTAATCATTGCGTTGTAAAGAATTTCAACAACCTTCCGGGATCCGTATCGTTACCAAAACCCCCACTCCCCACTCCAGAGGACATACCCGGCAAGAGCCGCATTCGTAATCCCATGGGCCAGGATGCATGTGGCCAGGCTCTTGCTACGGTAGAGCAGCACGCTATAGGCCGCACCAGCCATGATTCCGGCCAGCCAGAGATTATGCTCCAGTCCAAACATAACGGTGCCGATACTAAAGGATATCCAGGTGAAACTGCCTAGTGGCACGCGGCTGATATCCGGCTCAATCAGGTAGCGGAGCAGCCAGGAGCGCCAGAAGAGCTCTTCCATAACCGGTACCACCAGGCTGGCGCCGATGATGCGGCTGGTGAGCAGGAATGTACGTGTAAAGTTATCCGACAGGAGTGTCGGATTATATCCCTTGGGGGTGCCGAGGGTCGCCCAGGGCCAGTCCATGTTGATCCAGAGAATAAAGACAATTATTCCGGTTGCGATCGACAGTGCCAGCGTGCGGAATCTGGCCAGGTCGCGCCAGTTAATTTCCTGATAGGATTTCCAGAAGTAGAGCATGCAGCCAATGGTGGCGAGGATTTTAATCGGATAGAGGTAAAGCAGTTGTAGATCACTGACAACAAAAAGCTGCTTACTTGTCAGCCAGCGCAGTGCTTCTTCCAGGGCAATAAAGCCCATGAAGATGGCAAAAGGCATGATGCGTGGCAGACTTAGCGATTTTGCCTGCTTTGTTGTGCTGGACTCAGCAGCTCGTGTGATCATTGAGCACTCCTTGTATAATCATGAAGAATAGTTCTTTATCTATTTGTAGTCAGACGTAGTTTTGATATACATTACCATGCTTAAATAAAAAGTAATAATTCTCTACTGTGGTGGGGGTGGTATGCGCAATTTAGGGCTGTTGCTGGTTTTTACGGTGTTGCTAGTCGGGTGTGGGGCAAAGAACAAAGAGCAATTATATGCCGAGGGGATGAAGAAGGCGGGCGAAGGGGCCAATGATGCGGCAATCGTCTTTTTCAAGAATGCCTTGGAAAAAGATGCTAATTTCACGGACGCCCGTTACCAGTTGGCCAAGGCATACCAGGCCATTGCGAAATTTGAGCAGGCCGAGAAGGAATTGCAGAAAGTTATCAAGCAGGACCCGTCACGCACTTCAGTACGACTGGACCTGGCCCGTATTTTCAATAGTCGCAAAATGCCGGTAGAGGCGCTGCAGGAAGTAGCCATCTATATGCAGAGCAAGCCCGATGACCTTGAAGGCCTCGAGGTGCAGGGGATTGCGTACTCGCTGCAGAAAAATTATCCGCAGGCTGAACAAGCGCTGTTGAAGGTGATACAGGCAGACCCGAAGAAGACCCAGCCGAAGCTGGAACTTGCGGCGGTCTATTTGAGTCAGAATCGAGATCAGGAAGGCCGGAAACTGCTGGATGAGATTATAGCTGCCGAGCCCAAGAATTCCCGCCCGTTGTATATGCTGGCCACGTTGGAAACGGCCCGTGGCGAAAAGGATAAGGCCCTGGCGATCTACAACCAGATTGCCGCTGCCAACCCGAATGACGCCCAGGCGGTATTTAAAGCTGGCAGCATAATTCTCGGCAAGGGTGATCTGGCCAAGGCTGAGACCATGGCTGATGACCTGATCAAGCGCTTGCCTAAAAGGGGCGAGGGGGCTCGGCTGAAAGGTATGGTTCAGTATCAGCAGAAAAAATATCCTGATGCAATAACCTCGCTGCAGAACGCGGTTAAGCTGGGACCAACGATTGATGGGTTTTATTATCTTGGCCTCAGTTTTTATCATAAGGGCGAACTGGAGAATGCCCTCAGTCAGTTTCGCCGGATTATGGATGTCGCCCCCAATTTTCACAATGCCCGGTTGATGAACGGTTTAGTGCTGTTAACCCAGAAGCGGATTGATGATGCGATCGTTGAAATACGAAAAGTGATTGAAGCCGACGAGCGCAACGCCCTGGCTCATAATCTGTTGGGCAGTGCCCTGATTGCCAAGGGTCAGGTCGATGAGGGGATGAAGGAACTGAATCGGGCAACGACACTTGACCCCAAAATTGTTGATGCGCATTTGAAAAAGGGGATCTTTCACTTGCGGCAGGGCAAGGTTGCCGAGGCAGAGGTTGACCTGGCCACAGCAGTACAGGTGGCGCCAGAGGTGCTCAATACCCGGTTGATGCTGGCATCGTTTCATATGCGCCAGGGCAAGACTGCCAAGGCGAAAGATGTACTCAAAAGCGGGCTGCAAAATTTACCTGGTGATGCGGTGCTGTACAACAGTCTGGCCGGAGTGGCATTCGCCGAAGGGAAAAAGGACGAGGCTCTGCAACTGTTGGCCAAAGCCAAACAGTCAGACCCTACCTTCGCTCAGGCCTACTATAATCTGGCGGCATACCATGCGACGCTGGGCAAATATGATCTGGCCAAGGCTGAGTACCAGGCGCTACTGCAGAAATCTCCTAAGGATGTTCGGGCTTTGCTGGGCATGGCTGCGCTTAGTGAATTGAGTAATCAGGATAAGGAAGCCCTGGACTTTTACGTCAAGGCCAAAGAAACCAAGGCTCCGCCAGCATACCTTGCGCTGGCTACCTATTACGCCAAGAAGAAAGAGACGGGTAAGGGCATCAAGGTGCTTGACGAGGCAATCAAGGCGATTCCAAAGAATCTGGCGGCTATGGAAATGAAAGGCCGCTTGCTGGTTACCGACAATAAAACTTCAGAAGCAGTCAAGGTGTTCGATGATATCGAACAGAACAGCAAAGGGGCGGGGATTGCCTTAAAGATCGGTGCGTATGTCACGGCCAAGGACTTTGTCCGGGCCGAGGAGCAAGCCCGCCGGGCAATTACGTTACAACCCAAATCGGCTAACGGCCACTTGGTGCTGGCATCGGTTTATCAGGCTCAGAACAATAATAAACGGGCAATTGAGGAAGTGAAAAACGGCCTCCAGATTGATCCGGAAAATCCCCAGGCATTGCTGACGCTGGGAAATCTGCATGCGGCCAATAAGGAATATGGCCCGGCGCAGGCGGCCTATGTTGCGGCGGTAAAGGCGAACAAAGACTTTATCCCGGCAATTTTTGCTCAGGGTGTATTACTGGAACAGACCGGCAATAAGAAAGAAGCAGTCAGAAAGTACCGGGAAGTTTTGACCCGAGACGAAACCTATGTGCCGGCCCTGAACAACCTCGCGTACCTGTTGGCCGATGGGCAGGGGAATAAGGAAGAAGCGCTGCGTTTGGCCATTGCGGCGTTCAAGAAGCAACCGGGTGACGCGGCAATTCTGGATACCGTTGGTTTTGTGTTGTTGGCCAATGGCAAGAACCCGGAAGCGCTGAAGGCGCTGCAAAAGGCTGCGGAAGCTCTGGCGACAAACCCAACGGTTCAATACCACCTGGCGCTGGCCTACAAGGCTAATAACCAGAAAGCTGAAGGGGCAAAAGCGGTGCAAAAGGCCCTTGCCGGTGGGGACTTCCCGGAGCGGGCTGCAGCGCAAAAATTACTGGGCGAGCTTAAATAAGTGTTGCGTTCGATGTCCATGAAGTACCGTATAGCCAGTCTGGTGCTGGGCGATGCCGTGTTGGCTCTCTGTGCCTTGTATTCTGCACTGCTGATGCGGTTTGGCTATCATGAGGAGTGCAATCACTATATATTCGACAATTTGCAGATTCCTATTTTCGTTATTGTGGTGTTTATTTTTTCATCGTATTTAGCGGAATGCTTCGAAATCTCGCGCAATATCAAAAAGCGGGCCATGCTGATCAATATCCTGATCGCCGCAGTCATGTCTTTTTTCGTGCTGTCTGCTTTGTATTATTTGAGTCCAGCGTTAATGATCGGTCGCGGTTTATTGGCCCTTACCCTGTTTTGCTTTATCGTGTATCAAATTGCCTGGCATTTCCTGTTTTTCTTCAGCCACAATTCTCCTCGGTTTTCACAGCGCGTGCTGATTGTCGGTGTTGGTCTGGTTGCGTATCAGATTGCCGAGATGATCAGAAAAGCCCATGGTGGCTATCAGTTGAGCGGTTTTGTCCAATGCACCGGTGAATCACAATGGCAGGGGATTGCCAAAGAAGAAATTATCAGTTCTGCAGATTCATTGCGAGATGCTGCATTTGACAGCCAGGCGGACATTGTGGTGATTGCGCTGACCGAGCGGCGCGGCATGTTTCCGTTGCGCGATGCATTAAGCTGCAAATTGAATGGTATTGAACTGCTCGATGCCCCGACTTTTTATGAATTGATTGCCGGTAAACTGATGTTGGAGCAGATAACGCCAAGTTGGTTTATTTATTCAACCGGTTTTAACCGCCCGGTTATTATCACCACCGTTAAAAGGATCATTGATATTCTCCTGGCGGTTGTGGGGCTGGTTTTGTCCTTACCGTTATTGCCGCTGCTGGCCATCGCGATAAAGATCGATTCACCGGGACCACTGTTATTCAGTCAATTGCGCGTTGGTAATCGTGAAGACCTGTTTCGGCTCTATAAGTTCCGTACCATGCGTCAGGATGCTGAGGCTAAGTCGGGTGCGGTCTGGTCCCAGGTGAATGATCCGCGCATCACCCGCTTCGGGGCATTTATGCGTAAAACGCGGTTGGATGAGATACCGCAACTTTATAATGTACTGGTTGGTCAAATGAGCTTTGTCGGTCCGCGGCCGGAACGACCGGAATTTGTTGAAAAATTGAAAGAGCAAATCCCCTATTATTCGCGGCGCCATTTCATCAAGCCTGGTCTTACCGGGTGGGCGCAGGTGCGCTATCCTTACGGTGCCTCAGTGGAAGATGCCTTGGAAAAGCTGCGCTATGATCTATATTATGTTAAAAACTTGTCTTCTTTTCTGGATACCCTGATATTTTTAGATACCATTAAGGTTGTACTTTTTGGTCGTGGCCGGTAGGCGATTAAGTTCGGATGGAGCGTTATGAAGCGAATACTATTTTTGGTGACGATGCTGTTCTGTTTTGTTACATCGGCAGCTGCTGGTGATTACATTATTGGCGAAGGCGATGGCCTTGACATCGCGGTCTGGGGCGTAAAGGAACTGAATTTCGGTGTCAAGGTGCGCCCTGATGGGAAAATAACGGTGCCGGGCCTTGGTGATATTTCTGCTAGTGGGCATGAGCCGCAAAAGTTGCAAAAGGTTTTGGAAGAAAAACTGCGGGAGTTGGTGAAAAACCCTATCGTAACGGTTACGGTGCGAGAGATCACCAACAGCAAGGTGTATGTCTTTGGTGGCGGCGTAAAATCAGGGATTTATGATTTAAGCCGTCGCACCTCGTTGCTGCAATTGCTCTGCACCCTGGGCGAAGCCAAAACAGCCGATTGGCACAAATCCTACCTCCTACGGGGCAATAAGAAGATCAAGGAGAACTTTTATAAGCTGTTTATCTCCGGTGATATTACCGACGATGTGCAACTGGAGTCGGGAGATTCGCTGTTTATCCCGCTGTTGCTGGATAAAAACGTCTATGTTCTTGGTGCGGTCAATGCCTCCAAGTCCATTGAATATCGGGAGGGGATGACCATTATCGAAGCGGTCATGGACGCTGGCGGCTTTGCCAAGTTTGCCGACATGAATGATGTGCAGATTCGCCGGAAGGTGGGCGATAAGGAGCAGGTCATTCCGGTAAAGATGAAGAAATTGATCAACGATGGTGATCTGAAACAGAATGTTCCGCTCAAACCTGGTGATTATGTCATCGTAAAGGAGAGTCTTTTTTAGTGAGCCAGCAAAACAACGAATTTGATTATAAACGCTATCTGCTGCTGCTGATCAAACGGCAGCGGCTGTTCATTGTCTGCTCCCTGATTATAATGACCGTCGGTATTTGCGTCATCTATGCAATGCCACGAAAATATGAGTCTACCAGTACGGTTTTTATCGAGAAGAATATTATTAACGAACTGGTGAAGGGGATAGCGGTCAGTCCGTCCATGGACGAAACCATCAAGGTTTTGACCTATGCCATTACCAGTCGAACCTTGCTGATGCGGGTGGTTGATAATCTGGATATGAACCTGAAGAAGCGCAGCGAAGCCGAGATGGAATACTTTATCAAGGAGCTGCAGAAGAACACGGTGGTGAAGGTGAAGGACAAAAACCTGTTCATCATCTCCTATAAAGACCGCAACCCGCGTCTGGCCAGGGATTATATCAATACCCTGGTTCGGCTCTATATTGAGGAAAATACCTCTAGTAAACGAGACGAATCCTACGACGCCACCAAGTTCCTGTCTGAACAGATCGATACCTTTCGCAAGAAGATGGAAGATGCCGAGTCGACGGTTAATCAATATAAAATGCAGCGTGGCGGGGTCATTTCCATTGACGAAGGGAAACTGTTTCAGGAGATTAATACTGCCCAGCAAAAGGTTTACGACCTGGAGCTCCGTCGGCGCCAATTAGAGGGGATGCGTCAGTCAACCCGCAAAGCCGGTGATCCAATGCAGATTAGATTGCTGGGCATGCAAAAGCGGCTGGAAGAACTTCGTACCCAATATACCGATCATTATCCGGAGATTGTTCGCCTCAAGGGAGAGATTGACGAAGTGCAGGTGCAAATGCGCCTGAAGAAGGGGGATGACTTCTCTCCGCTTGACCCCCAGGAGTTAAGTAAAATCGAGTCAGAAATTGCGGCAATAAAAATCAGTGAGGATGGCCTGAAACGTTACATCACCACCAATAAAAATCTGCTGCAGTCGATCCCATCCGCCAAGGCAGGGCTGGAGAAGCTGGAACTGGAGCAAAAGAACCAGAAAAATATTTATGATCAGCTGTTTTCCCGCCATAGTCAGTCGGAAGTGTCCAAACAGATGGAAGTGCAGGACAAGACCACAACCTTCCGCATTGTTGACCCGGCGGTCATGCCAATTAAACCGTCCAGCCCAAATCGTCAGAAACTGCTGCCGATGATGATGCTGGTCGGCATTGGTGGTAGTTTTGGTTTGCTGGTTCTACTGGATCTGCTGAACAAAACTCTGAAAAATGTTGATGATCTGAAAGCGCTCAAGGTGCCGATCTTGGCGATCATTCCCAAGATACAGGATCCTTTGGCCTTGCTGAAGGAGCAGAAGCGGAACCGTCGCTACTACCTGCTGGGCGGTGCCTACCTGATGGTCCTGCTTTGTCTGGTTGGGGCAGAGTTGGCAGGACTTTCACCGGTGGACAGAATGTTCGATCCGGCATCCCTGGTGGAAAGTTTCAAGGGATTACCCGCTCGGTTCAGATAAAGGAGTTTTTGATGAGCAGAATCGAACAGGCCCTGGAAAAGGCCGCGCAATTGAGGAATCAAACAGCAACGCAGCCGCGCCCAGTGCGTCAGGACCGGGCAGTGATGCTGACCGAGCCGGCACTGCCAAAAGCAGCTGTTAACACTGATGCCAGTCACGATAACCCGCTTTTGGTTATGATCAATAGCACCACATCTCCAGTTGCCGAAGAATATCGTAAACTGAAGGCCGTGGTAGCCCAGCTAACCAAGGGTGACGAGTTTCGCAATACCCTGCTGGTGACCAGCGCCATTCCCAATGAGGGAAAGAGTATTACGGCGCTTAATCTTGCGGTCTGCCTGGCGCAGGAGCTGGATCATACGGTGTTGCTGGTGGATGCTGATCTGCGTCGCCCCTCCGTGCACCGCTACCTTGATGTCGAAAACGGCCCTGGCTTGTCCGAATGTCTAGCCAACGGTGACGACCTGGCTGAGGCCATCATCCCCACGGCCATTGAGAAACTGTCGATTGTGCGGGCGGGTATCTATGCCGACAATCCAGTTGAGCTCTTTTCTTCGCAGCGGATGCGCGACCTGATTTATGAACTGAAGAACCGCTACCATGACCGCTATATAATTTTCGATTCCCCGCCGGTCTTGCCGTTTGCTGAAGCGCGCTCGTTGGCCCAACTGGTTGATGGCGTCATTCTGGTGGTAAAAGAGGGCTATACCCCGGTAACGAATATTCAGGAAGCAGTTTCCTCCCTGGCGGGGAGTACTATCCTGGGTATCGTTTATAATGATGCCGAGATTCATAAATTTGATGAGCGGTATCGCTATTACCGCAACTATTCATATTCTAAATAACGTGATACGCAGGCCGCCTGAAGCGGTAACAAAAGGCAACCATGTACGAATCATTTTTCAATTTTCGCGTCAAGCCCTTTGATCTGGCACCCAATCCGGAATTCATCTTTCAAAGCCGATCCCATAAAAAGGCGATGACTTTTCTTGATTACGGCATCAGGGAGCGGGCAGGTTTTATCTTGCTGACCGGTGATGTCGGTTCCGGGAAAACCACTCTGGTCCGTGATCTGCTGAACAAACACTATGACAAGGTTGTCCTGGCCAAGGTTTTTAATACCCGCGTTACGTCTGAGCAGCTGCTGGGCATGATCAATGATGAGTTTGGTCTGCCGGTGCAGGGGAAAGACAAGATTACCTTGATTCGTGATCTCAACACCTTTCTCATTGATCAGTTCAGTCGGGGTAACCAGGCCATGCTGATTGTGGATGAAGCCCAAAACCTCGGATCTGAACTGCTGGAAGAGATCCGGATGCTGTCCAACCTGGAAACCGCCGACAGTAAACTGCTGCAAATTGTCCTGGTTGGTCAGCCGGAGCTGCGGACCACTCTGTCCTCGCCAGCTTTGCTCCAGTTGCGGCAACGGATCAGCATTAACTGTAACCTGAAGCCATTGGAACAGACTGAGACGGAGCACTACATCCTGCACCGGATGAAGGTCGCCGGCAATGTGAATGCGGTTACCTTTGCTCCCGAAGCTTTTGACACCATCTTCAATGCCAGTCGCGGCATTCCCCGGTTGATCAATATTATTTGTGATTTTATCTTGTTGGCCGCCTTTGCCGAAGAGGAGCAGGAAGTCTCTGATCAAATGACCAAGGACATTGTTGCTGACCTTGATTTTGAACATCACTTTTGGTCGTCAACCACCGACGTAGCCGCCGGCACCCATCTGGAAGATCTGCTGCACCATGATCAAACAGTCGGGCGGAGCAATGAAATACTCCAGATCCTGACCAGCATTGCCGAACGGGTAGAAGGCCTGGAAAAAACCGCACTCCAGGCTGGTGGAACGGCCCTGCAGGAGTTCAATTATCGACTCAGTTCCTTGCAGAATGCCTTCAAATACCATGTTGGTGAAACGGAATCACTGTTTACAGATTTGAGTCGCAAAATGGAGAAATTACGTAAGGGAACCACGGATAAGTCTGATCTACGCTCTGGGAACAACTCTTCGCTTCGCAAAGCGGGGGGGTAGGGCGATGTCGGTTCTGCGCAGGTCAAAGTGGGTGATATTTCCGGTAGTGTTGCTGGCGAACGTTGCTGTTGGTGCGAACGCTGCTGATTCTGCCGCGTTCAAGCCATTTATCAGTCTGAGTGAAGAATTTACCAGTAACGTATATGAGGTTGCACGGGGCATGCGCAAAGAAGCCATTACCCGAGTGCAACCCGGCATTGATTTTAAGTATGCGGCCCCACGCTGGACCGGGGATGCCGGCTATAATCTCGATTATCAGTATTATGCCCGTCAGAGTCAGAGCGATAAAATATTCCACAATGCTCGCCTGGACGGCAAGATATCAGTTATTGAAAACCTGCTCTTTGTCGATGTCCGCGATACCTACCAACTCACCTCCATTGACATTACCCGCAATGCCGCGGAAGAGAGCCTGACTCAGGGGCAACAGAAAACGAACCGTGCTTTTGCCTCGATCTATCTGCAAAAACTGCTTGGCACCAAGCTGAGCAGTTCGACTGGCTACCGCTATAACGACACCCGTTATTTTGCCTCTGCTGGCATCGAAAAGAGTGAGCATAGCGGCTTTCTTGATTTGTCCTATGCCCTATCCCCGAAACTCTCGTTAACCGCCAGCTACAACTTTGGCCAGAATGCCACGACAATTAATGACATCACCCGGCATGAGGCCAATGGCGGGTTTCGCTATGAGTATGCCGAAAAATCATTTCTCTATGCCAACGCTGGTAACAGCTGGCAGCGCTTCAAGCCGGGCAATCGGACCCAAAACCTGACCTGGCACGCCGGACTGACCCATGATTTCAGAGTGCTTACGGCTAATCTGGAAACCAAGACTCAAACCAGCGATGATTCGCAAACCGATTCAACCCGCCAGGTGACGTATTCCGGCCGTCTTGATAAGCAACTCCGCCGTGGCACTGTCAGTGCCGGGGCAACCTACGACGAATATTTTCTCACCCGCACTGGCGAAAGAGACCGCCATAAAACAGCGGTTAACGGCTCACTTAGGTATGAGTTGCTAGACCGGTTTATCGGGTCCATTAATGCGACTGCTGACCGAACTAAGTCAAGGTCTGCTACTGAATACCCGTATCGAGTCTCAGTCGCCTCTGGCCTTTCCTACGGTTTCAATTATGACATCTCCCTGAATGGCACCTATACCTATGTAAACTATCGCTACGGTCTGCGCGACGCAACCGGGGGTAAGGAAATTCAACGGGTGGTCGTTGAATTGAAAAAGACCTTCTAACAGATGGCGATAATTTTTTGGCTCAGTGTTTGTTTTATCTTTTATACCTATCTTGGGTATCCTCTCTGGCTTTTTGTTTTCAAAAAGTTGCATTTGCAATCAGTTACCAAAAATAGCATTGAACCATCAGTGTCTGTTGTCATTGCCGCTCACAATGAAGCGCAAAATATCGTTGCCAGGATCCAGAACCTGTTTTCCCAGGATTACCCCCCTGATAAGCTGGAAGTAATTGTTGTTTCCGATGGTTCAACTGACAATACCATTGATCTGCTCAATGAACATTGCCAACGTAACTTACATTTGGTTGTATTGCCTATTAATCAAGGCAAGGCAGTTGCCCTTAATGTGGGGCTAGAAAAGTCGCAGAGTGAAATTGTTATTTTCACTGATGCCAGGCAAACCTTCGCTCCCGGTGTACTGCGACACCTGGCTGCTAATTTCGCCGATCCTCAAGTGGGGTGTGTCAGTGGTGAATTGATTTTCTGGCAGGATGCGGCCAGTTCTATTCAGGCCGAGATGGGTGCTTACTGGAAATATGAAAAATGGATTCGTAAAGCAGAAAGTTCTACGGGGTCGGTTGTCGGGGCAACGGGGGCCATTTATGCGGTCAGACGCAGCCTCTATAAACCGTTACCGCAGGGAACATTATTGGATGACGTGCTAACCCCCATGAATATTGTAATGCAGGGTTACCGCTGTGTCTTTGATGGTGCTGCTGTTGCGTACGACGTTATTTCTGTTGATGTAGGGCAGGAATGGCGAAGAAAGGTCCGGACTCTGGCGGGTAACTGGCAATTGCTGAGTCTAAACTGTCGACTTGCAATGCCATTTGTTAATCCAATTTGGTGGCGTTTTTTAAGCCATAAAATATTTCGACTGCTTGTACCATTCGCCTTAATCAGTGCGCTTGTATCCTCAACGGCAATGGATGGCATGCTGGCTACGTCTGCCCTGATTTGCCAATTGTCTTTATATGGGGCGGCTGTAGCCGCCAAGTTAGTGCCGGCCACTCGAGAAAACAAGGTTATTAATCTGGCATTCTTCTTCACGGTCATGAATATTGCCGCACTTGTTGGTTTTTGGCGCTGGATCACAGGTCAGTCCGCAAGTTCGTGGCAACCGGCACTAAAGCCATTGGAGAAGAATCTTGGCTAAGGGTATTCCAGTACTCATGTATCACGCGTTGGAGGATGCTGATCATCCAGCCGGTGCGAAAGATCCAGGAGAGCAACTGTATGTGCTTCAGGTAAGCCAGTTTCGGGAGCAAATGGAATATCTGCATCGGGAGGGGTATCAAACGTTCCTGCTTGATGAGCTGCAGGCGTTAGCTGAATGGCCGGAAAAGGCGGTGGTACTGACTTTTGACGATGGGCATGAGTCCAACTTTGTGTTGGCGTTGCCAATTCTTCAGGGATATGGATTTAAAGCGGAATTCTTTATCACTACCGGCTGGATCGGAACACCGTATTTCATGGATGAAGAGCGGATTCGCGGGCTGCATCAGGCGGGTATGGGGATCGGGAGTCACGGGGTCACTCATCGCTTCTTGTCTGATTTAGCAGAATCCGAGATAAAAGTAGAGTTTAGTGAATCAAAAGAAGCCTTGGAAGCCTGCATTGGTGGGCCTGTTGTATCAATGTCGTATCCTGGTGGCCGTATGAACCAAAATACACAGAAATCAGCTCAAGCCAGCGGTTTTCACTATACCTGTTCTTCAGTACCTCAGCGTCACCAACAGTCTTCAGGTCAAACAATAATTAATCGTTTTGTAGTAACGGCTGGGTTAACACTTGATGCATTTACCTCATTGGTGCAGGGACGAGGATTAAATGCGCTCCGTTTTCGACATTCACTCCTGGCAACCACCAAGGGCGTTTTAGGTAACAATTTGTACGAAAGTATTCGTGAGATATTTATCAGACAGGTTGCCAAATATAAGTGTAACTCATATAAACCATGAGGAGCTGTAGATGATTATTCATTATGATGAACTCTGGAAGAACATAATAGAGAAGTTATTTCCACAGTTTTTGTCATATTTCATGCCTGAATTATATGCAGATGTCGATTTGTCACAGGGGTATGAATTCCTGGACAAGGAGTTGCAAAAGATCAAGCTTAAAGGGAAAAAAGGAAAGAAATTCACCGATAAACTGGCGAAAGTATGCTTGAAAGATGGATCGGAAAAATGGTTGCTGATTCATGTTGAAGTACAAGGTAAACACGAAGAAGATTTCGGCCAGAGGATGTTTCGATACTTTTACCGGCTTTACGACAAGCATGACGTAGGCATAACCGCCTTGGCCATTCTCACCTACAAAACAGACCAGCAATATGATTTCAACTATAATGTCTACGGTTCAACGCATACCTATCGATACAACACCGCTTGCATCGCCAACTATACCGAAGAAGAGTTGCAAAACAGCCAGAATCCTTTTGCGCTTATTTGTCTGGCAGTGCAATATTACAACCTGTATAGAGACGACGAAGAACAAAAGTTTAATATGAAACGCCAACTGATCAAAATGCTTCGCAAAAGAGCTTATACGAAAGAAGAAATCATTGAACTACTCGAATTTATAGATGATTCACTTCACATCACCGATACCATGAAAAACAAGATATTCGACGAAGAAGCAATGAACGTACTGGAGGAGGATGAACCAATGGCATATGTATCCGGTTTTAGGCAAAGAGCAATGAAGGAAGGTGAACTGAAAGGTAAACTGGAAGGTAAACTGGAAGGTGAACTGGAAGGTGAGCTGAAAGGTGAACTGAAAGGTATTCAGTGGATTTTAGAAATTAAATTCGGCAGCGTCCCGAGTGAAGTTCAGCATAAAATACAGGCAATATCTGATCTTTCCAGGCTGGAGTCACTCAAGGATGGCATTATGCGCGCGACAGATTATGAACAGGTACGGAAATTGTTGTAAAGGATGAAGTTTAGGAAGGTAGTTGACTGAATTGGCAGGTTTCTTCTTGGGATCTTTGAAGTGGTAGCAGTGGTTACAGGGTTGTTTGTGGAACTGAAGCGGAGAATGTTTAGATGTCAAACCTGATACCAGAGGGGCCCACGATTATTCATCGCTTTGCAATAACGGCTGAGTTTACAGTGATTGCATTCAGATCACTGTTGCAGGGACGAGGTTTGAACGCGCTTCGTATTCGACATTCACTACTGGCAGCCACCAAGGCCGTTTTGGGTAACAAGTTATATACACGTCTTCGTTCGGGATTACTTCGCTCAGATAGATAAGTCGGGAGTCCTCTGCTTGAGTGATAAAAAACGTTTCATCCACGCATCCCTTACGTATTCGGTTGTCCAAGTCCTTGCTTTGGCCGCTTCTCTCATTTCCTTTCCGGTGCTTACCAGGGTGCTTACTGTTAGCGAATATGGTGTTCTTGGATTATGTAATACCCTGTTGCTGTTTGGTGCTGCCTTTGCCAAATTTGGTCTGCAGAATTCAATTGTTCGTTTTTATGCCCATTACCGCCGGGAAATGAGGCTTGACGCTTTTGTTTCAACTATTTGGTGTGGCGGAACAGCGGCTGCGCTTATAGTTTCGTTACTTCTGGTTCCCGTAGCGCTAATCATTGCGCCAACACAATACAAGTTACCTTTCCTGGCGGTGATTCTTGTCGTTTTTGGCACGACAGTTTTCGGCATTGCCAGCAATTTCCTGCGTGCAGAGGAGAGAAACAGTGCAAATTCTATAGCTACAGTGTTGTTGCGCTATGGTGGCACCTTTGGTGGCATCGCCTTGGTGTATTGGGCAAATACGGGGATTAGCGGGATATTCTACGCACAGTTTGTGTTATTAATCGCACTTACATTGTGGTATTTCCGCGATTTTAATGCGCGGTTTTGCGTGCGGCCACGCTTTTTTTCTCATGAGATCTTTCGTGAAGCAATTACGTTTGGGGCACCGCTAATAATCTACGAATTTTCCAGCATAATGCTCGCTTTTTCCGATCGTTTCCTGGTGAGTAAATATTGCGGTACCGAACAACTTGGCATTTATACAGCCGGATACACCATCAGCTTTTATATCGCTGATATAGTTCGCCAACCATTGCAAATTGCTGTAGCACCAATTTATCTGCGTATTTATGCAGAAAAGGGGTTAGAGGAATCAATCAGCTTCCTTCAGGAAATTATCGGGTATGTTTGTCTCGTTATTTTCCCAATATTTGCCGGTTGCACGGCTCTTAAACATGAATTGATGGTGTTACTTGCTTCCAGTAAATATGTCGAGGCGAGTGATGTTATTCCATGGGTATTGGGAAGTACCTTGCTTTTCGGCTGTCAGTCATTGTTGGCCTCAAGTTTCTCAATTCTGAAACAAACGCGATCGATTGCCGTGCTGTCGTTGTTTGCAGCAGTCATCAATATAGGGTTGAATATTCTTTTGCTTAAAAACTATGGAATTATTGCAGCTGCTTGGGCTACGGCAATCGCGTATATACTTATGACAGTTGTAATGGCAGTAATAAGTTATCGAAGTGTGAAGATAGTATTTCCCCTTAGAAAAATTGCTGTCTACTGCCTCTCCTCGTCCTTAATGTATATGGTCGTAAGGCATGTCTCCATGCCAGCTATTTTCGTCAAAATAGCTATCGGCGGATTAGTCTACGCGGTAATAGTTCTGCTGCTTGATTGGAAGCTTGTTGCAGAATTACGGAGTTTCATGTTGAGTCAACGTAAAGTAAAAGGACATGTTTAATGCAGCGTGCTGAGCAAACTTTGACCGAGAACGATGGGAAGACTGATTGGCTCAACTGGCCTCTTTTAATCCTTATCGCTCTTGTACCTCTACAAAATATTTATCTCGGTAAAATACCTTCGCTTGGTGCTGGTATCAATATTTTGAATGTGCTCATGTTGTTTGCTTTTTTGAAGGCGTCTTCGCGGAGTGAAACCAGCTACGCAAACCCGATGAACAAATATATTCTGTTTCTTGCGTTGAGTTACATATTGTCTCTTATTGTAGCCGCGTCGGTTCTGGGCTGGGACGATAAATCGCCGCTTATTCTGAAAGACATGTTTTTTGCCTATCTTTTCTTTTTTGTGACCTACAAAAGCCTTACAGGTATAAAGGCAATGAAGGCCATTTTCTGGGCAACGGTGATCCCGATTCCCTATATGTTCAAGGTGTTTTACTCGAACCTTTCCTGGATGGGATTTTCAACCTATCAGGATAAGTTACGCTTAAATAGCGGAACGTTTATGGAGCTTGGCTCCAATGAGGTGGCCGCTTTTTATGCAACATATACTTTTATTGTTTTTGGGTTTGCATTGTTGGAAGAAGATAAAAAGCGAAAGTGGTTTCTCTTTGCGTGCGTAGGTATGAATATTTATTCGCTTCTGTACTGTTTCTCTCGAGGTGCGTACCTAGCCTCAATGGTCGGTTTATTCGTTTTTTGTTGGTATAACAAAAAAGCAAGGCTTCTTTTTGCAAGTGTTGCAATTGTTTTCGGTTTATTAGTGACTGGAGTTGATGTATTTCCTAAGGCTGTAACGGAGCGCTTCAGTAGCAGTTTCGTTGAGCAAGAAGAATTAGATGATAGTGTTCAGGTTCGCCTCATCCTCTGGTCAATTGCAATGAATAAATTTCAAAGCAGCCCTCTCGTCGGTATTGGTTTTAGCAATTTTAAAAAAATGAATGAATATGGGCTGGATACTCACAATTATTATATGAAGCTTCTCTGTGAGGGAGGGTTAGTAAGTTTTTCTGCTTTTGCTCTATTCATGATAGCGTCCTTTAGAAGTGGAATTAGCTTGCTAAAACTCAGTAAAGATCCTTATTTATGTAAGCTTGCTATGTGTTTTTTAGCTTGTGTAACGGCTGTAATAATTGGTAATTATTTTGGGGATCGTTTTACCCACTATCCACTTATATGTTATTTCTATGTGTATTTAGCGATGGTAGTTAAAGCAAAAGAGTGGGTTGTTAAGTAATTGTTCTATTAAATGATATGATATTGTCAATAATTTGGTAAATTAAATAATGCGAGAAATAAATGATTGAAAATAGTTTTATAATATTTTCTGATGAATGGGGTCGTCATCCATCTAGTTGTGAACATATAGTTAAGCAGCTGTTGGAGTCTAATCGGATATTGTGGGTAAATACTATAGGAATGCGTACACCACAGTTGACAGTGTATGATATGAAAAGAAGTATTGAAAAAATAGTTAGTTGGTTTAGCTTTACAAAAAAGAAGGAATATTCACTTCCTGAAAACATTAAAGTTTTAAACCCAATAATGCTTCCATTTAATAATATTAGCTTAATAAGAAAAATAAACACTTTATCTGTAAAGCGAACTGTATCGAATGCAATGCTTAACTGGAATATTTCAAGCCCAATTGTTATTGCTTCAGTAACAAATGTTGCAGATTATGTTACGCTGTTTGATGCACAAGCCGTGGTTTATTACTGTGTTGATGAATATGTAGAATGGCCTGGAGCTGATAGGAACTTAGTTATTGAAATGGAGGAACATTTACTTGCGGTTAGTGATCTCGTGCTTGCTACTGCTGATGATCTTTGTCAGAAGAAAAGGCGAAATGGGAAGCTACCCGTTTTTATTCCTCATGGTGTTGATTTCGAACATTTCAACATAAAGCGACAAGTTTCAGATAGTGAATTACTTCAGAACTTAAAACCACCAATAATAGGATTTTTTGGGGCAGTAAGCGAGTGGCTAGATTTTGAGATGTTAATCTATGCAGCTAAAGCTCGGCCAGAGTGGTCATTTGTTCTTCTCGGCCCCATAGATACAAATGTTAGTATTCTAAATGGGATAACGAATATCCATTTGCCTGGAAAAGTTTCCTATAAGGATCTTCCTCTCCATGCGGCAGCCTTTGATATTGGACTGATTCCGTTCGTAGTGAATGAGCTGACTATTAGCGTAAATCCTTTAAAACTAATTGAGTATTTAGCATGTGGACTTCCAGTAGTCTCTTCTGCCCTGCCTGAGGTAGTAAAATTTAGCGAGTTTGCCTACATTGCCAATGATAAATATTCTTTTGTGGAGGCCATTGAACTGGCACTTAAAGAAGATAATGAATTATTGAGACAATCCCGTAAAAACATTGCTCGCACATATTCGTGGCGCTCGATCGCAGACCGCTTTGCTGAGCATATTGAATTAGCTATACAAAACAAACAAATTAATACCTGAATAATTGAAAGGTTTGACAGTAGATATGAAAAAGATACTGACTGTTATAGGAACTCGACCTGAAGCCATTAAAATGGCCCCTCTTTTGAGTGCACTGTCTAGTGCTAGTGATAAATTCAATAGTGTCGTTTGTGTTACTGCTCAGCATCGTCAGATGCTTGATCAGGTGCTTACGCTTTTTTCAATCAACCCAGATTACGATCTTAACATTATGAAGCCAGATCAAAATCTCTATACAATAACTTCTGATATTTTATTAGGACTTAAACCGATACTTGAAAAGGAGAAACCTGATCTCGTACTTGTGCACGGTGATACAACCACAACATTATCTTCATCACTTGCAGCATTCTATGCTCGAATCCCTGTTGGCCATGTTGAGGCTGGGTTGAGGACTGGTAACAAAGATGCGCCTTTCCCCGAAGAAATGAATCGAAAACTGACTGGATCTCTTGTTGATTATCACTTCGCACCGACTATGACGGCACGTCAAAACTTGTTGAATGAAGGTATTCATGAAAGTTCTATTTACGTGACTGGAAATACAGTGATTGATGCTCTTCTTATGACTTGCGACTTAATTGGCAGTCAACCAGATGTGCAGTTGATGCTAAATGATCGTTTTTCTTTCCTTAATCCAAGGAAACGTCTGATTCTAGTTACAGGACATCGACGGGAGAGTTTTGGTGCAGGTTTTGAAGGTATTTGTGAAGCTTTAGCTGAAATTGCCAAAAGAGATGATGTAGAAATCCTCTATCCTGTACATCTAAATCCGAATGTCCAGGAACCGGTTAATCGCATTCTCAGACGTATTAAATCGCAAAATGTTCATTTAATAGAACCAGTGGAATATCTGCCTTTTGTCTATCTCATGCAGAGGTCCTATTTTATTATTACTGATTCTGGCGGCGTGCAGGAAGAAGCTCCATCTCTAGGTAAACCAGTACTGGTAATGCGTGAAACAACCGAACGGCCCGAGGCGATTGAAGCAGGTACTGTCAAGTTGGTAGGAACGCAAAGAGACAAAATAGTTGAAGAATCAATTCGGTTGCTTGATAACCAGCAAGCATATCAATTAATGAGTATGGCACATAATCCTTACGGTGATGGTAAAGCTGTCAAGAATATTATTTCTACTTTATGAAACGTATAAAAGTACTACATCTAATAAGTAGTGTGTCATTTCTTGGAGCAGAGCAGGTTATTGCGGAACTTTGTCGCAATAATGATACTGATAAATTTATTGTATATTTGGGCATAATTTCTTTAACAGAGAATGTTCAAGTTATTTTTCATAATAAAATCAATAACGACAAAATAAAAATAATCACATTCCATTGTAAACGTATACTTGACTTTAGTGCCGTTAGTGAGATCAGGAAATTTGTTCACAACCAACAGGTTGATATACTTCACACTCACGGATACAAAGCCGACTTTTACGGCGTATTGGTAAAACTGACCAAGGATAAGCCTTTATTGTTCGCAACTGTTCATAATTGGATGATCGGAACTTTGCGTGAAAAAATATATAAACTTATAGATAAATTTATTCTTAAATCTTATTGTAAAATCATAGTAGTTTCTAAAGTTCTAGAAGATGAACTTATTTGTTCAGGTTTCAATAAACAACAAATATGTTATATACCAAATGGCGTAGATGTAGATGCATGTAGATCGAGTATGTGCCGGGATACAGCACGTAGTATGTTAAGTTTGGATTCAGATGCGTTTATTATAGGTTGCGTTGCTAGTCTTACTTATGAAAAAGCTCATGAGTATCTTATTGAGGCAGTATTTTCACTTGTGAAAGAATTTCCTAAGCTAAAAGTTGTGCTTATAGGAGATGGCGACCGGCGGACGTTTTTAGAAAAAATTGCTATAGAATTTAACGTTTCTGAGTATATATTCTTTACTGGTTATCGGAGCGATATTCGCAAGCTTTATTCAGCTTTTGATCTTTTTGTTTTGGTTTCTCGTACTGAAGGATTACCGATGGCTCTTCTTGAAGCAATGGCATCAGGTATTCCAGTCATTGCATCTGCTGTTGGTGCTATTCCTGATCTTATAGGAAATAATGAAAGAGGATTGCTTATTGAACCGTGTAATGTTGATGATATTATCAAAGCCGTTAGATTCTTGATTACTGATTTTGTAAAAAAGGATCAATTGGCTTTTCAAGCTCAAACACTAATAAGGGATTCATATTCATCTACTCATATGACAAGGTCATATGAGTTTTTATATGAAGCTTCTTTTTCAATAACGGTGCCTAAATGAATGAGTTAGCCCAGAACCGTTTGAAAATTCTATATTTAATCGATGAATTGATTACTAGGGGAGGTACTGAAAAACATTTGTATGAATTGGCTACCGGAATGGCTGAAAAAGGGCATGAAGTAACGATCTTTTCACTTAATGATGGTCCCTTTGGAATTGAATGCAAAAAATTATATAACATTAATTATGAATGCCTCAATATTTCTAAAATATATGATTTGCAAGGCATCAAAGCGATAATGAGAATTTATAAATACATTATCAAACATTCTATAGACATTATCCAAACTTTTCATACAGCTTCTGATTTAATCGGACCTATTGCTGCAAGTTTATCCGCAAATTCAGTAAAAATATATTCAAGTAGAAGAGACTTAGGATATACGAAGTTACCTCGTCATTTATTTTTACAGAAAATAGTCAATAACTTTGTCGATGGAATATTGGCAAATTCCACTGCAGTTAAGCAGGCTGTTATAACTCAAGAGAGAGTTTGTGCTGATAAAATTACAGTAATTAACAATGGGATCGACGTCCAACCTTTTATGGTTGACTTGAAACAACGTGAAGTCAAACGGTTGAAACTGGGAATTACTCCAGCAAACCTCGTGATTGGTAGCGTTGGAAATATTCGGCCAGTTAAAGGATATGATCTGCTAGTTGAGGCAGCAGGTATTGTTTGTCGAGAAAATCCGAATGTATTGTTTTATCATGTAGGTGAAGGTGAAATGAAAGAGCAGTTGGAAACGCGTTGCAAGGATCTTGGCATCGGGCAAAACTTTCGATTTCTGGGGGCAACCAAAGAAGTCCCTTCCTTTTTGAGTGTACTAGATATCTATGTTCAACCTTCACGATCTGAAGGCATGTCTAATGCGATTTTGGAAGCTATGGCGGCACGATTGCCGGTCTTAGCAACCGATGTGGGAGGTAATTCTGATTTAATTGAACATGACGTAACTGGTATGCTTGTGCCTGCCGAAAATAGCGAGCTTATGGCGGTACAATTACAAGAATTGGTACTTTCCCCCCAGCTTAGAGATCGTTTGGCTGAACAAGCATTGAAACAGGTAATAAAAAAATTTCAAATTTCATCAATGGTTGCAAATTATGCGGCATATTATTCTTCAGGTGGACTCTAATGACACCGCTTGAAAAGCTGGCGAGAGATACGGAGCGATACTTAGAAATTCTAAGTCAAACCGGTCCGTGTTGCCGATTAGACCTGTTATTAATGGTTGATTACTGGGTGGTGGTTTTTCATCGGCTCCAAGAGTTGGTGATTACACTGCCATGGGGGGTTCATCATTTCGGACGCATTTTTATATGGTGTGCGAAGCCTTTTGTCGAAGGAATGACAGGAGCGCGTATTCGATCTGGTGCAAAAATAGGTTCGGGATTTGTGGGCGCGCGCGTGGGCCGCCAGCCCTTCGGCGGCTGGCGGCGCTCGGGCTTCGGACCGGGCGCCAAGACCGGCGG
>JANOEC010000009.1:0-16030 GCA_031412995.1 Geobacteraceae bacterium
TACACCAGAGTGCGAAGAAGGTCCGGGTGATTTCGGAATCGGCGCGGTAATCCATGGCCGTGGCGTAGATATCGGTGATTTTCTGGTAGAACTTCCGCTCACTGGCGCGGATCTCGCGGATTTCCGCCAGCAGCGTATCAAAATATTCCTTGCTGAAAAATGCGCCGTTCTTGAGGCGTTCCTTGTCCAGCACATACCCACGGATGGCGAAATCCCGCAGAATACCGGTGGCCCACTGACGGAACTGGGTTGCCCGTGTTGAGTTGACGCGATAGCCGACCGAAATAATGGCATCGAGGCTGTAGCAGTCAACATTCCTGGCAACCTCCCGATTTCCCTCTGTTTGAACTATTCGGAAATTCCGAACAGTTGCCTCCTGGGTGAGTTCCCCCTGCTGGTATATGTTGGCCAAGTGCTCGCTAACTGTTGGTACGGTGATTTCAAACAGTACGGCAATCAGCTTCTGAGTCAGCCAAACGGTCTCATCCTCAACAAGCACTTCAATGCTGTTTTCCCCTGCCTGCTTGGAAAAAATCAGAAATTCTGCGGTGCTGTTTCTGATGCGGAGGTATTTCTCTTTAGTCATGGTGTTTTCTCTCAATTTTGCGGCCAATCCCGTTCAACGGTTACGATCTACACCAGTTACCTGAATACGTAGTATGGAGGCAATCCGAGTGGAGTGTAATGAGATTTGAAGTAAAAATAATTCCTTGACTTACTATGGTAACCTAGGTAACCTTGCTAACATGAACGCTACAGCCAAAACAAAGGTTAAGAAAACATTTCCGCTTGAGATTGAAGATGCCTTGCATAAAGCTCTCAAGCATAAGGCTATTGAGTCTGATATGTCTCTTCATGCTTACATCATTGATGCGCTAGTTTCGCGGGTCAATGAAGACTCAGTTGTTTACAGCGCCGGTGGCGCATCTGAAGAAAACCGGGAGAAAAAGTGATCGCTTCTGCAGAATCAGCCACCCGCTTTCAGTCGGATATCTTTTCAGGAACTGACCCAGTACAGATTATCCATGGCGACGTTCGACAGAAGCTTGCATTGCTCCCGAATGATACTTTTCACTGTTGTGTCACGTCTCCTCCCTATTGGGGAATGCGTGATTACGGATATGAGGGGCAAATAGGGGCAGAAACTGAGATCAATGACTACGTTGCACATCTGGTTAAAGTATTTCGTGAAATAAGGCGAGTACTCCGACCTGATGGTACGCTATGGCTCAATATCGGCAATACCTATACGTCGGGAGGAAGAACCTGGCGTCAATCGGATTCTAAGAACGCGGGACGGGCAATGTCTTATCGTCCCGACACACCAGAGGGACTTAAACCCAAAGATCTGATCGGTGTTGCCTGGATGCTGGCCATGGCCCTGCAACTCGATGGCTGGTATCTTCGTTCAGATATTATCTGGTACAAGCCGAACTGTCAGCCCGAGTCGGTCAAGGACAGGGTAACAGTTTCGCACGAATACATCTTCATGCTTTCAAAGAGCGAAAATTACTATTTTGATCAGGCCGCCATCAAAGAGCGAACGGCTGACGGCAAGTCAGTCAAAAACAAGCGTACAGTTTGGCAAATCAATACAGAGCCATGCAAGGAAGCTCATTTTGCTGTTTTTCCAAGAGCGCTGGTTCGACCTTGCCTTCTTGCAGGTTCACCAAAAGGCGGGCTGGTTCTGGACCCTTTCTTCGGCAGTGGCACCGTTGGTGTAGTGGCTATTGAGACAGGGCGAAAGTGTGTCGGTGTAGAATTGAAATCCGACTATATTGATATTGCCAAGCAGCGCCTTTATACGGTTACGCCAACTCTCGATCCGGATTTTGTTGTGGGGAGTCAAACTGCCAAGAAGCATGAACCTTACATAGCCCCTTCTTTAGGCTTTTAATCTGCAATTTACGTTCTCCTCCACCATCGAAGTAGAGACTGAAAAGAAGCTCGTCGGCATCTTCGACATAACAATATCCAGGCTTCGGATATTGTGCGCTTTCTGTTCGCATCTCAAAGCGCCCGGTTAAGGCTCTTTCAAGCAGATTCTTGGGTATTTCCACAAGTTCATACAGGTAATCAGGTTCTCCTTTCCTCAGCGCCCGTAACACAATAATACGGTCAATACCTGCGAGGTTATCCAGAAACTGTTGACGAAGGCCAACCAAATCATTTGGGTCATCTCCCCATTGGCCGCCACCAAGTTCCATAAATTTCGAGATATGCAACATTTCAACACGAATAGCCCTCGCAGCTTCAGTCTTGAGGGATACATTGTGACCGGCAATATTTATGTCATAGCCTCGTCTGCCGCGTGGCGCTAATTCTGTCGCCACGCCTGTTGCTCTGAGGACAGCTTCCAAAGCAAACTCGAATTTATCCTTGGAAAAAGGTTCTCTTGAAAAGCAGTGATGAATTCTCAATACGTCACCAAAATCCATAAGGGAATAGTCAGAAATAATATCAGAATCAGGCGCCCTGTTGATTGTCCAAGATTGCGAGAACACCTGCACCATATTCTGAACCAGACCAAGCCGGTAGTCGCTCAACCCAGGTATTTCAGCAATTAACTGCGTGATTTTTTCTTCGCGAGTCATTCTATATAGCCCCTTCTTCATCAATTTCTGGAACGACAGCGCCATAATGGCAAACAACGTCAAACGTGCATCGTAATATTTTAACAACCTCAACCCACATATACTGCGGAAATGGAGGAACGATTGACAGCGAGTATGAAATGTAGCACTTCAACAAAACAACAAAAGCTGACCAGATCATAAATCTCGAACTGCTTCCTCTAAAATGAACTCTTTCGGGAAGAAGAGAGTCACCTTCATTTCAAGCCCCTCGGAAATTGTAGCCATGATTCCTATACACTTTTTCACGTCCAAAGGCAATTTCTCTAATCTCTCGATATTTCAGATATTACCCGTAATTATCATGCTTTCAGTTGAAATCCAAAAAGTTATCTGGTTCCTATACCAAGGCACTGCCAAATCCGCCAAAAGCCCTTCTGACAGTTTTGACAGTGCCGTTCTTCAGGTATCCATCAGAATTTTATCCCCGGATTCAGCCGTATCCGTTCCGTCGGCCTCCCCCCAGTCTGTTCCTTTTCGACCGTCAACCAGTCATATTCAACCAGCACCTCAATCCCGGCCTTGACCTCCTCCGACGAGGTGAGCTTTGACCACTGGGGCCGCCAGATTTCGCGCAGTGTTGCCCCATCCCTGATTGCTCCCCGGCGGATATGCTTGATGATTTCCCGTGCTGCTTCCATCCCTGGAGCGACCATCCCGCCGTACAGCCTGTATGCATGGCTTTCCAAATAGTCACACCATGCCGTTGCCATAAGCACCGCTTGTTCAGATACCGGCCCCGGTTCATTCCAGTCAGCCACGTTTACCAGATGAAAGATCAGTGCCAGCGATGGCATCAGCTTGCGGATACTTCGTCAGATGGCTTTCCAGCGCCGGTGTCAGACCGTGATCGCTTCTCAGGCGCATTTCAGATCATGCCGCCAGGAGTCGAACACCTCCTGTCCGCCTGGAGAGAAACGCAATGCGGGAATGGCCGCTCCTTCTTCCATTATTGCACCCGGAATGTCGCCGGACAGCGCCTTGAATATCTCCCAGGCCCGGTTCTTCTCCACCAAGCAAAAATAGTTGCGAAATTACCCTAATTGGGTTATTTTCTAAACATGGAAAAACGTCGGCCACATTATGACCTGAAGGCGATCATTGCCCAGATGATATCTGTCGAGGCGATGAACCTTACCATGTCGGCCGTTGAGGGCATCAGGTGTGCCGGCATGATAAAGGCGGAAGCTCTTGAGGTGGTTCGCACTCTGTCACATGCCAGTTTTTACAAAAGCATGACCACCCATAAAAGCCATAAGATTTGGCAGGATGTCTATCACGCGGAATGGCGGGGAAAACAACTGTACGTGAAGTTCCAGCAAGCCGGGGAATATTTCATCGTATCGTTCAAGGAGCGTTAAAATGACTATCAAATGGGATAACAAACCGTGTCCTCTCTGTGCAGAGGGGACACTTCATGACGGCAATCAACAAAAGTCAATGGAGTACCGCGGCCAACACTACAACTACGAGGTTACCGGCGCGTTCTGCGATCATTGCCACGACGGTTTTCCGGTTCATGATGAGAATGAGGAAGCTGCCTGGAAATCATTTCGCGACCAGGTCGATAAAAATGAAGCGGCAGAGTTGGCTCGAATCCGGAAAAAACTGAAGCTGACCCAACAGGAGGCAGCTCGAATTGCAGGTGGCGGGCACAATGCCTTTTCAAGATATGAGCGCGGTGAAACTAAACCTGTTCAGGCAGTTCTCAACTTGTTCCGGTTACTGGATCACCATCCGGGTCTTCTTGATGAATTGAGAGAGGGACAGCTGTCAACGCGATGATGCTGGAGAAAAAATCAGCGGACAGGCGGCAATGTCGAGTGCTATAAACGTGGAAAGGGGCATGGATCATACATCCAGCCCCTTTTCTTATGCAAACAGACAATAGCTTTACAAAACACCAGAGGTTGCCGTAGAGGTTGCTGTAACGATTAAAGGCAAACAAAAAGGGCTGCAAAACATCTGCAACCCTCTGTTTTTATTGGCGTCCCCGAGTCGATTCGAACGACCGGCCCCTTCCTTAGGAGGGAAGTGCTCTATCCTGCTGAGCTACGGGGACAAGTTTTTTTTATAGCCTTGACGTCATGGGAAGGCAATTAGAATTTAAGTAGTGAGTAAACCTTCTCCGTCGGCAATTTTGACCGTCCGTGCAAAAACTCCAGTTCAGCCATAAAGGTGCATTCAACAATATCGCCACCCAAGGTCTTGACCATGTCAATAACCGCTGCCATGGTGCCGCCGGTTGCCAGCACATCATCGGCAATCAACACCTTCTCGCCGGGCTTGATAGCGTCGGTGTGCATTTCCAGGGTATCGGTGCCGTATTCAAGGTCATAGGTCTTTTTGAAGGTTTCGGCCGGCAGCTTGCCGGGCTTGCGGACTAAGACCACGCCGGCGCCGAGTTTGTAGGCAAGGGCGGCCCCGATGATAAACCCTCTCGCCTCAACTCCGACAACTTTATCGATATGTTGACCGATATAGCGATGGGCAAGTAAGTCTACCATGCGTTGGAACGATTTTGCGTCAGCAAGTAGCGTTGTAATGTCTTTGAATATAATCCCCTTTTTAGGGAAGTCGGGGACGTCGCGGATTATCTCTTTCAAATCATTCATGGAATTGCTCCTCTATTTCAGGATTGGCTATTAAAGCGGTTTGCTTCTATTTCTTCGATATTACGGCGTAACTTGTCCAGCGATTTAGCTTCTATCTGGCGAATACGTTCTCTGGTCACACCAAAACTGTGGCCAATGGTGTCGAGCGTCTGAGGATCGGCATCATCAAGGCCAAAGCGTTGGGTCAGGATCCGCCGCTCATTTTCCGAAAGTTTTGCCATCAGTTGTGACACCAGGTCAAATTTGTCGATTTCTTCCAGATGCACGGCAGGAGATACCGTGGAGGTATCTTCAATGGTATCAATCAGGAAATAATCGTTATTTTCTCCCATTGGCCGCTCGATGGAATATGTTTTTTTCAGCAATACGTGCAGCTTGCGAATATAGACCGGCGTCGTTCCCATGACTGTGGCCACGTCTTTTGCCGAGGGTTCATAATTCAGCTTCTGGGTCAGTTCTCTGGTGATCCGCAACATTTTATTGATATCGTCAGAAACATGCACCGGTAAGCGAATGGTGCGTGACTGATTGACTAGCGCACGTTCAATGGATTGACGGATCCACCAGGTAGCATAGGTGGAAAAACGGCATTCTTTTGATAATTCAAAACGCTCAACCGCCTTGATCAGACCCATGTTGCCTTCTTCAATAAGGTCCAGGAAGGGGAGACCGCGGTTTATATAGCGTTTGGCAATTTTTACGACCAAGCGCAGGTTTGATTCAATCATCAAGTCGCGGGCTTTTTTGTCTCCCGTGGCGATACGGCCGGCCAGGGCCTTTTCCTCGTCCGCCGTGAGCAGTTTTGTTTTTTGAATATCACGCAGATACAGCTTGATGGCATCGTCAAAGTGTTGTTCTGCGATGACCTTGACCGGTTCTTCAATGTCGTCCTCTGCTTCAGCCTCTGCTTCCAAGGCATGGGGACTGGGCTCAAGGAATTCATGAACCTGTTCTGCAGGATCGTCTATTTCAATATCGTCATTTAAAATTTCTTCGGTCATAGCACAATGTCCAGGTAGTCAGGAAGTGGTTGGATTTTTGGTTGTTAGTTGACTGGCGATTATTCGTCCGCGAGCCATCCTCGTTTACCGACCAGCTTTACAAATCGACAGGGAATGAGTGTTTCCGTATGAAAATCATCTGTCGCGATACGGGTAATTTTTAGCAATGTTTGGGCGGCTTCAGAGCCAACCGGTATCACCATGCGACCGCCGATAGCGAGCTGCTGCAAGAGGTCTTTGGGTACATCCGGGGCACCTGCCGTAACCATGATGGCGTCAAAGGGCGCTTCACTGTCCCAGCCACAACTGCCGTCATCAATTTTGATATTAATTGATACCAGCCCCAGTCGGTCGAGCACAATTCTGGCGCGCAAGGCAAGCGAGCGAATTCGCTCAATCGTAAATACCCGGTCTGCCAGTGACGCCAGGACTGCTGCTTGATAACCGGAGCCGGTGCCGATTTCCAGGACCTTTTCCGTTCCTTTGAGGGTCAGTAATTCAGACATGATTGCAACCATGTATGGCTGGGAAATCGTCTGTTTATCGCCAATGGGCAGGGGCGTATCGTTGTAGGCTTGCGAAGCCATTGCTTCCTGGACAAAGAGATGACGGGGAATCTTGAGCATCGCATCAATGACCCGCCGGTCAGTGATTGGCCTGCGGTCTTGGGATGATGGGCTGATGAGTTGTGTTTCCACCATCCGTTTTCTGGCAATATCAAAATTCATGTAAAACGAGCCCCTTTTAGCCGGCGGGAATATAACAGACCAGCCCCAAAAAGTCCAGCCGTTAGGACAACTGCCACTTATTAAGCGTTGCTATGGATGCATGGTTGGTGAGATCGAGGTGGAGCGGGGTGATGGAAACGTGATTGCGACAGATGGCCGCATAATCGGTGCCCGGTAGATCAATGAAGTTTACCTCAACTGACCCGATCCAGTAATAATTGCGACCGCGCGGATCGACCTTGTCGACGATCATCCCATCAAAGTGCCGCTTGCCTTGGCAGGTGATGAGTGGGGCGTTGATCTGCTCGATCGGCAAATCGGGAACATTGATGTTCAGAAAGGTATCGGGAGGTAAGCCATTATGCATCACCAGTCTGGCAATGCGGGCGGCGATGACCCCTGCTGCGGCGTAGTTGGTACCAGGACCGGTGGTTACGAGTGATACTGCAATTGCCGGTACCCCCATTAATGTCGCTTCCATGGCTGCAGATACGGTTCCTGAATAGGTGACATCCTCGGCCAGGTTACCGCCCCGGTTAATACCGGAGACGACAAGGTCTGGCTTTTCTGACAGCAAGGTATGGATGCCGAGATTGACGCAGTCGGTTGGGGTGCCATCGACAGCATAGCGCAGGCTTTCCAGTTGGGTGACTCGCAGCGGGTGATGCAGGGTCAAGGCATGGCCAACTGCACTCTGTTCCCGGTCGGGAGCGACAATCGTCACGTTACCGATAGTTCGCAGAGCGCTTGCAAGGGCAATGATCCCCGGCGCGTTTATGCCGTCATCATTGGTTACCAATATGTTCATCGCTGCCTCCATTTAAATGTGCCCACTATAGCGCGGCTGATCAGCAAAAACCATGATGGAGGTTTTCGTTTGTCATCATTTGGCAAAGTGAAGTATAGTTCACCATTGTTCAATTGTGGAGGATGATTTATGTCGCGCACTGTACTGGGCCTGTTGGTTTGCCTGCTGTTGATGCTTGCTGGTTGTGGTGTTGAGTGGTTACCCACAGAGGGAAATACCTTGGAGCCAACACCAGCTGCTATTACTTTTACGCCAAAACTTTGTCAAACTGCCGCAACTCTAGTGGAATCTGCTGATGTTGAGGTTACTAGTGTATCGAGCCAAGCTACGGTTAAAATCGATATTGGTGAATATTCACTGGATAAAGGGGTGACGTGGTTTAGTACCTCTTCGTTTGTGACTCCTACCGCTGATCAGAAGCTGACAATTCGAGTTCGACACACGACTGCCACTGTTCCAGTTAATAATACTCAAAGTGAAATTGTATTTACAAAGTTAACAGTCGGCAATACGGTTGGTATTTTTTACAGTTCAATTAATGTTGGTCAGACCTCATGCCGGTGAAAGTCTTTTCTCGATGGGGTGCGAGGTGATCTGGTGCGGAAAATCCTGGTAACTGGTGTAGCTGGCTTTATTGGTTTCCATTTGTGTCAGCGTCTGTTGGCCAATGGTGAACAGGTCGTTGGCCTCGATAATCTCAATGAATATTACAATGTCCAGCTCAAGCACGATCGTCTGCAGCAGCTTACAGCCACCACCAATTTCAGTTTCGTTCAGGCAGGCCTTGAAGATCGCTCCGCCATCGAACAGCTATTTCGTCAGGAACAATTTGATATTGTGGTGCATCTTGCTGCCCAGGCTGGCGTTCGCTATTCCCTCGAAAATCCTCATGCCTACATTGACAGTAACGTTGTTGGCTTTATGAATGTTCTAGAGGGGTGTCGGCATAACCAGGTGAAGCATTTGGTCTATGCGTCATCCAGCTCGGTCTATGGCGCCAATACCACGATGCCTTTTTCCGTGCATCACAATGTCGATCATCCCGTCTCGTTATACGCCGCGACAAAAAAGGCCAATGAACTCATGGCCCATACCTATGCCAGCCTGTACGGTCTGCCCACAACCGGACTGCGGTTCTTTACCGTCTATGGCCCGTGGGGGCGACCTGATATGGCGTATTTTCTCTTTGCCAAGGCCATTCTGGAAGGGCTTCCGATTGATGTGTACAATCAGGGGAAAATGCAGCGTGATTTTACCTATATTGATGACATTGTGGAGGGGTTGGTAAGGTTGATCGATGTCGTGCCGAACGGCAATACCGCCTGGAGTGGCGCGCAGCCTGATCCCGGCAGCAGTTATGCGCCGTATCGGATCTATAACATCGGCAACAATAGCCCGGTTGAATTGATGCGCTTTATTGAGGTGTTGGAAGAGTCGCTCGGCCGTAAGGCGGAAAAACGCTATTTGCCAATCCAGGCGGGTGATGTGCCGGCAACCTATGCCGATGTTGATGATCTGATGCAGGAGGTGGGTTTCAAACCGACGACATCCATCGAAGAGGGGATCAGGCGTTTTGTCGCCTGGTACCGCGAGTATTACAGCGTTTAATGAGCAATCACAATGCCACGTTATTACCCTGAGGTCGCCTGATTTTGGGGTTTTTTTATGGGCATGCGTAGTAGTGAGAAAAAGAATTCTAGTGCTGCGGGATTGCGAGCTGCGGCGTGTCAAAAGACATCAGTGAAAGTGGCGGGGTAAAGCGGATCGGTGTTTCAAAGGTGCGCCGGTTAAAGCTTGCTGGCACCTCTGGGAACGGTGCTGCCTTGGCAACAGCTCTGGCCAGCAGGCGGTCATGGATTTGGTTGCCCGAGCTCTGGAGAATCTGCACATTATTGAGCTCACCGGCGCGTTCAATGCTGATCAGCAGCATGGCTGGTGCGGTCAGCTTAACCCCCTTACCTTCCTGCTGCCAGGCGGTGTTAATCCGTTCAAGGATCTCAAGGAAATAGGGCCGGATATCTTCCCTGAGACTCAGCCCGTCGCCGAAGCTGGCAAAAGAGCCGCTACTGATGCCGAACATGATGCTGGAGGGTGGTGCGATCACGGTCGCTGCTGGTGGAACGGCAACTGCCGGTGGTGGCTCAACTGTCTCCTGCAGTGCTGGAGTCTCAGGGATAGCTTCATCCTCCGGACTAGCAACTTCTTCTGGGGGAGCGGTCATCGGTGGCACAACGGGCGCCGGGTCGCTCAGTGAAACATCAAGGACCTCACCAGTCGGACCGTCAATACCCGGTGGGGCGCTGGCCAAGTACAGAGCAGCTGCCAGGTGGAGCAGGGTGGACAGTACAAGCATGCTGCCGAATTTACGGGCGGACGGCGAGAGAAGAAGAGATTCTTCGGTGGCCAGGGTATTGTGGGAGGTATCACTCAACGGCACAGACATGTTCTTGTTATAGCAAATTTTGCCGTGCGAGGACAAGAGTTCTTCGGAATTTCATCAAAGAAATGGGGGAGGCTATTGCGGCCCCCCCCGGTGGTGAACGGTGAATGGTGTGAATTAATCAGTTCTGTGCATCAACAACCGCAATGGCCGCCATTTTAACAATATCTTCGACACTGTCACCACGTTGCAGAACATGAATTGGCTTGGTCATCCCCATCAGGATTGGGCCGATTGCCTCGGCACCGCCCAGATGGTGGAGAAGCTTGTAACATATATTGCCCGAATTGAGATCAGGGAAGATCAGAATATTTGCTTTGTTTTTCAGTTTGGAAAAAGTGAATCCTTCGAGAAGTTCCGGCACAACGGCCGTATCTGCTTGCATCTCACCTTCGACAATCAGGTTCGGTGCCCGTTCTTTGACAATTTCCGTGGCGCGTTTCACCTTTTTTGCCTGCTGATGATCGACCGAGCCGAAGTTGGAAAAGGAGAGCATAGCCACCCTTGGCTCAATATCCAGCATCCGCACTTTTTCAGCGGCAAGGATGGCGGTCTCGGCCAGTTCCTCCGCCGTCGGATCAATAGTAACGGTTGTATCGGCCAGGAAGTAGACGTCATTTTTAAAGACCATCATGTAAAGGCCATGCACACTGTTCAGCCCGGCCTGCTTGCCGACCACTTCCAGGGCTGGCCGGATGGTTTCGGGATAATGGGTGTCAATGCCGCCGAGCAGGGCATCGGCATCACCCATATGAACCATCATGGCGCCAAAATGGGTTCGTGACTTGCGGCGCAGAATCCGCAGGGATTCGGAAAGGGTCAGGCCTTTGCGCTGCCGCAGTCGGTATAATTCATCGGCATATTTTTCCGTCAGTTCAGAATCGGCCGGGTCAATGATCTGCACATCCAGTTCGAGGTTTAACTCTGCCAGTTTTTGGGCAATTTTCTTCCGATCCCCAACCAGGATCGGTTTGGCAATATCTTCCTCGACCAGTATTTGCGCCGCCCGCAGGATCTTTTCGGTCTCGCCTTCAGGGAAGACGATTTTCTTGGGATCGCTCTTGGCTTTATTGATGATCATGCGCATGATCTCTTTTGATTTACCCTGAGTCGACTCGAGGTGCTCGACATATTTGGCCATATCTTCGATTGGCAGGCGGGCAACGCCGGTGTCCATGGCGGCCTGGGCAATGGCCGGGGCGACGTGCAGCAGCACGCGCGGATCGAACGGCTTGGGGATGATATAGTCGCGACCAAAGGCAAACTTGACATTACCATAGGCCTTGCTGACAGAATCCGGCACTTCTTCCCGGGCCAGTTTGGCCAGGGCGTGGACCGCCGCCAGTTTCATTTCTTCATTAATACAGGTTGCACGGACATCCAGGGCGCCGCGGAAGATAAAGGGGAAGCCGAGGACGTTGTTTACCTGGTTGGGATAGTCTGACCGGCCAGTGGCAATCATCACGTCGCTGCGGACGGCGTGGGCATCTTCCGGGGTGATCTCCGGGTCTGGATTGGCCATGGCAAAAATGATTGGATTTGGGGCCATACTGGCGACCATCTCTGCGGTAAATGCGCCCTTGGCGGAAAGGCCAAACAGGACGTCAGCCCCGGCCGCTGCTTCTTCCAGGGTGCGGAAATGGGTATCAGCGGCAAAGAGTTCCTTGTAGGGGTTCATGCCTTCGACCCGGCCCTTGTAAATAACCCCTTTGGTGTCGCACATGATCATATTGTTGGGTTTAACGCCCATGGCGATGGCCAGTTTGGCGCATGAGTTCGCTGAAGCCCCGGCGCCATTGACGACAATCCGGATATCCTCGAGCTTTTTGTCCACCAGCATCAGGGCGTTAATCAGGGCGGCTGAAGAAATAATTGCGGTACCATGTTGATCGTCGTGAAACACCGGGATCTTCATGGTCTTTTTCAAGGTTTCTTCGATATAGAAACACTCAGGGGCTTTGATATCTTCCAGGTTAATGCCGCCGAACGTTGGCTCCAGTAATTGGCAGGCCCTGATGATTTCATCGGGATTTTCCGTGTCTAGCTCAATGTCAAAAACATCGATGTCGGCAAAGCGTTTAAAGAGAATCCCTTTGCCTTCCATGACCGGTTTGCCAGCCAATGCTCCCAGGTTACCAAGACCGAGCACGGCGGTACCGTTGGAGACAACTGCTACCAGATTGCCCTTGGCGGTGTACTTATATGCATCATCAGGATTTAGCTGGATAGCCAGGCATGGCTCGGCTACACCGGGAGAGTAGGCCAATGAAAGATCCGCAGCGGTTTGACATGGTTTTGTCGATACAACTTCAATCTTACCTTTACGGCCTCTCGAATGATATTCAAGGGCATCTTGCTTCTTGCTCATGAAAGTCTCCTTGGGTGGTTTTATTGGTGGTAAAAATAATGATAACTGGGAAAGTCGTGGGAATGCTCTTTAACGCACTAAACAAAACGATGTTTATTTTTAAAGTGTTGCTTTGGGCTTGTCAAGTTTTATTGCGAGTAAAATATGACCGGAAATTGCTTACCGGTGAGCCATAAGGTGCTGGCAATTTTGATAATTATAAAATAATAATGCCAAATTACAATTGCTTTGGATGGAGGCGGGAATGGATCAGCTCTGGGCGCCTTGGCGCATGGATTATATACAAGCAGAACCTGCTGTTGGTTGCATATTCTGTATCCCTGCTGAAGTACGGACTGATCGGTCACGCTTGATTCTGTATGCCAATCGATTCAGCACGGTCATGTTAAATCGTTACCCATACAGTAATGCCCATTTGTTGATTGCGCCACGCCAGCACACCCAACGATTGGACAGCCTTGAGGCCGCCGGCCAACTTGATCTGATTCGATTACTCGCAGTCTGTCAGCAAATCCTGGAAAAAGCGGTCTGTCCGAGTGGGTTTAATATCGGTATGAACTTGGGAAAGGTCGCTGGGGCAGGGGTTACTGACCATTTACATCTGCATATTGTGCCGCGGTGGGAGGGTGATGTGAATTTCATGTCAATTATCCCTGAAACGCGCGTTATTCCCGAGCACCTCATGGTAACATTTGACAAATTATTGCCGTATTTTGATCAGGTCAGTTCTGGTGAAGACATGATGTGAAGCCAGTCCCACATCCGCCAGGCGTATATTTGTTGACCTGGCGGATACGGGACTAATGCGTGAGGCTAGACATTATGTCTAGACAAAAAGTTGTTCGGAGTCGTAATCCTCTTCCGAGTCATTTTTTATGGAGTTTTCAAGAAACAGAATTGCCCCGGCACCTACGGCAAGCCCGGCAATAAATGAAATAAAAAGTGCTCCGCCATGTGAGTTGTTATTATCTTCAGCCATCCTCAATACCCCCTCTTTCTTGATTATCTAAGAATATCAAATTATTTATTTTTTTATAACATACGGTGACTCTAGATATTTTTCAACCAGTTCTTCGATTAGTTCACCAATTGTTGTTCGGCGATGAACGCGGGATCGGGGAAGTAATAGATGCAAAGCATTGAAGCCCTATATTCTCAGAATAAACTCGTAAACAAAAAGGTTGACCCGAACGCCAAGGTGAACAGCTTACCTACAATGGTAATAAACGTTTCAACTCCATCACTCCCCCGTTGATGGTGCAAAGCGGTGAGGGGCGCCGTAGTGGCTTCAGACAAGGATCACAGAATCGCTGTATTTGGCAATGGCTGCGTCATGAGTCAAGAGCCGGAGCGGTTCGCTCAGTGCCTGGGCGACCAGAATCCGATCAAACGGATCTGCGTGATGCGGTGGCAATTGCTCCAGGAATACTGAGTGTTCCGGGGTCACCGGCAAGAGTCGATAGCCTGACTCCTTGAAGTAATCCAGTGATTCGCTGCCGGATATCGGCATATTGCTCCGTCCCAATGAGTACTTGATGCTAATCTCCCAGATTGTTGCGGCACTTATGACAATGTCGCTGTTTGGATCAAGCAGCAGTTTTCGGGCCTTTGCAGAAAGCCTTGCGTCGTCGGTAATGGCCCAGAGTGCGATATGAGTATCGAGCAGTACCCTCATGGTTTACTTCCCGCAAATAACGTCGCAATCAGTTCATTTTCACCATCAATGGATTCGGGAACCGTAAACTTCCCTTTGGCCACCCCGATCCGTGCCCCGGCGGGTGCAGTCGCAAGATGCAGCAGTCTCGCCACCGGTCGGCCATGTCTGGCGATAACGATTTCATCCTCTTTGCCACTCTCAATGCTTTCGATCAACTTGGATAATTTCGTTTTTGCTTCAAAAATATTCACGAATTGCATACGTTTCTCCGGTAATTCTGGTCCAAGTTAGCTAAGTTATTCTGCCAGAGCAACCGGGGTTTGGCAAGGGGAAGTAATCGGTTTATCTCTTCAGAAACCGGTTTTAGGTCTAATCTCGGCGGGTCAAATTCCTCGCCACTTGTGGCGATTCAATTATCAACGATGATTATAGACTTCCTGCTGCTTCTGGCGGGATGATTCATTCCTTTTGGAGTAAATAGGTGGCGTACTCTTCGCCGATGCGGCTGTCGACATCGCGGCAGCCGAGACTGGTGTAGCGGTGCCAAACGTCGAATTTGTCCTGCAGCGGGATGCCGGAAAGCAGAATATGGCCGCCGAGGCGGGTGCAGTTGACTAATTGCTCAGCCAGCGGCAGGAGAATGTCGGCGTAGATATTGGCCATCACCAGGTCGAGATCATGCAAATGCAGACAGCCCAATTCGCCGCAGACGGTATGCACTTGAGCAGTGACCCCGTTGAGGTCACTGTTCTCTTGGCAGGAATGGGCCGCATCCCAAAAGAGATCAACAGCGGTTATGGTTGCGGCACCGAGTCTGGCGGCGGCAATGGCCAGGATGCCGGTGCCGCTGCCCAGGTCCAGCGCCTTGGCGCCGGCCAGGCCAGGGACCACCGGCAACAGTTCCAGGCAAGCGGACGTAGTTTCATGTTCGCCGGAGCCGAATGCCCCCTTGCTGCCAAGAATAAGCGGGATGGTAGCTGTGGAAAGCTTTGCCAATGCTGACGGTGGGGTGATGGTGAAGCGGCCGATGGTGGTTGGAGAAAATAGTCGTGTCTTCATGATGAGCTCATCTATAGCGCGGATATCCTTTCTGGAAAAGGGAAAATTGGTCCCAAACGGTGTCCGGCATCACTTCTGTTTCCCCCCCAATTGTCCTCATTTAACAGAAAATCTGAATGCGTAACTGCATCATTTTGCCCGCCATATTGGAAATGACAGTGAAACCATAGCCCCTGCTGAGCTTTATACAGCGCTTCTGGCATTTTCTCGATCCATCCGAACAGAGGAAGGGATGGAGTTGCTCCTTGGCCGTGCTCGCCAGACCATTTCTGCGGTACGGGAAATGCTGCAGGTTTTCCACGTGAGATGACGAGAAACTCTTCACCCTGTGATACCTGTTTCAGGACGCCGGAAAACTGCCGGTTGGCGTCAACAGCCCGTACGGTTTGCATAGACCCACCCAATGTAGTGTTGATACCTACGTGATGACGGATGTCGGTGATATGTCAAGTTTTGAATTCAAGGAGAGAGTACGAGTGAACATCGATTTACTGTATTTTGCCTCTTTCAGGCACTTATTAAGGCAGGATTGTATGCCGGGATGGAGTTGTCACGGGTAATAATTGTCAATTTCTCCATCAAAGCCTGTGCAACAAGCATCCGGTCGAATGGGTCGTCATGGTGGCGCGGGAGCGATCCAGCGTAAAGTGCATGCTCGATTGTTACTGGAAGGTGTTGAAAACGGTTGGCGGAAAGAGCGGCAATAAGATCATCAGGGGCC
>JANOEC010000010.1:0-52569 GCA_031412995.1 Geobacteraceae bacterium
TTACGCCGTCTGAATTTATGGTTATGCTACATGACACAATCGACCGGCTTGATGTCGTACAGGCACGCCGTGATGTGGCACCATTTATCAAGGACCAGCAGCTGCTGGCAATCTGGTCCAGTGAATTTTTCCGAGATGTAGCGGGGCGGATAGAGTTCACCTCTTAATGCGCATTGCACGAAACTAGAGACGCTAATGCAATATACCTTAAACAAAACACCCCAGGCGGACCGTAAATCTGACAGTAAACTCTGAGACAATCCCATGGCTGGCTGACACCATTTCCATCAAACAGGCGCAGGAGCAGATGGAACGCACCCTGATTCAGCGGGCCCTGGTGCAGACTGGCGGCAACCGGACCCATGCGGCGCGTTTGTTGGAGATCAGCCACCGGGCGCTACTGTACAAGTTGAAAGAGTATGAGGAATAGAGTGCTATGCAATTTATTGTGTGCTGCGTGAGTAAGCATGTAATGTTTTCATACTTATTGAGTGTTCAGATTTTTATATTAATAAAATAAGGTAGTTACTGTTGTAGAATTATGGTATGGGTTTTGAATAGGAAGAACGTGTTCATTAATTTTGGATGGAGTTTCACAACGTCCGTGTACAGGGAAGAGAGCAAGAGGAGTTAGTCATGATACGACTGCTAATGGGATTTTTGCTTTTGGTCGTAATGATGGTATTCGGCGGATCAGCAGTCGCTGCTGATTCTGCGATGTATCATTTTTCGGGGCGGGTCGTTGCCTTTGAAGACCAGAAAATTACTGTTGACCAGCGCCAATTCTATGTAGCACCACGCTGCTCCTTTGAACGGCACAGTAAGCGCAATGGCGCATTCTTTGTCGATAAGGCCTCTGCCAGAAATGTGTATGTCGGCAATAACGTAACCGTGCGGGTCAACGGTACCATAGTTGACCAGATCATGATCGAGGAGTGGAAACGATGAACGCGAAAAGATCTCTCCGCCTCTTGTCACTTGTGTTGTTAGGCCTGCTGCTGTGCGGACCCGTTTCGGCGGCAACAGTCGCCGATTACTGCATCCTGCCGCCATTTATTGCTTCGAGTGTGCCGCCGCTGGTCATGTTTGAAACGGGGCGCGATCACAAACTGTTTTATACGGCCTACAACGATTCAGCTGATCTTGACGATGACGGTAAGCTTGATATTGATTACAAGCACTCAATTGATTACTACGGGTACTTTGATCCGTACAAATGTTACCAGTACGACACATCAGGTACCGACATGTTTGTACCTGTTTCACGCAGTGCAACCAAATTCTGTTCGACATCCGGTGGCCAGTGGAGCGGCAATGTTCTCAACTGGCTGTCCATGAGCCGGATTGATGTGCTCAAGAAGGTTCTGTATGGTGGGCATCGGGTTTCGGACAGTAACGCATTGACGGTTCTGGAGCGGGCAACCGTGCCCCAGGATGCCCATAGCTGGGGCAAGGAGTTTACGGGACGCCTCTGTTACAATGCCACTGGCACCCCGCAGTATACCTATAGCTGCTCGTTGGATACCGATTGTGCAAGTGGCTACACCTGTACCGATAAGTCGAGTGAACTGGTCGGATTTAATGCGGCCGGGGTTTCGACCTGTACGGCAACATTGACTACGTTTTCCAACAACACGATGCTGGTAGCCCGCTACCTTCACCCTGCGGGTCTTAACGCTGCCCAGACAACCGGTGATACACACACTGATTTACTGTCGTCATTTGCCAGTACGGCTGAACCACTAACAACCACGTTTATTGATTATGATACAGGTGTAACTGACTTTGGTACGACCGGTACCAAGCTCGACCCGACGCAGAATCACCTTGATAATTACAGCGCCATGGTAGTTGCCGATTTTAAAACGTCAAATGGTAGTGGCAATGAAACCTGGGAGTTTATGGTAGACAGCGATGATGGCGCTGATGTCGAAATTCTAACGACTGGCGGGACTTCATTAGGGGTTGTAGCGTCTCATTATGGTGCCCATGCTAATTGTGCAACTGCACCGGCCACCATGTGTGCTGGTATGGTGAAGGGCTCACTCAGTCTGGCCAAGAGCCGTACATGGTATCGTCTTGTTGTGCGGCTTGCTGAAGGCAACGGCTCTGATGGGGTACGGGTCTGGTACAATAAGGCCGGTGCCGGCTGGAAGCTTTTTGGCACTGCCAATCTCGGCGACAAAAATATGCGAGCTTTTGAAGCAACTGCAGCCAAGCAATGTACCCTCTACTCCAGTGAGTTCATCAATAAGGGTATCCCGACATCCGGGACAACCAGTTCCGATACTAGCAAACGCCATCTGGTTTGCAATACAACTCTCTCCGACAACGGCGCTCCTTTGATGCGGCTGTTGAAGGATGTGACCGGGAAACGGATTTGGGACTGGGCCGCAAAAGAGCGGCCGGTTTGCGATACCAGCCTGGGCACGCCAGCTGATTATGAGGTGCGGGTCAAGGTTTGCGACTCGTCGATCGATACAGCTGACGAAATGGATATCACCAAGAATGAGATCGGTGACTCCTGTAAGCGCTATCCGCCAACAACCGGGACCACCTGGAAACCGATCGGCCTGATGCAGCAGTATGGCGAGGGGGATGGCACCAAGGTCTGCTCCAAGACCATGTTCAAATCCTGCAACAGTGATGCGGGCTGTACTTTCGCTACTGAAGGGAAATGCATTGATAAAGCTGACATGTACTTCGGCATGTTTTCCACCTCCTATGAAAAAAATCTGAGTGGTGGGGTGTTGCGGAAGAATATTGGCGCCATTCTGGACGAGTCCAATGCCAATAACGGTATTTTCCAAAGCTCAGAAAATACCCAGGGCAACATCATTCTGACGTATGACCGGCTTAAAATTGTTGGCTTCAGAAATTCTGACCAGTCGTACCAGGACAATACCGGTGGGTCCTGCGGCTGGATTACCGACCGTCCACTTAATCAAGGGGAGTGCCGCAGTTGGGGGAACCCGATTGCCGAGATGCTGTATGAGTCTTTACGGTATTATGCTGGCAAACTGACCCCGACGCCTGCCTTTACCTACACCGGCACCCAGGATTCAGGGTTGCAACTCTCCAAGCCCGACTGGGGCTACAAGGATGGCAGTGTCTCAAAGCCGTTATATGATGTGTTCCCTGCCTGCTCCAGGCCGTTTATTCTGCTGCTGTCAGATGTGAACCCGAGTTATGACTCGGACCAGATTCCGGGCAATGAATTTGCGTCGGTAACTGAGGACGCCGAAGCGCCACAGCTTGGGCTTGGGGTAATTCAGTCCTCGGGGCGCAGTCTGTTGAACGACTTGACCTACACGATTGGTGCTACTGAAGGGATTCATAGTAATAGCTGGTACTCGGGTGAAAACGGTACGGATTCTGATTTCCTCTGCTCCGGCAAGTCAGCAAGCAAGCTGAGCCTGCTCCGGGGTATGTGCCCTGAAGAGCCGACCAAGAAGGGCAGCTTTTACACGGCGGCGGTGGCCTATTATGGGCGCACGCAGTTTGCGGACAAAACCGGGAAACCGGACGTCAATACCTTTGTGGTTGCCCTGTCATCTCCATTTTCAGAGTTTACGATCAAGACACCTAATGGCATCATCACCATGCTGCCCACAGCAAAGTCGGTAAGTGGCTGCTTGGGTACCTATGGGGCTTGTGCCGCGCGGATGAACCTGGCTGCTGATACCACGTATGGAATCAAAGTCTTGCCGAAATCGCCGGCGGATGCAGCGGCATACTGCCCAACCAATACTATTGTTAATTATTATGTCGATGATATCCGTTATGACACTAGCAATAACGTGACCTATGCCCTATTTCGGATCAACTACGAAGACGTGGAGCAGGGGGCAGACCATGACATGGATGCCATCGTCAAATATGAGCTCTGTACGGCGACAGCGGCAACAAACGGGTATGGCAGTTGCGGTACCAGTTCTCTTACCGCTGATCAGGTCGAAATCAAGCTGGTTTCTGACTATGCTGCCGGTTGTATTGATCAGGTCATGGGATTTGTGATTTCCGGGACGACAGAAGATGGGGTCTACCTGCCGATCAAGGATAAGGATGTTGGTGGATCTGATGGTGATACCCCGGCAGTGGTGGCAGACTTGCCGTTGACTTGGAGCAAGGAGTTTACGGTTGGTGCAACAACCTCGGCAAAAACGCTGAAGAGCCCACTCTGGTACGCGGCCAAGTGGGGTGGGTTCAACGACGCGAACAGTAATAAAATTCCTGACCTTAAATCAGAATGGGCAGCCCAGTGTACGCAGTCTGATGTCACACTTTGTAATCCTGATAACTACTATCCGGTGGTGAACCCTTTGAAGTTACGCCGACAGCTGAATAAGGCACTGAATGACATCATGGCTCGCACGGCATCCGGTACGGCGGCTTCGATTCTGTCTAACAGTGAGGGGAGTGGTGCCAATATCCTGCAAGCGGTCTTTTTTCCCAAAAAGCTTTACGGGGAGCAGGAAGTCAACTGGATTGGCGAAATACACAACCTCTGGTACTACATCGATCCCTTCATTTCCGGCAGTCAGATCAAGGAAGATTCGAACAGTGATGGAGAGTTGTCCAAAACGCTGGATAAACGGATTGCGTTCATGATGTTCAATAATAAAGCGAGTTTCGTGCGGGTACCTAATGATGGCCCATTCGAGCCGGATGACCCACTCAATGGACTCAAGACCCTCTGGTCTGCCGGCAAGAAGTTGTGGGAACGCAATCTCAGCAGTGATGCGCGGGTCATTTATACCAACCTGACAGGATCGCTGACCAGTTTTACTGCTCTGAATACTAGTACCACCAAGGTGCAATCCTATCTGCAGGCAGCAAATCAATCTGAAGCCGACAAGATCATTAATTTCATTAATGGGGTTGACGATGCCACGCTCCGTTCACGGGTTGCCACCATCAACGGAGTTGACCATGTCTGGAAGATGGGGGATATCATCTCCTCTACTCCGCGAATTCAGTCGGTCTTTCCGTTACAGACCTATCACCGTGAACGGAAAGTTGGGTATGAAGATACGACTTATCAAGCATTCATTAGTACGACAAACTACACCAACCGGGGCATGGTTTACGCCGGAACTAATGATGGACTGTTTCATGCCTTCAAGCTGGGCAAACTGGTCAATTCTGGTTCTGAAGTCACCGGAGACCGCATTGCCCTGCTGAAGGGGAATGATCTGGGCCGCGAGGAGTGGGCTTTTATCCCGCGCAATGTGCTGCCATACTTGAAATATCTGACTGATCCCGCGTATAAAGACAGCCATATCTATCTGAACGACCTGACACCGCAGATTTTTGACGCCAGTATCGGCACTGCTGCCCTCTGCGCTTCCACCAGTGACCCGATTCTTGCGGCACGGTGTGGCACTACGACAAATTACTGGGATCGCCCGAAGGACTTTGCCAGCTGGCGCACCTTTGTTATTGGTGGCATGGGGATTGGCGGCGCCACGCGCAAAATGGGGACAGCGACCTGTACCGATGGACTGGCTACCGGTACCTGCGTCAAGACCCCGATCACTGATCCTGAAGACGCCAGTGCCAGCACGGGGTTGGGATTCTCCTCCTATTTTGCCCTTGATATCACCAATATGTACTACGAAGCTGGTGCGAGTACTGGTTCCACCACCTTGAATGGCCGAACTCCTTCTCTCCTCTGGGAATTCGATCACCCGGAACTCGGTTTTGCTACCACCGGGCCTGGTATTGTACGGCTTAACTCACGAACTGTAATAGACAGTTCTCTTACCAAACGTCGTGACACGCAAACAGGCATTGACATGCAGTCCAATGGCCGCTGGCTGGCGGTTTTTGCCTCCGGTCCTACCGGGCCGGTCGATAAAAATACCAAGCAGTTTCTCGGCAAGTCTGATCAAAATCTGAAGCTGTTTGTTTTTGACATGGTGCAAGGGCCAACCATAAACACCAAGAATGATAATGTCTGGGTCATTGACACCGGCATCCCGTTCGCCTTTGCCGGTTCCATGAGCGGTTCTGTTGAGGATGTCGAGCGGAAGACGTTGCGCGATGGCTCCTACCAGGATGACGTGCTCTATGTGGGATATGTGAAAAAGGGGAGCAGCGGTAAGTGGGATGATGGTGGCATCCTGCGGGTGGTTATTCCGCACATCATGTCAGCCGACGATTTTAACCCAACCGTCGCGTACAGCAGCACGGACAGCAAACTGCGCTGGCGGGTAGGGCGCCTGATCGATGGTATTGGACCAGTGACCTCTGGCTTATCCCGGATAAAGTCGTTTGACAGCCCGCTGATGATGGTTTTATTCGGCACCGGTCGCTATTTCTATCGGGATGATGATCCTTATGATGCAGCCAAAGCCGACAGTGATCCAACCAAACTGCGTAAGCTTTTCGCGGTGAAGGATCCCTGTTATGCGATCAATGTGACCCACGATGGATATGACAATGCCGGAGCTGCCAAAACCTGGCTCATGTCATCACCTGATATGCAAGATCAGGAAAACAGCGCTTGTTACACGGCAACGTCCAATAGTCCTGACGTGTCGGTAGCCTTTGGGGATCTCGATAACCGCACCACCGTGCCTCCTGCTGCCAACCAGGCGCCGCATAGCTGGTATATCAACCTTGACCAGAATGAACGGAGCCTGACTGTGCCGGTTGCCACTGACCGTGGTGATGCTTACTTCACCACCTATACTCCATCCCAGAATATCTGTGAGTTTACTGGACGATCGTTTTTCTGGGGAGTTAACGCCCTGACCGGGGGGGAACTGCCGTTCAGTGTGAAGCAGGGGAAGGCGCTGATCCAGACGTCCGTCGGTGTGTTCGTGGAAATTGATCTGGAAACAGCATTTACCGATAAAGGTGGTCGGCGAACCAGTGCCACGGCCGGTGCCCAGGGAGAAATGATCGGTAAGGCGGCAACTGATGCGCCGTCGATCATCACCAAGTCAGGATTGAAGGCGAAGAAAAAAATTCTGCACATTATGGAACGCTGACATGAGACAAAACGGCTTTACCCTTCTGGAACTGGTAATTGTGATGGCCATCGGGGCGATTCTGGCCACACTGGCGACTTTGGCCTTTGGTCAGATGACCCGGAAACAGGCAGTGAACGATCAGATCAAAATGATCTATGCCGATATTGCCAGTGCTCGGGCTGATTCTCTCTACCAGCGTCGGCAGCGGCGGGTGGTGCTGAACCTGAAGACCTTCGCGATTTATTCGTCTTTAATCAGTACCAGCGGCATACAGCCGTTGCAGACCAAAACCCACAGGTACCCGATCAAGAGCGGTACGGCAACTTCAGTTACCTTTGACTTTGATACGGGTGGTCTGTTGATGGGTGCTGAGAGTGCTTCCGTTTGTGTTGATCCGCCGAGTGATTACGAAACGGTTGTTGACAGTATCGTGGTGTTTACTACTCGCACAACCTACGGTAGTTGGGACAACTTTACAGGAGATTGCAAGCGTGCAAACATCATACTCAAATAATAAAGGGTTCTCATTGGCAGAACTGATGGTTGCACTGGTCATCATGATCGTCGGGGCGCTTGGTTTGCTAGAGGCGGTCAATATTGCGTATCAGACAAACTCTCAGAACCAGATGCGCAACGAGGCGTTGCAGGTTGGCGATTTTTATATGAATGGACTGCGGGTTAAACCATTCGCTAACATCTCAGCAGCTTATGCTAATAAGAGCGTACCCTTTAGGCAAAAGAATATAGCGAAAAGCTATACGGTTTCACAAAGTGGTGTAAAGTTTGGTGCCTATTCCGCCTCTCGTCAACTGGTCGTTCAGGTGCGATGGGAGGCCAGGAATAATCCGCAGGTGATCGAGCTACGAACGGTTCGATCAAAATAGTGTAAGAGAGGTCTCGCTATGAGAGGCAACAAGGGGTTCTCCCTGATTGAGTTAGTCATCAGTATGACGATATTTCTCGTGCTGATGGGCATTGTTACGAAAGCATTTGATACTATTGTGTCCCATGCCGGGAAGACGGGGCGGGCGGCAGAGTCAGATATTTCCGGTCTTGTCGGGCTTGAAATACTGCGACGCGATGTGGAACACGCAGGTTTTGGTCTGCTCTGGAGCTACCAGGCGGTCGTACCAACCTTCAAGGAAGTAGATGTTGCAGATGGTTTCCCGATTCAGGGGATTAACGGCACAAATTACAACGACGCGCCACCGACAACCACTACTGATCTTGAGTCTGCAGCGCCCCATGCGCTGCTGAGTGCAACAACTACAACAAGCAATCGGATGATTGATGGTTCAGGTTCTTATCTAACTAATGCCGGTTCAGATTATCTGGTAATCAAGTCGGTGCCAGTTGGCATGAATGATGCCACTAAACACTGGAGCTATGTTAACTACTCTTCTACTGGCGGTTATTTGAAACGCTGGAACAATCAGGATGACCTGAAAGCGAATGATCACGTCATATCTTTGATCACCTCATTTTCAAGTGAAACTGCCGACAGTCGAACCTTGGCCGTTGCCGATGTGAGTACAGTGAAAAAATTTGCCTATAAAGTAGCAGCGACGAGCAATGAAGTGCCACCATATCCAGAATACAGGCCTATTGACGAGTTACAGAAAATCACCACCTATGCGTTGGCTAACAATAGCGGTAATGATTATATCCGTATGCCATATAACCGGGCTGATTACTTTATTCGCAAAACAGCTGAGTCTAAGGATATGCCTGCTTCCTGTAGCCCCGGCACCGGTATTTTCTACAAATTCATCGTAAACCAGGGGAATAGCCTAGGGTATGGACAGCAATTACCACTGCTTGATTGCGTCGGCGACTTTCAGGTGATGTATGAATTGGATACCTCTGGAGTCGCCAACAGTGGCACCATGAGCTATACAGATACCATTAACGGCATGACGGCAAGGCAGATTCGCGAACAGCTGCGCACTGTCAGGCTCTATTTGTTGACGCATGAAGGAAAGCAGGATCGTAACTATCAGTTTCCGTACACGAATGCTAGCCAAGTTCTGCTGGTAGGCGACCCCCTCTATACATCGTTTGGGCGGGAATGGACGGCTACCATGATGAATGATTTTTTTGGGAGTACTTGGCGGGGTTATCGTTGGAAGGTAGTGTCCATCGTAGTGCAGCCTAAGAATCTGTATAACCAGTAAATCAAGGAGAAAATACATGTCTCCGCTTCGGAACGAAAAAGGGGTTGCCCTGCTAACGGCGCTGATGTTGACGTTGATATCCTTGGGGATCATCATGGCGCTTATGTATATTGTGATGCAGAGCACCAAGATGTCAGCCATGAGCAGGTTTTACAAAAACAGTCTGGAAGCAAGCTATGGTGGTGTCGAAGGGGTGGCGAAAGATATTTTGCCACACGTCTTTGGCAATATCAGCACCACCAGCCTGTCATTAATGAAGACTAAATACGCAAATATTGGGCTTGATTTCACGATATCAGATAGCTGTATGAAACAAAAACTTATGTTGCCACGTACTCAGTGGTCAGCTTGCTCCGCAGACCAACGATCCGAGGCGATAAATCTTGTGCAAGGTGCACCTGACTTGACATTTGTGTTACATGGCCTCCCCGGGCAGCCAGGTTATAAGGTCTTTTCCAAGATTATAGACACTACGCCAGGCAATACCGATTCCGGAGCAAATGTTATTGGGGAAGCAGCTGGGGTAATAGATTTGGTTGGCGGAGTAACGGGGGTTGCCTACAACCCTGGTGGGAGTGGCAGTGGTAGCGGTGGTGGCTCTGTTGCAGTCAAGCATATCCCGTATTTGTTCAAGTTTGAAGTTCAGGGTGAGCGTGAAGTGAACGCCAAGGAACGTGCTAATCTTTCTGTTCTCTATGCTTATTGATCTAATTCCGCAGTACAAAACCAACGAAACCGCATAACCATATGATGGGGGATAGCCCCCCATCATATGGTTATGCGGTTTTTCATTCCCACTTCTTAAATCTCTCTGAGTTATATTCCTCGCCCCTTGGGGCGATGAGGTGTAGTTCGACAATGCGAAGCGAACTGCACTTTGCAAAGATACCCCGTCCGCTTGCGGCGGGGGCTTCATTTAAAATTAAAGTAAATTGTTGAAGTGACGATATATGTTCACATGTAAATTGAATCTTTGTATGGTAATTGAATATAATTGACTATAATTAAGTAGTTAAAAGAAGATATAAATATAAATAGCTTGACAATTGGTTGATCTTAAGTAAAGTAACGAAAATGTTTGCTAGAATATGTTAGGAATGATATGGGCAAAAATCAGCTTAGAGAAATCAGGGAGTCGCGTTTGATGAGCAAGGCTGAGCTTGCACGTCTTGCAGGGGTTTCTTCGGTTACCATTGACCGTGTAGAGCGTGGTGAAGATTGTCGCATGGAGACTAAGCGGAAGATATTGGTTGCACTCGGCATACAAATCAATGAGCGTGAAAAAGTTTTTCTAGATTGAAAGACGCATAAAGGACACAGATCATATGTTCTTTTCCGGAAAGAAAAAAGAAATAATCGGGGTAGACCTCGGGTCAAGTTCTGTAAAACTGGTCCACCTGAAAGAGCAGAAGGGCGCCTATTCAATCCAGAATATTGGTATCGTCCCGTTGCCTACAGAGGCTATTGTTGATAACACTTTGATGGACAGCGCTTCAATTGTCGAAGTGATTAAGGGGTTGATAAGCAGTTTGGGTATTAAAGTAGTTGATGCCGCAGTGTCGATATCTGGCAATTCGGTAATTATTCGTAAAATAGTCCTTCCGGCCATGTCGGTTGAGGAACTTGAAGATCAAATTCAATGGGAGGCGGAGCAATATATCCCCTTTGACATTAATGACGTAAATCTTGATTTTCAAGTGCTTGGTCCAGATTCAGTAGATCCGGGCAAGATGCACGTATTACTTGTTGCGAGTAAAAAAGATATTATTAGTGACTACTTGGCGGTATTTGCTGAGTCTGGACTGAAGCTTTGTGTTGTTGATGTCGATTCTTTTGCAGTGCAAAATGCTTTTGAATATAATTACCAGCCTGACCCTGACGATGTAATTGCTCTGATTAATATTGGTGCCAATGTGATGAATATAAATGTCGTAAAAGATGGTATCTCATTGTTTACGCGTGATGTTCAGATGGGTGGAAATCAGTATACTGAAGAAATTCAGCGGCAATTTGGTGTTGATACTGAGGAAGCAGAGCGCATCAAAATTTCTGGAACTAATTCAGATACACAAACATTAGATGATGTTTTGTCACGCATAAATGACAATTTAGCGGTTGAGATTAGGAGATCGCTGGATTTTTATAGTGCAAACGCGAGCGATGCCAAGATCTCTCGGATTTATTTGAGCGGTGGTGCGGCAAAAACATCGCTGCTAGTTGAATCGGTAGAGCAGAAGCTAGACATTCCAGTAGAAATATTGGACCCATTCCGTGCAATTACCTTCAATGCAAATAATTTTGATGAGGAATATTTGAAGGAATTAGGCCCAGTTGCAGTTGTTGCGGTTGGACTTGCAATGAGGAGGGCTGGCGATAAATGACACGCATAAATTTATTACCTGTTCGTGCGTCTAAAAAGAAAGAAACTGTCAATCAGCAGCTCGTTGTTTTTCTTTTTACAACTGTTGGCGTTGCTGTCGGTCTGCTCGTCTTTTATGGGATGACAATAGCGAAGGTTAAAACAACAGAGCAAGAAATTACGAATTCACAGCAGGAAATCGATTCTCTGAAAAAGAAAATTGGTGAAATTGATAACCTTAAAAAATTACAAGTAGAAGTAAAAAAGAAGCTTGATGTCCTTAATCAATTACGGCGTGAAAAATCTGGACCGTCCAGTCGCATGGCAATATTAAGTGATCAAGTTCCAGAAAAATTGTGGCTTACCAAGTATTCAGAGGCAGGTTCAAAGGTAAGTATTTCAGGTGTAGCATTTAATGAAGATTTGATAGCACTGTTTATGCGTAATTTGCAGTCCTCTGAAGAGTTCGGCGGTGTAGAGTTACAGGTCTCCGAACAGCTCGAAATGGGTGGTACAAAAGTCAAAAGATTTGATCTTGTCTGCGAAATTAAGCGGCTTAAGAAAGATGAGCTGCCACCGCCCAATAAATAGAGCGGCACAGCAATCGTTCAGAGGTAACAATGGATCAGAGAATAGAAAAAATATTTAAATTACCGACAACGCAGAAGGCTGCAATTGTCGTGGTAATCGTTGCTATTGAAGCAGCTGCTTTATTTTTTGGGTTACAGAAACCGAAGATGGATGAACTGAAGCAAAAACAAAACACTCTGCAAGGTTTACGAAATCAGATTGTCGAAACAAAGAAAATAGCCGATAACCTTACCCGGTATAAAAATGAATATGCGCAGCTAAAACTTGAGCTTGAAAAAGCGCTAACTGAGCTGCCAAATCAAAAAGAAATACCTTCGCTTCTTACTTCGATTACCAGTGCAGGTAAGGGTGCAGGTCTTGATTTTATGGTTTTTAGACCTAAGCCAGAAGAGCCAAAGGATTTTTATGCTGTAGTACCAGTTGATATAACAATAGCAGGTACGTTTACAAATACTGCTAATTTCTTTAACGCTGTTGCAAGTTTACCGCGGATTGTGAACATCGGTAATGTTGTTTTTGATATAAAAAATGACAAAGGCAAAATCTCGACAAAAGTTACTTGTCTTGCTACTACATTCCGTTTTCTTGATAAGAAAGAGATTAAGGATGATGGCAAAAAGAAATAATAAAAACATTCTATTAACAGTGGCTATTTTGTGCGTTCTTGTTCTTCCTGGGTGCAAGAAGAAACAAGAGCCTGCACCCGTCACGGCAGAACGGCCAGTTGGGGCGATTCAGGTGTCGACGGCAGTGCAAAAGCCCATGTCAACAGCAAAAAAGGTGATAGCAATTCAGGGCCAGGATTCGTCTAGCAAGAAAGTTGCTCCGAAATCAAACCTTGATTTCGCAAATCGAAAAGATCCGTTTAAACCTGCCATTTTTGCAGTTACCCAGGTGCCTAATGGTAGCGCAAAAGGCGTGGATATAAACCTTAATTTGATTCCTATTCAACGATTTGAAGTAGAAAGGTTTAAAATTACGGGTATCATCGCAGGGCTTAAAGAAAACAGAGCATTAATTGTTGATCCTGATGGAAAAGCTTATGTAGCGAAAACTGGGATGCTAATTGGTCCGAATAACGGAAAAATTACTCGGATTACTGCAAACACAGTTGAAGTTGATGAAACATTTAAAGACGATGCTGGGCGCATAAAAAAAAGAACTGTAAAGCTTGCCCTTCAAAGAAAAAGGTAAGGAGAATCCGGTATGCGATTGCGGATTAGAAATACACATGTTGTTTTGATCGGCCTACTTTCTGCACTGTCCGTAACTGGTTGTGCACAGAGGAAAGCTGCTGTGTTAAAAGATGATGCGCCTTCGCAGAATGCTGTTGCACCAAGCATCAAAGCGGTAAAAGTCTCGGAAGATGGATCAAGGCTTGAAATATCCTTGAATCAGCCGGTTACCTACACTTTTTACAAGATTAACGAGCCATTAAAGGCAGTTATTGATTTTGCGCAAGTTGAATTCACTGAAATTGAAAGAGTTCTAGAAGTTAATAAAGGTATTATCAGCAAATATGAACTTACTAAACAAAACTTCGGCTCAGGAAATTTGGCGAGACTTGAAATTTATCTAAAAAGTGATGGTGAGTTTACCGTTATTCCGGATGTGAACGATAAAACTAAACTAATGGTATCATTTACAGCAAAGGCTGCAGCGGAGGAAGTGCCGGTAGTTGTGGCAGCTGTACCAGTTTCTGCTATTTCAGCTGCATCTGAGCCAATTGAACTGAAACCAGTAACTCTAGCTGAACCTGAACCAGCGGTTAAACTGGAGCCTGTACCTAAAGTAGAAATGAAGGAATTGGTTCCGGCTCCGGTAACACCAGTCGTTGATGCAAAAGATGCGATAAATGATTCTGTTTATAATAAATTAATAAGTATCTCAGTCGGAAATGATGGAGTTGACATAATTGTCGATGGTAAGTTGTCTAATTACAATGCATTTAAATTAACTAAACCTGAAAGACTGGTAGTAGATCTGTTCGGCATTAAGTCAAATTTGAGTTCGAATGTTGCACAAATCAACTCATTCGGGATAAATCAGGCAAGGGTTGGTTTGACACAAGATAAATTGCGCATTGTCTTTGACAGTTCTGCTGGTGATATTCCACCATACCATCTCGAGAAGACGGATAAAGGATTAAAGATCGTTCTTGAAAAGGTAGCTCCTGTAAAACCTGAAGAGGTAAAAAAGACTGTTGAGGTAGTTGCTAACACTCGTGAGGCTATAAAGCCAACTACACCTGTGGTCAGTGATAAAGTTGAAGTTGCAAATTCTTCGCAAAGTAAAAATGCTGTCGATGCAATTGATTTTAAATTAGTTGATGGGTACTCACAGATTTTGATCAGTACAGGGAAAGGTTGTCGAGTTGGGAAAGTTCTTAAGACGACTGATGGCCTCTCCTTGACGATCAATAACTGTCAATTACCAAAGAACTTGCAGAGATTTGTGGATACAAGTTCTTTTGCCAGCGTTGTGAAGGGTATCACGCCAATTCCGCTGAAAACAAAAAGAGCTGCTGATGCACGTTTTGTCGTTAAATTGCGTGCTGATGCACCGTATCGTTTAACGCAGGCGAACGGTGTGGTGAATTGGGAAATCAAGAATACTGAGATACCAAGTAACCAGGAAAAACTCGCGACTCCAACATTACATAGTGTTAGCCCCGCTGCACTTAAAGTTGAAGAGCGAGAACTTGGCGAAGTTGTACTTGCCAAGAGTGGGATTAAACAGAACGATGCAAAAAAGCAGTATTCTGGTCGGAAAGTAACTTTGGAATTTTCTGATGCTGACGTGAGAAAGATATTTCAGCTGATTGCTGAAGTTAGTAATTTGAACTTCTTGATTGGTGATGATGTATCCGGGTTAATCAGTATAAAATTGGTAAATGTTCCTTGGGATCAAGCACTCGACGTAATTCTTGAAACCAAACAACTGGCAATGAAACGTGATGGTAATATCGTTCAAATATTACAGAAAAGTAAAATGCTGAGCCAGGAACAAGAAGATAAGAATGCTAAGGATGCCATGGAAATGGCCATGCCTCTAAAGACTGCTATTTTCGACGTTAACTATGCGAAAATTGATGATGTTGAGAAACAATTTAAAGATCTTAAAAGTAGAAGAGGTGTCATCAGTAAAGATTCAAGAACTAATCGCATAATCATCAAAGATATAGAATCATCCATTGATGATATGAAATTTTTGTTGAAAAATATGGACCTGCCAGAACGACAAGTGATGATTGAAGCACGTATAGTTGAAGCATCTTCCAGTTTCACCCGCGACCTTGGGGTTAAGTGGAACGTTGGGTATCGAGATGGTTCCGCGTCATTTGCAAATATTAATTCAGCAGATTCTAGTTTCGGCGGAGTTGTCTCAAGTGTACTGCCAACCAGTACAACGGGTGGCATGGCAACCGGGATGTCATTCGGGAAACTGGCCAGTAATGTGCAGTTGGACATGCGGTTATCGGCTGCTGCGACTGTTGGTCAAGTGAAGGTGATTTCAACGCCAAAAGTGATGACCTTGAACAATAAAAAGGCTAAAATATCGCAAGGTCAGTCTGTGCCATATCAAACAACTTCAGCTGAGGGAACTAAAACTGAATTTATTGAGGCAGTACTGACGTTGGAAGTAACACCACACATAACCAATGATGGAAATGTTGGTATGGAAATTAAGGCTTCCAATAATTCAGTTGGTTCAGGGACGCCGCCGCCAATTAACAAAAAAGAAGCCACTACAGAACTTGTTGTTAAAAATGGGGAAACCACAGTTATCGGTGGTATTTATATCGATTCAGATACGCAAACTGAGACGGGTGTGCCTTTTCTGATGGATATTCCTTTACTGGGCTGGATGTTTAAATCGGATAGTAAGAGTAAAAATAAGACAGAATTGTTAATCTTTATTACGCCAAAGGTAATAAATTAATCATGGTGGAGGCTTTATGAAGTTAATATTTAAATTATTCCTTGTAATATACGTACTTGTCATTGTTGGCTGTGGTTCAGAATCAAATTATAATTCAGGGAAGACGGTTCTTATTGAGTCTTATTTTAAAACTGGGTCTACACTTGGTGTTTTAGCCAGATATAGTACCGGTATAAGATTGCTATCAACAAATAAGGTAAGCTGGGAAATCGCATCAAAACCATTCACAAAAACGTCCGCAATACCAGCTTCTGACGTGGAAATTAGGAATGTTGACTATATTTTCTCTCCAGTTAATGATGGTGTGTCAGTTCCAATGGTCCCGACTCTTATTAGATTTCCAACATCATTATTAGTTCCTGCAAATAGTAAAGGGAATATTGATAATGACCCAATTATAGGTTCTGGAAATATGAGGGCTGTCTGTGCTTCAGGAGCCCCTTTTAGTGAATATGCTGTAACGGTTATATTTTCAGGTGTGGAAATTAATACTAATACTCCTGTGTCAACTCAGTCATTAGCCCAGGTTGCAATTGATTGTTTCTAAATAAGTCAAGTGGGGTGGCTAGTTAGCTCCTCCTGCTTCAAAGGAGCATAGTATAACCACTTCAATTTAAGTGGAATTCTTCATAGGAAACTCGGGAAACTCCCCATATTACTTGCAGGTATTTACAGGGGGTCAGGCCTCCAAGATGCCAACCTTTGTATTTACAGGGGGTCAGGCCTCCAAGATGCCAACCTTTGCATCAATGGTGTCAGTTTGCAGGCAGAACCAAAAACATCCACGAGTCGGTTCCTTCAACACGGTCAAAACCATGTCGGCTGTAAAATGATTCAAGGCAATCATCGGCAAGGTTCAGAGCCATATATCGCAGTGGTAACATCGACCATGCATTATTTGCCATCAAAATCGCTTGACCTAGCAGGTATTCAGATACTCGAAGCGGTTGGTCACTCAATAGTGGGTAAGGTCGCCCTCGATATGGGGCAGAGACAAAAAGATATTCGATAATGATTGAAGGAACATCGTTAAAATCACGAACAGAAAGCGCCAAAAAACCGAGAGGATATTGTCTTCTTTGAGGAGATGAATGCGGGTATTTTTGCTGCGGGCAAAACCAAAGACTTGATGGACGTAGTTTCTTTCGTCCTGGGTTACAAATACTAGGCTTCTACAAATGGTACTACCAGCTCTAAGCTCGATGCCGGATAAAGAGGTGAACTCAAGCAATCGCTGAACACGCACACAACACATTGGCTTTCTCTGCAGTGGCAGCCAGTTTTGCTGCTCGCTTTGAAGGTCGTTTATGGTTCACCTGGTCCTTTGCCTTTGCAGAAAGAGACGGTGCATCAGCACCAATCACGAATCGACCGGAAGCTGCTGAACGCGGCACCTTAGCGATCTTTGAAGCAGTATTCTTACTCTTGGTATGATTTGTAGCAAGTGATTTCATACGCAAACAATACTATAAACAACGTTTGATGACAATCGGTAATGACTTACAAATCCGACAAAAAAGGAGATTCGGGGTAGGTTGCTAACTAACTAATTAACTATTTCCACCAAACCGCTACAAAAATTGTATTTCCATATTCCTTACGAGTTTCCTCTTCCTCAGACGTAAGCAGATAGCCTTCCGAAAGTTAAAACTCGGTAATCCTGCATTAAACTTTAAGAAACATATCTCACGATTTGACAGGTCTTGCTATAAAGACTAGAATAGTCTTATCAATAAAACCAATTAGTGGAGGTAATATGCGAACGGCATCTATATCAGACACTAAAACATCACTCAGCGAGTATGTAAAAAGGATCTCAAGCACCGGTGAAGGAATATTGGTTACCGACAGGGGTAAAAGTGTAGCAAAGTTATTTCCAGTACGACGTGGTGATACGCCAGAGGACAAGCGCATGGAAGAACTTGAACTACGTGGTTTGATCAAAACAGGCAAAGGACACTTTCCATCTGGTTTTTGGGATACACCTGCACCACGAGACAAAGACAGTTCTGCCGTTATGGCTTTAATTGAAGAGCGTGAGGAGGGACCGTGAATTATTGGGATAGTTGCGCAATTCTACCAATATGCGTAAACGATGACGCCTTTTCAGGTTTAGCTAAAAGCATCGCAGCGGAAGATGATGGGATAGTGACATGGTGGGGGACTCCGGTTGAATGTTGTTCAGCATTCGCACGACTTCGCCGCCAAGGTATATTTACATATGATGACGAGCAACAGAGCCGTACGCGGCTCTCAATCATTTCTGGTGTTTGGAACGAAGTTGAGCCTAGTGAAGCAGTTCGAGCATTAGCGCGCCAGCTTCTTCTGCGTCAACCGCTTCGCGCTGCTGATTCACTTCAACTTGCAGCTGCCATAGTATGGGCGGACGGAGACATTGAAGGTCGGGGTTTTGTTAGCTTGGACAAGCGTCTCCGCGACGCTGCTCAAGCAGAAGGTTTTACGGTTATCCCTAATATGATTGACTTTCTTAATGCAACCAACAACCTGACTCCGTGATAACAATTGCACGGTGTCAAGTTGATTGCCCATGCGATAAAGCCATGATATAAAACCCCAAGATTTATAGCAGTGCTCGATTAATTATCCACTGAAACTTCGTTAGGAATTCTTGGTAGCCCGCGAATTCATTCCCAAGCTATGTGAGGTTTATATGCTTCGTTATTTAACTGCCGGTGAATCGCACGGTCCACAACTGACGGCAATAGTCGAGGGGATACCCGCTGGGATCCAGATTGATACGCTTGCAATAAATACGGACTTATCACGCCGCCAGCAGGGTTATGGCCGCGGCGGACGGATGCAAATTGAGACTGATCAGGTCAAGATTGTTTCCGGTGTCCGTTGGGGTAAAACACTTGGTTCTCCCATTGCCCTCGTAATTGAAAATCGTGACTGGGAAAACTGGCAGGAGAAAATGTCAGTTGACTCACAGTTTCAAGATGAATCCATTGCGGTAACCAAGGTGCGTCCCGGACATGCTGATCTAGTTGGTGCTCTCAAGTATAACCATCGTGATGCCCGTAATATTCTTGAACGTTCAAGTGCCCGTGAGACTGCGGCGCGAGTCGCGGTTGGTTCGGTAGCAAAGGCATTGCTTGCTGAGTTCAATATTGCTGTTCATGGCTTTGTTTCTTCAATTGGCGGTATTAAATCTTGTCGCCCTGCAGGCCAGACTATAGATCAGTTAGTCGATATCGCTGCACAATCTGCTGTATTCACCTATGACGACCAGGCCGAAGGTGAAATGAAAGCATTCATTGATGCCGCCAAGGCAAGTGGTGATACGGTGGGTGGGGTTATTGAAGTCATTGTTACCGGAGCGCCGGTTGGGCTTGGAAGTCATGTGCAGTGGGATCGCAAGTTAGATGCCCGTCTGGCAATGGCTTTGATGAGCATCCAGGCGATCAAGGGGGTTGAGATTGGTTTGGGTTTTCAGGTCGCCGATCTGCAAGGTTCCTCAGTCCATGATGAGATTTATTATGATGTAAAGAAGGTAGCTGACGGCCTGCAAGGAGGTTTTTACCGGACAACCAACAGGGCCGGCGGCATCGAAGGTGGCATGACCAATGGCGAGGATATTGTGTTGCGCTGTGCCATGAAACCGATACCTACCCTGTACACGCCGCTTAATACCGTGGATATGATCAGCAAAAAACCGTTTGAGGCAACCGTTGAGCGGTCAGATGTTTGCGCCGTTCCTGCCGCAGCAGTGGTGGCAGAGGCAGTGGTGGCCATTGAAATTGTCAATGCGTTTCTGGAGAAATTTGGTGGTGATTCACTAGCTGAAATTCGCCGCAATTATGAAGGGTATATCGATTATGTCCGTGCCTTCTAGGCACGTTTTTTTGACTGGATTTATGGGGTCGGGAAAATCAACCGTTGGCCGCAGACTTGCGCAGCAATTGGGATTGTCTTTTGTCGATCTGGATCTGGAAATTGAAAAGCGTGATGGCCGTCTGATCCGAGATATTTTTAGTCAGGATGGCGAACCGTTTTTCAGACAATTGGAATCAGATATCTTACGTTCAGTGTGTAGTAACTCAACCAGTGCGGTAGTGGCGACTGGCGGTGGGATAGTTATCAACCCAGAGAACAGGCAGCTGATGCGGTCATTTGGCTTGGTGATCAATCTGCAGGTCGATTATGCGTCTGTTGCTCAACGGTTGGCAAAAGATCAGTCGCGGCCTTTGCTGAAAAATAAAGATGAAGGTGCGATAACGGCACTGATGACTGAGCGGATGGCAGCTTATGCTGATGCGGATATGGTTATTGATACGGCGCAGAAAACGCCTCAAGGTATCGTTGCTGACATTATAAGGTGGTTGAATCAATGACTGGAGCGTATACGGCACTGCAAGTGTCTCTTGGGGCGAGAAGCTATCCGATACTGATCGATGCAGGGATTATTGAGCATTGTGGGGATTTAATCGCGGAACTGATGACACGGAGAACCGTGGGTGTCGTCACCAATGAAAACGTTGCGGCGATTTATTATGATAAAGTGCATGCTTCATTAGTAAGCGCCGGCTTTACGGTGCATAAAATTATTGTTCCTGATGGCGAAGAGTATAAAAATTCGCGAACACTGGCGACTGTGTATGATGAAGCGTTTGCGGCAGGATTAGATCGTGGGGCACTATTGTTGGCACTGGGTGGTGGGGTTATCGGCGATCTCACTGGTTATGCGGCTGCTACTTTGTTGCGGGGAATTCCTTTTGTCCAGATCCCTACGACTCTATTGGCGCAAGTTGACAGTAGTGTGGGCGGTAAAACCGGGATTAATCACCCGCGGGGTAAAAACCTGATTGGCGCTTTCCATCAACCGCTGGCGGTGTTGGCGGATGTGTCCACACTGTTGACATTGTCTGCACGTGATTTTTCCTCTGGTCTAGCAGAAGTTGTCAAGTACGGGATGTCGCTGGACTCAAACTTTTTTACCTTCCTGGAAACAAACGCGCTGCAGATTTTATCCCGTGATATCGAAATGCTAAAGCATATTGTTGCAGAATCCTGTCGCTTGAAAGCGCAGATAGTCGCCATGGATGAACGAGAAGGTGGGCTCCGCGCCGTTCTCAATTTTGGCCATACCTTTGGGCATGCTGTTGAGGCATTGACGCAGTATCAAAAATATTCACATGGTGAAGCCGTTGCCATTGGCATGGCGCAGGCAGCGCGATTGGCCGTAATACGCGGTTTGGCTGTGCAACATGACGTGGATAGATTGTTAAAATTGCTTGGTATATTCGGTTTGCCAATCCATTTGCCGGAATTTTCTGCTCTGGCCTACGAAGACGCAATACGCATGGATAAGAAGGTGCGTGAAGGCGCATTGACGTTTGTGCTCAATAAAGGAATCGGCGCCTATGCATTTTCTCAGGAAACGTCAGTCGCGGATTTAGTTGATCTGTTGATTAATTATAAAGATTAAGTTTAAGAATTGCTTCATTGTGCCGATTTCGGTAATATGTTCCGAAAAATTGCAAATGGTTAAGTGCGGTGCGAGTTTGAAGCGGTTTAAATGAAGTAGGGAGAAATATCATGCTCGGTTCATTCGATATCGATATCTCAGGTCAATTGGCTGGCAGCAGTGCGCAGGAATTCCTCTATGAGCTGGAAATCCTCGAGGAATACCTTGGTGGAGTCATGTTGCCGCCGTTGGTGGCTGCAGCTTCAGAACCGCTGCTTGAAGCATCCATGCCGGTGGAATTTGCTCAATTCGATGAAAGCGATACGCTACCACAGCAAGAATTTGAGATCGCTGAGGAATCGACCGTTCCGTCGTTTACCACTTCCACGATGGCTGAAATCTATGTGTCACAGGGATTTATTCAACGCGCCATAGATATTTATGAAGAAATGCTGCGTGAAAACCCCTCAAATGATGGTATTGTCCAGCGCATCGGCGAATTGATGGACATGCTTGTCCCGCCAATCGAAGATCAGCCGCTGACTGCAGCTGCCGCTATTTCAGGGTTTGCTCCCGAATCATTGGTTAGTGCACCATCCGGTGAACATGAGGTTGTTTCTACCCTGGAACAATGGCTTTCAAACATCAAAAGCAGCAGGAGGCGTTAATGCCATTCAGAGAGACACTGCAATCAATGGTTGAAAATGTTGGTGGTGGCATCGGTGCAATTATTATGGGTTACGATGGCATTGCTATCGACGAACACCTTGCCCAAAATGTTCACTATGATATGCCGCTTCTGGCGGTTGAATATTCGAATTTGCTTAAGGATATTAAGAAAACAGTTGATGTGTTGCAGGGTGGCGCTATGGAGGAGGTATCATTTTCAACTGCCTTGCTCCGCGTGGTTACTCGGCCGATAACGGATGAGTTTTTTTTGATGCTTATTCTCGAAAAGGACGGGAACTTTGGCAAGGCACGCTTTCTTTTACGGCGAGATGCTCCTCGTTTCGTAGACGCTCTTTCGTAACCAGCTTATTATGAAAATACTGGTACTTCATGGTCCTAATCTGAATCTGCTCGGGATTCGGGAACCTGGTATCTATGGTTCCTGTACGCTAAAAGAAATAAATGATGAAATCACTGTATTGGCCGCAACGTTAGGGGTGTCGGTAGATTTTATGCAGTCAAATCATGAAGGTGTTTTGATTGACGCCATTCAGGCTGCTCGCAGCGGGTATGATGGCATACTGATTAATCCCGCCGCATTTACCCATACAAGTATTGCCATCAGGGATGCCCTGTCTGCAGTGGCGATTCCCGTTGTTGAAGTTCATCTTTCCAATATCCACAGCCGCGAGGAATTCAGGGCGCATAGTTATATTGCGCCAGTGGCTGTCGGTCAAATCAGCGGTTTCGGTAAGGAGAGCTATCTCCTCGGTCTGCGCGCAATTTTTAGTCAAATTAAAAAGTGATTGTCACAATTCCAGCAAGTATGTTAAAAAACAGAATTCTTCGCGCCAGAGAATTGATGACCCGTTTCAATGCTCAGGCATTGCTAGTTTCATCTTTGCCGAACATTCGGTACTTTACCGGTTTTACCGGTAGTGACGGGGTTCTGATCTTGACGCTGAATACGGCTTTTTTGTTGGTTGACGGCCGGTATTTTACCCAAGCTAAGGAGCAGTCTCATGAGTGTGATGTAGTCTGTTATAAAAAGAAAATTGAGTCGGTCCAGACTATCCTGAAGGATTGTGGCATAACACGTCTGGGTTTTGAGTCTGAGCGAGTGACAGTGGCAACCCATGCGACTATTGTTGCGGCACTGCCATCGGTGGATTTTCTTCCGTTGGCTGCTGAAATAGACGAATTGCGCCAGTGCAAGGATCATGAGGAACTGGCGTTGCTTGCTGCTGCGGCAGAATTGTCGAGCAGAGCATTGCAGCAGGTGTTGCTCGATTTACGGCCTGGTCAGTCAGAATTAGAGATTTCCCTGGCGCTAGAATTTGCTATGAAACGGGCTGGGGCAGAAGCGTGTGCATTTGATTTTATTGTTGCTTCAGGGGTTCGCGGGGCGTTGCCTCATGGTCGGGCAAGCAATAAAAAGATACTCTCAGGTGAGTTGGTAACGATCGATTTTGGCAGTGTTTGTGACGGCTATTATTCAGATGAAACGGTAACGGTCGCGGTCGGTACTGCTGATGCGAAGCAGCGGGAAATATATCAGATTGTCAAAGATGCCCATGATCTGGTAATCACTGCAGTCAAGCCAGGGGTTTCACTTGCTGAACTTGATACCATCGCCCGTAACCATATCGCTGATCATGGTTACGCTGAATATTTTGGTCATGGACTTGGGCACGGTGTTGGACTCGAAATTCATGAGAAACCGGCTGTTAACGGGACCAGTGAGATGCATGCGGCAGTAGGAATGGTGTTTACCATTGAACCTGGCATTTATATCCCTGATTGGGGTGGAGTGCGGATAGAGGACACGGTAGTAGTTACGGCATCTGGATGTAGTTTGCTGACCAAGGCTACCAAGGAATTTACCCTGGTTGCGGCTTAAACCTGCGACTATGGACAAAATGAAAAAAGGAGATCCTGCATATGGAAAGTAAAGATCTGAAAAGCCTGATAAAGATGATTACCGAAACCGATATTACGGAGTTTTCTCTCGAGACTGGCGAAGAGAAGATATCCATCAAGCGTGGCTGTCTGGCGCCAATGATAACCATGGCTGCCCCAGCTCCAGTCTACGCCCAGGCGGCACCAGTCGCCATGACTGCACCGCAGGCCGCACCTGCTGCTCCGGCACCAGTTGAGGAGAAGGGCAGCGTTGTTACCTCGCCAATTGTTGGCACCTTTTATCGGGCGCCTGCTCCAGATTCTGCCAATTATGTTGAGGTTGGTCAAGTCGTGGAGAAGGGTCAGACCTTGTGCATTGTGGAAGCCATGAAACTGATGAATGAAATAGAAGCAGAATACCGCTGCAAGATAGTGAAAATCTGCAAAGAAAATGCGCAACCGGTCGAGTTTGGTGAAGCGCTGTTTGTTGTTGAACCGCTGTAATATTTACCAAATCCACAGCTCTGGTTTAGCTTGGTTGGCAGGTACGTTGCTGGATTTGCCACGCGCTGAATCCGTTCGGAGATAAATATGTTTCATAAAGTTCTAATTGCCAATCGCGGCGAAATTGCCTTGCGCGTTATACGAGCGTGCAAGGAGATGGGCATAAAAACGGTGGCAGTTTATTCAACGGCAGACAGTGAGTCGCTGCACGTTAAACTTGCCGATGAAAGCGTCTGTATTGGGCCGCCGCCCAGCGCCCTGAGTTACCTTAATATTAACGCCATCATCAGTGCAGCGGAGTTGACAGATGCCGAGGCGATCCACCCTGGGTATGGGTTTCTCTCCGAAAATGCCGTATTTGCTGAAATGTGTGAAAATTGCGGTATCACTTTTATTGGCCCTTCAGCAGAAAGCATGCGGCTCATGGGCGATAAGATCAGTGCCCGGCAGGCAGTGATCAAAGTAGGGGTGCCGATTCTTCCTGGAACCAAGGAAGCAGTGCAGGATGCGGAAACGGCTATCCGTATCGCCAAGGAAATTGGCTTCCCGGTAATTATCAAGGCCACAGCTGGTGGTGGTGGTCGCGGCATGAAAATTGTGCATTCGCCAGCCACATTGCCCAATGCCTTTGCCACCGCTCGTGCCGAGGCTCAATCAGGGTTTGGTAATCCTGATGTTTACATTGAAAAGTATTGTGAACAACCCCGCCACGTTGAGATTCAGATCCTTGGCGACAAGCACGGGAATGTTATCCATCTTGGTGAACGGGACTGTTCGATTCAGCGGCGTCACCAGAAAATCCTCGAAGAAGCGCCATCGACCATCAGTACGCCAAAGTTGCGCAAGGCGATGGGCGAGGCTGCGGTTGCCGCGGCAGCGGCAGTAAATTACTGCAGTGCCGGGACCATGGAGTTTCTGGTTGATAAAAACAATAACTTTTATTTCATGGAAATGAATACGCGCGTTCAAGTTGAGCATCCGGTAACCGAAATGGTTACAGGGATCGATATTGTGCGTGAGCAGATACGAGTCGCGGCGGGTGAACCCCTCCGGTACAAACAATCTGATATTAAAATTCAAGGTCATGCCATTGAATGCCGAATAAATGCAGAAGACCCGGTGAAATTTACGCCAAGTCCGGGAAAGATCACTGCGTATCATACCCCGGGTGGTCTTGGGGTGCGGATTGACTCTTTTGTTTATGATCAATATACGGTAGTGCCTCATTACGATTCGTTGATTGCCAAGTTGATAGTGCATGCCGAGACCCGTGAGGATGCGATACGGCGGATGGCACGGGCACTGGATGAATATATTATCGAAGGGATAAAGACAACGATCCCGTTCCATAAGAGAATTATGGCAAACAAGGATTTTATCGAAGGAAACGTAGATACAAGTTTTCTGGAAAAAATCAGCATGGAGTGACGCATGGATTTTCCTGAAGAACTGAAATACAGCAAAGAACATGTCTGGGTGCGGGTTGAAGGTGCTCGGGCCGTCATCGGGATTACCGATTTCGCTCAGGAAGAGCTGGGCACGATTCGCTCAATCGAATTGCCCGCAGTTGGTGATGAACTTGAGCAGGACGACTCGCTTGGGTCAATCGAGGCCCGCAAAACCGTGGCTGAGATTTACGCGCCGGTCAGTGGAGCGGTTATTGAGACCAATGATGACCTTGCCGACAGCCCGGAATTGGCCAATGACGATCCCTATGATGGTGGTTGGCTGGTCATGGTCGAGCTTGCTGATCCCGAAGAGCTGAATCTGCTGATGTCAGCTGAAGACTATCAACTGTATATCGAAGAAACGACTGATTAATTGATTCATTAAATAGAGTTGCAAGGCGAGGCCATGGCCTCGCCTTTTTCTTTGGAGGAAGCAATGTTACGCATCGGCCAGATTGACTACGCGAATTGCGTACCGATCTTTTCCGCTTTTCGTCAGCGACATGAGACCGAGTATGTCTTTGTCAAAGGGGTTCCGGCACAACTCAACAGGATGCTTCAGGCTGGAGAGATAGATCTCTGTCCGTCATCATCAATCGAATACGCCCGCCATGCCGACGAGTACCTGCTGTTGCCGGGATTATCAATCAGTTCAATTGGTGCGGTACGGAGCGTCATGCTGTTTTCCTATCTGCCGCTGACCGGGCTCGATGGTGCGGTCATCGGACTGTCAGGTGAATCTGCAACATCGGTAATCCTCCTGCGTATCCTGCTGGCCCGTTATTATCACTTCACGAATCAATTTGTTCCCGTTGCTGGCCAGAGTCTGGTGACGGATGCAAGTATGCAGGCTATTCTCCTGATCGGGGATGCAGCACTTCGGGGAGTAAAAGAAAATTCGACCCGTTACGTCTATGATCTGGGTGAACTTTGGTATGAAGCTACTGGACTGCCTTTTGTGTTTGCCCTCTGGATGGTGCGCCGTGATGCATTCATACATGAACCGTCAGGGGTGGTCGACTGCGCCCGGCAACTCATCATGGCTAAGGAGATGGCGAAAAACAGCTACTCTGCATCAGCTATGGCTGCTACCGCCGATGATTTCCTGACGGAAGATGAGTTGATCGCCTATTGGGAAGGAATCTCCTATGACCTCACTGAGCTCCATTTGCAGGGGGTGCGGCAATATTATGCTGACGCAGTTGCGATCGGAGTACTGGACCACGTTCCGGAGTTGGGGTTTATTGCTGAATGGTGAGCAGGGAGGGTGTCAGATCTTGCCGGCTGCCTTGGCAGTGAGCGGACTGGTGTGCCGCATTTTGGACAATCAAGAGTTGTATATGACATTGGCAAAAAGAAGGGGAGGATGTTGCCATCCTCCCCGGGTAGTGAATCTGGCGAGAATTACTTCTTCTTGCCACCGCCGCCAGAGGCTTTCTTTGAAGCTTTGAGTGGGTTGACTTTGGCGTCATCAACTTTAATCTCGATTTTGACGTGAGTAGCAAAATTGCAGATACCCATTTGCCATTTCTTTTGTGGTGCGGGGTAAGCGCTGCAAACTTTACCGATGGAACCGTCAACGATGCGCTCACAGCCTTCGCACTCGTCAATGATGATCTGGCATGATCCCTCGGAAATTACGCAACCGGCCTTGCCCCAAAACGTGCAATCTGTACCCGGCAGAACTGTTTGACACTGCATCCTCTATATCCTCCTGTGTGTTGGTCGAAAAAATATGCGTAAAAGTAAACTTAGCAAGGATGCCGAAAAAAAGTCAACCCTAAATTCCTGTTCTGAAAAGCCCTTTTCCTTGACGCCACCATAGTCATGTATTATTTTTTAAAGCTATTCTCAATTTGACGACTTTCAAGGGGGACAAGATGGCACATATCGCATTTGGTACATCTGGCTGGCGAGGGATAGTTGCAGAAGACTTTACCTTTGAAAATGTGAAAATTGTTACCCAAGCGATTGCTGATCATCTGATTGCCCAGGGCTTGAAGGGGCATGCGGTCATCATTGGACATGATTCGCGTTTTATGGGCGAAAAATTTGCACGGGAGTCGGCTCGGGTATTGGCGGCAGCCGGGATGAAAGCGTTAATCTGTCGCCGGGATACGCCGACGCCGGTCATTGCCTTTGAAATTTTGCGGTCTGGCGCCGCTGGCGGCATTAATTTCACGGCCAGTCACAACCCGTCCGAATATAATGGACTGAAATTCTCACCAGCCTGGGGTGGCCCTGCCTTGCCGGAAACAACCAAGGACATCGAACGGCGAGCCAATGAAATGCTCGGTGAAATCTGCTATCGGGAGATGGCGCTTGATCGTGCGGTCCGGGAAGGGTTGGTGGCTGAAATAGACCCCCGCGACGCATATCTCGCGGCACTGGAGAGTAAAGTTGATTTCGCCGCCATTGCCAGCCTTGGTACCATTGCTTTGAACCCTTTGTATGGTACGGCTCGTGGATATTTGGACGCGCCGCTGATCAAGCATAATGTTACGTATGTCCAGGTAAATGATCATCGTGATCCCTATTTCGGTGGGTTCCCCCCTGAGCCGGCTGAAAAATATATTCAGGACTTTATCAAGCTGGTTAAAAATGATCCGGCCATCAAATTGGGCATTGCCACTGATGGCGATGCCGATCGGTTTGGTATAGTGGATGCCGATGGTACCTACATGGAGCCGAACTATATTATTGCCCTGCTACTCGACTACCTGGTTCGGGTACGCAAAATGTCCGGCGGCGTAGCACGCAGTGTTGCTACCTCCCATCTGGTTGATGCCGTTGCCAAGTATCACGGCATTGAGTTGTTTGAGACGCCAGTTGGCTTCAAATACATTGGTGAACTGATCAGCCAGGATAAGATCATTATTGGTGGCGAGGAAAGTGCCGGTTTGACCATCAAAGGACATGTGCCGGAAAAGGACGGCATTTTAGCCTGTTTTCTGGTGGCGGAAATGGTGGCCCGCGAAGGCAAACCGCTGACGCAGCTGTTGGCAGAGTTGTATGGTCGGGTTGGCAGATTTGTCACCAAACGGGAAAACATTACTCTTTCTGCGCAGCTGGAAGCTAAATTTGCGGATAAGCTGGCGGCCCTGCCGGCAACGATTGCTGGGTCCAGGGTGGCTGAGATAATCAAGATTGACGGCACCAAACTACTCCTGACCGATGGCAGCTGGCTGTTGTTCCGTAAATCCGGAACTGAACCGGTCGTGCGCTTGTATGGCGAAGCGGCAACCAGCGAGCGTTTGCATGCAGTCATGGCGGCTGGTAAGGCCTTTATTGTTGCTGAATAAAACAAGAAGAACCAATTAAGACTTGAATTGTCCTGTTTAAGGTTGTACGTTTGAAAAAATAGCCACGGAGGCCGTTATGTGGGATTACACCGATAAAGTAAAAGAGCATTTTCTCAACCCGCGCAATGTCGGCGATATTGCAGATGCCGATGCGGTTGGTGAAGTGGGGAGTCTGGCCTGTGGCGATGCCCTGAAACTGTTTATCAAGCTTGATGAGCAAAAGGAACGGATCGTTGATGCCAAGTTCCAGACCTTTGGCTGTGGCAGCGCCATTGCCTCTTCGTCGGCCCTGACCGAGATGATCAAGGGTAAGACCATGGATGAGGCGTTGTTGGTCACCAATCAGGAGATCGCTGACTTTCTGGGAGGGCTGCCCGAGGAGAAAATGCACTGTTCCGTCATGGGTCAGGAAGCCTTGGAAGTGGCCATTGCTAAATTTCGCGGTGGCCCGTTGCCGACGCATCATGGCCATGATCACGCTGAGGAGCAGGAAGGGGAAATCGTCTGCAAATGTTTTGGGCTCACCGACGGTTTTCTTCGCAAGGTGATTCAGCAGAATCGGCTCCATACTGCCGAGCAGGTGACCCATTTCACCAAGGCCGGCGGTGCCTGTGGCGGCTGTATCCCAAAGATCAAAGAGTTGATTGCCGATGTCCTCGGGGAAGTGCAAAAGGTGGCGCCGCAGCGCCCGGAAAAACTCACCAATCTGCGCAAGATGCAGCTCATTCAGGAAGTATTGGAGAATGAGGTCCGGCCGCAATTGTGGGCTGATGGTGGCGACCTCGAATTGATCGATATTGCCGGTTCCGTAGTGCAAATTGCCTTCCGTAAAGCGTGTGCCGGCTGTGCTTCTTCCGGGTTCACCACCCGGTTCGTGGAGCAGAAGCTGAAGGATATGGTCAGTGAGGATATCACTGTTGAGGAGGTGGCGGCGTGAAGGAGATTTATCTCGACAATAACGCCACTACCCGCGTTGATGATGCGGTATTTGAAGAAATGAGACCTTATTTTACCGAGTTTTACGGCAACCCGAGCTCCATGCATTTTTTCGGTGGCCAGGTGCAGAAAAAAGTGGACGAAGCGCGGGCCAGGGTGGCTGCCCTGCTTGGTGCATTGCCCGAAGAAATCATCTTCACTGCTTGTGGCACCGAAAGTGACAATACTGCGATCCGCTCGGCCTTGGAGGCGTTCCCTGAGAAACGACATCTGGTAACTACCCGGGTTGAGCACCCGGCGGTCCTGACCATGTGCCGTAACTTGGTGAAGAAGGGGTATCGTGTTTCGGAGATTGGAGTGGATGGCGCTGGTCGACTTGACCTGGCAGAACTGAAGCGGGCCGTGGATGATGAGACGGCCATTGTCAGTGTCATGTGGGCAAATAACGAAACGGGTGTCATTTTTCCGATTGAAGAAATAGGGGCGATTGCCAAGGAACGGGGAGCGCTGTTTCATACCGATGCCGTTCAGTCAGTCGGTAAAATCCCGATCAATATGGCGGCATCAACCGTCGACATGCTGGCCATTTCCGGCCACAAATTGCACGCCCCTAAGGGGATTGGTGCTTTATATCTGCGTAAGGGGACGCCATTTCGGCCGTTCATGGTGGGTGGCCACCAGGAACGGAACCGGCGGGCTGGTACGGAAGCGACGTCGTCGATTATTGCCCTGGGCAAGGCATGCGAGGTTGCTGCCCAGTGGATGAACGATGAAAACAGTCGGGTCAAGGCCATGCGAGATCGCTTGGAGCAAGAACTGTTACGAATAATCCCGGCAGCCCGCATTAATGGTGGTGGTGCCGAGCGTCTGCCTAATACGACTTCAATCGCTTTCGAGTTCGTGGAAGGTGAAGCCATCCTGCTGCTGCTGTCGGAAAAGGGGATCTGCGCATCTTCTGGTAGTGCCTGTACCTCCGGGTCGCTTGAGCCTTCCCATGTGCTGCGGGCCATGGGCGTGCCATTTACCTGTGCCCATGGCTCAATTCGTTTTTCGCTGTCACGGTTTACCACTGACGCCGAAATCGATGCGGTCATCAACGAGCTGCCACCGATTATTCAGCGTTTGCGAGATATTTCCCCCTTCGGCCGGGAATTGCTTGGTAAGTAACCAGATATACTTGTAGGTAAACAGGGGGAGGGCGGAACGCTCTCCCCCGCTTTTTTAAGGCAACCATGGATTTTTTTATCAGCGAAGTGAGCGAAGAGCAGGTCCGGCGGGAGAAGGACAAGGCCAGGGATTTGCGCCGGAGCCAGTGGTGGAAGAATCGCCTCGGTCGTGGTTTATGCCACTATTGTGGAGCGACGTTTCCTTCTGAAGATCTGACCATGGATCATATCGTCCCCATAACCCGCGGTGGTACCAGTACCCGTGGCAATCTGGTGCCGGCATGCAAAGAGTGCAACAACCGGAAAAAGTATCTATTGCCGCTGGAGTGGGAAGAATTCCTGCAGCGCCAGCAGGACGGGGGTCGTGAGTGATCAGCGCGAAATACAAGGCAGTAATCTACGACTGTGATGGCGTCATGTTTGATTCTTTCGCGGCCAACTTGGCTTTTTATCAGCGAATCATGGCCGTGATGGGCCGACCGGCTCTTGACGCGAACAATGAGCAGCAGATGCTGGTGCTCCATACCTATGCCAATCGCGAGGTGCTGGCGCATTTCTTCCCGGACCAGGCAGAATTCACGTCTGCTTTACAGTGTGCCAGCGACATAAATTACCTGGATCTGGTGCCGATGATGGTCATGGAAGAGGGGTATCGTGAAACGTTGGATGTCTTGAATGGCAAAGTAGCGTTGGCGGTCTGCACCAATCGCTCCACCTCCATGGGCACTGTCCTTGAAGCCTTTGGCCTCGCTGCCTACTTTGGCTGCGTCATGACCGCCAGTCAGGTAACTAACCCCAAGCCGCACCCTGAGCCATTGCAGAAGGTGCTGTCCCATTACGATCTTGCCCCGCATGAAGCGCTGTTTGTCGGCGATTCAGAGGTCGACTACCTGGCCGCCACTGCTGCCGGTGTCCCCTTCATTGCCTATAAAAACAACTTCCCGTCCTTTGCCCGCATTGACCGGCACCTGGATATCCTGCAATATATTTAACCCTCTTCCACTGCAGTTGGAACTCGCACCAGATTACTTGTGCGCCATCTCCCTGGCTTTGGCAAAAGCTGCTTCCATGTCCGGCAAGTGCGATAATTCCGGCACCACCTGGATGTAGCGGACTATACCTGTTGCATCGGCAATAATGATGGCGCGGGCCAGTAGCATGCTGTCTTCAATGAGAAGACCCGTACTGCGCCCCCAAGCCCCCTCCCGGTAATCGGAGAGGAACGTGATGCCGTGCAGTTTGGCTTCCTTGGCAAATCGTTTCTGTGCAAAGGGGGTATCCCGGCTGATGGTAATCAACTCAACGCTGTCATGCAGGTTTGCCTTTTCTCCCAAGTAGTGGGTTTGCTCCTCACAGACCGCAGTATCAAGGGAGGGGACCAGACTCACGATGAGAACCTTTCCTTGCCGCTGGGAGAGACTAAGCTTATCCATGGTCATGGCATCGATCAAGGTGGCTGCCGGGAGCGGCATCCCTACCTTGATGGGAGTCCCCAGCAGGTTTTGCGTTTTCCCTCTCAGGGTTACTGAGCTGCCGGGCAGAGACGATGTGGTATCATGAATAATCAAATTACCGCTCGTGCCTGCACAGGCAGTAAGCAGCAGCATAGCTGCAAGGTATATTGGGCGTAGTGTGAACATGGAACACCTCTCAAGTTCGGTCATGCTTCATGACGGTGACAAAGCAAGGAGCTACCTGATCACACCGCAGGCAACCCGCGCACCGCCGCCACCCAGTTTCTGGGGATGGTCGGCATGGTTGTCGCCACCTGCATGAATCATCAGCGAATGACCCTTGAAGTCGGCTAGCTTGAGGCGGGGAGCAAGAACCGGGTAGTTTGCCTTACCATCCATCCCGACATACAGTGCAGGCAAATCGCCCAGATGGCCACTTCCGTAAGGGCCTTCGTGGCGTCCAGTATTCGCTGGGTCATAATGCCCTCCGGCTGCCAGGGCCGGGACCCTTTTCCCTTCCTGCTCCTTGGGAGCGCAATCGGCATTTTGATGCAGATGAAACCCGTGGAGCCCGGGAGTAAGCCCTGTCAGATCTGGCGTCAGCAAAGCGCCATAAGCGGTCTGACTGATGCTGATGGTGCCAACTGGGCTGCCCACTCCGGTATCCAGAGCTTGTCGTATTTCAACGCTTAATGTCTCCTCGGCCTGTGCGTACCCCGATAAACCAGCTACGAGAAACAGTGCAAGCAGTTTGCTCCGCATACAATCCTCCTTGATTGATTTACAATAAGTGTAGCAGGATTTTCTTGCTCTGCCAGGTGTGCATAAACGACTGCAAGTGCAATTTTGAGCAGATATCTTCATGGAGAGTGGCGAAGGCAAACTAAACGTAAATATCAGCTCCCATTGCCACGATTTGGATTTGTCAGGTGTTACTGTCTTGCTTATTTCAGATATTCGTAACTGTTGACCACCCAGCCGGCGAAGGCCGGCGACGGCATCGTTCGGGTCAGCAGTTCGTTTAACGCTGCGGGCTGGCCATAAAAGGAGAGGGTGTTACTTGGAATGGTATATGCGGATTCCTGTTCCCAGGCGATTCCTGCCAAATTTAGTACATTCTTCCCCGTCTTTGAGCTGTTTTTCTTCAGCACGAGATGCCCTTCTTCCGGCACGGCACCTGCTCTCAGCCCGATAAAAACCGGCAGGTTAAAATGTTCCGCCCACAACAACGTGTCGCGAGTGCGCAGTTCCAGTTCGCTGAATTGAGTCTGCTCAGCGGTGATAACCACTTCATCGACCATGGAGCAGGTTTTGGCCATTAGATTTATGCCGTTGCCCGGAATCCCTGCCAGCCAATGGGGCACGATGACCGACAGCGGGATGATGGACCGGCACTGAGTGGATATTTCATGCAGTAGCGCCAGGTACCGCTCAGTATAGAATGCGCGGCGAATACCGAAGTCTTGCAGGTCGTGGGGGGCAATATCCACCTGAACCCCGGCAAATTGTGCATCGCCATAGGTTTGATTGTAGGCAATGATCGCGGCGATCCTGGTTACGAGCGGCGCACCATGGCGCAGGTGGTCAGGGGAACCTTCCAGGGCAAAGACGTTGATGCCCAGATCTTTGGCGGCACTGACAAACGGGTAGAGTTGACCAGGATCATCATCTATCTGGACATAGGCGCGATTAATCCCCTTGCTGGCCAGTTCCGTGGCTACCGTAGCGGCGTTCTTCAGTAACCGGTGGCTGTTGAGAATCCAGACACCCCGTTGCTTCGGGAGCGGGGTTAAATCAGCGCGGGAGAGGGTGAGCGATTTGAGATTCAGCCAACCACGGGGGCTGATCAACGAGATGACAAGAAAACGTGCCCGCGATAGATCGGTTTTTGTTGCAACAGCTCCGTTCAGGGAATACACCGCTGAGCCAGACGGCCCCAAATTGCCCAGAACGGTCTGTTCGTTGCGAATGACTTGGTTTTCGTCCATCAGGGCCAGTTGCCAGGTCCCTTCCCAAATGCCTGACAACGTAATTTGCTGGTAAGGGAGGATGTTGCGGACCCGTTTGACACTGGCGAGGTCAATCATGAAACCGCCGGTTCGGTTTGGCGCAAGGCGGTAACCAGCTGCCCCACCGCTGATGGCGCCGAAGCGCTGCAGGCGGGGAGCAATGGTCAGCTTGGGCAGAGGTGACGGCAGAGCGACTGTTTTTGGCGGCAGATTTGTTTCATAGTCGATATGGGAAAGCTGACCGCCGCTCGAAACAATGTCCAGACGATCTGCTTGCCGGGCAGAAGCTGGATCCAGCAGACGTTCGATCTGCTGGAGGTCCAGTCCGGTTGGCGTTGCCAATAGCATCCCCAAGAGCATGAACGTGCGTACAGTCAACATGACAGAAGTTAATTGCCCAGCTCTTCGGCCAGTTGCAGCAGGTCATCCTTGGTCCGCTTGGCGCCCTTGATGACACTGTCTAACGGAGTCGCTACTAATTCGCCACTGGAGAGGCCGACCATCACTCCTTTGATACCGCTGATCAGTAATTCCACTGACCTTTTACCGAAGCGACTGGCCAACAGCCGATCAAAGACGGAAGGGGCGCCACCGCGTTGATAATGGCCGAGAACGGTCACTCTGGTTTCGAAGCCAACCGCATCCTTGATCGTATCGGCAATATCCTGGGCCTTGCCCACCCCTTCGGCCAGAATAATGATGGCATTGTCCCGCCCTTCTTCATAACGGGTCCGGAGTTGCTGGCACATTTCGCTCAGGTCCAGTTCCCGTTCCGGCACCAGGGCGAATTCGGCGCCGGTGGCAATGGCACTGACACTGGCCAGATAACCGGAATTGCGGCCCATCACTTCAATGATGAAGGCGCGGGCATGGGAACTGGCCGTATCCTTGATGCAGTCAACGGCATACAGGATGTTGTTGAGGGCAGTGTCAACTCCCAGGGCCATGTCGGTATAGGGGATGTCGTTATCGATACTCGCCGGAATACCGATGACGGGAAAGCCCAGTTTGTGCAGAGCCAGGGCACCATTTAGAGAGCCGTCGCCGCCCAGGACGATCAACCCACTGATCCCCATCTCCTGCAGCATGGCCACTGCCTTTTGCTGACCTTCCAAGGTGCGGAATTCCGGTGAGCGGGCTGATTGGAGAAAGGTACCGCCACGATGCATGATGCCGGAGACGGCCTTGGTATCAAGCGCTAAAAAATCGCCCTTCATCAGTCCGGCATACCCTTTACGAAAGCCAATCACTTCCACGTCGAGGCGTAGTGCAGTACGCACGGCACTGCGGATACAGGCGTTCATGCCTGAACAGTCGCCGCCGCTGGTAAGAATTCCTATTTTTTTCATGGTGTCTCCTTCAGCTACTACGTATCTAGTGTTTCTTTTCGGCTGTTTCTTCGAAAGGTAAAGTTGACACTATGGATCAGATGGTCTGATCTATGGGTAGGGTCATTTATACGCGGCAAGTTCGGCAGTAAAGGAGCCTATTTTTGCTGCCGCGGACATTTTGACTGGCAGTCGGCGGTTGTCGTCGGACAGCCAGATATGAACATCACCGGTCTTTTCGAAAATCCCTTTGGTTTTCATGATCGGTTTTATTACCAGGGTATTGAATTCACCCGCTTTTACCCGGATCCGCTCTTTGCGCAGAACCTGTACTTCGGTTGAATGAAGTCGTTTGCCATCAAAAACATCAATGAATACCGAAGTGCCGATTTTCAGCTGCGCATCCCGGACAGCATAGAAGCTGGAGAGAGAGTCATAGGTTTTGGCGGTGATGTCGAAGGTAAAAGTCTTCTTTTCCTTGATATCGTTAATATTTGCTTTCATTGTGGTGAAGTCAAAATCAACTTCCTTTTCGTACCGCGGCTTTCCTTCATAAATCTTTTCGGTGTATCTGACTGGCCGACCGATCTTGTTATTGCTCGTGATAGCAACCAGGGAAACAATGCGGTCGTCCACCTTGTAGATCCACTTCATCCAGTCCGCCGAGACTGCCGTATGCACAATCTGCAGATGCCCGCCAGTCATCGTTGCTTCCTCTACGGCTCGCCCGGCATAGATGCCGAATGCATAGACGTTAAATTCCAGACGTTCCGGCAGGGAAATGGCAGGGGAGACTAACGGGAAGGCAAGGATTATAAAAACGGTACTAACGAGGCTTTGCCACATCTTGTTCACTTTCCCGTGGCTCTGGGGTTGGTCTGTTCTGCAATCTTGCCTGCCGTTCACTGATGCTCTTCTCATATCCCCGAATGGTCGGGGTGTAAAATGTTTTTCCCTGCAGCGCATCGGGTAGATATTGCTGGTTAACGTAGCCATCCTGGAAGTCGTGGGCATATTGATACCCCTGGTGATACCCCATCTCTTTCATTAACTTTGTCGGGGCATTGCGGATATGTAAGGGAACGGGCAAGGCGCCTGATTTTCTCACCTCGGCGAGTGCTGCGTCAATGCCGAGATAGGCGGCATTTGATTTTGGGGCTGTAGCCAGATAGGTCACGGTCTGGCCCATGATGATCCTGCCCTCGGGCATGCCGACGAATTGAAATGCCTGCAGTGCGGTTACGGCCATCTGTAGGCCGCGGGGGTCGGCATTGCCGATATCCTCGCTAGCTACAATCACCAGGCGGCGGATGATAAACAGCGGGTCCTCGCCCGCTTCCAGCATCCTGGCCAGCCAGTAAAGGGCAGCGTCCGGGTCGGAACCACGGATGGATTTAATAAAAGCAGAGATGACATTGTAATGCTCTTCTCCCCCCTTGTCGTAAAGGAGTGCTTTTTTCTGCAGCGCTTCCTTGGCGGTTTCCATGGTGATTTGTTGCGCTTCGGCCAGCTTGGCCGCGGTTTCCAGGGTGTTCAGGGCAATGCGGGCATCACCGCCGGCCTGTTCAGCCATAAACGACAGGGCATCGGCGGTTATGGTCAATGCCCGGTGCCCCAGGCCCCGTTCTTTATCCAGCAGGGCTTGGCGGAGAATGGAGCTGATTTCTTCGCTGGAGAGCGGGGTGAGCAGCAGGACCTTGCAGCGCGACAGCAGCGGGGCAATGACCTCGAACGAAGGATTCTCCGTGGTGGCGCCGATGATGGTAAAGGAACCCCGTTCAACATAGGGGAGAAAGGCATCCTGCTGGCTTTTGTTGAACCGATGGATTTCGTCGACAAAGAGGATGGTTCGCTTCCCCTGGAATTTCAGGGTATCTTCAGCTTCCTTGACGATTTCGCGGATTTCCTTGATGCCGGAAAGGATTGCGGAGAAAAAGATAAAGTGAGCCTTGGTGGCATTGGCAATAACCCGGGCCAGGGTGGTCTTGCCGGAACCTGGCGGTCCCCAGAAGATCAGCGACGTCAGCTGGTCACTCTCTATCAGCCGCCGCAGGAGCCTGCCTTGGCCAAGCAGCTGTTCTTGGCCGACATACTCGCTGAGCACACGTGGGCGCATCCGTTCAGCCAGCGGCGCGTTAAGCTGGCGCTCAGCGTCGCCGGTGTGACTGAATAGATCCATGGTCCCTGTTGGTCAGTGTTTTTTTCGGGGGCATTTTTCGTTGTGCAGGCAGTAGCTCACATCGCCAGCGATCGGCACCGGTTCAACCTCCCAGATTTCCTGGGCGTATTCGGTAATCGTCCGGTCACTGGAAAACTTGCCCATGCCAGCGGTATTCATGATCGACTTGCGAGCCCACTCATCCTGATCGAGATACAACATGCTCACCCGATCCTGGCACGCAATATACGAGGCATAATCGGCCAGGAGCAAGTAATAATCACCCTGGTTGAGCAATGAGTCAACAATTGGCCGGAACAGTGCCGTGTCCTGGGACGAGAAATAGCCCTCGGCAAGCATGTCCAGAACCCGTTTCAGTTCGGGGTTCTTGGCGTAGTATTCGCGGGGATTGTAGCCCTTGGCCCGTAACGCACCCGCTTCAGGGGCCGTAAGTCCGAAAATGAAAAAATCGTCCTTGCCGATCTCTTCCATCATTTCGATGTTGGCACCATCCAACGTACCGATGGTCAGGGCGCCATTCAACGCAAATTTCATATTGCCGGTCCCGGAGGCTTCCGTGCCGGCGGTGGAGATCTGCTCGGAAAGGTCTGAAGCGGGGAAGATCAGTTCAGCCAGCGAAACGCTGTAATTGGCCAGGAAAACAACTTTCATTCGATTGCCGATGTCCGGATCGCTATTGACCACGTCGGCTAAGCCATTGATCAGGCGGATGATCAGCTTGGCCATGGCATATGATGGCGCTGCCTTGCCGCTGAAGATGAACGTGCGGGGGACAAAATCCGCTTCCGGGTTGTCCTTGATCCGATTGTACAGAGTAATGATGTGGAGCACATTAAGTAGTTGGCGCTTATATTCATGCATCCGCTTGACCTGGCAGTCAAACATGGAGTCGATATTGATATCGAGGTAATTGTACTGGCGGATGTAGTGGGCCAGTACCTCTTTGTTGGCCCGTTTAACCTGACGCCACCGGTCACGAAAGCCCTGATCATAGGCATGTTGCCGCAGACTGGTCAACTGGTAAAGATCGGTCACCCAGCCTTCGCTAATTCGCTCACTGATCAGTTTCGCCAGTTCGGGATTGCATTTTCGCAGCCACCGCCGCTGGGTGATGCCATTGGTCTTGTTGTTAAATCGTTCCGGGTACATCTCGTAAAAGTCATGGAATAGTTCATTTTTGAGTATTTCCGAATGCAGTGCCGCCACGCCGTTGACGGAATGGCTGCCAACAATGGCCAGGTGGGCCATGCGGACCTTTTTTTCCCAGTGTTCGTCAATGATTGACATCCGGGCGACTTTTGCTTCGTCTCCCGGAAATTTTGCCCGCACCTGCTGCAGAAACCAGTCGTTGATTTCATAAATGATCATCAGGTGACGGGGCAGGATCTGCTCGAAAAACCATACCGGCCATTTTTCCAGGGCCTCTGGCAGAATGGTGTGATTGGTATAGGCAAAGGTTTGTCGGGTGATATCCCAGGCTGAGTTCCAGTCCGCCTGGTACTTGTCCATCAGCACCCGCATCAGTTCGGGAATGGCCAGGGTCGGGTGGGTATCGTTCAGTTGAATGGCCACCTTTTCAGGGAGTTTCGTGAAATCGGTATGCATTTTTTTGAATCGGTACAGGACATCATTAATGGTGGAAGAAGCGAGAAAATACTCCTGCTTGAAGCGGAGCTCTTTCCCCTCAAGCACATTGTCAGCCGGGTAGAGCACCTTGGAAATATTCTCGGTCATCATCTTTTTTTCCACTGCCCGGATATAATTCCCTTCGTTGAAGAACTTCAGGTCGAATTCCCGGCTCGACTTGGCACTCCAGAGGCGCAGGGTGTTGACCGTACTGTTTTTGAAGCCAGGAATCGGGGTGTCATAGGCCATGGCCATGACGTCTTCCGTATCAACCCAGCGATGAATCTTCCGCCCGTTTGCCACCTTGGTTTCAACCCGGCCATGAAATTTGACCGGATGCAGATGCTCCTGGCGATCCAGTTCCCATGGATTACGGTAGCGCAACCAGTTGTCGGGCAGTTCCACCTGGGCACCGTCAACAATCCGCTGGCGGAATATGCCGTATTCATAACGAATGCCATAGCCGTAGGCCGGAATGGCCATGGTGGCCATTGAGTCGAGGAAACAGGCTGCCAGGCGTCCCAGGCCACCATTGCCCAGACCAGCATCCTGTTCCTCATCTACCAATTCCTTGAAATTGTAGCCAAGCGAATTGATCGCCTCGGCGAACTCATCCAGCAGTCCCAGGTTGATCAGCGCATCTTCCAAAGTCCGGCCCATGAGGAATTCCATGGACATGTAATAGACCCGCTTATTATCTGAATTGTAGTAGGTTTGCTGAGTATCGAGCCAGCGTTCGATGAGCCGGTCGCGTACCGAGTAGGCGATGGCATTGAAAAGATCATATTTGCTGGACGAGTATTTATCTTTGCCCAGGGTATATTCCAGGTGCTCCAGGAAGGATTTGATGATCTGCATCATATTGTCAAGTTCGGGCTGTTCTGCCGGGGCTGCTATTACTTCAGTCATCATTTGTCCTCGCGCTAAGGTTTGATTCGTCAGTTGCCGATTAGGTATCCATTATAGCCGGAAATTCCAGTGTTTCCATTGGACAAGGTATTTTTTCTGTGATACTAAAAATCGCGCTGATTAACGCGGGAATTGAGATAAAAACATGAAAAAAATCGCGATAATGGCCAAAGTTCACGATCCTCGCTGTCAAGGCGTGGCGAGTGATCTGGTGGCCTGGCTTGAGGAGCGGGGCTACATCCCTTTGGTTGATGCCCATATGGCGAGGCATATCCACTACCTGCAAGGAACAACCCTTGAAGCCATGGGGGCAGAAGCTGACTTGATGGTCGTGCTGGGTGGTGACGGCACCTTGATTGCTGCCGCTCGGGCTCTGGGTGGCAATGATGTGCCGATTCTCGGGGTAAACCTGGGCAGCCTCGGTTTTTTGACCGAAATCACCATTGATGAGCTGTATCCGACGCTGGAAAGCTGCCTGCGCGGTGATTACCGGATCTCTGAGCGGATGATGCTCCAGGTCACGGTTGCCCGTAACGGGGTTGACCTGGAAACTCACAAGGTGCTGAATGACGTGGTCATCAACAAAGGGGCATTAGCCCGGATTGTTGATCTGGAGACTATGATCGACAGTTACTGTATGACCACATTCAAGGCCGATGGGCTGATCATCTCCACGCCGACCGGTTCTACCGGTTATTCGCTGTCAGCAGGCGGTCCCATTGTTCACCCCTCCATGAACTGCCTGATTATCACCCCCATTTGCCCTCATACCCTGACCAACCGGCCCGTAGTCGTGGCTGAGGATGCCCAGGTGATTATCACGGTCAAGTCTCTTGAGGACGAAGAGGTATATCTCACCCTTGACGGGCAGGTTGGGGTTAAACTGCTTGGCGGCGACGTGATTCGGGTCCGCCGCGCGCAACGGCGTGCCGCGCTGGTGCAGTCGCGCAACCGTGATTACTTCGAAATTCTGCGGACTAAATTGAAGTGGGGGGAACGGTAAAATGCGGTTCGTAGTTCGATGTTCGATGTTTAAAACCGAACCGCGACCCACGACCCACGAACCGAATTATGCTCACTGATCTTTTTATCAAAAATGTTGCCATCATCGACAGCCTGCATGTGCAGTTTCAGGCAGGCCTCACGGTTTTGACCGGTGAAACCGGGGCGGGTAAATCGATCATCATTGATGCGGTGAATCTGGTCCTGGGTGAACGAGCATCGGCTGACCTGATCCGGACCAATGCCGAAGAAGCGAGTGTCGAGGCGGTGTTTGATCTGGCTGATGCGCCGGCAGCGGCAGCAGCCCTGGTGGAGATGGGGATTGACTGCGATGGTGAACTGCTGGTCAAGCGGACTCTGTCCAGGGCGGGTAAGAATAAAGTGTTTCTGAACGGTGGGCCATCAACGCTTACCGTGCTTGCCGAGGCCGCCCGCCGGCTGGTGAATATTTATGGTCAGCACGAATCGCAGACCTTGCTGAAGCCTGATAATCACCTGGAGCTATTGGACGACTTCGCTGGCTTGGGTGAACTGGTTGCCGACTATCGCCGGTTTTTCACCGCCTACCAAGATGCGCAGGTAGCGCTGAAACGACTGGCAGAGGGGGAACGGGAAGCAGCGAGAAAGCTGGACCTGCTTTCCTTTCAGAGCGAGGAAATTGCCCGAGCGGCACTGATTCCTGATGAGGAAGATTCTCTCGATCAGGAGCGACAGTTGCTGGTCCATGCCGAACGGCTGTTGGCTGCCAGCCAGGGTGGCTATGACCTGCTGTATGGTGGTGAAGGGGCGCTGTTGGGGCAGGTGCGCCGGGTTCTGCAGGCCGTGACGGAGATCAGCGTCATTGATACCTCCCTGACCACGATTGTGACCAGTCTGGAAAGCGGTTACGCCAATCTGGAGGATGCGGCCCTGTCCCTCCGCGACTATGCCGGGCATATAGACGCCGACCCAGAACGGCTGGCCTTGATTGATGATCGGTTGGATCTGATAGGGCGACTAAAGAAGAAATATGGCGCATCAGTGGCAGAGGTCCTGGCGTATAAAGCAGAGATTGACGGCGAGCTTACCCTGTTGACTGATCGCGAGGGGAGCATGGTAGCGCTGCAGCAGCAGCGAGATCTGGCTGAACAGGCGCTCCGCGAGCACGGGGTTGCGTTAACCCAACGGCGCCAGTCGGCTGCCGAAAAGTTGGTAACGGCGATGACGAGCGAACTCGGTCAGTTAGCCATGGCCAATGCTCGCTTTGCCGTCCAGTTTTCCCTCTTAATTGAGCCACGCCCTACCGGTTGGGACCGGGTAGAGTTCATGTTTGCGCCAAATCCTGGTGAGGCAGAGAAACCGCTGGTGCGCATCGCCTCAGGCGGCGAGCTGTCTCGGCTGATGCTGGCTATAAAACAGGTGCATCCGGAAAGTGACGTGCCGACGCTGATCTTTGATGAAGTTGATACTGGCATTGGTGGTGCCACCTCGGCCATGGTGGGGCAGAAGTTGCAGCTCGTGGCCCGAAAACAGCAGGTACTCTGTATAACGCATCTGCCACAGGTGGCAGCCTGTGGTGCGCATCATATCAGGGTTGAGAAAATGGTGATGGACGGGCGCACGAGTACGACCGTAAAAACTCTTGGTGAAGAAGATCGCATTAGGGAGTTGGCGAGAATGCTTGGCGGGGTAACCATAACAGATACCTCACTGGCGCATGCCAGCGAGTTAATTAATCAGTCCAGGCCTGGACTGAACTGATTGTATCGCTATAGATTGTTTTTGTGGAAACGACACGAGGTGCGCTTGATAAGCACACCTCGTGTCGTTTTATTATTGGCAGTAAATGTGTTAGCCAAGCAGAACGTTATGGTTCCGGGCGCGGTTGGCTAAAATGGTTGAATCGAGGACTTCACCACAGCAGGTGCATTTCCATGCATCAAAGGAGCGTACAAAATCATAGAACTTTTCAGCGAACATGCGGCCTTTGCATTTTGGACATTTCATGGTGACACCCCCTGGACGATATAAAGAACAACAATTTTAGATTTCTTATTCTTTACAGCTTCCGTGCCATTTCAAAGAAATATTAATCAAAACATTGATTGTCTAGTTTTAAACAGTTTAATACCAGCTAGTTAGTGATTGTAAAATGTTTGTTGCGTTTATAGTTGCAGCGTTTATCCTGGATAAATCGGTAGGAGTTATGCGGTAACCGTCATTATTGTGACGAGGGTCACAATCTCGATAGAAGGCTGCTAAGAGCCGGTTTGTTGATTATTGCCTCGTTACTGTTGGTGCGGGGTTACATGCTCAATCTGGGCGTAACTGTCTGTTATGTAGAGAAAAATGCCGGATATCATAAGGGTGTGATCCTCAAGACGGTTGTTGATGAGGTCTTTGGATGCCACGTATCCCATGTATGTAAGTGAGCGCCATTATAATGACGGTGTAGCGTGGAAGCGTCAAGAAAGTTGCGTGACCGATATTTGCAAAGATTTGAAGCACGAGAAAGGCCACAACAATGCACTGCTAGCCGGTCGGATAACGTGTTGAAACTGGCAACTACTTGAAATTACGTAGTTAGCCAGTTTTTATAAGTCCTTGTTGTTACAAAGGATTTATTTTTTCAACACTTTTAGCGACCGGCTTGCAATGAACTGTTGTGGCCTTTCTCGTTGAAGAGATTGAAAAAGAAGGGGCTTTATTATTTCTTGTTGCTGCCAGCCTCTTCTTCCTTATGTAATTTATACTCGATGCTGTCGATAAGCGCTTGGTATGACGCGTCGATAATATTGTCGGACACGCCAACCGTACCCCAGGCGCTTTCCTTGTCGCTGGATTCGATGAGCACCCGAATAGACGATGCGGTTCCCTGCCCAGCGGGGAGCACCCTGACCTTGTAATCGATCAGTTTGACTTCCTTGAGCTTGGGGTAGAACTTTTCCAGAGCCTTGCGCAGGGCGTTATCCAGGGCGTTTACCGGCCCGCTTCCTTCAGCCGCTGTATGCTCGATCTTGCCACCGACTTTTACTTTTACGGTTGCTTCGGAAAGCGGCTTTTGGTCCTCACTCCGCTTTTCATCAATTACCCGGAAACCGAGTACCGAGAAGAACTTGCGGTGGGTGCCCAGGGCACGTTTCATTAACAGTTCAAAGGATGCTTCGGCTCCCTCGAACTGGTAGCCTTGGTTTTCCATCTCCTTGATGTTGTCAAGAATGTCGAGGGTGACCGGGTCTTTGCTGTCCAGATTGATATTGAATTCCTCGGCTTTAACCAGGATGTTCGATCGACCGGAAAGGTCGGAAATCAGGACACGGGTGGTATTACCGACCAATTCAGGGCGGATGTGCTCATAGGTTTCCGGATGGCGCTGAATAGCACTGACATGAACGCCACCCTTGTGGGCAAAGGCCGAGTTGCCGACATATGCCTGATGCTTGTGGGGGGGGAGGTTGGCCAGTTCGTAGACAAAGCGGGAAAGTTCCCGTACCTTGCGCAGTTGCTGATCCGAAATGCAGTCGTGCTTTAGCTTCAATTTCAGGGCCGGGAGTATGGAACAGAGGTTGGCATTGCCACACCGCTCGCCAAAGCCGTTGATGGTGCCCTGCACCTGGACGATGCCTTGATCAACCGCTATCAGTGAGTTGGCTACGGCACATTCGCCATCATTATGGGTATGGATGCCCAAGGGCGATTTGATATGCTTACGGACCTGCTTGATGATCTCGGCAATCTCGTAGGGCATGGTGCCGCCATTGGTGTCGCAAAGGACAATACAGTCAACATTCGCGGCTTCGGCGGCTTGCAGCGTCTTGATGGCATAATCCGGATTGGCCTTGTAGCCGTCAAAAAAATGCTCAGCGTCATAGAACACTTCGGGTGCATGCAGTTTGAGGTAAACCAGCGAATCGTTGATCAATTCAAGGTTTTCTTCCAGGGAGATGCGTAGCGCCTCACGCACATGAAAATCCCAGGTTTTGCCGAAAATAGTGATAACGTCCGGCTCCGCCTTCACCAACGTGATGATGTTATGGTCCTTGTCCGGGGTGGTCTTGGCCCGACGGGTTGAGCCGAAGGCGGCAATTTTGGCCTGGATAAGTTTTTCCTTTTTGATGTCTTTGAAAAAAGTGACATCTTTCGGGTTGCTGCCCGGCCAACCACCTTCGATATAGTGGATGCCGCTTTCATCGAGCCGATGCGCAATCCGAATTTTGTCTTCAACTAAAAAGGAGATATCTTCGGCCTGCGTCCCATCGCGCAATGTGGTGTCGTATATTTTTACCAGGCTCATGCGTGATTTTCCCCCTCAGCAGTTATTAATGCCGCCATGCTACATTGCGGTCAAGAAACTCTTTTTATAACGTTTTTTTGCAAGTTGCAACAGAACAAGACGACCAGACACTATTTCTCTTCGCTTTACTTGCCTGGGGGCAGTGCGGTAAGTTCAACGAATCTGAAATTGGGAGTGGCCATGGCGCCCTGTATTCATATTCTGCCTGAACAGTTGACCAATAAGATTGCTGCCGGCGAAGTGGTTGAACGACCCGCTTCGGTGGTCAAGGAATTGGTGGAAAACGCCCTTGATGCCGGCGCCGACGACATTGAGGTTGAAATCGAATCTGGCGGCAAACGACTGATCCGGGTCATTGACAACGGCTCGGGCATGGGGCGGGACGACCTGCTACTGGCTTTAGAGCGGCATGCCACAAGCAAGATTACCAGCGATGATGATCTGTTTGCCTTATCAACCCTTGGTTTCCGTGGTGAAGCGTTGCCTTCGGTTGCTTCTGTTGCCCGGCTTACCCTCCGATCACGGGAAAAACAGGCACTGGAGGGCTGGGAGGTTTACGCCGAAGGTGGACGTATCCGTGAGGTGAAGAGCTGTGGCATGGCCCCGGGTACGGTGGTAGAGGTGCGCAACCTGTTCTTCAATACGCCGGCCCGGCTCAAGTTCCTCCGCTCAGTGGAAACCGAAACCGGACACGTTGGTGAACTGTTGGTACGCCTGGCCCTGTCTCGCCCCGCGGTCCGCTTTCGCTATCTGGTTGACGGCAAGGTGAGTCTGAAAACCACCAGTCCGACGCTGCTGGACCGGGCAGCCGAGGCGTTGGGGCGCTCACTGGTCAAGAATCTGTTCCCGTTCCGGTGGCACGAGGGTGACGTGACGATTGGTGGGTTGTTGGGCAGCCCTGATTGCCATCGGTCGTCGACCGGTTACCTGTATACCTATATCAATGGCCGGTTCATTCGCGACAAGGTGGTGCAGCACGCAGTGTTGCAGGCATATCGTTCGTTTCTGGAGCGCGGGCGTTATCCGGTAGTGGTGTTGAATCTGCACCTGCCGGCAGGCGAAGTTGATGTCAACGTGCATCCGACCAAGCACGAGGTCCGTTTTCGTGAACAAGGGCGCATGCATGACGCCATTGTTGCCGCAGTAACGACGGCACTGCAGGGCACCCCCTGGCTGGAGCAACAACGTGATGGTGCCCCGGCAGGTGCAACTACTCCGCAGGAGGCCCGCGTTGCCGCTGTCCAGGAAGCTCTGGCGCGCTACCAGCCCCACGCCGAGCTGCGTCAGTATCCGCTGCCGGTGCCGGCATCTGCCCTGTTGACGCAACCGCCGACAGAAAAAACCGTTGCGCAGTCGCCTGAACCGCAGGTGATTGCCACGTCGCTTGAAGCCGGCTATTTCTCTCGACTCACGGTCATTGGCCAGTTTCAGGCCATGTACATCCTCTGTCAGGACGAACGGGACCTGATTATCATTGACCAGCATGCAGCCCATGAACGGGTGGCTTTTGAACAGCTCAAGCGTGAATTTGGCGCCGGTAGTATTGAGGCGCAAGGGCTGCTTTTCCCGGAGACCTTTGAATTGCCGCACCGGCTCTGTGCAGTGGCCAAGGATCAGGCGGCGACGCTGGAATTAATCGGGTTCGACCTTGAATTTTTCGGTGGAACGACCTGGCTCCTCAAGGGGGTACCCTGGCTGCTGGCTGGTGGAGGCTATCTGCAGACGCTGCACGATTCTCTGGAAGAGCTGGCCGGTGTCGACCGGAGCCGGGCTGTGCTTGATGCGGTGGAGGCCATTTTGATCCGGATTGCCTGCCATAGCGTGGTGCGCGGCACCCATGCCCTGTCACCTACTGAAATTCAGGGGCTACTGCAACGGATGGATGCCACCGATTTTGCTACCAACTGTCCCCATGGCCGGCCAGTAATGACCCGTATCGCCCGGTCAGACCTGGATAAACTCTTCAAACGCTGATGACAACAATGCCCGAACATCTGTCGCGTATATTGATGATTCTTGGCCCGACTGCCTCCGGCAAGTCAGCCTTGGCCATGGAGCTGGCCGAAAAGTGCGGTGGCGAGCTGGTGAACGCCGATTCCTTGCAGGTCTATCGCGGCCTGGATATCGGGACGGCCAAGCCGACTATGGCGATGCGAGAGCGGGTCCCCCATCATCTGATCGATCTGATCCCGCCGGATGCCCCATTTACGGCGGCAGAATTCTGTCGTTGTGCTGATCTGGCCATCGCTGATATCTGGGCGCGTGGCCGCAGGCCAATTGTCGTTGGCGGTACCGGGCTCTATTTGCGGGCACTGGTGCATGGCTTGATCGATTCGCCCGGCGAGAACATGGCCTTGCGGGCAGAATTGACGCAATTGGCGGCCAGGGAGGGAAATGAGGTGGTGCTGGAACGTTTGCGCCTCGTCGACCCGTTGGCGGCAGCGCGGATTCATCCCAATAATCTGGTGCGGATTATCCGCGCTTTGGAAGTCTATCAGCAAAGTGGCCGGCCCCTCTCGTCCTATTGGGCCGAACATGGCTTTATGCCGCAACGGTATGCCTGTCTGAAGATCGGCGTGCACGTTGAGCGGGCCGAGTTGTATGCGCGCATCGAAGCGCGGGTTGATGCCATGCTGGCCGCAGGCCTGGCGGACGAGGTCAGTCAGTTGCTCGCTTCAGGATACAGCGCTTCTCTCAAGCCGCTGCGGGCCATTGGCTACAAGGAAATCTGTGCCCATCTGGCGGGGAAGATATCTTTGGCAGAGGCAAGGGCGCTGATCATCCGCAACACCCGACTCTACGCGAAGCGACAGCTTACCTGGTGTCAACAGGAAGAACCAATAAATTGGGTTGAATATCCACAGAACTTTGTTAGTATCCAACATATTGCTATTCAATTTTTTGCTTAAAAGGAGAGCTCTGTTATGTCTAAGGCACCGTTCAATATTCAGGATCAATACCTGAATCAGTCACGGAAGGAGCGGGTCCGCGTGGTTGTTACGCTCATGTCCGGCGCCAAGATGGAAGGGTTCATCAAGTCATTCGATAACTTTTCGGTACTGATGGAAGTCCAAGGTGATATCCTGATCTACAAACATGCAATTGCCACGATTACTTCGATGGATGGAACGTTCCGATTGCATTCCTAAGCAGGATGAGGCACCACATACGATGATTGGCGGGGGCGAGCGCAGGTGCGGCTCGCCCCCGCCAATTTCTGTGACCACGGCTATCGTCAGGTTGAATACAATAATCAGTGGAGGCGTCATGCAGGGACTCTATATCGAGGACGTAACCCCGGGGAGTATTGCCGACGAACTGGGTATTCAACCCGGAGATCGGCTGTTAGCCATTAATGGCCAGCGGTTGCGCGATCTGATCGACTTTCACTTTTATGACACCAGCGAAGAACTGCTGATCGAAGTCTGTGCCGCTGACGGTGAGGTCTGGCAAGCAGACATCGAACGTGATGAAGGTGAGCCGCTTGGTATTGTCTTTGGTCCGCCAAGCCCGGCCCGCTGTGGCAATAAGTGCGTGTTCTGCTTTGTCCATCAGTTGCCCAAGGGGCTGCGCCAGCCGCTGTATGTGAAAGATGAGGATTACCGACTCTCATTTCTCTACGGCAATTACGTCTCCCTGGCCAATGTGACGAAAAAGGATCTGGCCCGCATCAAGGCGCAACGGCTATCGCCCCAGTATGTGTCGGTGCATGTGACTGAACCGGCAATGCGCGAACGGATGCTGGGCAAAACCGGACTGGTGCCGATCCTTGAGGTGCTGGCCGAACTGGCTGCCGCCCGGATCACCTTCCATACCCAGATCGTGGTCTGTCCCGGCTGGAACGATGGCGTGTTGTTGGAAAAAACCGTGGCTGACCTGGCTGCCCTGCACCCGGCAGTGCTCTCCATCGCCATTGTGCCGCTCGGTCTCACCAGTCACCGCCGTGGTCTTCCCAAACTGGAGCCGGTATCGGTCAGCTATGCCGAGCAATTTATTGCGACGTGGCAGCCGGTTGCTGACTCATTGTCCGCCCGGTTCGGTGAACCGTTCCTGTTTCTGGCGGACGAGTGGTACATCAAGGCGGATAAGGAATTTCCGGATATCTCTACCTATGGGGACTTCCCGCAGTTGGAAAATGGCGTTGGCATGATTCCACTGTTCCTGGCTGAAGCGGCTGAAGTGCTGGCCGAAGCAGACCCCTTGCCGCCACTGCAGGTTACCGTCGTTACCGGTGAATCGCCGGCAGCATACCTGACGGACTTCTGTCAGCAGCTCTCTGCCCGGACCGGGGTGACGCTGCAGGTTATACCGATTCCCAATCGGCTCTTTGGCCCGGAGGTAACGGTTAGCGGTTTGGTGGCGGGTCAGGATATTGTTACTGCCCTGACTGGCCGTGCGTTGGGTGATCTGGTGCTGATCCCTGATGTGATGCTCAAGGAAGGGGAGGGGGTATTCCTGGACGATCTGGACGGTGATGACCTGTCAGCTGCACTGCAGGTGCCGGTTGAGGTAATCGAATCGACGCCGCAGGGCCTGTATGGGGCGATTAGCCACAGGTAAATGTCCGGGGACAGACAGCGTTGTCCGTTTTGTCCTGGCATACGTCGCATAGCGACTGAATGCATGTAGCCGGGGCATTCATGCCCCGGTATGGTTCCCCAACCAAAGAGAGGTTATGCTTTTCTCCGCTGGATATCACACAGTTATTGCGATTTTAATCCATTCACGAGAGTACTAAGCGGCAAGAAGAGCTTCAGTGGATCATCTTTGGGGGGGGATAAAACCAAAACGAAGATAGAACTTCTTTACGTTCTTATTTTTTGCATCAACAAAAAAACCGGTCAAACCACCCGATTCCTTTTTCGTTGCCAGGATACGTTTAATGGCATCGGCCAGCAGCAGATCACCATATCCTTTGCCCTGGTTGTCAGAATCCACCGCGAGCCTGGCAAGCTTAGCACCAGGCAGCCGCGAGGACTTCGGCAGATTGCGCGCATATTTACCCGGGAGACAAGCAGCATCGATCTCTAAAAAAGAGAGGGTGAAAAAACCCAATATTTTATGGGGGGCATGTTCATCAGCAAGAACAAAGGTATTTGAAAGTCCTTTGTCCTTCTGTTGGCGGGCTGTTTTCTGCAAAAACTCGTTAAGAGCCGGTTCGCCACAATCACAACTCAGTCTGCGCGCGGCCTTATGGACAGAGGGTACTTCATTCATACCACCGCACCGGCAACGCTATCGTTTCAGTGCCAGTAGGAGATTTTTGGGAAGGAAGTTGGTTAGAATCTGCGGCTTCTGCGTCTGGTGCAGTCGATTTTTGTAATAATGGAATAAGTATTCTGTAGTGCTCAAGGGAGATACTGACTCAGACAAGTGTCAACTTAAATCAGGAGCGAGGAAAGTAACGGATGGGCCGGGATTCGATAGGGGTTCACCACTGTAACCCCGCGCCAGGTAAAGCCATGGTGCATATCTTCGCTTAGCAGCATCCGGCAGCGGTTTTCGGCGGTAACGGCAAGTATCAGGGCATCCCAGATCTGGAGACCATGATCTGCCGTCAGGTCAAAAGCTGACTGAAAAGCAGACCAGGTTGAATCAGTAACCTCGAAGCTGTCGGCCCATTGCAGTATGCGGGAGCGGGCCGTATCCGGAGAACAGTTCGCTTTGCCGGTAAGAACCCGAAAGAGCTCGCCCAGTACCTGAACCGGAAGCAGAACGCATTCAGGAGGCAATCGCGTCAGCAGATCCATGGTGGCGTCCCGACGGGTGGTATCGCCAATTCCTTCGGCGTAGGCAAGGATATTGGTGTCGATGGCTACTCTCATGGGGTGCGCTCGTACAGTTCATCACGGGTCCAGGTTCTAACGCCGGTCGTTTCCTGACTGCACAAGCGCTCTAGCAGCATGTTCCGTGCAGCAACGTGGGTGTTATCGGCTTTTCTGACCGGTGAAATTGTCGCCACAGGTTTCCCTCGTGAGATGACGAGAAACTCTTCTCCCTGTGAAACCTGTTTCAAGACGCTGGAAAACTGACGGTTGGCATCAACAGCCCGTACGGTTTGCATAGACCCTCCAAATGTAGTGTTGATACCTACATGATGACGGATGTCAGAGAGATGTCAAGTTTTGAATTCAAGGAGAATACGAGTGAACATCGATTGCCCGTATTTTGCCTCTTTTAGGCGCTTATTAAGGCAGGATTGTATGCCGGGATGGAGTTGTCACGGGTAATAATGGTCAGCTTCTCCATTAAAGCCTGTGCAACAAGCATCCGGTCGAATGGGTCGTCATGGTGGCGCGGGAGCGATCCAGCGTAAAGTGCATGCTCGATTGTTACTGGAAGGTGTTGAAAACGGTTGGCGGAAAGAGCGGCAATAAGATCATCAGGGGCC
>JANOEC010000011.1:0-57033 GCA_031412995.1 Geobacteraceae bacterium
CCAAAAAAACGGAGCAGCTGATGAGCCCATACCATTGGAATATCCTAGAAACGGCAGTTCGAATAACACAGAGCAACGGAGCAACAGAGAAATCAGGTTGTTACATTAGAAACAACATTCACCAATCAGGTGAGTCTCAAAAAGGCTTTTTCGCTAAGAATCTTCTTGGTATTTACTCAGTTGCTCAGTTGCTCCGTGTTTCAAATGTTTTTTGTCGGATTATTGTTATCTCTTCTTTGATCTGTAGCTTCGGCTGGACCGGCGCGGTGCATGCCGCTGGCGAGAAGGGGGCCGTTGACTGGCCGAATGGTTTTGTTACCGCCGTCGGCTACGGCACGGCGGCGCCCGGGAACAACCCGGCCAAGGCCATGCTGAATGCCAGGCGGGCCGCAGAAATCGACGCTCAACGCGCCCTGCTGGAGGCGATAAAAGGGGTGCATATCGACACCCAGACCACGGTCGGCGGCACCCTGCAGCGGGATGTGGTAACCAGAACGCGGGTAGAAGGAGTAATCCGCGGGGCGACCATCGCTAATCAGGACGTGAAAATGGTCAACGGCTCGCCAATGGCGACCGTCACCATGCGGCTCTGCCTGGATGGCCGCTCTCCCGAGTGCACCGGCAAACCGGTGCTGGTTTCGGCCATTAACCTTGACACCTATGCCAACCAGCCAGAAGCCGCGGTCGCCTATACCGCGCCAGCGTCAGCTCCAAACGTCGCTTCATCACCGAGTTATCCGCCAGCGCGGCGACCAGCGATCTTTGATCGAACCCGGCCCGCCACTGGGGCCATCGTGCTGCTCGACAATCAGCGCTTCGAGCGGGTCCTGTTGCCAGTGGTAACCGCACAGCAGAAAGGACAATATGTCCTGGTCTACGGCGTGCGGCGGGTGGCACCGGAGGTTGTCCGAACCTTTGGCATCGTCCGCTACGCCATTTCCCTCGAGCAGGCCCGGGCCATGGAGAGCGCCGGAGTAAATCCGATCATCATCTTTGCCGAGGCCATCGACCCGAATAATCGCATCGCCATCAACCCGGAAGATGCCACCATCCTCGAAGAGTCAATCCGCTACGGCAACAATTTCCTGGAAAAAGGGCGGGTGGCCATTGTTCAGTAGTGCCACAGGACTGAACTAAGTCCCATTATGCTTGCTACCATGCTCACCCGCCGAGGCACAGCAGCCATCACCCTAATAGTGGTTCTGGCATTGATTGCTATGCTGATGCTGCCAGCTGCCGCAGTTGCCATCCAAGTCGAAAAGCCGTTAATTCGCGACATCAGCCAGCTCCCGGCGGCAACCAGCCAGGTCCAGGAAATCGGCAAGCAGCTAATGCAGACGCGGGCTGCCGGCAAGCGGCATACGACCCTGATCTTCGCCGGGCCAAACGGTGCCGAAAAACTACCGGCCGCCGAGACCCTCGGCCGCCAGCTTTCCCGCCCGGTGCAGCGGGTTGCTCTGGCCGCACTGGTCAGCAAATACGCCGGTGAAACTGAGAAAAACCTGAACCTGCTGCTGGCCAAGGCCGGATTACAGAATGTGATACTTTTTTTTGAAGACGCTGATGATCTCTTTGGCAAGCGTACCGCTGCCACCGATCCACACGGCAGATATGCCAATCAGGAAACCTCCGCGCTGCTGCAGCGGATCGAGGCCTACGAGGGGGTAGCCATTCTGGCCAGCAACCGCCCGGAGACTCCACAGAAGATTCGCCACGATCATCTCATCGAGTTTGCCCCGCGAATAAAAAAGACCTGTCCACCAGACTGTCCCCAAGGAATCATGCAATGAATAAACTCCTGCGGTGCATCATGCTGTTCGTCAGCTGCCTGCTGGTCGCCGGCTGCAGCGGCGGAGGCAACAGCAGTGGGGGAGCCCCCCCGCAACTGATCTCCATTGCCGTCATCCCAGCCAATTCGAGCCTGACAGCTGGCGCGAATCAGCAATTTACGGCCACCGGCACCTATGCCGACGCCACAACCACAGATCTGACCACCGCGGCAACCTGGGCCTCGGCGACGCCAACAGTGGCCACCATCAGTACTGCCGCCGGGACCAAAGGCAAGCTCACTGCCCTGACGGCCGGCACAACGTCGGTCACGGCCACGGTCGGTTCTGTCCTCGGCGTCACAAATGTAACCATTTCCGCCGCCAGCAGTCCCAAGCTGGGGTGGCCCATCAACTGTACCAAGGATGGTACCTGCGGCGGTATTGGCTACCCGGACATTGACAATAATGGCACCGCCTTTAACTGTGGCCCACCCGGCTATATCGGTCACCAGGGAACCGACATCACGATTTCTTCGGCGCAGATGACTGCCGGCATGGATGTCTATGCCGCAGCCGACGGTGAAGTTCTCTGGGTTTTTGATGGCAAGTACGACAACTGCCCGAACAGCGCCGAACCAGACTGCACCAATCCGGCAAGTTTTCCGGGTGCCGGTGGTTCTTCCGGCACAACGGTCTGCACCCCGCTCGGCCCCTACTGCCCATCGGGAACGGGAAACTGCTATTTATGCTTTGCAGGCGGCAATGTGGTGGTCATACGGCACACCGGCGTTCCAGGGGTGTTTGCCACCCGCTACGACCACCTGAAGAAAAACTCAATTATAGTGACCCCGGGGCAAACGGTCACCAAGGGGCAAAAGATCGCCCAAGCCGCGAGTGCCGGCAATTCATCGGGACCACATCTCCATTTTGAGGTCTGGGACACCGGTTTTTATCAGCCTGCTGAACCCTGGGCCGGCAGCTGTGGCCCCAATACCAGTAATTCTCTTTGGGATTTCAGTTATTAGCGACTCAAGTTGCACCCGAAAACGCCGAATAGCAGTCCATCACACATATTCTGGAGGTACACATGCAACGACTGTTCACCCTGCTGTTCCTGGCCCTAACCCTTGCATTAACACCAGTCTGCCTGCTGGCGGCGAATACTCTGCCCAAGCCGGAAGCACTTAGCGAGGAAACCATCTTCCTGACCGAAAAACTGGCCAAAAATTACGACACCATCGTCATTAAGGATTTTTCCGTGGAAGGTGCTGAATACTCCAGCGTCAATGAGGAGGAAAAGGCCAAAATCATCACCATGACCCCCATGCTGCTGTCAAACATTGCCTTGACGCTGGAAGGGGAGCTGAAGAGCAAAAAGCTGTTCACTACCATTATCAAAAATGGCCAGCCAACGGGAAAAGCAGTCATCCTTGAAGGCCAGATTTCCGAGTTCAACGCCGGTAGCCGCGCTCTCAAGTTCTTCGTCGGTTTTGGTGCCGGAAAAGCTTATCTAAAATTCAAGGGGAAGCTGGTGGATGCCGCCACCGGCAAGGAACTGGCAACGTTTGAAGACCGGGAAACCGGCTATCGTGGAGCAATGACCATGGAAAGCTATCAGGACCTTTTTCCCCATCAAGCCAAGGGAATCGGCGAAAACCTGAGCAAGTTTCTGGAAAAGTTGTACTGACCCGACCGACCGCTGACAGTTCGTGCCAACAAAGAAGGAGGGCCCATGAAGAAACTGTTTCTGTTGCTTTTTATTGGAGGTTTGCTGGCAGGATGTGTCAGTGATCCATTGAATTTTCGCAAGTGTGACTCCAACGCCACGGTCATTGGACCATCAGAAGGAAGCTCTGTAGGTATCATGCTGTTCCAGCTGATCCCCATCAATCAGAATAGCCGATTCATCAATGCTTACGAAGAGGCCGTCACCAAAGTTGGCGGCACCTGCATTATCGATCCGGTCATCGAGGAGCAGTGGTTCTGGGCGTATGTGCTAAACGGCTACATCTTCAAAGTCAAAGGCACTGTGGTAAAGGAAAACAAATAGTCTAGAACTTTTCAGGGGAGCCAATCGGCTCCCCTTTTTCGTTTTCACTTAATTCATTGCCATCATTCGCCGACAATAAATATAAGAAATTTAAATACGCTTTGATCACACCCGGAGGGAAAGATGAACCTAATCATCAGAAATATGGCGCTCCTGCTCGTTACCTGGCTGCTCCTGGCAGGGGTCTGCTTTGGCAAGCAGGTTTATCTGCAGGATGGCAGCTATATTGAGTGCCAGAATTACTGGCAGCGGGGCGACAAGGTATTCGTCAAGATCAACCGGGACACGGTGGCCGAATTTGCCACCAGCGAAGTCGATCTGCAGCAGACGCGCAAGGCGACGGCCAACAAGCAGTCCCAGCGCAAGCGGAGCAAAACTGCGGGAGCAGTCAAGCCAGCTTATGCGGCAACGGCAGTTGCGGTGCCAGCAACACCCACCGCTGTCCCGGCAGCCAAAGTGACGCCGCCGCACCCCCCTGCCCCGGTTCCCGCTCCAGTGGCAACCGCTCAGCCCGAACCGGCCCCGTCAACGCCGACTGACACCAACGCCCCGCTCGACAAGGCCGAGCAGGAGCGGCGGGCCAAGGAAGCTGCGGCCCTGATGGTGGAGGCGATGCAAAAGAAAGATCCGGAACTGATGAAAAAAGCGCTGGAGGCACAAAAGAACGCCATGCCGCAGCAGAACACCGCGCAGTTGAAAAGCCTGGGCATCACCTACCTGATTGTCATTTTGCTGTTGTGCCTGCTGGTAATCGCTTCAATCTGGATGGTCTTTGAAAAATGTGGTGAGGCTGGCTGGAAAAGTCTGGTGCCGATCTACAACATGTACATTCTCATGATCATCTCCGGCAAACCTGGGTGGTGGCTGATCCTGCTGTTTGTCCCGCTGATCGGCCTGATTTGTTATTTCCTGGCCATGCTCGCCCTGGCCGAGCGGTTTGGCCGCGGCGCAATCTTCGGCATTGGCCTGTTCTTCCTACCGATGGTCTTCTTCCCGCTGATCGCCTTCGGTGGCCCACCAGCAAGGGCATAGTCCTCAATGGATTGCACTGGGGAGCTTCGGCTCCCCGGGTGCCTACTTCACCGCGTCCTTGATCTCCTGTCCCGCCTTCTTAAAACCTTCCTTCGTCTCATGCCCCGCCTCTTTCAACGCCGGACCGATCTCCTTGCCGGTCTTTTTCGCTTCCCGCTTGATCTCACGCCCAGCCTTTTTGAAGCCCTCTTTCATCTTGCGCCCTTCGGACTTGAGAGCTGCCTTGGTCTCCCGACCCGACTTTTTAAAGTCTTCTTTCAGATTACCGGTGGCCTGCTTGGCCCCGGCCTTGATTTCCCGGCCGGTCTGCTTGATCTCTTCGCTGGCTTCGTTGGCCCAGACTGGTGTTGCCGACACTATGCCAATCACCACTGCGAGCAACATCTTACGTATCCTCATGGCTAAGTCCTCTTCGTCCCGTTCAGGGGAAGTCGATCTGTTTTACGTCGCCACAAAATTATAAACCTAAAAAGAGCATTTGAAACACGGAGCAACGGAGTAAATACAAAGAAGATTTTTATCGAAAATGCCTTTATGAGGCTCACCTTATTGGAGAATGTCGCTTTTAATGTAACATCCTGATTTCTCCGTTGCTCCGTTGCTCTGTGTTATTCGAACTGCCGTTTCTAGGATAAACTGACTTTGGTCTGCCTTACATTCATTTTGCCGGGAGCGTCCGCAAACGCCGGGTGACTTGTAACTACACCTGGCTGTGGCACAGTATAGCATTACATATAACAACGGAGAAATCGTATGACAGAAACAGTTCTGGTAGCGGGGGCTTCGGGGTTTATCGGCCAGCGGCTGGTGCAGGCACTTGCTGCCGAAGGGACGCTGGTGCGTTGTCTGATGCGGCGGGCACTTGACCTGCCGGCTGGAGCCGAGGCCGTCAGCGGTGACCTGCTGGAACCACTGACCCTGCCGACAGCATTTCAAGGGGTCGACACCGCCTATTACCTGGTGCACTCCATGGCCGGTGGCCGGGCAGGTTTTGAACAGCGGGACCGGCGGGCGGCTGAGCATTTTACCCAAGCCGCTGAGCGGGCCGGCGTGCGGCGGGTGATTTACCTGGGTGGGCTGGGAGAAACCGGCCCCGGCTTGTCCGAACACCTGCAGAGCCGTCGTGATGTGGGAGAAATCCTGCAGCAGGGGAACTTTGCCACCACTGTGCTGCGGGCGGCGGTGATTATCGGCAGCGGAGGCGCCTCATTCGAAATGATCCGTTCCCTGGTGGAACGGTTGCCGCTGATGATTACCCCACGCTGGGTAACGACCCGCTGCCAGCCGATTGCAGTGAATGACGTGATCCGCTACCTGGTGGGCTGCCTGCATGACGAACGGACCGCCAATGACGCCTTCGATATCGGCGGTCCGGACATCCTGACCTATCGGGAAATGATGGAGCGCTTTGCCGCCCTTGACGGCCGGCGGATCTGGATCCTGCCGGTGCCGGTCCTGACCCCAAAGCTTTCGTCCTACTGGGTCGCCCTGATTACGCCAATCAAACCATCCATCTCCATGCCCCTGATCGAGGGGTTGGCCAACGAGGTCATCTGCCGCGAACAGCGCATTCGCGACCTGCTCCCCATTCCACTCACCACTTACGACGAAGCGGTGCGGATCGCCTTGGCGCTGCCAGTGACAGGGTAAAGGTATAGCTGAACGGGTATATTGCTATCCTTGGCCGATCAGAGGACAAAAAACGATTATTTGTTCTTAGCCGCGGCTGCCGCAATCTCACTCGGCTGCCGTGCTGCCGGCGGTGGCAGCGGCGTCCGGCTGACGACGTGTTCGGCCAGGTAAGCCGGGGGCTTCATCATTCGCTGGGTCTGCCAGAGCACCCGGATGATGTAGGGCCATTGCGCTGGCTTCACCTGTTTGACCCAGTCCAGCAGGCTCTTTTCGCCCGAGGTGTTGAGGATGGAGCGTTTCCAGGTTTCGGCGTAGAGTTCGAGAAAGCGTGCCGCCCCCAGCTTCGGCTCCCAGAGCAGGTGGTGCATGTCGAAGTTGCTCCAGGGCTGGTCCGGGATCTGCGCCTTCTGCTCTTCGTAGAATTCGGTGCCAGGGAGCGGGGTCAGCACCGTGAAGCCAGCCCGCTGCAGACCGTTACTGGCGACAAACGCCCACAATTCATGAAACTCCGCCTCACTCCATTCATGGCCTACCACGAAGTTGCCGTTGATGCCGTACTTCAGCTCCCGGGCGATCCGTACCGCTTCGATGCTTTCCTGCACCCCGGTGTCCTTGGTGATGCCGGACAGGGCGCTGTCGCTCGCCCCTTCCAGGCCGATGAAGATGTCAAAGTCCTTGGCCAGGGGGCGCCAGGCGGCCATAATGTCGGCACTCTTGCAAATCAGGTCGGTGCGGGTCTGCACCAGCAGCCAGCGTTTCCGCATCCCCCGCCGCTGCAGCTCGTCCGCCAGCGCCAGACTCCGCTCCCGGTTGTACCAAAACAGGTCGTCCGCCACGAAGATAGCATCACCGGCGGCCATGAAGTCCTCCACCACCGCGGCCAGGTTCCGCTCGCGACAGGTGCGGCCATAAAGCTGCCAGACCGAGCAGAAGGAGCAGCGATGCGGGCAGCCACGGGAAGTCTCCACCAGCCAAACCGGCTTGAACAGCAGGCAGTGATAGCCGCTCCGGTGCCGCTCCACCAGCTGCCTTGCCGGCAGCTGCACCAGATCCAGGCTGGTCTGCGCCGGCAAGGGGTGGGTAGTGATCCAGCCACCTGCTGTTTTCAGCCGCAGCGCCGGCACTTCGCTCGGTGGCGCCCCGGCAGCCAGCACCGTGGCCAGGGCCGGCAACACCTCTTCGCCGTCGTCCAGACAGATGGCGTCAATCAGGTCATGCTCCAGCGGCGCCGGATAAGCCGCGGCGGCATGGCCACCGACGATGATGAAGGCAGCGGGCGCGGCCAGGCGCACCTCGGCGGCAGTGGCAATAATCCGGTCATACTCAAGGGCGTGGAGGCAGGAAATGCCGACGATTTGCGGTTGGCTGCGGCGCACCCATGTGGCAACGCCGGGGCGAAAGCGAAGGTCGGCCACGGTCACCTGATGTCCGGTCGCCAGCAGTGCGGCACCGATATATTCCAGGCCAAGCGGTTCCACCCGAAAGAATGGACCCAGACCAAATTTTTCATGCCCCGGATCGGGGCGTAGCAGCAGAACATTCATGGTGCAACAAAATCCTTTATTTTACTTAACGAGCACCAGCAACCAGCTGGCTGATGATTTTATTAACAACCGCGCGGTCCCGATTATTGAAGGGCATATCGATTTGCCGCCCCTTGAACCCCAGATGATAATAACTGAGCCGCTTCATGCCGATCGGTTTGGCAAAGAGGCGAAAGGTCTTGCGCGCCTGGGTGGTCAACGGGACCATGATGCTCGGCATGGCGCTGGTGGTGATCAGGATGCCGCGGATATCCTGCTGCACTTTGCGAACCTTGGGCGAATAGCTGTCGTCCGGCCAGTAGCAGTAGACCCCCATCCGTTCAATGATCACGTGGAGAATGGATGGCAGGTCGTAGCAGTTGATCGGCGCCGACAGAATGATCGTCGTCGATCGCATCAGCGTATCGAGTAGTGCCGCCATATCATCAACCAGCGGGCATGGCCCCAGCACTGCGCCCACCGGCTTCATACAGGCCCGGCAGTTGGTGCAGAACTGGATCGTCAGATCCCGCGTCCTGAGCTGCTGCACAGCCAGCCCCTCTGCCGTCAGCCCGGCACAAAGCAGGTCACAGATGGTGTCGTTGGTACCGTTGGCGCGCCGGGAAAGGTTTAAGATCGTGACCACACATGCTCCAATCTACGATTGATTCTGCCAGGCCTTTCAATCCCACCCCGGCGCAGCAGGTTATACAGCAGATGCACGATCTTGCCCGGCCCCTGCATGACCCGTTTGCCAATCTTTGGCCAACGGTACGCCTCCCAGCGGGCCTGCTGCCAGCCATGATACAGCTGCTCGGCGGTCATCAATTTGGGCCGGAACACCACCTGGCCATGGTCGTAGCGATTCCACTCCTTGTGCAGCAGCCGCCCTTCCCGGTCGTACTGGTCAAACAGGGCCGTCCCCGGATAAGGGGTGAGGATATGGAAGGTGGGGAGGCTGGACTGGCACTCTTCCAACACCCGAGACGTCCGCTCGAACACCGATTCGTCATGGTCGTCAAAACCGAAGATGGCGGACGCCTCTACCACCACACCGGTGTCACGAATGCGGCGGATCAGTTCGGTCTGGGAATAGCGGCTGCCGGTTTTGGGATGATTGGCATGCTCGCCGGCCACCGATTCGATGCCGACAAAGATGCCGATGCAGCCTGAGCCGGCCAGCAGCTGCAATGCCTCCGGGTCCTCGGCAAAGCGCAGGTTGGCCTGGCCGCCCCACTTGAACCCCATCCCCTGCATCCCCCGCAGAATCGGTTTGGCCCGCTCCGGATCACCGAGGATATTGTCATCGAGAAAGACGGTCAACTTGCCGCTGAAGGTCTTGAGTTCTGCCAAAACGTCCGCCGGGTCGCGGTAACGGAAACTTTTGCCAAAGTAGTTGGAGGTGATGCAGAACGGGCAGTCGTAGGGACAGCCCCGACTCGCCTGCAGGGTCTGGGTGGTCAGGTACTGCTTGCCGTCAAAGATGTCCCGCCGGCCCCAGGGAATGATCAGGTCGCGACCGGTTGGGATCGGGTGCTGATAGCGCGGCTTGAGCTGCCCAGCCAGAGCATCGGCCAATACCTCAGCCCAGACCGGCTCCGCCTCGCCGATCACCACGGCGTCGGCATGGAGCTGCGCCTCATCCGGCAGTACTGTCGGATGAATCCCCCCCAGCACCACCGGCACCCCCTGGGCGCGGAGGCGATCGGCAATCTCATAGGCCCGGTATGCCTGGTGGGTCATGGCGGTGATCCCCACCAGATCGAATGCGCCAGCAAACGGCACTTCCTCATGCACCTCGTCGGCGAGCACAATCTCCCACTCGGCCGGGGTCGCTGCCGCCACCTGCTTCAGCGCCAGGGACGGCAACTGGAACCGCTTCACCCAGCCCAGCTGATGGGTAGCAGGATAGATCAGCAACAGGCGCGGTCGACTCATGGGACACCGCCGGTGCGGCGGAAGAAGGCCGGCAGCGCCACCAGGCTAAAGAGGGCGGTGGCGCCGATGCCGAAGTTGGTGGCCCAGCCGAGCGACGCCAAGGCACCATAATCGGCAAAGGCCAGGGAGCCGAAGCCGGCAATGGTGGTCAGGGCAGACAGCAGCACCGCCCGGCCGCTCTGGACAAACGAATCCGCTTGCCGGCAGATAGCGGCGTTGGCTTCATCGGGGCCCTCCTCAACGTACTGCCCGTACGCCTGCGTCGGCCCCTCTTCGCCGCCTTGCTCTCCACCGGCAATCGCATTCGTTTTACAGCGTTCCTGCTTTCCGACCCGGTGGGCGATATGCATGCCGTAGTCGCTCCCCATGCCGAGGATGGTTACCAGCACCATGGCGTTCATGAAATTAATCCCCATGCCGATAGCGGCCATGATCCCCAGCATGGTCGCCACCCCGGCCAGCACCGGGAACAGGGTGGCAAAGATGCCGGCCAGTTCGGAAAAATGAATAAAGAGGAGGAGCAACACCAGGATGCCCCCCAGGGCCGCACTCCAGATGAAGCTTTGCCGTACCAGCGCGGTCAGCTGTTGGCTCACCAGGTCAATACTGGTGGCCCGGGCGGTCGGCACCTCTTTTTGCAGGTCGCTCAAAAAGCTGGTTACCGGGAACTCCGCCCCACGGTAGTGCAGATAGGCCAGCAGGTGATAGCCGGCCCCATCCTGATGCAGGTGGCGGCTCACCACCCCCTTGAGCGGGGAGGCGGCCAGCAGGTCGATGCCCTTGGCGGTCGGCAGCTCTGTGGCCGTGGCCAGCGTGCCGATGCCGGCCAGGAACGGAGCAAACGCTGTTGTCGCAAATCCGGCCTGCTCCAGGCCTTTCCCGGTCTCGGTTGCCAGCTGGCGACCCACCAGGGCAGAGCGCAGCCCCTCGCTGACGATCCGTTGCGCCGCCGCATCGTTCAGCAGCATGCCGAGGCTGGAATAGTCCGTCAGCTGCCCCGCCTGCAGGTAGCGGGTGGCCAGTCGATCCAGCGCCTCCCCCTGCTGCAGCAGGGCATCACGATCCGCACCGTCAATGGCTACCAGCAGCTGTTGCGGGCTGATGGCCAGGTGTTTTTCGATCTTCTCCTGGGTGAGAAACGCTTCGGAATGGCGCGGCTGCAGATTCTTCAAATCCCCTTCGTAGGTGATACCGGTTGCCAACACCGCCGCAACTAGCACCGCGAGCAGGGAAATAATCCGTAATAGCAGTGGATAGCGGCCGGCCAGCCGCCAGACCGCTTTCAGGCCGAAGCCGGGGAGCGGTGCGTAGTTCGTGTTGGGCCAGCGCCGCTCCATGAACAGCAACAGCGGCGGCAGAAACAGGAAGGTGGCGTACATGGTGGAAAGGACACCCAAGCCGACCAACAGACCCAGTTCGGCCAGGGCCCGCACCTCGGCAAAGGCGAGGCAGAGAAAAGGCAGGGCGGTGGTGGCTGCGGCAGTGAAGATGCCATGGCCGGTATCGAGGCAAGCCAGCTCCAGGGCCGCATCCCGGTCCACGCCGGCACTCCGTTCCAGGTGAAAGCGGTCATAAAGGTGAATAGAATAGTCGGTACCGAGGCCGATGATCAGGGCCATGAAGGCAAAGGCGATGATATGTACCGAGGGGAGCAACACACCGGCCAGACCCAGGGCCAGCGCCACCCCCCAGCCGATGATCAGCGGCAGCAGCAGGGTCGGCAGCCAGCGGCGATAGGTGCCAAAGAACAGTGCCAGCACCACCAGCAACGATGATCCGATGCAGCCGAGGATTTCTCCCTTCATGGTCGCTTCGTCAATGGCCGCCGAGACATGGGCCCCGGCGCAGGAAATCTTGACGGTTGCTCCCTGGCGGGCCTGATCAATAGCCGCGGCCAACTGGCGGGCAAAGGCCATGTCCTGCACCGGCCGGGCCGGCTCGGCAATCATGATCAGCACCCGCTGGTCACGGGAAAGGAAATACGGCGAGGCCGGGTCCAGGTCCAGCGCCTGCCCCCCCCTCTTCAGGCGCGGCAGCACCAGTTCCCGCAGGTTCAGCGGATCGGCAGTCAACAGGTCCGCCATCCCCATGCCCGCCTGGCTGGCCAGGGCCGTCACCGTCCCGGCCAGAGCGGTCTGCTGCCCGGTCGGGGTCAACCGCTGCAGATAGGCCGGCAACTGTTCTGGCGGCAGGAAAAGCTGCGGGGTCAGCACTGCCTGGCCGACAAAAGTGGCAAAGGGAGCAGCGTCCGCCTCCTCGTAAAGCCGGTAGGTGACCCGCCTGAAGGCTGGCTGGCCGGCAATGACCAGCTGGCGCAACCGACCGGCAAAGCGTTCGCTCTCGATCGGCAGGGTCGACGGTTCCCCTTCAATCAGGAAATAGGCCTCGTTGCCGCTGCCGGACCAGCGCAGGGTGTCGAGGAAGAGCTTCAACGCCCCTGACCGAGCCGGAAAGAGCTGGAAGACATCCGCTTCGAAACGGGTCGTAGCAATGGAAGCAAGGGAAAGGAGCAGCAGCAGCAGGGAAACCGCCAGGGTTGTGCCGGGACGCGTGGTGGCGACTCGGTGCAGCCAGGTCAGGTGGCGCTGAATCAGACGGTTGGCGGTCGCAGTAATGGACATGATCAGGAGATTGGGAACTGATTGAGCGGCAGGACTTTCACCCCATCCAGGACCGGCACAAAGACCTTTTCGTCCAGTGGGGTATTGACCTCCGGCTCGTCCAGCACAATCCGCACGGTAATACCGTTACGATCAACAATCTCCAGCGCCGTCGGCACCGGCACCCCATCTACCGACTGATACCCTTCATAACGGACCCGGTCACCATCGCTCCGCTTCTGCCGCACCAGCCCCTGCGCATCGAAATCGACGCTCTCCCACTCCCCATTGCCCCGCTGCCGCAGCAGCGATTCCTGCCCCGGCACCTCCGGCAGAACCCGTTCGGTCGTCCAGCGGAGCAGCCGCCACCCCTGCAGCGCCGGGGCATCAGGCAGTTCGGACAGCAGCCCCTGATAGGCCAGGTTCTGGGTCGAGGCAATGTAGAGCAGCCGCTCGCCATCAAGAAACATCTCCGCCACCGTGGTACCAAAGGGAGAAAGGACCATCAGCCGGAACTGGTCCGGGGCACGCATGACCAGATAACCACGACCCGACATCCCCTTCTCTCCCGCCGTGATGGATAGGGTGACGCTGCTGGAAAGGGTCTCAATGGACGCCGTCGGATTGAGGGGGATTGTTGGCTTGATCGGCTGTGTAGCACAACCAGTGAGAGAACAGAACAAAAGAGCTATGACGAACCATATACTTGTTTTCATAATTGATTTTCTCGCCCTTTATGGCACAGCAAAAAGCTCCATATGCAAGGCTTGCGAAGGCTGAGGAATGAGGCGTACATCAGGTACGCCGCAGTGACGAAGACAGAGCGTAACGCCGCAGATGGACTTTTTGCGCAGCCATTGTCATTCAACTTTGAAGTCCTTTTCCGTCAATCCCACATTAGCCCGCAGTTTCTGGAAGGTGATGGCGGACCGATTGCCGTTCCGCTCCTCGATGGTCAATTTGCGTGGCCGGCCGTCAATCCCGCTGCTGATGATGACCGTCCGAATTTGCCCCTGTTTCTGGGGAGCGATGCTCAGTGTCTGGTTGTCACCGACGCGGTCGGCCTTGACCACCATCCCCTCTGGCAGGGCGGTGATCGGCTTGGCCAGCAGGGTCAGCCAGCGCATCAGCCCTTCATCCGCCGGCAACGCCATCTGCTGCCGGCTCTTTTCCTGCGGCAGATACAGTTCGACCGTTGTGTCCCGCAGCACCATCCGGCTGGCATGGGGCGGTTTCAGCTCCAGATAGAACAGATCCGGCTTTTTGAAGCGGACCGTACCGGTGGAAACCAGTTTCTTTTTCAATACTGCCAGCTGTTTTTCCTGGACGATCTCGGCGGTAAAATCCTGCATGCCGGCAAAACCCTGACGCAGCAGTTCCAACGCCTCCAGCGGCGGCACCGGGGCCGCAGTCGTGGTCAACGGCAAGAGCAGTAAAAGCAATGATAGCACAACAGAGTTTTTCATAACTTCCCCACCCCAAGGGTCAACCTGGCCTTCACCACAACCTGCTCGCCGGCGGTCACTTCGCCCTCCAGCATGAACAGGCGGCCAAACGCCTTGGTCACCTGCACGCTGAAGAGCAGCGTATCGCCCGGTTGCCAGGGCGCCAGGAACTCCGCCTGATCGATGGTGGCCAGAAAACCGCCCTCACCTTCCTCCTGTACCGTGGCCACCCCTGCCAATTGCGCCAAGCCCTCCACCAGCAGGATCGGGGAAAAACCATGCTCGTTGCTGCTGGCCTGGCGCACTGCCATGGCTGAAATCGCCGGCTGCCGGGCAACGATCCGATCGAGAAACAGAAAGGGGTAACGATGGGGGAGATATGCGGTGGGGTCGGGGTTAAACAGTCGCCCCTCCACGGAAGGTGATGGCGTAGTAGGGGCCTTCGGGGGAAGCGGCCAGGTGCAGTCCCGCTTCGCCGGAACCAAGGGTGGCGACCAGGGCCGCCATGGCAAGTCCGCCCATGGCGATGGAACGACCGGTGATCTGGGGCAGGTTCAGTGTTGGTGCTCCGGGCAGAGCTTTCATCAGCGTGGGCCAGAGGTCAGCCGTCCCGGACAGGGAAATGTGTGGTGACAGCAGTTCCGGGAGCAATCGCTGCAGCCCGTCAGCTTCACGCCCCGGCACCAGCCGGCCAATGGTCCGTATCCCGGCAACCACAGCCAAAATCCTCGCCCCACGCGCTTCGGCATGGGCTCGCCGCTCCAGCACCAGCAGACCGCACCCTTCGGCATAATTATGGGCAAAGCTGCGATCCTGGTGCAAGGCATGAAACCCCTGCAGCATGCGGGGGGTCACTTCATCGACGCCACCTGTCACCATCACTTCGGCTCGACCCTCGGCAATGAAGCGGCAGGCCAGCTGAAACGCACTTTCGGCCGAGCAGAAGCGTTGCACCGTGGTGACGTTGGGCCCCTGCAGGCCATGCTCGATGGAGGCGTTGCTGGCAGCCGCATTGGCTACGGTATTGGGAAAGAGCATCGGTGTCAGCCCCTCCACCCCCTGCTGAAAATAGCCGGTGAGGAACTCCTCGGAATTGGTGATGCCACCAAAACCGCTCCCCATGGTGATGCCGATCCGCTCCGACGGCATGGTCCCCTTCGGCAACGCGGCAGCGGTCAACGCCAGACCGGTGGCTACCGTGGCCAGCAAACTGCAGCGGTCAAACTTGCGGGCCTTGAGTGGCGGCATGAAGTCAGCAGCCCGGAACGCTTCTGCCCGGCCCCACAATTGTCCCGGCTGGCAGGCCAGTTCCGGCGGCACTGGCGTGAGACAACTCTGCCCATCCCGCACAGCCTTTACCAGTGATTCAATACCCACCCCGGCGGCAGAGATAGCCGCCAGACCGGTAATCACAATATCAGGAGTTTCTTGCATCATAAGCTCAGCACCAGTGAAGTGATATTGCCGCCAAAGGCAAAGGAATTGGACATGGCCGCCGTGGCAATCGTCGGTCGGGGGCCGTCGTGACAATAATCGAGGTCGCATTCCGGATCGCGCCCCCGGAAATGCAGGGTCTGTGGAATCGTAAAGCTGCCTAAGGCCAGCACAGTGGCGACCACTTCGATGGCCCCGGCCGCGCCCAGACAATGGCCGGTGACCGGCTTGGTGGAGATCAACGGCACGTCAGTAACCCGGTCGCCAAAGACCAGCTTCATGGCCGTGGATTCCACCACATCGTTCAGTGGCGTGCCGGTACCATGGGCATTGACCCAGCCGATCTCTGCCGGACTGATCCCGGCGCTGGCCAGGGCATCGCGCATCAACCGCGCCGCCACCAGTCCGTTCGGGTCTGGCGCCGTCATGTGATGGGCCTCGCCGGCCATGGCATAACCGCGCACGCAGCCATACACCGTTGCCCCACGCTGCCGGGCGGCTGATTCCCGTTCCAGCACCATAAAGGCTGCCCCTTCGCCCAAGGTAATGCCCTGACGACCGAGGCTGAACGGGGCACACGGCTCCGGATCCACCACCCGCAGGGAATTGAAGCCAACAAAGGTGAGCAGGGAGAGGGAATCAGCACCGCCGCAGATCACGGCGTCCAGCTTGCCTTGAGCCACCAGGTCCGCCCCCCAGCCGATGGCCGTGGCAGAAGATGAACAGGCCGTGGTCACGGTCCCCTGATAACCGGCCAGGCCAAAGGCTTCGGCAATAACAGTAGATGTTTTATCGGGGAGGATGCCGCGTAGTAAGCTGGGAGATAGCGGTTCTTGGTGGAGCATCCCCTTGAGCCACTGCTCCGCCTGGAACATGCCGGCGGCCCCGGCGCCAACCACCACCCCCACGGTGTAGGGATCATAGACACCTGCCAAACCACTGTCAGTCAACGCCTCACCAGCGGCCAACAGACCAAACTGGTCAGCCCGGGAAAGTTTGGCCGCCGTATGCCGGCCAAAGCGGGCCACGGGATCATAGCCCTTCACCTGCACCGCAATCTGAGCCGGAAACGCGCTGACATCGAACAGATCGAGCGGCCCGACGCCACTTTTACCCTCCAGAATGGCGCTGCGAAAGGCCGGAATATCCTGGGCCGCACCGCAGAAGATCCCCAGGCCGGTAATGACCACCCGCTCCCGTTGCATCAAACGATTCCCCCGTCCACAATAAGGGTCTGGCCGGTGATATAGGATGCATGCTCCGAAGCAAGAAACAGTACCGCCGCCGCCACCTCTTCCGGCCGGCCAATCCGCCTCAGGGCCGAACCCTTGATTACTTTTTCCACCAGATCCTGCTTCAGGCCGGCGGTCATGTCAGTGTCAATCATCCCCGGTGCCACCACATTGACCCTAATCCCCATGGGGCCGACTTCCCGGGCCAGCGCCTTGGAAAAGCTGATGATTGCCCCCTTGGTGGCGGCATAGTTGGTCTGGCCGGCAGTACCGGCAATCCCGGCAATGGAAGAAAGGTTGATGATCACTCCCTTGCGGTTGGCCATCATCTTGCGAATGCCCCACTTGCAGCAGTGAAACAGGGGGGAAAGGTTGGTCTGCAGCACCGCATCCCAGTCAGCCTCGGCCATCATCGCCAGGTAGCCGTCGCGGATGATCCCGGCATTATTCACCAGCACATCAATGCCGCCACTGGCCGCTGCGGCCATATCCAGCAGGGTCGTCGCTCCAGCCGCCGTACTGACGTCGGCCTGCACCGGCACCACCAGACCAGCCAGGTCAGTGGCAGCGGTCTGTACGTCTGCTGCCGCCGCCTCGTTTTGCCGATAGGCCGCATAGACCGTCGCCCCGGCATCAGCAAACGCCAGGGTGATTGCCCGGCCAATCCCCCGGGTACCACCAGTAACCACCACCGTTTGACCGCTAAAATTCATACTCTTCTCCCACTGCAAATTCGCTTGATTCTAACGGTAACGGGGCAAAATGTCCAGAACGAGGGGAACCCCACTTCGACATTAGAGATCCAGACCTGCTCCACAAAAATCTGACTATTTGCGGCGATTAGCGTACAGTTAACGACAAATTTATGAATCAGGGGACCACCATGGCCACAAGTAAAACATTACAGGAATTAGCGGACTATCTCGGCGGCCAGACCGTTGGCGATTCGACGGTACCCATCTTTGGTCTGGGCACCCTTGATGCCGCCAAGGAAGGGCAGATCACCTTTCTGGCCAACCCAAAATATGCCGCCAAGGTCGCAGCAACCGGGGCCACTGCCATCGTCCTCCCCCCCAATGCCGAAACCTTTGGCCGCAATTGTATTGTCGTGGCCAACCCTTACCTGGCCTTTGCCAAATTATTATTCCTGTTTACCAGCCGGCCACGGGTCGCCAAGGGGATCATGCCCGGGGCGATGGTGGATGCCGGGGCGATAATTGGTCACGAAGCAACCGTTTATCCCGGTGCATATATTGCGGAAGGGGTCAAAATTGGCGATCGGGTAACGATTCATGCCAATGTAACCCTGTACGAGGGTGTCGTGGTTGGTGACGATGTCACCCTGCATTCCGGGGTGGTGGTGCGGGAAGGCTGTCGCATCGGCAATCGGGTCACGGTGCATAACGGCACGATCATCGGCAGCGACGGCTTCGGCTATGCACCTGATGGTGCCGCCTATTTCAAGATCCCGCAAATCGGTATTGTTATTGTTGAAGATGATGTGGAGATTGGCGCCAATGTAACCATTGACCGGGCCGCCCTGGAAACGACCCGCATCGGCCGCGGCACCAAGATTGACAACCTGGTGCAGGTCGCCCATAACTGCGCCGTCGGCGAAGACTGCATCATCGTGGCCCAGGCCGGCCTGGCCGGTAGCGTCAACCTGGGCAAACATGTGACGATCAGCGGCCAGGTGGCAATTACCGACCATGTGACTGTCGGCGACAACGCCATGATTTCCGGCCAGTCCGGGGTATTCAACAATGTTGCCGCCGGGGCCATTCTCAGCGGTACGCCAGCCATTCCCCATAAATCCCGGCTCAAGTCGGCAGCGATTTTCCCCCATCTGCCGGAAATGCGCAAGACCCTGGCCCGCTTAAGCAATCGAGTGACAAAAGTTGAAGAGCAATTGGAATCTTAGGGAAATTCAGAGGCGGGGCTGGCCAGCGATCTTGGTCAGTCCCGTCAACGGTTGGCATCAGCGCAACCGATCGAACAGATATTCAAGACCATTCACCTTGATTTCATAAACCGCCCGCAGCATCTCCCCCAGTTTCCCTTCCGGAAAACCCTTCCCGGCAAACCAGACGACATACTGCTCCGGCAGATCAATCAGGCGCCGCCCCTGGTATTTACCAAAGGGCATCCGCATGGCCGCCAGCTCCAGCAACTGTTCGTGATCGTAGGCAGGATACTGTTCCATTGTTTCCTTCAGAGCAGATCAAAATGCAACTATTGTTCGGCAATGCCCTATGCCGCTCGGGGGAACGGATGAACTTCTGTATCAAGGCGGTCTTCAAGGGCTTCCAGCGCCAACTCCATATCATAATGAGACTGAAGATTCAGCCAGAATTGCGCTTCCATATTAAAAAATCGACCAAGGCGGAGAGCGGTGTCAGCGGATATCGCACGCCGCCCATGCACGATTTCATTTATGCGCCGGGGGGTCACACCAATATCTTTGGCCAATCGGTATTGCGTCACACCCAGCGGCGCCAAGAATTCGGTCAACAAAATTTCTCCGGGGTGGATCGGCGGAAAATCACGTTTCGTCATACTGTCACCTCTCAGTGGTAATCAACAATTTCGACGTCATAGGCGTCATTACCTTGCCAGACAAAGCAGATGCGCCACTGCTGGTTAATCCTAATGCTGTGTTGCCCCTCCCTGTCGCCGCGTAAAGCCTCCAGATAATTGGCAGGAGGAATACGCAGCGTATCAAGAACAGTTGCGGCATTAAGCATCTTGAGCTTTATTGCCGCTGTTCGCTGAATGAGCTGCGGCAACTTGGGAGAAAATCTCCCAAAGAAAAGCTTTTCGGTTTCCTTGCATTTGAAGGATTTGATCATAGGGAAACATTATCCCACAAGGATACTATCGTCAAGAGATACTACTAAAAAAAGGGTGGGGGGACTTTTTGATCAGTGTGGCGACGCCGACAGGCTGCGCAAGGCCGTTTTGACTCAGCAAGCGAAACAATCCGTGCCGGTCTGCGACTTTTAGCGTAGTTCCTGTTTTTTATAAAATCCCAGAAAATCACTTGGCGAAAGCACCATTGCCCCCTGACATAGTTCAGACGGGAAATGTACATGATTCCCGGTAACTATGCATATCGCACGTGCAGCTATGGCGACTTCCAGAAATGGCTCATCGTCAATATCGGGGAGAGGTTGGGGAAGCGGGGAGGACGCAACTGTAAGCCCACGATGTTCAATCTGATCAAGGAGTGCTGCTACCTTGTCTTGGTCAAATTTGAACTTTGGGCGGTCGAGCACCTCTTGATATTCAGTCAAAATACGGGCATCAAGGGCAAGGGTCAGTTCAGCGGCTGAAACCATGCGGACTATTTCCCCGCAAGGGCCGAAAGGTGACAATAGTCCGGCGACAAGCACATTCGTGTCAAGAACAATATTCATCGCGTTGAAGCGCGTTTTTTGCGAACAGCTTTGATTTCGGCATCAATCTCAGCCATAGTTATCAAATTTGTACCCTGGTCGGCGGAACGTCGCTGAAGAGCGGCAACCGCCTCGACAGCTCGCGCTTGGCGAAAAGCAGCCAAAGATTCTTCAAGATTCGATTCGTTGATCGCCGCAAGAATCGCTATTGGCCTGCCATTACTGGTAATGACCATTTCCCGTTCCTCCGGAAGATCTTTCCATATTTGTGCTGATTTGCCCCTTAAGTCACGCACACTTAAAAATTTCATACTGTTCCACCTCCATCTGTGCCTCTAATTATGTACACAAATGTCACTCAAGTCAAATTATCGTTTTTCAGTTTTCACCCAAATTATTATTGACCAGACCCTGCCATCCCCCCAAAGGGAACATTTAATTGGTGCACATTAAATCGGCCGAATCCGCGAGCGGCCGAGGCGTTTCATCAGCTTCCAGAGCGGACCACGCACCGGGAAGTGGCGCAGCATCTCCAGCATGGCGTCGCTGATGTTGATCTCCAGGCCGGGAACGACCCAGTTGGTCCGCTGCAGCGCCGCGGTTGTTACCAGGTCACAGAGAGAATCGCGCACGGCCGGGGCGAGGTAGAATACCGGCTCCAGCAGTGAATCGCTGGCGCTAACTACCCCTTCGGCAATGGCCTGGCGGTGCAGATCGGTGCCGGGGAAGATGCGGATGCCGGTCATGCCGATGACCGCGGTCGGCTGCAGTTCATCCATGAGAGCAAAGGTTTCTCGCACCGTATCCGGCGTCTCACCGGGGCCGCCAAAGAGGATGTAGTGGGCAAAGTCAACCCCCCGTTCGGTGCAGAGGCGGGATGACTCGCGAATGGTGGCAACACTGAACGATTTCTGCAGACTGGTCAGCATGGTCGGGGCACCGGAGTCGGTGCCGAATTCAAGGGCATCGCAGCCGGCGGCCAGCATGGCGTCCAGCAGTTGGGGCGGCAGAAAATCGGGGTTGATAAAGGCTGACCAGTTCACCCCCAACTGCTCCCGGGCCATGGCCTGGCAGAGTTCGGTGGCAAAGGCAGTGGGATAGTTGAAGATATCATCGACAAAATAGAGGTAGCTGACCCCGTGATCGTGCACCAGAGCGCGAATCTCGGCGATGATCTCTTCGATCGGCCGGGTCCGCACCCGTGCCCCCTCCAGCAGCGGATAGGTGCAGTAAGTGCAGGTGAAGGGGCAACCCCGCTTGGTCTGCAGATTGGTCATCCCCCCCAGGCGGTGGTAGGCGGCCACGTCAAACAGGGTCCGGTCCGGGGTACCGATGGCCGTTACCGGCTCCGGCGGCAGAAAGGTCGCCGCGCCGGGCAGCACCACGCCGGGCAGCGCTGGCGCTTTATCGCCATCAGCAATCGCTGCCAGCAGGCGGGGCAGCACCGTTTCCCCCTCACCGGCCACGCCGTAGTCAGCATCGAGGAACGTCAGCAGGTGCTGCGGCATGATGGAAAACCCAGAGCCACCGAGGATCGTCAGGGTTCGGCCACGACAGAGGTCGACAATCTCTTTGACGCCGGCCAGGTAGGAGCGGACCCCGGGCCAGGTGACGTTGTCGATATTACGAATGGAGATGATTGCCACGTCCGGGGCGAAATCGGTCAGGGCCTGGGCAACAGCGGCCAGCGGATCGTCGGCAAAGCAGAGATCGAGGCCGTGCAACTGGTGCCCGGCGGCCGTTAGTGGAGGAGCCAGATAGGCAAGGCCAATGGGGAAAACCGGATAAGGGGAACGCTCACGGTTGGCGGAGACCAGCAACAGCTTCATGCGTCCCCCTCGGCCCAGGCCAGTAGTTCGGCGAACCGCTCGGCAATCTGCTCCGGCAGGCGATACTGGGTGACCCCGTTCAGATCGGTCAGGGCGTGCACGGTTTTTCCTCTGGCACAGGGCTGGCCATCGGCCCCAAGAATGATGGTACGAAACTCCAGGGTTGGCGTTTCCGTGCGCTGAACCGTGGTCTGGATCCTGACATGGTCATTGAAACGGGCCGGGCGCAGATATTTCAGCTCCAGATTCACCACCGGCCCAAAATATCCGGCCGCAACCAGCTGCACCGCGTCCAGACCAAACCGGCCAGCCAGTTCGTTGCGGCCCACTTCCAGCCAGGCCACGTAATGGCCGTGCCAGGCCACCTGGTAGGCATCAATCTCATTGAAGCGGACCGTAATGGTGGTTTCGTGATAGCGCATAGTGTCCGGTCTCGGGGTTGGAAATTTGTAAACGATTTACCCTAGAAACGGCAATTCGAATAACACAGAGCAACTGAGCAACTGAGAAATCAAGACGTTACACTAGCAACAGCATTCACCAATAAGGTGAGTCGCAAAAAGGCTTTTTCGATAATAAGGGACTCGGAAAATGCTGATATACCGTTATTAAACGTAGGGGCAAAGCAAACGTCTAACCTGCTTTGCCCTCGTTGCCACGGAGATCAAAGGCGGGCGAAGCAGATGAAACTTGCTTAGCCCCTACACGTCATAAACGGTAATTTGGTAAATTCAGTGTCCCTAAGTTTCTTTGATTTTACTCTATTGCTCTGTGTTTCAAATGCTTTTTCTAAGTTTACTGGTTTTCGCTGGCAATCCAGCGGTTGTATTTCTTCAACGCCTCGCCACTGCCAGCCTCATGCCAGACCTTAACCCCGGCGCGGCGCAACGCCTGATAAGTCGCCTCCCAGTGCACCGGCCGACTCAGTTCGGTCACCAGAAAGTCAGGGATATCGACCGCCGTCAGACAGTCCTGCTCAATATGTTCCATGAGCGGCACGGTCGGCTCGGCAAAAGAGTAGTCGCTGACGATCTGCCGCAGATCCGGCACAATTGCTTCGACCAGCGGCGTATGGAGCGGCGCATCGCACGGAAACAGGCTGACGCTGAAGGCCCCAGCGGCCAACGCCTCAGCCATGGCCGCTTCCACCCCGTGGTGCTCACCCGCCAGGAGAAAGTGCCGCGACGTGTTGTGATTAGCCAGATAAACCCCGTTGTTCTCGGCCAGCGCCAGCACCGGGGTAGCGGCCAGGCCGATGATGCAGCCCAGGGCATAGGTAGCCCCGCTGGCCAACTGCGCCAGGCAGCCACCGATGCGGCAGGTCAGCTCCAGGGCGTCCCCTTCCGGCAAGGCACCACTGGCGGCCAGGGCCGGGTAAATCCCCATGCTGTGTTCGGCAATGATCTGCGGCACCAGACCACTGGCCCGTAACTGCCGGGTCCGGTAGAGGCTCATGGCGCAGCCATAGATCTGCAGCGCCACCTGGGCGGTCTGGGGGGTCCCCTGCCACTGGCGGGTCGTCAGGTCGTAACCGGTGCGTTGTTGCGTCAATTCCGCAATGGCCGCGAAATCAGCATCAGCCGGCAGGGTTGCTGCCTGAGCTAGCGGCTGGCCTGGGTACATGAAGCAGAGCATAAGATCAGCCTTTTTTCCGCCGGATTGCCGCCCGGAAACCGATGTTCATCGGCGCAAAGACCTGCACCGAGCGGTGCAGTTTCCAGATCCGCCGGTACATGGAGCCAAAGGAGTAGAATGAGCGGCAGAGCCAATCATACCCCTGCTGCAGTTCAGCCACGGTCATCCCCTTGGGCTGGAAGTTGACATGTTCCATGTCGTAGTCTGCCCAGTTACTAGAGATGATCCGCCCCTCGGCCTCCAGTCGTCGCCGCACTTCCGTGCCGGGGTATGGGGTAAGGATCGGGAAGATCGCCGCCTCCAGCCGCGCCTCCTCGCAGAAGCTGAGCAGTTGGGGAAAGATGTCCGTGGTATCCCCATCATTACCCAGCACAAAGGAACCGAGGATACCAATGCCATGGTCGCGAAAAACCTTGGCATCCTCAAGATACGAGATAGCGGTATTGGTTACCTTACCCATGGCCTTAAGCGCCGCCTGATTGAGGGACTCGAAACCGACAAACAGGGCGACGCAACCGGCGGCCCCGGCGGCCTTGATGAATTCCCGGTCATGGGCGAAATCAATGGGCGCATGGGAGAGCCACTTGAGCCCCATCCCCTGCATGCCGGCAAACAGCTCCAGGCCATAGGTGCGGTCGGCCACCAGATTGTCGTCGACGAAAAAGGCAAAGGAATTTTTCTGCCGCAGCGTTTCCAGCTCGGCCAGCACACTGGCCACCGGACGTTTGCGGTATTTGCGGCCGTAAAAGGTGGTGACGGAGCAGAATTCGCAATCAAAGGGGCAGCCACGGGTGGTCTGCAGGGTGTTGGTGAAGAGGTATTTCTTGCCCTGGAAGAGCTCCCGCCGGGCAATCGGAATGGCGGTCATCTCGATCAGGCCACTGGAGCGGTAGGTACGCTGCAGATGCCCGGCCTGAAAATCGGCCAGCAGCTGGGGCCAGATCAGCTCCCCCTCACCCACCACGACGCTATCAACATGTTGCAGTGCTTCGTCCGTCAGGTTGCTGGCGTGAAAGCCCCCCATAACCACCGTCTTGCCAAGCGCCCGAAAGGCAGCAGCAAGCTGGTAGGCCCGCGGCGCCTGGGGGGTCATGGCGGTGATTGCCACCACGTCGGCATCAGTGGCCGGGAAATGCGGTTCGATGTTTTCATCCCAGAGCGCCACCGCCCATTCCGGCGGCGTAACGGCGGCCAGGGCGGCCAGGGACAAGGAGGGAAATTTAAAACCGAGTTCGCCCCACAGTCGACCCTTGGGCCAGCCGGGTGAGACGAACAGCACTTTCATTTACGGTTTTCCGCAATGTATCCGGCCATGGCACGCACCGACAGGAACACCTTGGTGCCGGTAGCCGCATCAGGCACTACCACGCCATACTCCTTCTCCATGGCCACCACCAGTTGCAGAGCATCAATGGAATCAAGTCCCAGCCCCTCGCCGAACAGCGGGGCATCGCTATCGATATCCGCCGTCGCCATCCCTTCGATGCGCAGGGCGTCGATAATCAACTGTTTTACTTGGATAATCAGTTCTTCTGACATGGTTCTTCCTTTGTGGGCAAATTATCTTCCGGCCAATACGTAAAATAGGTATACCACTGGTCCGGATACTGCCGGATATACCGTTCAAAGACCCGCGCCAGCTGCTGTACGGCGTCGTGAACCACCGCCCGATTGTCACCATGGCGCGCCGTGACATAGATCGGCTCGTCCATCAAGGTCGCGTAGCGACTCCCCTCCAGCGGCACAAAGACCGGCAGGATCGGGGCGCCGGTGGCCAGGGCCAGATAGGCAGCGCCGGCCGGCAGGGCAGTGGCACGACCGAAAAAATCGACCTGGACAGTATTGGAAGAACCGTCACGATCCCCGATCAGGCAGAGCACTTCGTTGCGGCGCAAGGCATTTACTGCTTCGATAATTGCCAAGGGCGACGGATCGTCCCGATCCACATAGATAACGCCGATACCCCGTTCTTCGCGGACCCGGCGCCGCTCGTCAGTAACCTTTTCATCCGGTTCGCGAAAGGTGAGGACACTGATCCGGTGGCCAAGATCTGCCAGTCCCAGGCCGCCCAACTCCCAGTTGCCAAAGTGGGGGGAAACCAGAATGGCCCCGGTCCCTTTGGCCAGCGCCGCATTCAGTGGCTGCGGATCACTGCGTCGGCCGATCATGGCCTGCAACCGCGCCCCCCGGAGCCGTACCATCAGCATGATATCGGTCCAGTTGCGGGCATAGTGGCAATAGGACGAAAGGACCGTCCATTCCACCTGTTGCCGCCCCAGCACGGTCCGCAGATTAGCCCGGATGCCCCGCCGCTGGCTGCCGGTAAAACAGTAAAACAGCAGCGCCGTCAGGTAGGCGAACGGCGGTGTCAACCAACGAGGGACCAGCGTCGTAAACAGGGTGATGAACAACAGATTGGTACTGGTATAAACCGACATCTACCCTACCGCGCCCGGTGGCCGCACTTTCTTTTTTTCCGGCCGGTGCCGATAAACTCCCGCTCCCAGGCCGGTTCGGCAATTTCGGCATACTCGGCGCTGTAGGCGTCCATTTGCGGGGCCAGGTCGGTAAAGAGCGCCGCCGCGCCATCGTGGGTAGGATAGGCCCCGGCGGTGGCAAACAGCTCCCGCCCCACTTCCGGATGATCGATCAGCATGCAGGGACGAAGCAGGTTTTCGTGCTCACCCTGTTTTTCGCGGATGGTGCGGAACAGTGTTGAGCCGAGCGCCTCGGCAATGGTGGTGCGCCGGATGTTGTCCACGGCAAAGTGGCAGAACACACAGGGCTCGATATCGCCATTGGCATTGATGTGAAAGTATTTCCGCCCGCCGGCAATGCAGCCGCTGATGATCGGGCCGTCATTCCAGAAGTCAACGAACAGCATCGGCTTGCTGTCGCGGAACTCCGCCACCCGGGTACGCAACAGATCCCGCTGCTCCGGTGTCGCCATCAACTCCAAATTCGGTTCCCGACCCACCGGCACGTAGGTGAAGAGCCAGAGGGCGTAGACCCCTTTCGCCAACAGGAAATCGATATAAGCGGTATCGGTGATGATATCCGTATTCTGGCTGGTCTGGGTAAAAGAGCCGCAGAAGGAAAGCCCGTTGGCCTTCAGCAGATCCATGGCCCGCATCACTTTCTGAAAGTGGCCGGCACCGCGGCGGGCATCGGTCTGTTCTTCATACCCTTCCAGGGAGAAGGCGGGCATGACATTCCCGACTTCGATCAGTTTTTCCACCATCGCTTCGTCGATCAGGCCGCCATGAGTAAAGACCAGGAAGGCCATATCCGAGTGCTTCTTGAAGATCTCGAAAATATCCTGCTTGAAGAACGGCTCACCGCCGGAAATAACGGCAAAATAGACCCCCATCTCCTTCATCTGAGTCAGGACCGAATCAACCTCGTCGTTGGACAGCTCCAGCGTCTTCGAGTAATCGCCGGCATAGCAGCCGTAGCAGGAAAGGTTGCACTTCATGGTCAGGCTGATGACCACCGTGGACGGCGGGTAGAAGCCGTGCTGGTCAGCCCAGGCCTTGCGCTTATTGGTACCGGACAACAGGTGGTTCACCGCCAGGTTGGTGATCCATTTGCTCCGTTGATTCGGATGAATATCCCGCAGAATCCGGCGCGGGAACTCGATACTCGGGTGATTCGCGCGGACCAGCTCCCGAATCCAGCGAATCCGCTCCTTATAGTAATCCTTCTTCGGAATCATCTCCATCAGATGGGTCATTCGGGCCAGATTCTCACTGGACGAATTGGTGGCCATGGAGAGAAGCAGGGAAACAACCTTCTCGGTGGTATAATTTTTCAAGCTCTGCAGCATGGAAATCCTTTATTTCTCAGCACCAACACCAGCTGAGGACTGCGGTTACATATACTTCAGAAATGTCATGCAAATATTCCAGGTATCCCGTACTGGCCGGAAATGGCTGGTGGCCCGGCCATCCGCCACCCGGGCAGCTACTGGCAGCGATCCAATACTGAAACCGGCCCGCCAGGCCTTGACCAGAATTTCCATCTCCAGGTCATAGCCATTTTTGTCCAGGGTGACCGTCCGCAACAGGTCGGCACCATAATAGCGAAAACCGGACTGGCTGTCATCAATGGCAAAACCGGTCCGCTGTCGCATACACCAGGCACCAAAACGATTCCAGTGCTTGCGCAGCCCAGCCATCTGCTGAAACTGTTCGTAGCGCGAGGCCAGCATAATACCATGACCCTGTTCGGTGGCTACGGTCAACAACCGGGGGATAGCCGTCGGATCGTGCTGACCATCGGCATCCAAGGTGATTACCCCACTATAGCCGTGATCAATTGCCCAGGCAAAACCGCTCTTAAGGGCGGCCCCTTTACCCTGGTTCAGCGGATGACTCAGCACTGTAACCGGATGACAAGCCGCCACCGCAGCCGTATCATCCTGCGAACCATCATTCACCACCAACACCTGCAGGCCGTGCAGCACTACCTCCGCCAACACCGCTCCCAGGGTCTGCGCGGCATTAAATGCCGGAATTACTATGCAACAGGCCATGCGGCAACCAAATCTTTCAACGGTACAAAGCGGTGGCGCTTGAGCAGCTGAGCCAAGCGTGGCGCCGCATCGCACCGGAAACCGTAGGTGATAAATTCCCGCCAGAATAGCATCGCAAGCCGAGGACCCAATGGGTCCACTTCCCGTGGATGAACAAAGAACACCGCCGGCTGCCCTTGCCGGTTCAACTGCCTGACCGTCCGTTCAATGAGTGCCAGAGGGAAAAAGCGAAACCCCCACCCCCCGCCGGTGGGCAAGTTAGTGAGCAGAGCCGGCGATACCAACGGTGGGATTTCCCAGAGCGGCCCGGCGCTGGTCACTAAACGGTGCGGGACTCGTGGCCCGCGCGGGTCGCCAAGCCCGGCCAGTGGCGTGCAACTGCTATCGTACTGAAAACCCTCTTCCGCCAAGATTGTAAAAGCCCAGGGAGTCGCTTGCGCATTCAGTGACCAGCGCGGCGCCCTGAATCCACGAGGCCTGTGCCCGGTTTGCGAAAGCAGCAGCGCGTTGGTTCGCTGCAACTCCTGGCGAAACTGATCCGGCGTCAACTGGCTGACCAGGGAATGCGACCAACCATGGGATGCAATTTCGTGACCGGCAGCGGCAATGCGTGGTGCCAGCACGGGCAGCGCCTCAGCCACGCAACCAAGCATGAAAAAGGTAGCCTGCACACCGGAAAGTGCAAATAGCGCCAGTAGTCGTTCTACATTGCCCGTCACCCGACCCATGGGAATTCCGGCCGCTGGCAACTCCGCACCACAGACATGAAACCACTCTTCAACATCAATGGTGATGCTATTTCGCACCATGGCCCGGATCGGATAACCCCCTGTGTATCCGAGTAAAATTACAGGTATAGGCCGGCTAAGTCAATTCATTAGTCTGCTATTTACCAGGACAGGGGATTGAAAGGCTGACTCAGATAGGCACCATCATTAGGGGGGTCAAACAAGACAACTAATCAATTGATACCAAGCGCATTTTATCGATAAAGCAAATTTAAGCAGTTATCCTATAAAAAGCATTTGAAACACAGAGAGCACAGCCAAAAGTAGGCGATTCTAAGCGAGAACACGGTGTAAAATCTGAGAGTTACAAAAAACTAGAAGCTTTATGTCTTACCAAAAAGAATTTTTTGAATTAGCCTTCAAGGTTTTGATTTCTCTGTGTTCTCCGTGTCTCCGTGTTATTGAACTGCCGTTTTCAGGGTTATGCGTTAGTTGACAATAACGGCATAGCCATTGCTCAGCAATGGATAATGTGCTATGAGTAGCATGCACCTGAACCACAGGGTTAGTCCCTGTGGTTTTTTTTATTGAGCAGACTAACCAAGGGAGAATGTTGTGAGCGCACAGACATCAGCTGGAAGTATTGTTGAAACCCGGTGTACCCGCTGCCGGAAAATAATGAACCATACGGTAGTCGCCATGGTGGGAGAACTGATCGTGCGCGTCGAGTGTAACACCTGTCACGGCGTCCATAATTATCACCCGATCAAAGTTGCCAAAGTACCAGCGGTTGCCAAGACTACCACCCGGAAATCGGCAACACCCCGCGTTCCCAAGGCCACCGCCGCCGACATTGAAGCTGCTCAGTGGCTGGCTCTCCAGCAAAAGATGAATCCCGACCGCGCAATTCCTTACGATATGAGTGGCACCTACCGGGTAAACAATCTGCTTTCGCACCCAACCTTTGGCCTCGGTGTGGTGCAGCTTGTCCAGACGAACAAAGTTGATGTACTGTTCCAGGATGGGAAAAAGCGGCTTCGTTGCGGCTAAACCAAACAGTGATTAGATCCTCGAAGGAAAGCCCCTGATTGCACGAAGCGATCAGGGGCTTTCCTTTCTTCAGTTCAGCTTACAGTCCCAATTGCTTGAAGAAGTCATTCCCCTTGTCATCCACCAGGATGAACGCCGGGAAGTCTTCCACTTCAATCTTCCAGACCGCTTCCATTCCCAATTCCGGGAAGTCGATGCATTCGACCTTTTTGATGTTCTCTTCAGCCAGCACGGCCGCCGGACCGCCGATGGAGCCGAGATAGAAACCGCCGTGCTTCTTGCAGGCGTCGGTCACCTGCTGCGAACGGTTCCCCTTGGCGATCATGATCATGGAGCCACCGTTGGCCTGGAGCAGGTCAACATAGGAATCCATCCGGCCGGCCGTGGTCGGACCGAACGATCCGGATGCCTTGCCCGGAGGAGTCTTGGCCGGGCCGGCGTAGTAGATCGGGTGATTTTTGAGATAGTCAGGGAGCGGCTTGCCAGCGTCAAGGATTTCCTTGAATTTGGCGTGGGCAATGTCCCGGCCGACAACAATGGTCCCGTTCAGCAGCAGCGGCGTGGATACCGGATGTTTGCCAAGCTCGGCCAGAATGTCTTGCATCGGCTGATTCAGGTTGATCTTCACCCCATGGCTATGCTTGCCGCGATACTGGTCAGGGATCAAGCGACCAGGATTCCGGTCCATCTCCTCGACGAACAGGCCGTCCTTGGTGATCTTGGCCTTGATATTCCGGTCAGCGGAGCAGGAAACCGCCATGCCCACCGGGCAGGAAGCGCCGTGGCGCGGCAGACGGATCACCCGGATATCGTGGGCAAAGTACTTGCCGCCGAACTGGGCGCCAATGCCGAGCTTGTAGGCCTCTTGCAGCAGCTTCTCTTCCAGTTCCACGTCGCGGAAGGCTTGACCATGCTCGTTCCCTTTGGTCGGCAGTTCATCCAGCGACTTAGCAGAGGCCAGCTTGACCGCCTTCATGCAGGCATCAGCCGAGGTGCCGCCAACAACCACCGCAATATGGTACGGCGGGCAGGCAGCCGTGCCCAGATATTTCATCTTCGCTACTAGGAACTTGAGCAGGCTGTCCGGCGTCAGCAACGCCTTGGTCTCCTGGAACAGGGAAGTCTTGTTGGCAGAACCGCCCCCCTTGGCCATGAAGAGGAACTTATAGTAGTCGCCGTCAACTGCCTGGATGTCAATCTGGGCCGGCAGGTTGGTACCAGTGTTGATTTCCTCATACATATCAAGGGCCACGGTCTGGGAGTAACGGAGGTTCTCTTCGGTATAGGTTTTGTAGACCCCTTTGGAGAGGTACTCTTCATCCTTGCCCCCGGTCCAGACCTGCTGTCCCTTTTTGGCCACGATTGTGGCGGTGCCGGTATCCTGACAGGTTGGGAGCTCGAAATTGGCAGAGATTTCCGCATTGCGCAGGAAAGCCAACGCCACACCCTTGTCATTCTGGGATGCTTCAGGATCACGGAGTATTTTGGCCACCGACTCGTTGTGCTCGAGCCGCAGCAGGAAGGAAACATCCCGCATCGCCTCGTTGGCAAGAATTGACAACGCTTCAGGGCAGACCCGCAGCACGTCCTTGCCAGCAAATTGCTCAACAGTCACGTACTGCTCAGAACCTTCGATCTTGCGGTACTTGGTTTCATCTTTCCCCAGCGGATACGGATCTTGGTACACAAACGGCTTGGTGGACATGCGAAAACTCTCCTTTCGAGTAAGAGAATACGAGGTTCGAGGTACGTGGATCGAGGTTCACCCAGAAGGTCCTCGCCGCTCGCGCCCCGTTCCTCGCCCCTGTTTTACGTATACAGTGTGCGCGAATATATTGGAAAACGTTGATTTTGTCGAGGGGGAAGTTAACCGCGCCAACAGGCATCAGCGCGGCGATAAACAGGTCAAGCTGCCGGGCAACGGATAAAATTCAACTGTTATTCCTCATCTTCTTCAGGCTGATATCCCGCTTCCTGCAACACCTCCACGATGACCGAATCAATGCTCAAGCCAAGCAGCAACCTGTTGGTATGGTTATATGTCAAAGCCATAGTTGCCAGAATATACTGGTAAGCCAAGGCATCAATCGGCACCGTAGGATGCTTTAAATCAGCGCGGGACAGAATCAGCTTACGAAACCTGGTGAGATACTCAACCTGGTCAGACAACAGACTGCGGGGTCCCTGCTTGCCGTGGCCGGGATATACTGTCGCTACGTCGGGGAATTTACTGGTTACCGCCTGCAAGTTGGCCAACCACTCTTTGGAGTTTCCTTCTTTGAGATTGGCATGAATACCGCTAAAGACCAGATCCCCGACAAACAAGTCCTTACTGTTGGGCAGATAGATAAGCATCTCATTGTGCGACTCTCCGCCACTAACCTCCTCAATCTGGATCATCAGCTTATCGATAATCAGCGAATCGCCCGCCTTTACCTCCGTAGTCGGCAGCACTAATTTGGTCGGGTAGCTGCCTGGATAGAATCGACCCCAATACTGACGCTGCTTAGGGTCGCCATCCTGAATCGCCTTGATGGTTGCAGCCGTGGCGTAAACGGGAGCCTTGGGATTAAGGGTTAAAAACAGACCTATATTGTTATAATGATCGGGATGCGGATGGGAAATGAATATCGCAGCCAACGGCTTGCCGGTTTTCTGCAACCGATCTTTCACCTTCTCTGCTTCAGAAATAGTCATTTGCGTATCAATGAGAATGACACTGTTGCGCGTTTCCAACAGATAGCTGTTGACATAGAAGCTGTCATCTGAGGAAGTAATCGCCTGAATGGTCAGTGCCGGCCCGCTAGCCTTGCCCTTACCAGCCGGCTTTTTTTTGGCTGCCGCCGAGGCGGGAGAAATCGAACAGCAAAGGGTAAGGATCAACACCAGCAGGTGAAAAATATGGACTCGTTTCATATCGAGAACCTCGCAGGAATATTTCGCATCATCTTAGCGTTTTTTTCAACGATGTCCAGTCAGGTACCAGGAGATACGGTATACTGAGATCTCCATCTGCACATGAGGAGGATACCTATGGAAGGATTTGCAAACCAGGTCTACCTGATACTTTTGGTGCCGGTGATATTTGGCGTCGCCGGGGGAGTGCTGGCTGCCAACCGCGGCCGAAACCCGCTACTGGTGATGATCTGGTGCATGGCAAGCGCCCTGTTTCCCATATTTATCATGATTATCTACTTCAAGAAACCGACGCGGGAAGTGGAGGGGAAATTTAAAAAGTGTACCGGCTGTGGGGAATGGCTCACCTGGATTGAAACACCCTGTCGCTATTGTGGCAGTGCGGAAATCCGTTCCTGATCAGTGATCATATTCCGGGCACACTCATGAAGGGCGGCCCGGCTCGCTGACTGCCTTCTTCAGCTGCACGGCCTTTTCGTCGCGCTCCAGTGTAACATCTTCGGCAACGCCGTTTTTCCGCCGCACCAGACTACGCACCTTGGTCCAGTCGACCAGCTGTTCAACCTTGTTCGCGCCAATCACCCGCTTCGATTCCTTATCCAGATCCTTCACTTTTCCATAGATATCGGGGTGGACTTCCAGGTAGACCCGCTTATTATCGGTGACTGTCAACTTCACCGGCCGATAGATGATCTCCCCCGGCGTATTAACCCGTACCTCTTTGAAAAACCCTTCCATTTCCTTGGGCATCAGGCGAATACAGCCATGGCTGTTAAAACCGTAGATACTGGCCGGCAGATTGGTGCTGTGCAGCATGATGCCGGATAACGAGGTGCGGATGGCGTATTGGCCGAGGGGGTTGCCCTTGCCGGCCGGAACAACGTCCAACACCTTTTTGTTCTGCTCCGCCATTTCCGCCTGAATTGAAGGCGGCACTCGCCAGACCGGGTCCTTGGCCTTGGCCGTCACTTTGAACTTGCCGGTGGGAGTTTGCCAGGGGATTTCCTGCTCATCCTTTTTCTTGGTTGCCTTACCCATGGCCACGGGGATGGATCGTTCCAGCTTACCCGCCTTAAAATAATACAGGGTACGATCAGGAATATTGATAATCAGCCCGTTGGCAATTTTCTTGGGGACAATTTTCAGATTATTGAACCGCAGTTCCTGGCCCGTTTCCAGCCGTTTTTTCGCATCCAGACCATTGAGGGTAATCAACTGCCGGACGCTAACCCCAAGCTTGGCCGCAACCATGCGTAAGGTTTCCGGTTGCTCCAGCGTATAGATACTTTCCCCGCCAACCAGATACGGCGAAGATGGTGGTGCTGGCAACTCATCCGGCTCTTCCGGCAGGGCTTCAGACCATTCCTGTGCGGCAGCCGGTGCCAACGGCGCTGTACCGGCCACGACCTTGGCCAGTCTGGCCCCCTCAATAGTCACCTGGCGGAACAGGGCCAGTGCCTCTTCCCGCAGATTGCGGTTGCGCAGGCTCTCCCCCCGGGCATATAGCGCCTCCAGGTGCAGATAATTACTTTTTTCCGCCGTCAGTGCCCCATCGGTGCGCAGCTTTACCAGTAACATCAGGGCATCCAGCTGCATATCGTCGCCAGGATCATTGGCCTGAGCCACCCCAATGGTAAGCGACATGAATATCAAAAGAGAAACGACCACCTGCTTCATGACTGCAACAACCCCCTACCGACTTAAAAACAGTCCATAAATAGCAGGGTTGACGGTCAGTGACAAGCGCCTTTCGGCCAGAACTCACCAAGGTTGCCCATCGTCAACTACGTGTGCCGTTTTGACGCGTCAGCAACCGGATGTGACCGGGGCTTGGAACATCAATACGCCAGAGAATTATTACCGTTTACGAGAGGGAAAAAATTGTATTCGTGGGGAAGAGGATTTTGACCAAAGAGCCCAAGGCTAAGCAGTTGGCCTGACCAACAATAGCTACTAATCCTGCCTAAATCCGCAAAAGTGCATCACAGATCACAGTCTGGCGTGATTTTTCAGGCAAAATCAAATTTGCCCTTGCAATTTCAACCGATTAGCGACCTATAATAACGCATCAGTCTAGTCGGGAGAAAAAATATGGTGCCCAAAGAAAAATGCATTGCCCTGCTTGAGCAGGGACTGAAAGCGGTCGATTCCGGCAATTATGCCATGGCCTTGGATAGGCTCGATAATGCCGGGCAGTTGGGCGTGGCCCGTACTCCGGAGTTCGATGCCGCTTATGCCGTCTGCCTGGCCGCATTAAAGCAACAGTATGATCATGCCATCAGCATCTGCCGTTGGGCCATTGAACTGGAACCGTGCGAATCAGGACACTATCTGCAACTGGGCCGGGTCTACCTGCACGCGAATCTACGCAAGGAAGCCTTGCACTGCTTCAGGGAAGGGATTCTCTACCGCCGCGACCAGCGCATCATCAAAGAACTGCAGCGCCTGGGTGACCGGCGCCCGCCGGTGTTCTATTCACTACCACGTGGCCATTTCCTCAACCGGGTAACCGGTAAGCTGTTTGCAAAGCTGCGCCCGTAACAAACTTTTCTCGCTACCTTGCATAAAAAAACGGGCAGCCTGCATTGCAGCTGCCCGTTTCCTTTACTACCCATCAATTTTCGCTTACGCCCCCAGTGCAGCCTTTAAGTCGGCATCAACCGTGGTGATCGGGCCAAGGTTGAAATTTTCCACCAGGAAGTTGAGCACATTCGGGGTGATAAACGCCGGCAGGGTTGGTCCGAGCTTGATGTTCTTGATCCCCAGATGGAGCAGGGAGAGCAGAATGACCACCGCTTTCTGCTCATACCAGGAGAGGATGAAGGAGAGCGGCAAATCATTGACCCCGCAGTTGAAGGCACCGGCCAAGGCCACGGCGATCTGCACTGCCGAGTAGGCGTCATTGCACTGACCAATATCCAGCAGGCGCGGGATGCCGCCGATGTCGCCGAATTCCAGCTTATTGAAACGGTACTTGCCGCAGGCCAGGGTCAGGATAACGCAATCCTTGGGCACCTTCTCGGCAAATTCAGTGTAGTAGTTACGGCCTGACTTGGCGCCATCACAACCGCCAATCAGGAAGAAGTGCTTCACCGCCCCACCCTTGACGGCCGCGATCACCTTGTCCGCTACGCCGAGCACCGCGTTGTGACCGAAACCGACCAGGATCTCCTGCCCCGGATTCTCCGGGAGTGCGGGCAATGCCAGCGCTTTGTTAATCACGGCGCTAAAGTCCCAGCCGTCCACGTGCGGCACATCAGGCCAGGCCACCAGACCCCAGGTAAAGAGGCGATCTTTGTAGCTGTCGCTCGGCCGCTGAATACAGTTGGTGTTAAAGATAATCGCGCCGGGGAAGGTGGCGAACTCCTTGGCTTGATCCTGCCAGGCACCGCCAAAGTTGCCCACCAGGTGGCTGAATTTCTTCAGGCCGGGATAGCCATGGGCAGGCAGCATTTCGCCATGGGTATAGACGTTGATACCTTTCCCTTCGGTCTGCTTGAGCACCTCTTCCAGCATTTTCAGGTCATGGCCGGAAACCAGAATCGCCTTGCCGGCACGGGTCCCGAGTTGCACCAGAGTCGGCACTGGATGCCCGTAGGTATCGGTGTGCCCGGCATTGAGAATCCCCATGGTGGCAATATTGTGCTTGCCGCACTCCATGCTGAGGGTCACGAAATCCATCAGACCCAGCTTGGGATCGAGGGTCGCGGCCAATGCTTTATGGAAAAAGGCCATCACCTCTTCGTCAGTCTTGCCGAGAATCAGCGCATGGTCATAATAGGCCGCCATCCCCTTGAGGCCCAGCATGAGGATTTCGATAACCGAACGGATGTCTTCGTTCACATGCTGGGTATTGATCCCTTGCTCCTCACCTTGACGGACCAGTCCGGCCTGGTCAGCAGCCGGTACCCAGGCCGCAGGCCCGGCAGCAAAGGTCTCAATGGTTGCCCCTTTAGTTCGGGCTGCCTGCTCGTAGAGGGCCTTGGCCTGATCGCGCAGAGTTGCTCCTTTGCGCAGCAGCTTTTCAATGACATTGGCGTCAAAGTCGACGTTGGTCACGGTGGTAAACAGACCATCAATGATAAAGCGGTCAATGGCGTCATCCTTGGCACCCAATTCGCGGGCCTTGGTAGCGTACTGGGCAATCCCCTTCACGACATACAGCAGTAGATCCTGCAGCGCAGCAACATCAGGCTTTTTGCCGCAGACTCCCGAAATATTGCAGCCGACGCCATTGGCAGCTTGCTCACACTGGTTACAGAACATTCCCATGATTGTCTCCTCTGTCTATTGGTGGTTGGTTAATAACTATTGGTTCGCTTAATTGAAGAAATTTAAGTGTAACTTCAAAAGAGTCGAACGCAACTCAGCATCTGGAGTAACCGTAGCCGATTTGTCCGCCAGTCAGTTTGACCTGAGTCAAAATTATTCCTTTTGAAAGGTAGCTACTGAATTTGCTATGCTGCAGATATGAAACAGAAACATTATTGGCACATCCTTGCCCCCTGTTTGCTGCTGCTGGTGCTCACCGGAACGACCCGTGGCGAAGGACTTGACCTTGGCACACCCCGACTGACCCCCAACCTGCCACAAGACATGCTGGGGCAGCCGCAACAGGCTGTTACCAGCGGCGGCATCACCTGCGCGCCAGGCCATGATTTATGCGTCACCCCGCTGGTAGGTGTTGATTATCGACAGCGAGAAACCACGGACCCGGCAACAGCCCTCACCCGGCACGATATCAATATGCGGGCGGGCTGGCGACTCTCCCTCTTCAATGCCTTCGAGTTTTCTACTTCGGCGAAATTACCGCTGTTGCAGGCCGAACAACGGCAGGGGGTCATGATCGGTGACCAGCGGAGCGGCCCAAACACCAAGATCAGAACTGCAGAGCAACCACTTGCGGCGGGTCAAGGAGTGACGTGGGGAAGCGACGTGCTGCTGAAGTTTAACAACCAGTTCAACTTGAATCTGTTTTATGACTACAGCAAAAGCCCCGCACTGCAGCAAGGACAGAGCGACCGGGATGAGCGGTTCGGGACGCGGCTTGAATTCAAATTCAAATAAAGGGCAGGGTATGGATTCAGATCGTCAGAGCTGGGAAGAACGTTACAACGAAGCACCCTGCCTGCATGGTGACGCACCTTCCCGCTTTCTCCAGGACAGCCTGGCCACGATTTTAGCGGTAGTACCGGGTACGCGGGCACTGGATATCGCCTGCGGCGAAGGGCGGAACAGTCTGTTCCTGGCGCGACACGGCTTTACCGTTACCGGGGTAGATATCGCAGAAACTGCGCTGGAACGTGCGCGCAACAGAGTTGGCGCCGCCGGTTTGTCAGCTGAATTTCAAACCGTAGATCTCGACACCTGGCAACCAGCCGCGAACTATGACCTGATTATCAACGTCAACTTCCTGCAGCGGGAACTCTTTCCAGCCTTGATCGATCACCTTGCTCCCGGCGGCCTGCTGCTGATCGACACCATCATGGCCGGTCCCGCCCTGGTTGACGAACACAATCCCGCCTACCTGCTGGCCCCTGGGGAGCTGCCACAGCTGTTTGCCGGGTTTACGGGCACCATCATCCGCAGCAGTGAATTCCCTGACAATCCTTACCCCCGTGCCGCCCTGCTGTTTCAGGCGCCGGCATAATCCGCTCGTCATCGCTTCTGAGGTAACCACAAACCCCGGCCACTCCTTTTTTCAACTTGAAAGTATTAATTTATGGAGTACAGTTCCTTATATTAAACTAAATACAAGGATTAACACTACCATGATTCCGAGAGCTGTCGACCTTGCATCCCTGGCCATGCCGGGAAAAGCAGTAATTATCTATGGCCCGCGCCGTGCGGGTAAAACTACCCTCCTTGCTTCTTATCTCAGTGCGAGTAACCTTCGCTACCGCCTTGAAACTGGTGACGATATCCGGATTCAACATCTTCTAGGCTCCGCTGACTTACAACAGATCGTCGCTTTTGCCGAAGGGTACGACATCATTGCCATTGATGAGGCACAGCAGATACCGGGCGTTGGCACCGGACTCAAGATCCTTGTTGATCACTGCCCGCGAGTGCGGGTCATTGCCACCGGCTCATCATCATTCGATCTGGCCGGTGCCGCGGGGGAACCACTCACCGGCCGCAAGCGGACCGCAACCCTGTTCCCGATCAGCCAAATGGAACTGCGCTCGACAATGAATGACTTTGATCTCAGGGAAAACCTGCCGGAATACCTGCTGTATGGTTCGTATCCCGAGGTGGTAACCTCCACGAGTCGAAAGGAAAAGATCGAATATCTGGAAGAGCTGGTGGGATCGTATCTGCTGAAGGATCTGCTGGCAGTCGAAAGGATAAAATCATCGCGTACGCTGCTTGACCTGATTAAGTTAGTGGCTTTCCAGGTGGGGAGCGAAGTTTCCCTGAATGAGCTGGCCACTCAGGTGCGCCTGGATGTGAAAACCGTTGGCCGCTATCTCGATATTCTTGAAAAGGGATTTGTCATTGTCCGCGTCGGCGGTTTCAGCAGAAACCTACGCTCCGAGGTGACCAGCAAGGCAAAGTACTATTTCCTGGACAATGGCATTCGGAATGCGGTTATTGGCCAATATAATCCGCTGGATTCCAGGAACGATATCGGCGCCCTCTGGGAAAACTTCATCATTGCGGAACGGCTGAAGAAACGCTCCTATACCGGCATCTACGGATCCTATTACTTCTGGCGGACCTATGCCGGCCAGGAAATCGATTATGTCGAAGAACGTGACGGCACACTCTTCGGCTATGAATGCAAATGGTCGGACAACCGCCGGGTCCGTCCACCCAAGGTCTGGAGCGATGCCTATCCGCAGGCGGTCTGGCAGAAAATTACCCAGGACAATTATCTGGATTTTGTGGGGTAGAAGCAGGTGCAGCTTGTATTCCAAACCTTCCAGACTAGCGGGCGGGCAATGGTCAATTTAGAGCAACAGCAGGATGTACGGGATAAGCTGCAGCAGGCAGCAACTATTCTTCACTCACTATAACCGGCACCCCTGCCAGGTTCCCCGCCGCTTCAGTTCGTTAATAATCGCAAACCACATTTGATTATTTTTCAGGTCCCAGGTTGGGGCGACGCGGATGGCCACAGGGGCTGAGCCGTAGAGTCGCTGGATGGCGATGTCCGGTCGGAGCCGTTCGATGAAGTCGCAAACCGTGGCGACATAGTCATCCTGGCTGATGGGGGTGAACTGTCCGGCATAATAGAGCTCGGCCAGGCGAGTTCCCTTGACCGCATGCAGCTGGTGCAGTTTGATGGCATTGACCGGCAACCGGTTCATCAGATCGGCGGTGGCCAGGAAGCCGCCTGCCGTTTCCCCGGGGAAACCGTGGATCAGGTGGGTGCAGATGGCAATGCCGTGGCCGCTGAGCCGGTCCACTGTGGCAAGGTACTCATCCAGCGAATGGCCCCGGTTGATGCTGGTCAGAATCGTATCGTTCATCGACTGCAGCCCCAGCTCGACACAGACGTAACGATCCCGGGCCAGCTCGGCCAGCAGCTCGATTGCCTCATCCGCCAGGGCATCCGGCCGGGTGCCAATGGAGATGCCAACCACATCCGGCAATGCCAGTGCCCGGGTATAGAGATCCCGCAACCGTGCTACCGGACCGTAGGTGTTGGTGAATTTCTGAAAGTAGACGATGAATTTTTCACTGCCAAGGCGGTTCCGGTGATAGGCAGCACCGGCAGCAAACTGCTCTTCAATGGGAATTACGGCCTGAGTGCCTCCCGGAGAAAACGAGCTGTTGTCGCAGTAGATACAGCCACCGACCCCACGGCTGCCATCACGGTTCGGGCAGGTAAAACCGGCGTCCACATTAACCTTACTGACCCGGCAATTGAAACGGCGGCGCAAGAATGTTCCGTAGGAATTTATCTGCAGTGATGGATTGAGCAACGGGGATGGAGCTTCGGTCACTGGCCAGCCTGCTCCCGAGCAATGAGTTCGAGCAGCAGCCGGGCTTCCTGCTCAGGATTCTCTGCCGCAATGATTGCCGAAACAACGGCAACCCCACTGGCGCCACGGGACAGCACCTCGGGGACGTTATGCGGTTTGATCCCACCGAGGGCAAATATCGGGATTTTACTGATTTCGACCACAATCTCCAGCAGATCAAGCCCGACCGGGCTACCATAGACCGTTTTGGAAGGGGTAAAGAATATCGGGCCGAAGGTAACAAAGTCGGCCCCTTTTTCCTGGGCGGTGATGACGTTCAACTGGTTATGGCAGGAAACGCCAATCAGCTTGTGTGGACCGAGCATGGCGCGCATCCGGTAGATCGGCATACTGCTGTTTCCCAGATGGACGCCATCCGCATCCACTGCCATGGCAACATCGGCGCGATCATTAATGATCAGGCGCGCCTCGTACTGGCGGGTCAGCTTGCGCAGCTCCAGGGCCAGCTCGTACAGCTCCCTGGTATTGAGATCCTTTTCCCGCAACTGCACTGCCCGCACGCCCCCCTGCAGCGCCGCTTCCACCACATCGGGCAGCGGTCGGCCGCCAGTCTGCTGGCGGTCGGTGATCAGATAGAGGGAAAAGTCAACGACCGGCGGCATGCGTTAGTCGATCAAACCAGCAAGTGGGCTGGAGGCAGTAGCATACAACTTTCGGGGAATCCGCCCGGACAGGTAGGCCAGACGACCGGCTTCCACTGCCAGTTTCATGGCCCTGGCCATGGCTACCGGGTTCTGGGCGCCAGCAATGGCGGTATTCATCAGCACCCCGTGACAGCCAAGCTCCATGGCAATCGCCGCATCTGAAGCAGTGCCGACGCCAGCATCAACGATTACCGGCACCTTGATTGTTTCCAGAATAATCCGGAGATTGTACGGGTTACGAATCCCCAGGCCGCTGCCGATTGGCGCCCCCAGCGGCATCACCGCTGCGCAGCCGATATCTTCCAATTTGCGGCACATGATCACATCGTCACTGGTGTAGGGGAGTACCGTAAAACCCTCCTTGACCAGTACCCTGGCCGCTTTAAGCAACTCCTCGTTGTCCGGGAACAGGGTTTTTTCGTCGCCCAGTACCTCAAGCTTGACGAAGTCGGACATGCCCGCCTCCCGCGCCAGGCGGCAGGTGCGAATGGCATCATCCGCGGTGTAGCAGCCGGCCGTGTTCGGTAGCAGGGTGTATTTCTGCGGATCAATGAAATCGAGCAGCGACTCCTTGCTCCGGTCCAGGTTCACCCGGCGCACGGCCACGGTAATAATCTCGGCGCCCGATGCCGCCAGGGCCGCCACCGTCTGCTCATTGCTGGCATATTTGCCGGTACCGACCATGAGCCGGGAGTTGAATTCACGACCGGCGATAACGAGTTTATCATTCTGCAGCATAGGGGAATCTCCTTGATAAATTCCGTCAGGAAAAACTTAAATCGAGAAACGGCAGTTCTAATAACACAGAGCAACGGAGCAACAGAGAAATCAAGACTTTAGCATTCACCTACGAGGTGAGTCTTAAAAAGCTTTTTCAATAAGAATCTTCTTTGGTGGCTCAGTTGCTCCGTTGCTCCGTGTTTCAAATTCTTATTGTCGGTCAATGAACTAGCCGCCACCGACGAACTGGACAATTTCAAGCTGATCGTCATCCTGCAACGGCGTCGTGCTATACTGAGCCTTGGGCAGGATATCCCGGTTCAGTTCGACCGCCACCCTGGCAGGGTCAATCGATAACGACTGCAACAAGTCACTGACCGTACCGGCAGGGACTTCACGTGATTCACCGTTAATAATAAGATGCATGACTTCTCCAAATAAAAATGGCCGCGTAAGCGGCCATTGGTCAGGTACCCAGGTGAGCGCCGCTTCCCTCCGCCGGAATTACCCGGATCAGGTGTTCAGGGTTCGAAGCCGGCAGGCTTCATCTCAGTTCGTGCGAACTCCCCTAGCGTCTAATAATCGTACGTTTCCAGCCCGTGAACCCTAACAATAACTGCCAGAGCTGTCAACGGCTTTTTCCTGACCGTTGTTGCCTGTTATCGGGGCGTTAGCCAAGGAACAGCAAGCCGTTATATCTATACATTCCGGTCAAGCTGCACCAGCAGTTCCTTGACCTGGCGAATTTCGTCCTGACAATAGTTCCAGAGCTGAAATGCCTCCAGGGCCAGAATGGTCAATCCGGCGCCAATCACGGCCCAGATATTGTCCGCGAGTTCCCCACTGAAATGATAAAACCCGTAGAATGCCCCCAGATACCCCAAATGGATAATCCCGCCGGTCTTTCCCGCCCCGCTCATCATCCGGGCAAGCGCCATCATGACAGCGGAAAACAGGTAGACAACCAGTGCCATGCTGATGAAATTTGCGGTCGGTGCAGCACCAAGGGCCTTACGGAAGGCAGGGGTAAATGATGGCAGAAAAGAGAACTCGTCCAGCGCCCCGAAGCTCATCAGCAGAAAGCCGGCAAGCAGATAGAGTCCGTAATTGGCACGACGCTGCAGTCCGTTAAGCTTGGCCTGAGCGGCAGAGCGGAGGTTAACCAGGGCCTGAGGAGCAGTGGAATGGGCGATATTTTCGTTCGCTGTTGGCATGGTTCCTGTGACGTTATCGCCCAATCCCTTGATTGTTGCGGCTTGGTCCGCTTGGCAGCGAGCAGGTCACGGATTGTGTGGCTGGTGCTCCTTGCATTGGGCCAATTCCGTTTCTGCGGAACGAAGTCGCTGTTCTTGCTGACGCAAGTGATCCAGCAGCAGGTCCAGTTCATTACCACCGCCAAAACTGGTGCCGCTGACCGTTCCAGATTGCTGCCGAGCACACTCTAGCAGATTTTTTAACGGAAGGAAAAGGGAACGTCGCAACATGGCGGCAACACCGCCAACGGTCAGGAACAGTACCATGACACTGAACACGGTCATCCGCCAACGCATGACCATGAGGCTGTCGCGCAACGGTATGGCAGAAAGGCCGATATCCAGGGTGCCCAATACTTTCTGCCCGGCAGCATGCACATGGCAGATAGCAGTTGCACAGGCTGACTCATTATAGATTGGTGCCGTGATGGCAATCACCGGCACTCCGTCGTGATTGGTAAATTGACGCGCCTGATCCATTCTGCCGAGAGCGGTTATGGGAGTCGCCCCGCGATGACAGCCGATGCATCCGGCTTCCTGCTTGTCGACGATGCGATTTACTTCGGAGCGATCGCTGGAATAGGAGATTTTGCCTTGTTTGTTAAAGATCCGCACATGGACAATGCCCGGTTGCGAACCGATATCGGCGATAATCTGGCGGATGGTTTCCGGGTCATTACTGAGCATGGCGTGCTGGGTTGACTTGACCACGGTGTCAGCAAGACTGGTTTCATGGCGGACAGCATCACTGATGCTGTCCGCCTTCAAGAAGTTGTAGAGGACGATGCAGGCTACTGCAACAAATCCTGTTACGGCAATGGCCACCGGCACGATGGATTTAAAGGGCAGACACTTAAGCATGGTGCCTCCACTTCCCTTACTACATGGTATGACAGCGGGCACAGTTTTCTTGTGAGGTGAATGCTGTTTTACCGTCATGACACGCCCCGCATGATTTTCCCGCTGTCATGTCGCCCATGGTCGCCGTTACGCGCTTCCCTTTCGCGGAAAACGTTCCGGGATGACAATCGCGACATGAGTAGAGATCAAGATGAAATCCATGATTAAACGTTACATTGCCAGCACCGGCAATCCGATAGATCGGCTGTTTAAACGGATGGCACTTGGCACACTTATCCAGTCCAAACGCACTCTTCCCATTGTGACAGGCACCGCATGACTTGCCAGACTTCATGGCAGACATGCCGACCGGCGGATTTTTACCCGTACGGAAAAGCTTTGTATGACAATTTTCGCAGCGCTGCTTGGTAGCATGGTCCCGGTGACTGAAGGTGATGCCACCAAAATCCCCGGCCTGTAAAGCCACCTGTTTCACCTTGTGGCAGCCGATGCAGTTAGACAGGGTAAATGCCTTTTTGCCATTATGGCAGGCGCCACATGAGGCGCCCTTCTCCATCTGGGCCATGGTAGCCTTGGCTATTTTGTTAGAATTGTCCTTGTGACATGCCTTGCAATTGTTGCGAATCTTCTTCTGCTTCAGGTGATCATTATGACTGAAGACCACGTTCCCGGCATTTTCTGTCCGATACTTGACATCCTTGAGTTCAAATGCCACGGCACCGCCGGCCATTGTCAGCAACAATGACACCACCATGGAAATCAGTCTCCGGCTCATAACTCCCTCCGGATGTCACTACCGTCAATCTTAGTACTCATTGAACAGGAGGCATTCCCCAACGAACCATCCTGCTGCCGGGAGTATGATGCGGTGGCAGGAACCGGTTCGTCGCTCCACCCTGCCGGCTCACTGGTGGCTACCCGGGCCGTTGCCGCATGGGGAACCAGCTCTTCACGCCAGGCATAGAGGATCGGCAGACGATAGAGGATGAAACGATAGACCACGATGTAGATCGCATACAACGTCACCGAAATAACCACTTCACGCCAATGGGGGATCTCGCGGTAGGGAAGCTTCCAGTTAAAGCAGATAATTGCCGTATTGACCCGGTTTAACACGACTCCGAAAACGGTCAAGAATGCCGCCAGGCGGGTCAGTTTCGCCATATTACGGGGAGTGGCATAGGTAAGCAAAGCCAGTGGAATAAGAACGCCAATAGCCATTTCAACAACGAACCAAGCACCCCAACCGGTGGCCAGATATCCCCACTCATTGTCGTGGGCAACAGCAATCAGTTTAATGGCCAGATAGGTGGCCAAACCCATGGCAGCACCTTTGCCCAGAGAAATGGTCAAGCTGTCCAACTTCTCTCTAAATCGCTGGTCACAGCGCCAGGTCATGGTATTACGGGCAATCGTACTGACCACAATAACCATACAGAGACCACCGGGCAACGACGACACAAAGAAGTGCAGCCACTGGAACGAAGATGAGTACCAGAGTGGGTGCACCTTGCCAGGGGCATAGGTGAACAGCGCACCGAGGGCACCTTGATGCAACGTGGACAAAATGATCCCCGACACGGCCAAACCGAGAGTTATTTTACGCACCCCTTTTTTGCCCAGCGGCCAACCGATCCATTCAAAGAAACTGGTGGAGACCTCGGCAACCTGCACCGAAAGGTAGGTCGCAACGTGCCAGGCGACCAGAAACAGCACTGCGGCCGGGCCAAAGGCTACCGCCATCGGGTAAGGAAGACGCCAGGGCTGTCCCAGGTCAACCAACAGATAGCAGACGGCAAAAAAGTAGCCAAGAAGTCCATTCAGCAAGCCAAGCCGCTCAATCGGCTCCAGGTCATGGCGCCCAAACACCTCACAGGCGGTACCGAGCTGAAAACCTGAAGAGGAGAGCGGCACCATGGCAAAGAGGCCGAAGCCAAGAAACAGCCCCCAGGGATAATCGTTGGAACTGTGGGTAACCCAGTTAAGGCCGAACAGAAAGCGGCCAGCAATCAGCGGCAATCCCACTGCAAAGATAACGGCAAGCAACCAGTTAAAAGGGTTGCGAATGGCCTGTGCCAGATACTGCTGAGTGGTAAGCCCCAGCAACAATTTTTCCATTATGGTCCAACGGGTCTTATTGGGAACCTTGTAATGCGAATCGACGAGGATTCCCTGTTTAGTAAACGATTTCATTGCTTTGGCCCCTCCTTATCATCATGGTCATGACCTTCTTCACCGTGTGACTTCCCTTTGGTTGCCAGGAGGTGAATCCCGCTGAACAGGGCGGGCCAGATTGCCAACACCATGGGTACGGTACCCAAAAACTCTTTGACGTTGGCGATAATTGGCTCGTTACCCAGAGTGGTATCGAAACCTATTTCATTGAAAGGCACACTGGAGAGATACAGCCAGGCCGTGCCGCCCACTTCATGCTCACCATAGATATGGTCCACGTAATTGCCCGGATTCTTGCGAATCCGCTCATGGCCCATTTTAATCAGGTCCTGGCGATGACCCAAGGTCAATACCCCTTGCGGACAGGCATCAACACAAGCCGGGGGCAGACCTTTTTTCAGCCTGGTCTCGTGGCAGAGGATACACTTCTTGATCTCCGGATTGAAGGCGCTGGAATAGCTGTAGGCCGGGATATTGAAGGGGCAGGCAACCATACAGGTTCTACAGCCAACGCAAATCTTGCCGTTGTACACCACCGCCCCCTCAGGCGTTTTCGTGTACGCATTCACGAAGCAGGAGGTGAGGCACGCCGGCTCGTTGCAGTGATTGCACTGAATCTTCCGGTAGACCGACCCCTTGCTCGTGGAGTACTGGTTGACTACCGTGTAATGCGCCTCGTCAGTACGCCGTTGCTCTTTCAATACCGACGTATCATTGAAAGGGAGCGCGGGTTCAGGCAGCTTCTGTTCCTTGTTGCAGGCAGCTTCGCAGGTGCGGCAGCCAACGCAGCGGGTCATGTCAACCAACACGCCCATCCCATCCTGGTAGCCTTCAAACGAACCGCTCGCCCAGGCCTTTTTTGTTTTGCAGCCAATGCCGAGCGAGGTCATTGCGCTGCCGATTATTGTTGCACTTAGAAATTTTCTCCGACTGATTCCGCTCATTGCGCGTCTCCTCGTCAGTTATGTAGCTGCTGCCGGGTAGCGGGCTCAGTGGCCGCCATTGCCAGACTTCGCCGTTTTTTTCGGAGCATTTGGCCCGCTCCGATACATTGCATTCCCCATATCTGTTTGTGTGTGACAATCGAGACAGCCGGTCGGTCCGCCCTGTTTGGCATGACACCCCATGCAACTCAAATGAAACGCAACCTTAAGGCCAGGTTTATCCTGATGGTAGCGCTGGGGATCACTAAACTGATTCTGCAGTCCTGCTGCAGAAAACGGCTCCTTGACGTGACAGCCCTTGCAGGCCATGGTTGCCGCCTCATGTCCGCCGCGATGGCATTTAACACAGCGGCTGTCGGTAGCAGGGGCACCATTGGTATGGTGGTGACAAACGGCACAATCGCGTTGATAGGTAATGTGTTTGGCGTGATTAAATTTCACCCCGTTATACAGTTTGGTCAGACTGTTAATTTCGATAGTGTCAGGTGCTGTCGCCGCCCAGGTCAGTGGGGCGAAGACTACCAGTGCAAGCAGCACACTGCAGATTGTGATCATGGTTTTCAGCATGTACATTCCCTCCTCAGTGAGTACGGGCTGGTTCCTCCCGTTGCTGCTCCCTGCCTAATGCTGCTCTTTTTGCTTCCCACTGCCGTGTAACTTGCAATAGAGCATGGGAAAGCCGACGAAGAAGCCAATACAGATAAGATACTCGACCGTCTTGATGTACTGATAATAGTCCACAAGGGTGTATACCTCGCGAACGGTTCCAACCGACTGAAACAGGTTTACGATAAAGTCTGGCATGGCGAACTCTCCTTATTGTGCGTCCGTACGTTCTCAGTTGAATAACAGACCTATTCCCGTGCGTGCTCTACTGCTGGCTTACCGCTCAACATTGCTTTCAATGCGCCAGCCAGAACCATAATGGCCGGGATCAGTTGTACGGCGACGATCAGGGCACAGAATGCGACAAAAGCCAGAACCAGAATGCCACTGTTGTAGGTGGTACTGGTCGATGCAGCAAACGCTACCGATGGCAGGGTCGCCAGGGCGCAAGCTAGAAATGGTACACAATTGAGAGCTTTCATGATTTTTCCCCTTTCCTGTTATGTTGTGGCCAAACGATGCAGGCCGGTTGATTGATGTTCCTGAATGGCAAAAGCACACCGTACTGCTTGACACAATTCTTCACGGTCTTCTGAGTTTGCCGGTTGCAGCGCATGATAGAAAATACCGAGCCGGCGAAGCTTGCGAACGACCGGGAGTGATGCTTCTGCCGTAACCAGAATGATGATGACGTTCTGATTACATTGCTTCAGCAGTGGCACCAGGTCTGCCGCGCTCAGGTCATCAAATTCACTGCCGAGAATGACCACCTGAGCGTTTTTCTTCAGGATGCTGTCAACAGCATTCGCCGCAGAATTGGTCACGATGACGTTATAGCCGGCATCGATCAGCAGATCGGAAATCTGCTTGCGGGAATTGAGATCCTGTTCAGCGACGAGCAAAGCTTGCATTGCTTGGCCTCCCTGATTGGACTGGGACTAAACCCACAGCCACGGCCCTAAAGTTTCTTTTTCCCATCAGCAGCCAACGTGGTGTTTGTCTCAGAAGCAGCGAACAGCCCCTTGAGCATCGACCCGAAAAGCATAACCGCCGGGATAAACTGGAACACAATAATCAGTGCGCCAAAGCCAAGAAAAATAATCCCCATCCAGCCTATTTCCGTTGATGCCACTTCTCCGGCTGCCAAAACCGGAGCAGCAACTGCGGTCAGTAGACTTGCCAATGCCAATTTGTTAATAATCGATTTCATGGCAACCTCCTTTGTAATGCTGTTATGCAGGCGAATGATCTGGTACCCAGTTACTTATTTCTTAGCAGCCACCGTGCCAATTATTAAAGAGCGTCCACATTTTCACCTAAACAGTTAGAATTGCGTTATTAACTATCCCTAACTAAGCTAACCGTAAACGTGCAAATTATGAGACTGTATAAATCTACTATGCGGCGACAGAAGCACCGCTCATGTCAACGGCAGGTGCAGCTGCGTAACACGCTAATATTATTCAATACACATTCATATATCCTCTGTATAAATTTGTATGCGTCTGAATAACTGCAGAATACATGGCTAACAGACCCAGAAATGGCGTTAACTCTTTATAATTTATATTCACTTATGATATAGTGAGCGCCGTACTGAATTAATGATGATTTTTTGCTTTGGGGGATGAAGTGAACACCGGTCGAATAATGGTAATCGATGATGAAATGGTGGTTCGCGAAGGACTGCGGCGTATACTTGTTGCTGCCAACTACGAAGTAGATGTCTGTGCCAGTGGCCATCGTGCACTTGAACAATTACTAGATGGCGACTTCTCACTGGTCATCACCGACCTGAAGATGCCAGGAATGAGCGGCATGGAAGTACTCCGCGAGATGCATTCGTTGCGTCCCGACATTCCGGTCATCATGATCACCGGTTATGCCATGGTAGATACGGCAGTTGAGGCCATGAAACACGGAGCCATTGACTATATTGCCAAGCCGTTTACCCCCCAGGAACTCATCGAAAAGGTTGAGGAGGCGCTCAAAAAAGGTAGCTCTTCACTTGACGAACCATATTTACGGAAAGAACTGCACGACGGACACGGCTTTGGGCAATTTGTCGGCGAAAGCAAGGAAATGCAGAAGGTCTATCGCCGCATCATGCAGGTAGCCCCCACCGACAGTACCGTCATGGTGACGGGCGAGAGCGGTACCGGCAAAGAACTGGTGGCGCGGTCGATCCACGCGAACAGCCTGCGGCGCGAAGGTCCATTTGTGACCATTGACTGTACATCACTGGTGGAAAATCTACTGGAAAGCGAATTATTTGGCCATGTCAAGGGTTCATTTACCGGGGCAATGCAAACCAAGGAAGGGCTGTTTAAAGTTGCCGATGGCGGAACGCTGTTCCTGGACGAAATGGCCAACATCAGCCTGGCGATCCAGGCGAAACTGCTCCGGGTGCTGCAACAACGGGAAATCACCCCGATTGGCAGTACCAAGCCCGTACCTGTAGACATCCGCCTGGTGGCAGCCAGCAATCTGGACCTGAAAGAGCAGGTGCAGCGTGGGGCATTCCGGGAAGACCTCTTTTTCCGGCTCAATATCATCCCCATCGATCTCCCGCCGCTCCGGGACCGGAGAGATGACATTCCGCTCCTGGTGCAACATTTTCTGCGGAAATATGCCGAAAAGAGGGACAAGGAAGTCCGCTCCCTGACGCCAGATGCGTTAGCAATCCTGAAGGAGTATCACTACCCGGGCAATGTGCGGGAATTGGAAAACATTATTGAGCGATCCGTCGTGTTGGCATACGGCGACGCCATAACCAAGGAAAACCTCGAACTGTTCGAAGCCAGCGTCGATTGCGGCTATAATAGTGATGTCCCAATTAGCTTGGATGGATTAAAAGAAGCAAAGCGGTTGATTCGCGAGCAGGCCATTGAACCGATCGAGCGGGCTTTTGTCATTAATGCATTGGAACGCAATCGGTGGAATGTCACCCGGGCGGCAGAAGATGTGGGGATGCAACGACCAAACCTGCAGGCCCTGCTGAAAAAATACGGCATCTCCTCCCGCGGTGTACTGGCCGAATAACGATCATCGTTTACCATTCAGATCCAGGTGCAAGATCTCGGCAGGAAAAGGTTTTTCCTGAATGAGCGGCAGTTCAACAGTGAATGTCGTGCCACGCCCCACCTCGCTATGCACTTCAATGCTCCCCCCATGATTTTCAATGATGCCATAGGATACGGAAAGACCAAGCCCGGTCCCCGAGTGCTCCTTGGTGGAAAAAAACGGATCGAAAATCTTACCGATATATTCCCGTGGGATGCCACAACCGGTATCGCTGATTTGAGCATAAATCCAGGTACCATCGCTGGCCAGACCTGTCGTGACCGTCAGAGTGCCGCTACCGTCCATGGCCTGACCGGCATTCAAGATGATATTGACGAAAACCTGCTCAATCTGACCAGGGTCAATCAATAGATCCGGCAGATTTGGCAGGTAAGACCGCTCGATCCAGACATCATGGAAAAAGGTCATATTTCCAACCAAAGCAATTGCCCGCTGCAAAATACTATTCAAATTGGACCAGCTCTTTTCGGGAACTGTACTGCGGGAAAAATCAAGCAAGCCGCGGACGATCTTGGCGCATCGTTCGGTTTCATGGATAACGGTTTCCAGATCGGCACGCAGTTCAGGCTCCAGGCGCGGATGATCATGAACCAGTGACGTAAACATCAGAATACCGGTGAGCGGGTTATTAATCTCATGGGCGATGCCGGCAACCAACTCTCCCATAGATGCCAGTTTTTCTGACCGTAACAGTTGGGCCTGTATCCGGCTTATTTCTTCAGTCCGATCCATGACCCGCGCTTCCAGGGTACGATTCCAGTCTTCCAGTTCGACCCGCGCCTGCTGCAGCGACCTGGTCATTCGATTGAAGGCAGTGGCAAGTTCGCCTAATTCATCGTCCACCAACTGGTTTACACTGGCATCCAACTGCCCGGCCGCAACCAGATAGGTCTGCTTCAATAACTGCTGCACCGGGCGATTAACCAATTTCTGGGTAAAAATGGTTAAGGTGCCGGCAATTAAAATAAGCAGGCCCAAGGTGTGCCAAATAAAACGTTTTCCGTAACTATTCAGCGTTTCATGCATTGGTTGTAGAGTAACAACCAGGTCGATAATACCGAGAATTTTATTATGTGCGGGGTGAACGTGGCAGGAAGCCGTCGAGCAGGCGGGTTCATTATAAATTGCCTTGGCCAGACCAAGTAAAGGGGTACCATCGCGACCGGTAAAGATTCGGCTGCGATTCATGGAGGAGGCGTGGACCAGGGGGAATACTGTGGCATGGCACATGGTGCAGGATTCTGCTGACTTATCAAGCTTGGCGCCAATTTCGCGGGGATCGGTTGAATACGAAATAATGCCAAACTTATTGATCAAGCGGATTTTTTCAATCCCCTCCTGCTCCTTGGCATCGCTCATGATCCGATAGACCTGGTCTTGATTGTTACCAATCATCTGGACCTGGGTAGCTCGCAGCAAAGTTTCACTGAGTCTATCCGTATGATTGATTGTTTCCGTGAGCAAAAGGGTGCGCAAACCCTGAATAGTCAGGGCCGCAAACAGGGCCATGGCGATCAGCAAGACCCCGCAGATGACGAATGTCAGTTTGAACCGCAACGTGTGCCGCACAGGTACCTCTAGTTAAAAGATACCCATGTATACTCTTTCTTTCCAATTGCGTCAAACCTTGCAGCCGGCAGACTAACAACGCCTGCCGGCACGCAGAATTTCAGTTCCTAGCGTGGCCCCTGCCGGCGCTGTGGCCGCCGCGCACCACCTGGCGTCGTTGCGGTTTTAGCTCCAGCAGCCGGTGCTGTCGCTGACGGCGGGCGGGCGGCGCGCGGTGCCGGACTTCCCTGCCGCGATGAATGATCGGCCCCAGCTTTGGGCTTGGGTCGAGAGCGAGGTGGCATGGGAGGACGGGCAAATTCCTCATCTTTCCGGGGGGCAGGCACTGCATAGTCAAAACCATCAACTTTACGCCGTTCAATGGAACTACCCAGCACCCGCTCAATATCCCGCACCATGATATTGTCGTCCGGGGTGACCATGGTAAAGGCATCACCGCTTTTGGCGGCCCTGCCGGTCCGGCCGATCCGGTGGATATAGGCCTCGGTCGTGTCAGGAATATCATAATTGATGACATGGGATACCTGGGACACGTCAATGCCACGGGCAGCTATATCAGTGGCTACCAGAATTTGAAACGCGCCGGAGCGAAAACCATCCATGGCCGCCTGCCGCCGGTTCTGGGAAAGATTCCCCTGCAAAGAAGCAGCCGTATAACCGGCCTTTTCCAGCTGTTCCCCCACCCGCTTGGCGCGATGCTTGGTGCGGGTAAAGATCAGCACCGACTCGGTATCCGTATGGCGTAGCAGTTCCAGCAACAGTGGCGTCTTGAGATGTTGGCCCACGGGGAAAAGGGCATGGGTCACCGTGGCGGCCGGAGCCACATTATCTACTTGGACCGTAACCGGATCCCGGAGGATTTCCCGGGCCAGGCCGCGGATTTCTGCCGGCATGGTTGCGGAGAAGAGCAGGGTCTGACGTTGCGGCGGCAACTGCTTCAGGATGCGCCGGATATCCGGCAGGAAACCCATGTCGAACATCTGATCTGCTTCGTCCAGCACCAGCAGTTCCAGCTGCGACAGGTCAATCGTCCCCTGGTTGATATGGTCAAGCAGGCGCCCCGGACAGGCAACCACAATTTCAACCCCTTGGCGGAGTTTGGCGATCTGTGGATTAATGCCCACCCCTCCGTACACGGTCATACTCTGCAACCGGGTCTGCCGGCCCAGCAACTGGATCGCCTCATTAATCTGTTCCGCCAACTCACGGGTCGGCGCAATGATTAACGCGCGAACCACACGGCGACTCCCCTGCGAAAGACGGTGCAGCAACGGCAGGGCAAAGGCGGCAGTCTTGCCGGTACCGGTCTGGGCCAGACCCATGACGTCGCGGCCCGCCATGACCGGTGGGATCCCCTGCAACTGGATCGGCGTCGGGGTGTCATAGCCGGCAGCAACAACCCCTGCGGCGACGTTGGGATGAAAACTAAACGATGAAAACTTCATTCTTGTTCCTTCTTTCCATGTTCCAATGAAAAAGCCCCGGAGGCTTTCCGGGGCTTACGAATGCTACGATGACGCGCAATCTTCCAAGGACAGCTAATTAATGACGCTACTGTAACAGGTTGGCACCCGGCCTGTCAAATGGATGTAAAGAATCGGGTGCTAAACAGACTTTGCAGGACACTTCCCGCAATTTGACCGCAGGTAACTTGCAGCTATACTTTAAATGACCCGCTGGCGGCTTGGCGAATAAATCTGCATGATCATGATTGATTAAATCAAATTCTGCGGTTAACTGTCCTAGATGAATATCCCGAGACCTGCCAGTGCGACAATTATGATCATTGACGACGAGCAATTAAGCCGTGACCTGCTGAAACTCGCGCTGGAAGCGGATTATCGTCTGTTTTTTGCCGCCAGTGGCCAGGAAGCCCTTGATCTCCTGGCCCATGAACAACCTGACATTATCCTGCTGGACATTATGATGCCTGACATCGACGGGTATGACGTCTGTAAAAGACTTAAAGCAAACCCGAAATATCAGGACATCCCGGTACTATTCATCACCTGCCTGAATGAAAAGGCAGATGAGTCCAACGGTCTCGAACTCGGGGCTGCTGACTACATTGTCAAACCGTACAACAATGGCATTGTTAAACTTCGGGTCAAGAATCACTTGCAACTTAAGCAGCAGCGCGACATGCTGGCCCATCATGCCCGCCTGCTGCAGGACGCCAATGACCAACTGGCCATGGAAATCCTAGAGCGACAGAGAATTCAGACAGAGCACGAACGGGTTATTGCTGAACTGCGGGAAACTGCCGTCAAAATCAATACTTTGAGCGGTCTGCTCCCCATCTGTTCTTCCTGCAAAAAAATTCGCGATGACAATGGTTACTGGGAGCAAATCGAATCGTACCTGAAAAAGCATTCAGATGTTGAATTCAGTCATGGGCTGTGTGTTGAATGTGCTAATTCGCTCTATCCTGACTACGCTCCGAAATAATCGATCGCCCTTCGCTGCAGCACAAATCTGCGGTATACATAATTTCTGGTCGACCAGGCCGGATCTGAGAAGCAGACCTGTTTTCCCTTGTCTGCAGGGGGCTGTAAATGGTTCAACCGTCCATATTCACGCTGCATATCGTCGCCGCCGACAAGTCTGATTCTCGCTGACTCCAATGAAACGCTTCTTGCTCCCCCTGCTCATTTGTCCAGCTTGTCTGCCCAAGGAACAACCGCTCGAGCTTTCAGCCGCCAAGGAAGCCGACGGTGATCTGCTTACCGGCGTTTTACGGTGCCGTAAATGTCGGCGCGACTTCCCGATCAAGGGCGGTGTCGCTACCCTCCTGCGCGACCCAACCGGCGGACCTAGCGGCGGGCAATGGAAATATGAAGAAAGCGAAACCCTCAATCGTTATCTTTGGAGTCATTTCGCTGACCTGTGCGGTGATCCGGACGTCGGCTCCGCCTACCGGGATTGGGCTGACTGCCTTGTCAGCACGGGCGGTGTAGGGTTTGACGCCGGCTGCGCCGTCGGCCGACTGGCCTTTGAAATGGCAGCGCGCTTCGATTTTGCAGTTGGTTGTGATCTTTCCGCCACGTTTATCGGCGCGGCCCGAAAATTGGCGAAGCAACGGCATTTCACCTGCTCATTGCCCCTGGAAGGGAACCTGCGGGAAACATTCAGCGGCAAATTTCCTGATCACTGGCGCACCGATAATGTTGAATTCATCATTGCCGACGCGCAAGCCCTGCCGTTTGCCAGGGAATGCTTCAGCCAGGTAGCGTCGCTCAATCTGCTTGATCGCGTCCATACCCCACTGGCGCATCTACATGAACTAAACCGGGTAGCAGCAGGGCAGAACGCACACCTCCTCTGCTCCGACCCCTATTCCTGGTCAACAGCCAACACCCCGGAACAACATTGGCTTGGCGGCACCATCGACGGACCGTACCAGGGACGGGGCCTCGACAATGTCCGCGGCCTACTGGAAGGGAAGTCAGGTATCCTGACCCCACCGTGGCGGGTCACCCGTGAAGGCAATGTTGAGTGGCGTCTGCGGACCCACCGCAACCACTATGAGGTACTGCGGAGTCAATTGCTTGCAGCGGTGAGATAACCGCAGCGGCTGCCAGAGAGAGCCGCCCCCAACTGAGTGCTTGACATTTGGCCATTTTTAGTAAAATTTCACCATAAACGCTCACATCATCACCGTGCAGCAAATCCCCTATTTTTCAGCATGCAATGATCACTGCTCCAGGAGGCAATTAGATGGAAGAAGCTCGTGCACTTATAACCGCTTTTCGTGAACTGAATGAGACCAATGACCGCAAGGTGGCTTTTTTCACCTCATCCCTGATCAGCCTGTTCGGTTCGACCAACATGTTCAACGCGTTTCTCACTGAAATAGATGCTGCACTTGTCAAGCGGACGATTTCCGCCGCTGACAAAAAACGGGCCGCAAACCTGACCCACACTTATATCCCCCAAGTAGCCGGGCTGAACTGCATTCAGGACATTGATCAGGAAACCATTACCGTCGCCATGCTCACGGGAATCCGTAACGATTCCGCTGAAAATCGTCAGCAGGGGGCACGAATCATCCTGGCGGCCCTGAAACAGATCCTCAAGGAAGTTGATAAAATCGACTAACCGCCTGCGGCGGCAACACAGCCAGATAAGCACCGATCGCCTGGGGGCAACTCTGCCCCCTGGTGCCAATGACCCACCCCTTTCAACATGCCAACCACTCATTTCCTTATGTGGCTTGCTAACCTGTTTTGGCAGCGCGGGCTTTAGTCAATTGTTTGCTGGAAATGCATCAGGCCAAGATCAAGGCGTTAAAACACGCCATCGAAGTCAGCGTTGTCCGGTTAGGTAATTGCATCGTTATTTGAGCTAAAAATATGTGTAAAAACAGCATGCTGCTTCATTTTTTCGCTTGACTTTTGGTTATAAATTCGGGCCGCGCATTCGTAACTATCTGATACTAAAGAGG
>JANOEC010000012.1:0-8071 GCA_031412995.1 Geobacteraceae bacterium
GGTGCAAGTCCCCTACGGACCCTGATGGTGGGAACCGTTAGCCGAACGGCAAGGGTGTCCGGGGTGACCCGGAATCTGAAGGAAGCCGCAGGCAAAATCCTGGCCCGACGAACAGGAATCGCATACGAGGCAGGCATATCCGGGCGAGAAGGCAAAGTTCTTCGAAGCCCCATAACCATCCAGGAGGATTTGTCTGTATATGCGGCGGGTGTATGGGATGAAGGTCGCGCGCATTACCCGGGGAGATCTGCCGTCCCGCACCGGGCGAAATCCAGTGCAGGGTAATCTTGAAAGAGATTGCCTTATGTTCGGCAGAAGTCAGCAGAGGCCATAGGAGCCGGACTAACCACTCGGCAAAGGGCTGAACACGTTGGAACGAAAAGGAGCCTTGAATTTCGATGGCGCGAGTAAAGGCAGAAGCCCCGGCAGAGATACCGGGGGCCAGGTCAAAGGGTAGGGGCCGGAAGTCCCGAGAGCAAGACCCCGGTGCATCAGGCGTCACGGTAACAAGAGAGACCTACTGGTCGGAAGCGGACGAGCGGTTGATCGAAGAAATAGTCAGTCGCTCAAACATGCAAACGGCCTACAACCGTGTAGTCTCCAACAAGGGAGCGGCAGGCATCGATGGGATGACCACCGGTCGTTTGAAAGAATATCTACAAGGCGAATGGCCACGCATCAAAGAGGAACTGCTGCAGGGGACGTACATTCCCCAACCGGTGCGGAAAGTCGAAATACCCAAACCGGGAGGTGGGGTAAGGATGCTGGGCATACCCACCGTCCTTGACCGACTTATACAGCAGGCGGTGTATCAGGAACTGGGGCCGCTGTTTGAACCCGGCTTCTCCGCAAGCTCCTACGGGTTCAGACCCGGCAAGAGCGCCCATCAGGCAGTAATCGCCGCCCGCAACAACTGGAGAAACGAGGGCACTCCTTCTGCCGCTATGCCGACGATTGCAACATCTACGTTCGGACCAAGCGGTCAGCAGAACGGACCATGACCTCAATCACCAGCTTCCTTGAAACGCGGTTGAAACTGACGGTCAACCAAGAGAAGAGCGCGGTTGCCCGACCGTGGACCCGGCAGTTTCTGGGTTACGGCATGACCAACCACCGCACCCCCAAGCTCAAAGCAGGGGCAAAGGCGGTAGAACGGCTCAAGTCGAAACTCCGGGAAATCAGCCGAAAAGGGAGAGGGCGAAACCTGAAAAGAATCATCGAAGAAGTCACGCCGATACTGCGTGGCTGGTCGAACTACTTCAAACTATCCGAAGTAAAGAAGCCATTCGAAGAGCTCGACAGCTGGTTTCGGCGGAAACTGCGGTGCATCATCTGGCGGCAGTGGAAACGACCCTTGACCCGAGCCAAGAAACTGATGCAACGGGGATTATCAGAGGAACGAGCATGGCGAAGTGCCTATAATGGACGAGGCCCCTGGTGGAACTCAGGAGCCTCGCACATGAACGCAGCCTTTGGTACGCCTTACTTCAGGAAACTGGGACTGTTCTCACTACTGAACCAGTTTCACCACTTCCAGCATTCAACGTGAACCGCCGTATACGGAACCGTACGTACGGTGGTGTGGGAGGACGGCGGAAGTAATTCCGCCTCCTACCCGATTCGGTCGCTGATTCCGGAAGGCGGTTGAATGGCGATACCATCTATACGGCTGGGAAGAACCGGCTATCAGGTTTCCCGCATCAGCTTCGGCGCCCTGCCAATCCAGAAACTGTCTCCGGATGATGCCACTTCCCTGCTACGTCAGGCGTTGCAGCGTGGCGTGACCTACATCGATTCAGCCGTAGGTTACGGTGACAGTGAAGAAAAGATTGGCACGGCGCTGCAGGGGGTAGACCGGTACGGGGTGATTCTGGCCACCAAATCCATGGCCCGGGATGCTGCCGGGATTCAGGAGCACGTGGCGCTCAGTCGGCGCAGGATGAAGTGGAGCGGATTCACAATTATCAACTCCACGTCATAAACGATTATCCGCTGCTGGAACAGGTGCTGGCTCCGGGCGGTGCGCTGGAAGGGCTGCAGCGGGCGCGGGACCGGGGTGAAATCGAGCATATCAGTATCACCGGTCATCGGCCCGATGTCCTGGTGGATGCCCTGAAGACCGGTGAGTTTGCCACGGTCCAGGCACCCTACAATTTCATCGAGCTGGCAGCAGCCGACGAGCTGTTTCCTGTGGCGCGACAGCTGGATGTAGGGATCATTATCATGAAGCCTTTAGGCGGCGGGATGCTGGCCAAGGCTCGTTTGGCCATCGGCTTCATTCTGCAGCAGCTGCCGGATGCGTTGCAGATCGCCGGCTTCGAATCTCTGGCCGAACTGGAGGAGATTCTGGCCATTGACGCCATGGCAGCGCCGTTGACTGGTGCTGAACTGGCGGAAATCGAAGAGATCAAGCGCGAGTTGGGTACTGCCTTTGCCGACGCTGCAATTACTGCGGGCCGTGCCCGGAAGGAATCTATATCCCCACCGGGATGATCATGCATACGCTGTTCAAGCGGGCTGGCAGCAATTTCTTTATTGATAGCTGGGGAAAAGATCTGTTGCCTAAGGTTGCTACCTGTCGCGAGTGCGGCGTTTGTGAACCCCGTTGTCCCTACGAGCTGCCAATCCGGCAGATTCTCAAACGGAACGTCGGGCTGGTGCATGATGCACTCGCCGGCCGGCAGGAGGAGGCATGACATTGTCATCCGGCTTGTTTCTGATACGCTGGTAATGTCTGCCAGCGATAGAAAATGAAGGAGTCCTGTGCCACGTTCCCCGGTCCTCAAAATATGGGTTATCACCTTGGTTGCGTTCATTGCCGGCTTGCTGGTAAGTGGCACCGGTGTCTGGCAATTCGAACGTGGCAGGATTAAGGACCGCCGCCAGGAAGTGGCCGACCTGACCAGTCAGGTTGCTGATAATATTCACGACTCGCTCAATCGCTCTCTTTCCGCCACCTATGCTCTTGCTGCGGTGATTCGTCAGAATCAAGGCACGATCAATACATTTCCCCAACTGGCTCAAGAAATGTTGGGGCTTTACTCCGGTATCACCAATCTGCAAATTGCCCCCCATGGGGTCATCGCCGAGATTTTCCCCCTGTCTGGTAACGAAAAGGCCATTGGCCATAACCTGCTGGAAGATACCAAGCGAAACAAGGAAGCGCTTCTGGCGGTTCGTACCCGTAACCTGACCCTGGCCGGACCTTTCGACCTCATTCAGGGTGGGAAGGCAGTCATTGGCCGGCTGCCCGTTTTCCTCAATAATCAAAACGGTGCGGAATATTTCTGGGGATTCAGTAATGCCATGATTCGTATTCCTGAATTCTTTCAGGTCGTGAATGTGCAACAGCTCACGGCGAAAGGGTACAGTTATCAAATTTCCCGTATCCACCCGGATAGTGGGGCAAAGGATGTCTTCGCAGCATCAGGTGCCTTAATGCGGCAACCGGTCAGTCAGAAAATATCCGTGCCGAACGGAGAATGGACCCTGGCGGTCGAACCGGTGGCAGGGTGGTATTCCGCCGGGACAATCGCGACCGAGGCCGTCTTTATTATGTTTTTCAGCAGTTTTTCGGCGTTTATGGTCTGGTGGTTGGTTCGCCAACCTGTTGTTCTCCAACAGATGGTTGCGGCAAGAACCGCCGAGCTCTCGGCAGCCAATGTCCACCTGCAGGCAGAAATCCAGGAGCGGCAACGGACGGAAGAAGCGTTGCAGGCATCGGAGCACAAACTGCGCTCTATTTTCCGCTCGCTGACGGAGGTGATCCTCATTTTAGATCAGGAAGGGCGTTATGTCGAGATTCCGGTGACGAATACGGATCGTCTCTCCCGGCCAGCGAACGAACTGCTTGGCATGCGACTAGCCGATGTCTTCCCGCCCGAACAGGCAGATTTTTTCGTGGCGCACATTCGGCAAGCCTTGGCAGCTGGTACAGCGCTTTCCGTCGATTATTCCTTAACCATCGGTGACGATCTGGTCTGGTTTACCGGCAATATCTCGCCTTTGACGGAGACGACGGTTGTCTGGTCGGCTCGGGATATCACCCAGCGCAAACAAGCGGAAGAAGAACGGTTGAAGCTGGAAAAGCAGTTGCTGCATACCCAGAAGCTGGAGAGTCTTGGGGTTTTGGCTGGTGGTATCGCTCATGATTTTAATAATATCCTGACGGCTATTATCGGGAACGCTGAATTGGCCCTGATGCGGCTCAGCCAGGAGTCCCCGGTGATCGAAAACCTGCAGCGGATAGAATCAGCCGCGGCTCGTGCCGCCGATCTGGCCAAACAGATGCTTGCCTACTCCGGCAAAGGACGCTTCGTTATTGAGGAGCTTGATCTAAACCGGCTGATTGAAGAGATGGGGCATATGCTGGAAGTATCCACCTCGAAAAAGGCGTTGCTCCGCTATAATTTCCACCAGTCGTTGCCGGCCATCACTGCCGACGCAACCCAGATTCGTCAGATCGTCATGAATCTGGTCATCAATGCATCGGAAGCTATCGGTGAAAAAAGTGGCGTTATTGCCATCACCACCGGTTGCCAGGAGTGCGACTCTCCCATCAGGAATGAGGCGTGGTTGGCGGAACCGGTCCAGGAAGGGATGTACGTCTTTCTGGAAATCAACGATACCGGTTGTGGTATGGACAAGGAGACCCTGGCCAGGATCTTTGATCCATTCTTTACGACCAAGTTCACTGGTCGTGGCTTGGGGATGGCGGCGGTCCTCGGGATTGTCCGCGGTCACAAGGGTGCGATCAAGGTCTATAGCGAAGTTGGCAAAGGTACGACCTTTAAGATTATGTTCCCCGCCAGCCTGCAAATTGCAGAGACGGCTACGGCTGCCAACGATACGGGAAAACATTGGCGGGGGAGCGGGAAGGTCCTGCTGGTGGATGATGAGGAGACGATTCGCTCTCTGGGGAGCGAGATGCTTAGGAAATTGGGGTATGAGGTAATTACGGCTGGCGATGGGCGACAAGCCTTGGATATATACCGGCAGCGTGATGATATTTCGCTTGTTTTGCTTGACCTGACCATGCCGCATATGGATGGCGAGCAGTGCTTCCGGGAGTTGCGGGAACTGAATCCGCAGGTGCGAGTCATTATGACCAGCGGTTTCAATGAACAGGAAGTAACGCAGAAATTTGTCGGTAAGGGTTTGGCTGGATTTATTCAGAAGCCGTATAATCTGTCAACCATGCGTGCGGTGTTAATGGCCCATGATTCAGGTTTGCTACCGAAATGACGCAGGTTAAATAGACGTTACGGGCAAAATTCATTTAATTCTGCTGACCAGAGCTGAGGCCGCGGCTGTAATTTAGATGTGGCGAAGGAGGGTGGATGCAGATGAATTCAGCAACAGGTAATGGGGACGGTTCTGCTCCCTGAACCATCCCCTATTACATCCAAGATGATAGTGGGATCTATTTGACTGTGTACCAGAACTTGGCGCTGCGCACCTTGCCATCCTTCAGCTGGAACTTGCTCATCACGCCATACTTACCCTCCCTGGAGAAGTCAAAATCCGCCCCGAAATGCCCCTGCATCCCCATCAAGTCTTTACTTACATCGCTTTTGTCCGGATTCTGCACTTTAACCTTAACGTCACCTTCGGTCAAAGCCTTGCCGGTTTTGGCATCCTTGAACTCGACCGCGATGTGATGGGTTTCTTTCATTTCCTTCGGCATTTCCATCTTCATCGCCTTCAGGTGCTCTTTCATCTCCATGACCTTGAAAGTAGCCTTCACGCCATCCACCACTTCTTCATGGGCTACATCGCCCTGGTGACCACCATGATCCATTTTCATGGAGCCATGGTCCTTTGCTGCAAAAGAAGAGATTGGCGCGGCAAGGGCAAAAAGTGCTGCGATCAGTACGGTCAGTTTTTTCATGGTGCGAATTCTCCTTTTATTGGGTTACGGTGACGATTTTAAATAAAGCATTTGTTGTGCCAGATCATAACAGGCTGATATTGTTAGCTAAGATGCGCATGTTGCTACTATTGGGGGGTAGAATATTCAACACCATGCGTAGTATATTCTGCAACGATTCAATCCTTTAGTGTTTCATTCCTGAATAGTGCAGACGGCCTTTTTTCAGGTCCCGCTTCTTCATCAACACAAAAATAACTGGCGTCATTATCAACACGTGTACCGCCGAGGAGATCATCCCACCGATCATTGGCGCGGCAATTGGTTTCATTACATCTGCACCTGTGCCTGTTGACCACATGATTGGAATCAGACCAAGGAGTGCCACGGCCACGGTCATTAGCTTCGGTCGCAGACGGAGCACAGCCCCCTCAAAGGTTGCGTCGTAAATATCCTGCTCAGTACAGGGGCCGTTAATCAGTTTTTTATCTAATGCTTCATGAAGGTAGATAACCATAACCACCCCAGTTTCGACGGCGATGCCGTAGAGGGCAATGAACCCGACCCAGACCGCCACCGACAGGTTATAGCCCAGGGCCGACACCAGATAAACCCCTCCCACCAGGGCAAATGGTACCGAGAGCATGACCATGCTCGCCTCCAGGGCCGAGTGAAAGGTGAAGTAGAGGAGGATAAAGATGATCACCATCCCCAACGGAATCAGGATCTGCAGACGGGCCTTGGCGCGAATCTGGTTCTCCCATTGGCCGGACCACATGACGTAGTAGCCAGGGGGGAGCTTCAACTGCTTTTCCAGGACCTGCTTGGCTTCGGTCACAAAGCCCCCCATGTCACGGCCCCGGACGTTGAGGAAGACCAGCGAACGAAGGAGTCCCCCTTCGCTGTTGATCTCCGGGGCGCCGGTGGAAACCTTCAATTTCGTCACCAGCGACAGCGGCACCTGGGCGCCATCCATGCTCCCCACCAGGATGCGTTGGATCGCCGGAATATTGTCGCGATAATCCCGCAGATAACGGAGCCGGATCGGGAAACGGTTGCGCCCTTCGACCGTGGTAGAGAGCATCTCTCCGCCAAGCGCCGTTTCGATGATGTCCTGGATGTCGCCGACACTGACCCCGTAGCGGGCGGCCGCCTCGCGGTCGATGTCGATGTCCAGGTAATTGCCGCCGGTGACCCGTTCTGCCACCACATCGGCAGCACCATTAATTGGTTTGAGAATGCCTTCCGCCTGAATCGCCAGGTCTTTGAGCACATTCAGGTCGTTGCCGAAGATCTTCACCCCCAGGTCGGTGCGGACCCCGGTGGAGAGCATGTTGATCCGGTTGATGATCGGCTGGGTCCAGCCGTTTCTTACCCCAATCTGCTGCAGTTTCGCATCCAGCTCGGCGACGATATCTGCTTTCTTAATGCCCGGACGCCATTGGTCCTTCGGTTTGAGAATGATAATGCTCTCGAACATTGATACCGGCGCCGGATCGGTGGAGGTCTCGGCCCGGCCCACCTTGCCCAGCACATGCTCCACTTCTGGCACGCTCTTGATGATCTTATCCTGCACCTGGATGATTCGCTTGGCTTCGGTGATGGCGACGTTGGGCAGCGTCACCGGCATGTAGAGCAGCGACCCTTCATCCAAGGGCGGCATGAACTCAGACCCCAGCTTCATAAACATTGGCACCGCCAGCAACAGTGCGATTACATTCAGGGCAATGGTAGTCTTTTTCCAAACCAGCACCCAGCGGATTACCGGGGAGTAGAGCTTGATGAAGAAGGTAGATACCGGGTTGGCGCTTTCCGGTGGCATCTTGCCCCGCATGAAGTAGTACATCAGTACCGGTACCAGGGTGATGGCGATCAGGGCTGAGCCCATCATGGAGAAGGTTTTGGTAAAGGCGAGCGGGTGAAAGAGTTTCCCTTCCTGTCCTTCCAGCAGAAAGACCGGTACGAAGGAGAGTACGATGATCGCCAAGGAGAAGAAGATGGCTCGCCCAACCTGTTTGGCCGAAGCAATAACCGTTTCAAGCCGTCTTTCGGCACGTTCTTCGGGAGGCATCTCTGAAAGGTGGCGATAGCAGTTCTCCACCATGATGACCCCGTCATCCACCAGCACACCGATAGCAATGGCGATACCACCCAGTGACATGATATTGGAGCTGTCCCCCATCAGTTTCATGGTAATGAAGG
>JANOEC010000013.1:0-4330 GCA_031412995.1 Geobacteraceae bacterium
CAAGTACCGGGGTGAATTTGAAGAGCGTCTCAAAGCGGTACTGAATGAGATCAAGGAGGCCGAAGGTCGCATTATCCTCTTTATTGATGAGCTGCACACGATTGTCGGAGCCGGAAAAGCCGAGGGAGCGATGGATGCCGGCAACATGCTGAAACCGATGCTGGCCCGTGGAGAACTCCACTGCATCGGTGCGACCACGCTGGACGAATACCGCCAGCATATCGAGAAAGACGCCGCTCTGGAGCGCCGTTTTCAACCGGTACTGGTTGAGCAGCCAACAGTAGAAGATACCGTATCAATTCTGCGGGGCTTAAGGGAGCGCTTCGAGGTTCACCACGGCGTGAAAATACAGGACAATGCACTGGTTGCTGCCGCAACTCTTTCCAACCGATACATTACCGAACGGTTCCTGCCTGATAAGGCCATAGACCTGGTGGATGAAGCCTGTGCCATGCTGCGCACCGAAATTGATTCCCTTCCTTCGGAATTGGATACAATCAGTCGCCGTGTCATGCAGCTGGAGATTGAGGAGCAGGCACTCAAAAAAGAGAAGGATACTGTCAGCAAGGAGCGACTGGAAGGATTGCGCAAAGAGTTGTCAGGTGACAGGGAACGCGCGAACGTCATGCGAGCCAAATACGATTCTGAGAAAATAGCCATCCAGCGCATCCAGGGACTTCGGGAACAGCTCGAAAAAACCAGGCGAGACATCGATCAGGCTGAACGCTCTTACAACCTGGAACAGGCTTCCAGGCTGAAATACTCGGAACTGCCAGGACTGGAGACGGCGCTTAAAAATGAAGAAAGTTCTCTGAGCGAAAAACAGGATGGCCATAAACTGCTTCGTGAAGAGGTTACCGAGGATGAAATAGCCGAAATAGTGGCACATTGGACAGGTATTCCGGTAACCCGTCTGGTTGAAGGGGAACGGGAAAAACTTCTCCGCCTTGAGGATATTCTGCATGAACGTGTCATAGGCCAGGATGAGGCGGTACAACTGGTTTCTGATGCTGTGCTGCGCGCCCGGTCCGGCATCAAGGATCCGCGCCGACCGATCGGCTCATTCATATTTCTTGGACCGACCGGAGTGGGGAAAACCGAATTGGCCCGTACATTGGCGGCTTCACTGTTTGATACTGAAGAGAACATGGTGCGCATCGATATGTCTGAGTACATGGAGAAATTTGCAGTATCAAGATTGATCGGAGCACCTCCCGGTTATGTCGGTTATGAGGAGGGCGGCCAACTGACAGAAGCGGTTCGTCGCAAACCATACTGCGTTCTGCTGTTTGACGAAATTGAAAAAGCCCATCCCGATGTGTTCAACATCCTGTTGCAGATTCTGGATGATGGCCGGGTGACTGACAGTCACGGCCGTACTGTCAGTTTCAAGAACACTGTAATCATTATGACCTCTAACATCGGATCATCGTACCTGCTTGATGGAATTACAGAAAACGGTGAGATACGTGAAGAAGCCAGACTGGCGGTCATGAACGAACTCAAACTCGGCTTCCGCCCCGAATTCCTGAACCGGGTCGATGATATTGTACTGTTCAAGCCGCTGCATCTTGATGAAGTCAAACGCATAGCCGGTCTGCTTGCGGAACAGCTGAAGCAGCGCTTGAAAGAACAGCATATAACTCTTGATATAACTGATGAAGCCATGAAATTTATCGCGCAGGCCGGTTATGATCCTGTCTATGGCGCCAGACCTCTGAAACGCTATCTGCAGCGGGAACTGGAAACAAGAGTTGCACGAGCGATAATTGGCGGAAATACTCATGAAGGAAGTATGTTGCAGGTAGACGTTGAAAATGATAAATTGATACTGCGTTGAATGTTCTCAAAAGATCGGGGGGAGTCATGGCTGACATAGCTGGAATTGCTTCAAGTGCGCTGAGCGCCTATTCGTTGAAACAGACGATTACAGCCTCTAATATCACAAAAGTCAATACGTCCGATTCGGACTCTTCATCTGTGGTCATGCAATCTGTAAAAGGCGGCGGGGTAAGCGCCACAGTTGTTCAGAATAGTGATAAGGTGGATATATCCAGGGAGGCTGTCGATCTGGTTTCAACCGGCTCGGCATTCAAGGCAAACCTGAAAGTATTGAATGCAGCGGATGAGATGAGCGGTACTCTGTTTTCGATCAGAGCGTAAGTGTTTATTTAAGTTTCATTACGCCATATCTTATGTGGCTATTCAAAGGGATTATTTATGAGCAGCACTTCCTATGACGTACTCATCATCGGTGGAGGTCCGGCCGGGCTTTCAACGGCCTATCTGTGTCACAAAAATGGACTCTCCTACCTTGTACTTGAGTCTGGCAAAGCAATCTTTCAGGGAATTGCCAATACCTATCCGGAAGGCAAGCTGGTGTACGCCTCAAAACCCAAGGACGCTCCTGAACCTTTTATGGTCGATGAACTTCGTCCGCCTGATAAACCGGTTACAGTAGAGAGCTATCTACAGTATGTGCAGCATTTTGTTCAGCACGAAAAGCTGAATGTCCAGACCGATGTTTCCTTTGAGGATATCAGGGACGAACGGGACGGACTTACGGTGATTACTTCCAAAGGCAGCTTTAAAGGCAGGAAGGTTGTGCTGTCTTTCGGCAGCAACATACCCCGCGAACTCACTGTTTACGGAGATGCCAAGATGGTTGCAAAGAACGTCGATGATCCCGGTAAGTACATTGGCATCAAAACGCTGGTTATCGGAGGCGGCAACACCGCCGCCGACGTTATAATAAATATTCTGAAGGCCAAACGTGAGGTAAACGACACTCAACCGGTCTACTGGGCCCACAAGGCAGAAACATTTGACGTCAACAAGGAAACCGCACAGCGTCTGGGCGAAGAGATTCTGCTGGGCGGAAACATCAGGTTATTGCCCGGTGCGATGCCACGCATCGGTGAGGTCGATGATGAAGGAGTTGACCGGCTCGTGATCCGGATCAACGAGTTCAAGCAGTCCGACGGCATTGATCTGTATCACGGCCTGAGTTTCCCGATGCATAATGTTATAGCCTGCATCGGCTCTCAGGGTCCGGTACCGATCTTCGATAAACTCGGCATCCAGTCCATCGCCTGCGCTTCCGGGGTATGCAAGATTGCCAAGGAGGGCGAACGGCTGGTGCTGCTGTCGTCCGAATTCGAAACTACCCGCAAAGGAGTCTACGTTATCGGCGGTGCAATTTCACCTTCTTATTCCATTTCTAAATCTAATGTGATATATTTGCCTCACCATTCAGGAGGTGCGGCTATGGCACGAACAGCAAGTGGTCACCAGTTCGTTGATAAAGCAAAAGAGCTTTTGACGAATGCCCGAACAGTCCAAGAACTGAGACAAGCTCAGGCGGTAATTCTTCCGCTTGAATTCAGCATGTCGCTGGCCCAGACATCCTCTATACTTGGAGTTTCCAAGGGCTGGGTCTGTCAACTACGAACTGAATTTATCCATAACAATGGCAGCATAGAGCAAAAGCCATCGCGCGGTGGGCGGTACCGCGAAAACCTATCTCTTACAGAAGAGGCTGAATTTCTGTCGCCCTTCATTGAAAAGGCCAAGGCTGGCGGTATATTGATTGTCACCGAGATTAAAGAAGCCTTGGAAACCCGATTGAGACGCCGCATAGCGCTGGCGTCAGCCTACAACATGCTGCATCGCCATAACTGGCGTAAACTTGTACCCGACAAACGACACCCAAAATCCAATCCAGAGGCCCAAGAGGCCTTTAAAAAAACTTCCGGAAATGCTGGAAGAAATCAGTAAAGAGTGGCAAGGAGAAGGTCCAATAAGGTTGATGTTCCAAGATGAAGCACGCTTTGGCCGTATATCGGATGTCCGGCGCAGTTGGTGTCCCAGGCCGTATCGTCCAATGTGCCAAGCGATGGTGACTCAGGAATATACCTACGCATATACGGCCGTTTCTGTTTCTGATGGTAATATGGATTCCTTGATTCTGCCCCATGTCAACACAGTATGCATGCAAATCTTTCTGGATGAAGTTGCAGCAAGGTATCCTGAGGATCGAATCATAATGGTAACAGACGGCGCTGGCTGGCATCGTTCAGAAATGCTTATAATTCCAGCAAATATGCGTTTGGTGCAGTTGCCGCCATATTCCCCAGAACTCAACCCGGTTGAGCATATTTGGGATGATCTGCGAGAGAAATCCTTTCACAATCGAGTCTTCAAAAGCATTGAAGCACTTGAACAACATTTATCATCATCGCTGCGCGAAATGGAATTGGATAACCAGAGAGTACATTCCATAGTTGCGTGGCCATGGATTATAAATTCACTAATGATTTAGAAATGGAAT
>JANOEC010000014.1:0-35309 GCA_031412995.1 Geobacteraceae bacterium
GCCAGGAGATTGCTTTGGCCAATGATTTCGCCGAAGTTGTACTCCCGGGCAACCTCTTGCTGCAGATAGATATTCTCGGCCTGGAGCCGGTCTTTCAGCCGCTTTATTTCCGCATACGTCCCCTGGAGTGACTTTTCCGCCTGTGTCCGTTCGTCTATTTCCTGGGTGAGCTGCAGATTCGCCCTGGTCAGCTCGCCAGTCCGTTCCTGCACGGTCAGCTCCAGCTCCTTGGAGTAATTCTCGATTTCCTTATACAATAGCCGCACTTCCAGCATGTTGTGAATCCGGGTCTTTACTTCCAGCAGATCAAACGGTTTGCTGATAAAATCCTTTGCCCCTGCTTCCAACGCCCGCTGCTTGTGACCCGGTTGGGCAGTGATCACCAGGATCGGAACATAACTGTCCACTTCGATTGCCTTCAGACCTTCCATCACCTGGAATCCATCCATGCCCGGCATCTGCAGATCGAGCAGAATCAAGTCGTAGCGATTTTCCAGGTAAAGCGTACTTACCTTGCACGGGTTCATCGTGGAAGTGACAGAAACATACCCGGCACTGCTCAACATTTGCTCGAGCAACTGCACATTGGCCTGCTGATCGTCTACAATCAGGATACTGGCATTAAGAATGTCAGTTAATTTAATCATTATGTTTTATCCATTTGCTTCGTAGGGGCACAATGCTTGCGCCCTTGCTGAAATAACCTGCACGGTTGCCATTGCCACCGGGGCGTATGCCATAAGCCCCTAAATAACCTTCACCTCTGTGCACTCAGAGATTCGATAGGCGTTCTTACCCGCCCGCTTGGCCTCGTACAAGGCAGCGTCTGCGCTCTTCATCAGGGTGTCCGCGTCCTCGCCATGGTCGGGATAGATACTAACACCTGCGCTGGTAGTTATGCTAACGGTACTTCCCTCAATAGCATAAGGTTTCGATACTGCCTCGATCGCCCGCAACGCAACCTTGGCGGCATAATCAACACCGCTGACGTGCCATAAGGCAATAATAAATTCGTCACCGCCCAGACGCGCTACCGTATCTTCTTCGCGCACGGTTGCCATCAGGCGGTCGGCAACCATTTTCAGCAGAATATCCCCGGCGCCGTGCCCCAACGTGTCATTGATCTGCTTGAAACCGTCCAGATCAAGATAGACCACCGCCATGGCGCTACTGTTCCTCCGCGCATGGACCAGGGCCATCAACATTCTGTCTGCGAGAAGGCGACGGTTCGCGAGGCCCGTCAGCGGGTCATTCAGTGCCAGGGCTTCCAGCATTTTACCGTAATTGCGGGCCGCCTGGTGCAGCAGACGAACTTCCACCATGTTATGAACCCGCATCAACACCTCAGCCAGATCGAACGGTTTGGCTACGAAATCTTTCGCCCCGCTCTGCAGCGCACGTAACTTGTGCCCTGGTTCGGCGGTAATGGCCAGCACCGGCAGGTAGCCATCCGTTTCGAGTTCCTTCAGGCTCTCCATCACCTGAAAACCATCCATGCCGGGCATCCGCAGATCAAGCAGAATCAGGTCGTAGTGGTTTTCGCGATGCAGCTTACAGACGGCATGTGGATTCCTTGTCGACGTAATGCGCGTATAGCCGGCATTCCGCAATATCTGCTCGAGCAGCTGCACATTGGCTTCCAGATCGTCCACGATCAGAATTCCGGCACCAAGAATATCGGCAGTGCTTACCATCATCGGGCTCCTTGGTTATTTTCGTCGTCAGATCTATCTTCAGCATAATCCAGCGCCATGTCCAACGCCTCCATGAACTCGTTGATATCAATCGGCTTGGTGATATAGCGCAGAAAGCCCACCTGCAGCCCTTTTTTGATATCGTGCGGCATGGCATTGGCACTGATGGCAAGAACCGGGATGTGCGCCGTTGCCGGATCTTCACGCAGGATTTTCAGCGCCTGGATTCCGCTCATACCACCGGGCAGATTGATGTCCATCAGGATCACCTCCGGCAGATGCGTGCGCGCCAGCGTAATGCCGAGCATGGCATCCCCCGCACTCAACAAGCGCATGTCGGGGCGACGCGCGATCAGTTGCTCGACCAGCTGCATGTTTGCCAGGTTGTCTTCTACATACAACAGGGTGCGCGGCAGGTTGTCATGCAGCTCATGAGCACGATGCGGCGCAGGCGATACTTCTGCGATGTCAGCATATTGTTGTTCCGCCGACAGGGTCAGCTCAAACCAGAACACACTGCCCGCCCCGACCGTACTTTCCACGCCAATTTCCCCCCCCATCAATTCGACCAACCGTTTGCTCATCACCAGGCCAATGCCGGTGCCTTGCTCGGAGCTGGCCTCTTGTCCGAGACGATTGAACGGCTGGAAAAGCTGAGCGAGTTTTTCTGACGGCAAGCCTTCACCGGTATCATGCACGCTGATGCGGACCCGATTTCCCGGGTTCTCGCTGCACGTCACACCGACCGTTCCTTGGGCACGGTTGTATTTGATCGCGTTGGAGAGCAGGTTGATCAGGACCTGTTTCACCCGGGTGCGATCAGCTTGCACAAAGATCGGGATTTCAAACCGGGGGAAACTCATCCGGATGCCGCCTTTTTGCGCCTGTGGTTCGATCATGGCTTCGCATTCAAGCATGACATCGGCCAGGGACATGGATTCAAGCGACAGCGAAAGCCTGCCCGACTCGATCAGCGCGAGATCGAGAATTTCGTTGATCAGGTCCAGCAGATACCAACCCGCCTTGAGAATCTGATCGATACTTCCCTTTTGAGTGGCCGTTGGCAGCGGCGAGCCGGTCTCCATCAGCTGGGCAAAACCGAGGATCGCATTAAGCGGGGAGCGCAGCTCATGGCTCATGCTGGAGAGGAAATCCGATTTGGAGCGGTTGGCTTTTTCCGCCACTGCCGTGGCATTCTCCAGTTCGACGTTCTTTTCCTGCAGCACCTGATCCAGGCGCTTGCGTTCGGTGATGTCGCGGGCCGCAGCGAACACCCCCTGCAGCTTCCGGTCCCGGTCGTAGAAGGTGGTCGCATTGAAGGAGACCACCGTTTCCTTGCCGTCCCGGGCGCGGGCGGTCAGTTCATAGTCAGTGACATTCTTTTCCCGCAGCACCAGCTTGGTGCTCTTTTCGGCCCGTTCCGGATCGGTGAAGTAGTTCTTGAACGGCGCCCCGATCAGTTCATCGCGGGTACAGCCGGTGAGTACCTCCATCTGTTTATTGACATCGGTGATGATGCCGGCCGGATCGGTGGTCATGATCGCGTCGATGTTGGATTCGAACAGGGAGCGGGTGTAGAACTGATGGTCGCGCAGCCGCTGGCTGAGATGCTGCTGCTCGGCCTCGATCTGCTTGCGGGCGGTGTTGTCGGTGCCGATCAGCAGATAGCCGATGATGGCCTCCTGCTCGTCACGCAGCGCCGTGACCGAGACGACCGCCGGGAAGCGGCTGCCATCCTTGCGGATATAGGTCAGCTCGTAGATATCCTCGATGCCGCGGGAGGCCTTGAACACCAGCGCCTCGAAACCGGGAGTGATCGGGGTGCCGAGCTCCTGACTGAGCTCATCGGCGCGGGCGATCACTTCCTGGGGGTCGGAAATATCGGCCGGGGTGATCTTGTTCATGACTTCGGCGGCGGTGTAGCCGAGCATCCGTTCGGCGCCGACGTTGAAGATCTGGATGACCCCCTTGGCGTCGGTGGCGATACTGGAAAAGTTGGCGCTGTTGAAAATCGCGCTCTGCAGCGCCCCGGCCTGGATCAGCGCTTCCTCTGCCTGCTTGCGGGCGGTGTTGTCGGTGCCGATCAGCAGATAGCCGATGATGGCCTCCTGCTCGTCACGCAGTGCCGTGACCGAGACCACCGCCGGGAAGCGGCTGCCGTCCTTGCGGATGTAGGTCAGCTCGTAGATATCCTCAATACCCCGCGAGGCCTTGAACACCAACGCCTCGAAACCGGGAGTGATCGGGGTGCCGAGCTCAAGGCTGAGCTCGGCGGCGCGGGCGATCACCTCCTGGGGGTCGGAAATATCGGCCGGGGTGATCTTGTTCATGACTTCGGCGGCGGTGTAGCCGAGCATCCGTTCGGCGCCGACGTTGAAGATCTGGATGACCCCCTTGGCGTCAGTGGCAATGCTGGAGAAGTTGGCGCTGTTGAAGATCGCGCTTTGCAGCGCCCCGGCCTGAAGCAAGGTTGCTTCGCTACGGAATTCTGAGATGATTTCCTTTTCAGCGGCGGGGGTGTCGATAACAACTGGCTCGAAAGTGTTAACGGACATGGATGGTGGACCTCCGTCCAGCAGTGTATATTTTTCAAGCTACTCCCTCAGATATACAGGGAAGTGTGTGGGCCAAATTATTTCTGCCCGCACGAATGAGCGGGAAACGTAGAGTTACACCGGTATTTCTTCAATAAACCCGCATAAATCAATTTGTAAGGGACTAACCGTCTAGCTTCAGGGTGAACTTGAAGCGTCAGCGTCAGCATCAGCGTCGGCCACGGCCACGACCATGATCGCGACGCAATGCACCGGCCCAGACGAGAATTGTACCGACAATTCCGGCAATAACCATTGCTTGACCGGCATTGTGATGCCAGCCACTGTCCAGTGGAGCAGCCACCAGCATGGCGCCACCAATGACGAGCGCCGCAGAAGCTATGCCAACGGTGAGTCGCTCAAGGTTGCGATTGATGCGGCCGCCCAACGCTTCAATGGCCGGAGCCTGCAGTCGGCCCAGATTACCTTCGGCGACCCGGCGGAGAACACGGCGGGTGTCGCCGGGCGCATCATTGATCAAACGTTCCATTTCACGGGCCAGCTTGGTTGTCTTTTCCTTTACCCGCTCCAAGGAAAAGTGCTTTGCCGTCAGACGCGTAATCTCTTCACGAAACGAACCCATGTAGTTATGCTCTGGGTCCAGTTGACGAATCATTGACTCCAGGATGACAAATGTCCGCGTCAGCAGAAAAAACTCGCCGGGATTGTGAACCCCGTGCCGGCTGCCGGCCCGCAACAGCAAATCAAACGAATCGCCGATAGATACCTCCGTCAGGTCGCTGCGATGGATTTCATACAGTACCGCCTTGATGTCCATCAACAGTGCCGCCCGGTTGACTTTTTCACTCCCTTGCGGGGCCATTTCGAGATACGCATCGGTGGCCGCCCGCGCATCACCCTTTACCACCGCTTCCAGCATGAGGGTCAGCGATTCGCGCATCGTCTCGTCAAGCTCGCCGGTCATGCCGAAATCGAGCAGAGAAAGCCGGCCGTCGGGCAGAACCAGCACATTGCCGGAATGTGGATCGGCGTGGAACAGCCCCTCTTCGAAGATCGTTTGCAGCATCAAACGGACCAGGGTGTTGATCAACTGCGGCATCGCCTCCGGGTGTTCTTTGGCGTACAGATCCACCCGCTCGCCATCCGAAAACTCCATGGTCAGGACGCTCTCGCTCGAACACTCTGCCACGACATCAGGAATCCAGAGATCAGGGAGATCCGCCAGTGCGGTCCGAAAGAGCAGGATGGAACGAGCTTCGTGATTGAAATCGGTTTCGCGGCTCAGGCTGTTGGCAAATTCACTCACCAGGACAGGAAGGTCCAGGGCCCGCAGACGTGGGAAGAGACTTTCCCCCAGTGTTACCAGATAAGTCATTGCCGTAACATCGGTGGCAATCATCTCTTCCAGGCCCGGCCGCTGCACCTTCACCGCCACGTGACGCCCATCGTGCAGGGTCGCCTCATGCACCTGGGCGATGGTGGCGGCGGCCAGCGGAATTTCGCTGAATGAGACGAATATTTCCGTCAATGGAGCGCCCAGTTCTTCTTCAACGGTTGCGCGCACCGCATCAATGCCTAATGCTGGCAACTGGTCAAGCAGCTGCTCCAGTTCATTGATGTAGGCGTCCGGCAGCAGGTCGCGCCGCATCGCCAGTACCTGGCCAAATTTGATAAAGGTGAGCCCCAGCTCTTCGAAGGTTTCCCGGACCTCCCTGGGTGGCGGCCAATGTTTTTTACCACGCAGAGCACCCAGGAACTGGTGGCGGGCGAGTACCCGCAGGATTTGCAAGAGCCGCGGCGCCGCTTGCAGTAAGCTGCTTTTTTCCGGATCGATTAATACAGCCATGGCTTCTCCTCTTGACAACCTTACAATTTAAGTCTACCAGCTATCCCCCAATTAGCCATACACCATGGCGGTTTGCCTTCATTCCTCCAAGGCATGGATCGTGACTCGGGTGGGATGTATTGGCTTACATCCTAGTCTGCCGAAAGGCGCAACAACCGAAAAGGATCGTTATTATCTTTTTAGATTGACGTGCATCTCCAGGGCAGTGTATTCTGTTTTTAAACAATGAAGCAGAGGGAACAGCAAGGAAAACTTCAGGCTCTATAAGGTAAATAAAATCAGGTAAGGAGACAGAGTAATCGTCGTCTCTCCCTGAAACTGCTCAAGAAAGGAGACGACGCCCATGTGGACCGATAAATTCCGTATTCGCCCTGTATCCCGCTGTAAAGAGGGGTGCTGTAGCTAGCCCGTCAAGACCATTGACGGGCGCCCGTAACAGAGAGCCCTGGCCGCAATGCCGGGGCTTTTGTTTTAAGGCAAGCGCTACGCCTCCCCATGAAAATTTACGGAAGGTCCAATTTTATTGTGTATAGTTACCGGCATGGATCGTCAGCTCTTCACTACCCTCTGCACATTTGCCCTGCTCATGGCCTTCACTGCCCTGGTAGGGTTCATTCTGCTGCCGTTTCTCCCTTCGCTCGGCTGGGCCGGGGTTTTCGCCGTCATCACCTTTCCCCTGTACCGCCGTCTGCACCGACAGCTGGCGGGGCGGGACACCGTTGCAGCCGGGGCCATGACCGCCATCGTCATCATTGCCCTGATTCTCCCTTTGACCGGCGCGCTCATCCTGCTTTCGCAAGAAGCGGCCATTGTCTACCGCTACCTTGAACAGCTTGGGCCAAACGGACTCTACCAACTGTATGCACCGCTGACCACTCACCCGTTCGTTATCCGGATCATGGACCAGGCTGGGCCGATTCTCGGCGATATCCCCAATAACCTGGAATCATCACTGCTGCCGGCTGCCAAGGAACTGGCCGGCACCATGGTGGGCTATTCCACGACCCTGGCGAAAACCATCTTTGCACAGTTTTTCAAACTCTTCTTCATGATAATCACCCTGTTCTTCTGCTACCGCGATGGCGAGCGGCTGGCCCACCACCTCTGGGAACTGCTACCGGTACGACCCGAGCACCGTACAGCCGTTGAAGAAACCATCGAAAGGGTCTTCACCGCCGTTATTTTTGGCATATTTCTTACCTGTGTCGTCCAGGGAGTGCTGGGAGGCCTCGGCTTCTGGGTGGCAGGGCTGCCATCGCCAATTCTCTTCGGTGCGCTGATGACGGTCACCGCGTTCATCCCCATTGTCGGCACGGCTCTGATCTGGCTGCCTGGCGGAATATATCTTATCCTGCAGGGGAAAATGGCGGCCGGAATCGGCCTGCTGCTCTGGGGTGGTCTGGTGGTCGGCTCCATCGACAACCTGATCCGCCCGCTGTTCATCAGCGGCCGGGCCCACTTGCCGATTCTATTGGTTGCTCTCGGTGCCCTGGGCGGGCTCTTGGCCTTTGGCCTGATCGGCGTCGTACTTGGCCCACTGGTTCTGGCTCTGCCCCTGGCGCTGATCAGCACTATGCGGACGTCGCCTCCGGCACCTCGGCTATAACTCGACAAGGAAATAATGAGCTCACCAATCACCAGATTATTTTCCAGCACAATGCCGTCCACCCGGGCATTGTCACCGTCGATTGTCTGGCTGATTGACAACCCTTTCAAGGGTCTCCTGCTGTCACAGATGCTGCTCAGCATCCAACTCCCCTGGACCATGTACCTGCAGGTACACCTCACCTCATCCCCGGCCGTCATGGGCAAACATGCCAACCCGCTCGGCACCAAGGCCATGCTCTGGCTGGCCACCGTCATTGTCGCGGGCCTGAATATCATGCTCCTGGCTACCTACTTCAAGTAGCCCGGCGACAACCGGTATCACAGGCATATTTCAGCTTGACTAAATAATGATGGGACGAGTAGAATCCGGTTCTACTTTTTCTGTATACAATTCATGAATTGTCATCAGAAGATCCTCATCAACATCCAATTCGCCATATTAAAAGCTGGCGTATAACTCACACAGGAGGTAGGAGATGTCTGATTACGGTACCCTGCAGGATCGCGTACGGCACAAGTCACTTTTAAGCAAGGTCATGACCGCTGAAGAAACAGTTCAATTTTTCAAGCCAGGGATGAACCTGGGCTGGTCCGGCTTTACTCCGGCCGGTTACCCGAAAGTGGTGCCTATCGCTGTTGCTGAGCATGTTGAGAAGAACAATCTCCAGGGCAAGTGGAAGTTCAACCTGTTCATCGGCGCTTCCGTTGGTGCTGAGACCGAGGATCGCTGGGCAAAAAATGACATGATCGACCGCCGCTGGCCGTATCAAACCGGCAAGAACATCGCTGCCGGCATCAACGAAGGCCGCATCCGCATGGGTGACAAGCACCTCTCCCTCTTTGCTCAGGATCTGGGCTACGGGTTCTACACCAAGGACAGCGAGAGCGGCAAACTGGACCTGGCCATTATCGAGTGCTCGGCAATCACCGAGGACGGTGGGCTGGTGCCGACCTCTTCCTGCGGCGTTATCCCTGAAATTCTTATGCAGTGCGACCGAATCATTGTCGAGATCAACACCGGACAGCCTTCTTTTGAAGGGATTCATGACCTTCTTACTCCGCTTAATCCGCCGAACCGCCAGGTGTTCAACATCACCAAGGCCAACTCCCGCATCGGCTCCACCTCAATCCCTTGTGATCCGAAGAAGATCATCGCCGTGGTCGAGTCCAAGCTGCGTGACCAGGGTCGTGCTTTTGCCGAGCAGGACGATACTTCCGAGGCAATTGCCGGCCACGTCATCGACTTTTTCCAGGCAGAGGTTAAGGCTGGCCGTCTGCCGGACAACCTGTTGCCGATCCAGTCGGGCGTAGGTTCCATCGCCAATGCCGTTATTGGTGGCTTGGCCAAAGGGCCGTTCTACAACCTGTCGGTCTACACCGAAGTGCTTCAGGACACCATGCTTGACCTGTTTGACTCGGGCAAGCTGGATTGCGCTTCTTCCTGTTCGCTGTCCCTCTCGGCAGAGCCGGGCTTTCCGAAATTCTTTGCCAACATGGACAAGTATTTCGACAAGATCGTGCTCCGTCCGCTCTCCATCTCCAACGCCCCTGAGCCGATTCGTCGTCTCGGTTGTATCGCCATGAACACCCCGGTTGAGATCGATATCTATGCACATGCCAACTCGACTCTGGTTGGCGGTACCCGGATGATCAACGGCCTCGGCGGTTCCGGCGACTTCCTCCGTAACGGCTACCTGAAGATGATGCACACCCCTTCGAGCCGGCCTTCCAAGACCGATCCGACCGGTATCTCCTGCGTGGTACCGCACTGCTCGCACATCGACCACACCGAGCACGACCTTGACTGCGTCATCACCGAGCAGGGCCTGGCCGACCTTCGTGGTCTGGCGCCAAAGGACCGCGCCCGTCGCATCATCGAGAAGTGTGCTCACCCTGAATACAAGGATCAGTTGAGCGAATACCTCAGCATTGCCGAGCACGAGTGCCTCCGCCGCAAAGTCGGGCACGAGCCGCAGTTGAGGGATCGCGCCTTCAAGATGCATCTCAACCTTGATAAAAACGGCACCATGAAGCTCAAAAACTGGGATGTAAAGGTCGACCTCTGCGAGTAGTCGATATCTGTCTGCGGTAGTACGCCGCAGAAAATGACCCGCAAAAAGGCACCGGATTTCCGGTGCCTTTTTTTGTCAGCATTCTCCTTACATCCATCCATCTACCGCAGAAAACCCCGCTTGACAGACCAGAAAACAGTTAAGTTCCGCCAACAAATTACCGAAACTATTCTTAGAACCAAACCGCGCCAAGCAATTAAATATGGTCACCGTCGTTTTCTACTGCATCAGGGAGAACCATGCTTGTCTGTATCCTTTCCAATCGTCCGGAAGTTGCGGCCCACGACGCATCTGTTCTGCAGGGGCTAGGGATTCAGTAAATTGAGGTTGCGACCGACATTCTGGATCTGTTTGATCTGCTCACCTTTCGACAGGTTTGCGGCATCGCTCTGGATATTCCAGCCATTATCCGGGCCAGCGAACAGGGCAAGCAGCTAATCAACAGCATCAACGAAATCTATCCGATGGTAAAACTCAACTGGGACCCGGCTTTGGCTGCGAATACCTTGAAGAATAAAACGGCCACTTTAATCGCTGGATTATGAACGGGGGGAGCACACAAATGGGATGGTATGCAAACCTGAAGATTGCCTACAAACTGCTGCTCGGCTTCGCGTCAGTCATCATTATTTGCGGACTGATCGGTCTTGCCGGCATCAGCGGGATGAAGAATATTGATGCTACGGTCACCCGCCTGAATGACACCATCCTCACCCAGGTGATCTTTGCCAACGAAGCTCATACCAACCTGATCCTCCATAATCGGCGCCTCTATCGGCATATTCTGGCCCATGACGTCGGCGTGCTGCAACAGACCGCCAGCCAGATGCAGCTGAACGAAATGGCCATCAAGGAAGTATTCGAAAGGCATCGCAAGACCAGCATCCCGCCGGCGGAAGCAGCGATCATCGACCGTTTTGACCGTTTATGGCCCGAGTACCTGTCCATGCAGGAGCGGGTGCTCAACCTCTCCGCTGCCGGCAAAAAAGATTTGGCCTTTCAGATTGCCGACAACGAAGGCCGGACCCTGTTCAAGCAGCTGGATGAAATCCTTGCCGATCTCATCCGCTTTAATGTGGCCGAAGCCAAGGGGGAAAACGACAACGCCCATATCCTCTATCATTCACTCCGTTACTGGCTGATCGCCTTGATCCTCGGCTCCATCGCTCTGGGAGTAGGCATGGCCTATTTCATTACCCGCAGCGTGGTCAAACCAGTGACCCAGGTACTTGAAGCCATGCGCACCCTGACCTCGGGCAGTGAGGAAAAAGCGCGGCTGGCCGAGGCGATCGCCGCCGGTGATCTTGATCAGGAGGCGGTCATTACCGAGCAGTTGCAGATCGACAGCAGCACGCTCTCGCGCGATGAAGCAGGTAAGCTGCTCCGGACGGTGGTGGCCATGAACGAGGTACAGGCCAAGCTGGACAGCGCCTTTGCCCGGATGACCAAAGCCTTGCGCAGCAATCGTGAGACAGAAAATGCCAGCGACTGGCTTAAGAGCGGGCTGAACGATCTGAATACCATTCTCCGCGGCGATAAGCCATTGGCGCAGCTGGCAGATCAGGTGCTCAATTACCTGGCGGAATACCTCAAGGTCGGGGCCGGGAGTTTCTACCTTTGCGATCAGACCGATCAGGAACTGTCCGTTACCGCCACCTATGCCTTGAGCCGCCGCAAGAGCCTGAATAGCAGGATCAAACTGGGCGAAGGGCTGGCAGGGCAGGCCGCACTGGAAAAGAAGCTGATCTGCCTGACCAATGTCCCTGGCGACTATCTGCCAATTGAATCAACCATTGGTGCAGCAGCCCCGTGTAACATCCTCGCTCTGCCGCTGGTCAGAGAAGGTAAACTGGTAGGGGTGCTTGAGTTTGGCTCCTTCCAGACCTTCACCGATCAGGAACTGGAATTTCTGCAGCAAGCGAGCGAGTCACTGGCCATTGCCATTAACGTCAATCAGGCCCGCCAGGTCGTAAATACCCTCTTGGCCCAGACCCAGACCCAGACGGAAGAACTGCAGACTCAGCAGGAAGAGTTGCAGCAGACCAACGAGGAGTTGGAAGAACGGGCGCAGATGCTGGAACAGCAACGGGAGCAAATCAAGGCGAAAAACCGTGAGGTGGAGGAAGCAAGCCGCCAACTGCAGCGCAAAGCTGAAGAGTTGGAACGGGTTTCCACCTATAAATCGGAATTCCTGGCCAACATGTCCCACGAACTCCGCACCCCCTTGAACAGCCTGATGATCCTCTCCGGCATCCTGAAGGAAAACAAGGACGGGAATCTCTCAGTCAAGCAGGTGGAATATGCTGCCACCATCAAAGGAGCAGGTGAAGATCTGCTGAATCTGATCAATGACATCCTTGACCTGTCAAAGATTGAATCAGGCCGCCTGGATTTCCATTATGAAACCGTGCAGTTCACCCAGCTCGCAGAGCAGGTAAAGACCCTGTTTACTCCTGTCGCCGAGCAAAAGGGGCTCGACTTTACGGCAACCGTTGACGCCCTGACCCCGGCGAGCATCCAGATCGACGGACAGCGGACCCTGCAGATCATCAAAAACCTGCTCTCCAATGCCTGCAAGTTCACCACCCAGGGCTCGGTTCAGCTCCGGATCTATCTGCCTGACGCCGCCGAAAACCCTTTCCCCTACCAAACTGTCGCATTTGCCGTTAAGGACAGCGGCATTGGCATCCCGGCCAGCAAACAGGAACATGTGTTCCAGGCCTTTGCCCAGGCAGACGGTTCTACCAGCCGCAACTTCGGCGGCACCGGCCTGGGGCTCTCCATCTCGCGCCAGTTGGCCCGCGGCATGAGCGGCGACATCACCCTGACCAGCCAGGAAGGGGCTGGCAGCCTCTTTACCCTGTATCTGCCAGCCACTGCCAATGATAGCGCGAAAAAAACACCGCTATCGGCCAACATGCCAGTGGCAGTACCAACCAAGCCACTCGTGTCATCAGCGCCGCTGCCAGCAGATAACGAGTCCCCGGTCGACTTTCTGTCTCCGGCCCCGCTAGATGACGATCGGGGGAAAATCCAGAAGGATGACAAGAGTATTTTGATCATTGAGGATGATCTGAGTTTCGCCAAAATCCTCATGGATCTGGTGCGCGAGCGGGGGTTTGCCGCCATTGTGGCAGCCGACGGCGAAAGCGGCATCTCCTTGGCTGATTGTTACCAGCCGAGTGCCATTCTGCTGGACGTGATGCTCCCCCACATCGACGGCTGGGGGGTGATGCGCACCCTGAAAGACAACGCCCGCACTCGTCACATCCCGATCCATGTCGTTACCTGCCTGGATGAGCGGCAAAAAGCCATGGCCCTTGGTGCCATCGGTTTCGTCACCAAGCCGGTGAGCAACGAAACCCTGAATGAGATCTTTGGCACCATTGAGCAATCAGTAGACAAGACGTTGAAGAAGCTACTGATTGTTGAAGATAACGAAACCGAAGCGCAAAGCATGGTGATCTTGCTGGAGGAGCGCAGCGTCAACATCACCGTAGCCACCAGCGGTCAGCAGGCGATCGCCACTCTGGCCCGGGAGCCATTCGACTGCATTGTCCTTGATCTGGGGCTGACGGACATGTCCGGTTTCGACCTGCTTGAGCATATCGCCCAACTGGATGCAAAACGCCGCATTCCGGTGATCATCCACTCAGGCAAAGATCTCTCCCACGAAGATGAAGTGAACCTGCGCCGCTACGCTGAACGGATCATCATCAAGGGGGCCAAGAGCCCGGAACGGCTATTGAATGAGGTATCGCTCTTCCTGCATCTGGTGGAGACAAATCTGCCGGTGGAAAAACAGCAGATGATCCGAACGGCCCTGGACAAGGAAGCAATGTTTGCCGGGAAAAAGGTGCTGATCGCCGACGACGACATGCGCAACATCTTCTCCTTGAGCAGCGTCCTGGCCGAAAAAGACATGATTGTTTTTGAAGCAGAGAACGGCCATGAAGCCATTGAGGTATTGCAGCAAAATCCTGATATCGATCTGATTCTGATGGATATCATGATGCCGGTAATGGATGGCTATGAAGCGATCAGGAGTATTCGGCAGGATCACCGCTTTACCAGCCTGCCGATCATCGCCCTGACCGCCAAGGCAATGAAAGGGGATCAGGAAGCCTGCCTCAAGGCGGGCGCCAGCGACTACACCACCAAACCGGTTGACATGACCAAACTGTTCTCGCTGATGCGGGTCTGGCTCTACCGGCATGAATAAACAACAGATTCAGGACATTGAAATAAACCTGTTGCTGGATGGCATCCATCAGGTCTACGGCTATGATTTCCGGGAGTATGCCGAAGCCTCCCTCAACCGGCGGCTGACCAGCTGGCTCGGCAAGAGCGGCTTTAGCAGTTTTTCCGAAGCCCAGGGGAAAATTTTACGGGATCATGCCCAGTTCGACAAAATGCTCTGCGACATTACGGTCAATGTCACGGAAATGTTCCGTGATCCCCCATTTTTCAAGGCGATCCGGGAAAAAGTTATTCCGCTGCTGAAAACCTACCCTTTCATCAAAATCTGGCATGCTGGCTGCGCCACCGGTGAAGAGGCCTATTCCATGGCCATCATGCTGCAGGAAGAGGGGCTGGCCGGGCGCTACCGGATGTATGCCACCGACATCAACGCCGAGGTATTGAACAAAGCCAAGGACGGCATCTATGCCCTGCAGGAGATGCAGAAGTACACCCGCAATTATCAGCAGAGTGGCGGCAATGCTTCATTTTCCGACTATTATACCGCCCGCTATGATCGGGCCATCCTGGAGCCCAAGCTCAAGGAACAGATCGTCTTTGCCGAACACAATCTGGCCGTGGACGGCGACTTTGGTGAAATGCACCTGATCCTTTGCCGCAATGTGCTGATTTATTTCAAGCAGCCGCTGAAGGAGCGGATCTACAGACTTTTTGACTCCTGCCTGGCTCCGGGCGGCTACCTCAGCCTGGGAACCAAGGAGACGCTGGAAGGACGCGCCATCAGTCACCACTACAACGAAATTGCCAGTCGTCTGCGCATCTACCAGAAACGGTATGTCTAGGAAAAAACCAGGGACATACCGGGCCGTGGTCCTGGGAGTTTCAACGGGGGGGGTAAAGGCGCTCAAGCAGATTTTGCCGCAGCTAGCTGCTGACTTCCCGGTGCCAATCCTGATTGTCAGCCATATTTCTCCTGAAGCAGATGACGGGCTGGCAGTACTGCTCGACAGTTTGAGCGCAATCCGCGTCAAAGAGGCAGATGAGGGAGAACCCGCCGTGGCGGGCACAGTCTATCTGGCGCCGGCCAACTATCACCTGCTGGTGGAGCGGGATGGCACGCTCTCCCTGTCGACCGACCAACCGGTCAGTTTTGCCCGGCCGTCGGTGGATGTGCTGTTCGAATCTGCCGCCTTAGCCTATGGCGACGCGGTGATCGGCATCGTGCTGACCGGAGCTGGCAGCGATGGGAGCACCGGGCTGAAGACCATTAAAAAAATGAGCGGCCTGGCCATCGTCCAGAACCCTGCGAATGCAGAAATGGACGCCATGCCAAGCAATGCCTTGCAAGCAGTGAAGGCAGATCATCTGGTCACCCTGGACCAATTGCCGGCATTAGTAACGAAACTTGTCCAAGGGAGTGGTGGGGTAAGGGGTACGTCATGATGAAGGATTTTGTTAATGCCAAGAACATTCCGGTGCTGCTGGTGGATGACCGACCGGAGAACCTGACCGCCCTGAATGGCCTGCTGGAGGATATGGGGCTGCATATCTTCACCGCTGATTCGGGCAATGAAGCGCTGCGCCTGACCCTGCGCGCCGACTTTGCCCTGGTACTGATGGATGTGCAGATGCCGGGAATGAACGGCTTTGAAGCCGCCGAACTGATGCGCTCCAACCCGAAAACCAAGCACCTCCCCATTATTTTTGTTACTGCCGGAATGACCGATCTGGACTATCAGTTCAAGGGATATGACGCCGGGGCGGTTGACTACCTGATCAAACCGGTGGAGCCGGTTATCCTGCGGAGCAAAGTCAAGATTTTCTGCGAACTCTATCGCCAGCGCTATGAACTGGAGCTGCACCGTCGCAACCTGGAACTGCTGGTGGAGCGGCGCACCGCCCAGCTGAAACATGCCACTGTCCAGCTCGAAGAGCGGGTTGAGGAGCGAACCGCTGAACTGCAACAAGCGCTCAAGGAGCTGGACTCCTTCAGCTATTCCGTATCCCACGACCTGCGGGCACCATTGCGCCATCTGAACAGCTATGCCAACATCCTGCTGGAGGACTGCATGGCAGAATGCAGCGGTCAAGCCAAAGAATACCTGCAGCGGCTCGTATCAGTGACCGCAAAGATGGATAGTTTGATCGAAGGGCTGCTGAACCTTTCCCGCATGAGCCGCGCGCCGTTGAAGCTGAAGAAATTAAACCTGAGCGACATGGCGGCAGAAATGCTCAATGACCTCCTGGAACAGCACCCAAAAAGGACGTTAACCGTAACCATCAAACCAGGCATGGTCGCCAAAGCTGACCCGGTGCTGATCCGGGCCGTGCTGGATAACCTGTTGAGCAATGCCTGGAAATATACGGCCAAAGCCGCTGCAGCGATAATTGAAGTGGGGAGCAGCTCGCGAGAAGGGGAAGTCCAGTTTTTTGTCCGCGACAATGGCGCCGGCTTTGACATGACCCACACCGACAAACTGTTCGGCGCCTTTCAGCGGCTCCATAGCGACGGAGATTACCCCGGTATCGGTATCGGCCTGGCTACGGCACAGCGGATCATCCACCGCCACGGGGGTAAAATCTGGGCCAAAGCCGAACCGGGCAAGGGGGCGACGTTTTACTTCACCCTGCCGGATTAAAATCAAACCTCACCACGAGTAATTGGCCGCAAGCTCTGCAGAGTGCGCAGAATCGTCGCAGCTAAGACCCCCGGCTACCCGATTGGGATTTCACCTTGTTACCCGATTGACAGCAGCCGATATATGGACGGAAAATTGCGTTCAAGAAGTGTCTTTAATTTGCTCATGAGGCTCTGCTGCCTATCCTCAATGGATAATGCCCTGCCTTCCAGTTGAGCTTGTAACCGATCCGCTCGTTTTTCAGGGCCTGGATGACTGGAAAGGAAGGAGTGCCCTTTGCTCAATTTAGCTATTTTCCGCAAAGCCGATACTGCATTCGGCGTAGAATCCTTCTCCCGCTTCAGGAAGACCAGCCCGTAATCATCGGCCTCCTTTTCCTCCAGTTGGGAAAACTGGGCATTCATCAGGGATTCGGCAAGACCTCCTGCCACAGACCGGGCTGCTTCTCCAGCGGCACTGTTCTGCGATGAGACCCCCTTTCGGACTGCGCTCGCGGCATAGGCAAGCTGGATTTTCTTTCTTATATGGTTTTTAACCACATGTCCCATTTCATGCCCGATCACAAAACGCAACTCGCCATCGTTCAGCATGTCCATAAGACCGCTATATACCCTGATTGTTCCATCAGCCATCGCTAAGGCATTGACTTCAGGAGAGATATAGACCGCATAGTTGAACTTCAGATTACCATCCTGAAATTGTTGCGCCACCAAACCATTGAGTCTTTTTGCATATTTATTATTAGGTGGCGCAACTAGGTGTTGCTTATCCGCAAGCTGAGCTGAGTTTGCGGCGATATCATGGACGCCCTGATCGGATAGCGTAATGGCTTTGACTGCATCCCTCCCCGCATCAACAGCGGTAGTAACATCAGTATTTTCACAACCGGACAGCAAAAAGATGAAACAAATCCATATAGCAAAATAATTCGGCATGATACTCCCAAGATCTTTCATTAGTGGTTAAATTTTTACTGGGGCAAATACATCCCAGCACGCAAAGTTTTGGGATTTCAATGAGATATTATTCGGGGTGGAAATGTGCTACACCAAACCACCACTAGCTGTAGCACTGTGAACTAGAATCCGCGGTATAAAGAAAGGCATTGTTCATGAATAACGCCGCCAAGCCTAACCCGTTGATCGAACTGTCGATAACCCTGATCATTCCCTCGATCATACTGATGAAACTTTCCGGTGCGGAGGATCTGGGTACAGTCAACGCACTGCTACTGGCGCTGACTTTTCCGCTTTTATGGGGTGCGCGGTCGCTAATGCGTGAGCGCAAGGTCAATGTGATCGCGGTGCTGGGCCTTGTCAGCATCCTGCTTACCGGCGGCATCGGACTGCTGCAACTGGATACATATTGGCTGGCCGTAAAAGAAGCGGCGATTCCTGGCCTGATCGGCCTGGTTGTGGTCATCTCCGCCTTCACCAGTAGGCCGCTGGTGCGTGTGCTATTGTTCAGCCCTGCGCTGATGAATGTCGAGCTAATCCAGGAGAACCTTCATCAGCGGGGGAACGCGGAAACCTTCGAGGCACGTCTGAAGGTCACCACCTGGATGTTGGGAGGATCATTATTATTCTCCTCTGCCATGAACTATTTTCTGGCCACCTGGATTGTTAACAGCCCGGCTGGCACTCCCGCCTTCAACGAGGAACTAGGGCGCATGAACCTACTAAGCTATCCTGTGATCGTGCTGCCGTCGATGTTGATTATGATAGCTGTGTACTACTATCTGTCGCGTACTATTTACGAGCTTGCCGGGCTGAAACTTACGGAAGCGATCAATCACTGAATCACTGGATAATCATGGTTCTTTCGTCTTTAAGTTACAAGGAGATAAGGTTCGCGCCTACATATTTCACAAGCAGATTGCCAGACATGCCCCTCCGACCCCGAGGAAGCGAACATCTCCTTGCCAAAATCGTTAATGTACGTGGTGACTTCCGGATCTACAACGCCGTCGTCCTTCCCATCGCGTCACTTACGGGGCTCATTCCCTTCAACCTTGCGGCTGACGGCCTGCCTAATTGCTGTCCTACGCTTAAAGCTGAATGTTGCCACGAAGTCTCCAAGAATTCTCTACCCGGTGGCTGGCCAGCCTTCCAGGGCGGGATTCGTTCAGGGAACAAAAAGGGAACAGGCCGATTGGCCGCCTTTTGAATCAAATAGACCGTCTCCAGAGTTTCTGCGCCAAATCAATTCTGCGAGATATGGACCGGCATGACGGCGCATATCTCGTATCTGCGAGATATAAGGCAAATTATGGCCCTCATATGTAACAAAACGTGGACGCCGTCTGCGTAATGGAGACAGCCGGCGAGGGTGAAGAGATCTTCACCGCGATTGCCGGGGAGAAAAAATACCTGCTGTTGAAGGCGGATACCAGTTCCGGAGAAGGGGAAGTCGTGTACCAGCCCTGGAGAGGGAAAGTCTCCCCGACCTCATGCTCGTCGATCTCGGCGCTGACTGGACCGGCGAACTCGCCGAAGCCGGGGAGACGGGCGGGCTTTTGTGATTGGGCGGAGAGGTATGCCCGGTTTTTGAAGGAAAAGCCGGCGAAGGTTATCCCGTTGCGGCGGCCTCGGGGGGAGGCAGAATAGCGGGCGGGAAGGCAGGAAATACGGGGGAGTGTCCCTAATTTCCGAGGGTATCGACTGCTTTGCCTGCGATACTGTGAATGTGGCAGAGAGAAGGATTCATGCTTCCGCCCGCCGAAACAGTATTGAAAAACACCCAGAAAGTCAATGAATTGCGGAAGTTCAATAACCTTTGTTGTAACCGAAGATGAATGGGATGAGCGCTGATGAAATCTAAAATCGATAATCCAGTGGATAAGGCGGAACTGCGGTTGAAGGCCGGTTCCTGGTTCTAAAATATCCGCGTGTATCCTTTTCATCCAAGTTTCAACAAAGTCCGCCCGACAGCTTGCCTTTGTTGTGGTTGTAGTGTTTTTTCCTACTTCACCTTCCAGGTTGTCCCCTGGGCACTGTCCAACAGCATGATATCCTTGGCCAGCAGTTCGTCACGAATCTCATCACTCCGCTTGAAATTCTTGTTCTTCCGTGCTTCTGCCCGCTCGACAATCAGCGCCTCGATCTCTTCCGGGGCAATAGCCAGGGCTGACGCCTTGCGCGCCTTGATCCGGGCCAGATATGCGGCTGGCTCGGACGTAAAGACCCCCAGCACCTGTGCCATATCGGCAACTGTTGCCTGGACCTGAGCCAACAACCCCCGCCCGGCAGCTGTCGCCCCGCCACCTTCGGCCAGCAGCCGGTTGACACTCCGCACCAGATCAAAGAGATGGGCCATGGCCAGGGCGGTGTTGAAATCGTCGTCCATCGCCTCGCGGAATTTCGCGTTAAAGGCAGTCAACCGCTCCCGCAGTTCCGCCGTGGCCTCAGTATCTGTCCCGGTGTCTGTAGGCGTGGCCAGTGCCTCGGCCACCGCCGCCAGGGTCGTATAGATCCGCTCCATACCGGCCTCGGCCTCGTTCAGGTTCTGGTCGCAGAAATCAATGGGGGAGCGGTAGTGGGCCGACAGCAGGAAAAAACGGAGGATTTCGCTATCGTACTTTTTGAGCACTTCCTTGATGGTAAAGAAGTTGCCCAACGACTTGCTCATCTTCTCGGCATTGATATTTACGAAGCCGTTGTGCAGCCAGTACTTGACGAATTGCACACCATTGGCCGCCTCGGACTGGGCAATTTCATTTTCATGGTGGGGGAAAACCAGATCCTTGCCACCGCCATGAATATCAAACGTTTCACCAAGGAACTTCATGCTCATGGCCGAGCACTCGATGTGCCACCCTGGCCGTCCGGCTCCCCACGGGGATTCCCAGGCCGGCTCCCCCGGCTTTGATCCCTTCCAGAGGGCAAAGTCCATCGGGTGTTCCTTCCGGTCATCCACTTCGACCCGCGCCCCGGCCTGCATATCCTCCAGGTGCCGCTTGGAGAGCTTCAGGTAGTCGCTAAAGCGGTTGACCCGAAAGTAGACATCACCATGGGCCGGATAGGCATACCCCTTATCCACCAGCCGCTGCACAATGGTAATGATCTCCGGGATATGCTCGGTCGCCTTCGGCTCATGGGTCGGTAGCGCAATGCTGAGGGCGTTCATGTCCTTGTTGAATTCACCGATGAACCGCTCAGCCAGGTCATTCCAGGCAATCCCCTGCTCATTGGCCCGGTTGATGATCTTGTCGTCGATGTCCGTGTAGTTGCGGACGTAGGTAACGTCATAGCCCGCATACTGCAGATAGCGATAGATCATGTCAAAGGCGACATAGGCCCGGGCATGCCCCATATGACAATGGTCATAGACCGTCACGCCGCAGACATACATCTTGACCTTGCCCGGCTCCAGCGGCTTGAATTCTTCCTTGCCGCCAGTCAGGGTGTTATAAACGCGTAATGCCATAGTAACCTCACTGTAAAAACCGAAATTCCAAATAACACTGAGCAACGGCCAGAAGTAGGTGCCTCTAGGCAAGCAACTGAGAAAATCAATAAGAATGTCGGGAGAACACCAAGTGAACTCCTTCATAATATCGGGTAATTCCGGGGACACAATATGCGTTTCAGGGTAATTCCGGGGACACAATATGCATTTCAGTATGCAAAACTAGCCAGCCATTACATTTGCAGGATAACTGCTCCACGTTTGACCAAGTAACAGACGACCATTTGCTTTTTTATTACGCTTAACTTTATCAATGCCCCATGTGCCCCACTGCTTGAAAAAGAAGGCACTGCCGAATTTGTCGCACTGCTCTTTTATCGACAAAACCCATTCCTGATTCATTGGTCGGGCGTTTGGTCCAGATTCGCCACGGATAAGTTCTATGACGATTGACATGGATGACAAGTTAATATAAAATGGACACTATTTCAAGTGCATTGTGACAATGGATGAACGTAGTCACAATTTTCAGGAGTGCCCGTATGGCTGAGACTACGAGAATATCATGGACGGATCACACACACAATGAATGGTGGGGTTGCAGTTCCATGGCGGGCGCAGGTTGCGTCAAGTGTTATGCTGCGGCCTTTGACCGGCGCACGGGTGGCAACTACTTCGGTGTCGGCACAAAACCGCGACTGACCAAAGAGCAGAATCGCAATAAACCGTACAAGTGGAACCGCAAGGCCGAGACAGACAGAAGCCGTTTGCGCGTTTTTTGTGGGTCGATGATGGATTTTTTCGATAAGAATGCACCGGTTGGCGCCAGAGAATCGTTGTGGAGCAAGATCAAGGAAACAACCTGGCTCGACTGGCAGATACTCACCAAACGTACCGCTAATATCCCGAAGATGCTTCCTCCTGACTGGGGTGATGGGTATAACAACGTCTGGCTCGGCGCAACATGCGAAGATAGGCGGAGCGGTCTCCGGCGTCTCGACCAGTTACGTGACCTTCCGGCAAGAATTCGTTTCCTGTCTATTGAGCCTCTATTGGAAGACCTTGGCGACATCGATCTAACAGGCATCCAGTGGGTAATAATTGGAGGAGAGTCTGGCGGCGGTTTTCGTAAGATGGAGAAGTCCTGGGCCAACAACATAATCTGTCAGTGCCGTGAGCAGAACGTCCCTGTGTTCTTTAAACAATGGGGTGGCAAATCCCCGGCCGCAGGTGGGTGTCTCATAAATGGCATTGAAATTAAAGAGTGGCCCAAGTCGCCTACTCAATCACCGTGATGCCAACTCCAACAACTATTGTCCAAAAGACAACCAAGCGAACGGTTATTCTTCCCGTATGCACAATTACTGAGGTCTGCGCCGCAAGAGATCCACGGGCAGAGATGCAGTTTATCCCCACAGAGGACGGAGAAATGACCTATTTCGTCCGACCTGTACTGGCTCCGGAAGAGACAAGAGGGTTCAACTACAATCTCCTCCCCGTTGTTCTGGATTGTAATGGCGTGCCCTGGGACATTGCCAATGTCTACATCCTCTCCAGATTGCAAGCGATATCTTACCCTGAAATGACGACGTTTGCCGGGATTGCAGATGATCTCGGCGCATATAAAGCGTTTCTCGATGAAAAGCCTGAAATTGATTATACCGATTTTCCGCAGAACAAGTTGAAACGCCCGACTTATCGCTATAACGGATATTTGAAACAAAAGATGTTCGCTGGTGAATTTGAGCCGAGCACCGCAAAAAGGCGAATGTCCTCGGTAGTCGCCTTCTATCGGTGGATGATTCAAGAGGGTATCTTGAACCCGGCAAATGATCCCTGGCAGGAGCGGGAGTATTTGGCATCTTTTACGACTACCGAGGGTTTCGAAATGTCGAAACCAGTCCAATCCACTGATCTCTCCATCAAGGCCCCGGTAAAAGACGTCCCACACGAGGGGGTCATTCTAGATGGCGGCCGCTTACGACCGATGTCCCAATCCGAACAGGTTTGGATACTTGAAGCTTTGAACCACCTGGGCAATACAGAGATGACCTTGATTCATCTCATTGCCCTTCTGACAGGAGCTCGCATACAGACGGCCCTGACCATCCGGCTATCACATGCCACCCGTAACTACCCGGCAACTATTTCAAAAATTCCTCTGACCTGTGGCCCCAGTCACGGCATTGATACCAAAGGTGATGTTATTGGTGTGTTGCAGATTCCGCGACAGCTTTATGAGTTGCTACAGATATATGCGATGTCCGACCGAGCCAAGAAACGCAGAGAGAAAGCACCTGGTGGGGAAATTCCAAGCCAGTACCTATTCTTGACACAGCAGGGAACACCATATTACCAGGCTAAGATTGAGCGGTTGCAGTTTAATCCGGAGATGAAGGTTAGGCATCAGAAAAAAGGGCAAACGGTTCGACAGTTCATAACTGACCATGTGATCCCCCATATCCAGGCGCATCACGACCCCGCGTTCCACTACCGTTTTCACGACCTCAGAGCCTCGTTTGGCATGAACGAGACAGATCGACAGCTTGCCTTGGTTGAGCAAGGTAAAATCAAGCTTTCTGATGCGCGAAGGCATGTCCAGAAATTGTTGTGGCATGCCAGTTCGGCGACGACCGATCTCTACGTCGACTACCGTCGTCAGATGGAAATGGTTTGGGCAGCAGTCGATGGCTACGAGGATTATATTGCAACCCTGATTGAAATCGCAAAAGCTGGAGGTTTCAGTGAATAACCCTCCGCAGTTTGGCGATCGACTTACTACTATCCTGCAATTGCCTTTAGAGGAAGGGCTTACAGTTTTACATCCGGAGCAAGTCATTCTGCGTGTTGATAGAACCACTTTTGACATTGGCGTATTTTGCTTTACCGTACGGGAACCTTTTTCTCCTAGCGGACGTACTTCTCGGCGGCGTAAGGCCGTTCTGGAATCTTTGCTACCTCACCGCCCTGAGCAGATTCGCCAAGTTGTCCACTATCTGTCGTCGCTGTTGACCGACAAGGGTCTCAGAAATGAGACTGTAACGACAGTTTTCAAGTATTTTGCGGCCTACCTGAACTGGGCCGATTCCAATGGATATTTCAACTGCCTCGGAAGTGACGCAGAAGCACGTTCAATTCTTGAGGCGTGGTTTCTGGAATGCGAAGAGCAATACAGAAAAGGGGCCTGGTCTGGCCCCCACGCATGGGCTAATCAATCCGGGATCAGTATTTTGTTGTCAGCTATCACCAATCAGCCTGATTTGCAGAGAGGGCTCCGCTTTATCAGATTCAGGTCAACCAATGCGGGAACCGAGCCGGCACCGGAAGGTGATTTCGCCTTGGTACTGGCCATCAATGAAGCCCTCTTTATCGGCTTAGCGGACCTCCTTATTCATAACCGGCCATATCCGTTCAAGCTCAACATGCCTAAGTTGCCAGGATGGGAAGAAGCATTCCTCTGGGTATTCCCTACCCATCGATGGTATCTCCCCCCCCATCTGCAAGGTGAAGAAAGGGCAAAGCTGCCAATGCCCCTCTGGTCATACGACTACATAAATGGCTGCATTGCCTCTTTGGACGACATTAAGCATCACTTTAAGATGCCCTGCCTAGCCCGGTTCTCGCTACAACAGGCCCAGAATGCTCTTGAAAGGGCAAACACGAACCCACGAAGCGTACACCGCCGGCAAGCTGCGCGAGCTGCACATGACGCCTTCTTCCTGCTTTTTATCGCGCACACTGGACTCAACGAGGCTGTCGCTCGGGATATTCGTTGGGAGAGGGAAATCACTGCTGATGCGAAACAGCAAGGTTTTCGGGAGATCAAGTGGAGAGCAGGTGGGAAGACAGTATCAGCTTTTGTTCGGCCTCGCTTCCTTCCTCTTCTAAAACGGTTTCTTGAGCTACGCAAATACATTCTCGACGAAAAGGACTGCGAGTGGCTATTCATTGGTGGAGATAAGGCCCTTCGCAAGCACGACCAGGTGAGTAAAGGCGTATTATCAAAACACTACCGACTAACGGCAGGTATTTATCCTGCCTTGTCTCTAATCGGAGGACGCAAGCTACGTGCGACGATGCACGAGTGGTATCACCGGAACGTCGATCCTGCGCTCACCGCAAGAATCACGGGGCATACGCCGGAAACGATTGATAAAAATTACCAGGCAGGAACCGTTGGGGCGCACCGAGAAGAAGTTACTGCATTCCTCGACAAAGTAGCAGATCGCGCCTGTACCACAAAACGCATTTTGTCTGCTGGCGAACACCTTGACGGCGGTGTAAAGGGGCCTCTGGGCGAATGTGAAAAACAAGGCGAGCCAGTTCCAGTAAGCGATGATTCACCAATAAAACCGGACTGTAAGGAAATTGAAGGCTGTCTGTTTTGTAAGCGGCATGCAGTGAAGGCCGACGAGGAGGATGTGCGCAAGCTGGCAAGCTGCGCATACGTCATAGAACAAGCCCACTACTTTCCTGGCGCGGAAAGCCATTTCCAGCCAACGCTAAGTCTGATCGATGAATATCTGTCGGAAATCAAAGAGGTGCTTGGGACTTCTGATATGGTAGATCGCGTTACCACTGACGTTTACCAGAACGGGAATCTTGATCCCTACTGGAGAAGCAAACTGGCGCTCTTGGACAGCATTGGGGTCATACTATGAGCTATTCCTTCCACGCCCAGATCGAGATACCCGCTTCAGTAGCGCCGCCCGATCCTTGGCAAAGTGGCAACCGCCTTCCGTTGGACCATGTGATCTCACGAAATTTCGACGGATCACCAGCATCGAGAGTCGGCGACTTTCAGTGGAATTGGAATGCCTACAAATCGCGAGGAAGGAAAGGGGTCTTCAACTTTATCTATTGGGACCGTTACGCTGCCAGGGAGAGCGGTGAGCCTAGGGGAATGACTGCAGACAGGTTATCCCGCGTCCGAGAAATGCAGCACCTTATGACTCTCCTTGTTTATAAGCGCAATGGCATCCCTCTAACAAGCAGCACTCTTGAGAGCTACATCACATCATTGGTGAGGATTGCCCAGTTTGCAGATTCACGTTCAGTGTCAATTGCCGAGGCGCTCGGCAATCCAAAACATCTAAACCCTTTAATCCTGATGGTTCGGGACACTGCAGCAGCCATGCTTTACCGGTGGTGGAAACTCCTCCACAGCCTGGATCGGGCGGATGTTGGATTTGTTATTATTCCCCCGTCCAATCTGGAAGAACTGAAGAAGCGGGCTGATGACCACAAGAAGAGCAAAAAACAAAAGGCTCCTCTTCCAACCAGAATCTACTCGGAATTCATCAACGGTCTCATGAAAGAACTCGATGAGATTGAGACGATCCTAGACGAACTGCTCAGCACGGTCCAAGAACTGGCGCACGAAAGGAGTCGGCTCCCAGACGAATTGCGTCTGCGTGTGGATAAAGGGGTCGTCACAAACCATCTAATGAATTTACGTGGTGCATGGTCTCTAGAACTTCGAAGATATCATGAGAATCGTGGCTACGCCGATGCGCTGAATGCCTTGAACTCGATGATCGCGGACATCCAGCGGGTATGCAAACTGGCCATCCACACTTTCACGGGTATGCGCAGTACGGAGGCGACTTTTCTTCCTTATCATTGTGCTGAGATTGAAAAAGGGCGGCACGGTAAACAGCATATCGTGCTGGCCGGAATCACGACAAAACTAGAGGGCGGCCATCGACGCCGTACCCGCTGGGTGACAAATCACGTCGGTCATCGCGGGGTACTGGTAGCACAGAAGGTTGCCTCGGTGATTTACGAGTCTCTTGGTGTTACACCCGAGACGAAGGATGCAACGCGAGACGATTTTCCACTGTTCGTGGCGACATCAAGGCTCCCTTGGGGCGGAAGTAGTGATTCTCCTGCCGAGCCAACTGGGACTCTGAGCCTGGTTAATGCCAGCGTCCACCTCAAAGCGGTGCTGCAGCCGATTATCCAAGAGGAGGACATTCAAGAATTAGAACAGATTGATCCTTATCGTGACTGGAGAAACGAACCAGAGTATTTAATCGGTCAGCCTTGGCATTTGGAATCCCACCAACTCCGGCGTTCACTTGCCTTGTACGCTCAAAGAAGCGGTTTGGTGGCCCTTTCGTCATTGCGTCGGCAACTACAGCACATCACCCGTGAGATGTCCCAGTATTACGCTAGAGGCAGCCAATTTGCGCGGAATTTCATCGAGGACGATTCCGAGGATTATGCAAAGCACTTTTGCAAGGAATGGCGGGAAACCATGAGCGAATCTGCCTGCCTGGCTTACTTGCGCGAGGTGATCTTCACTGACGAACCTTTGCTTGGCGGTGCGGGCAACTTCATCAATGAACAAAAACGTCGTGGTACTGTGGTGTCACGGGATGAGTTAATGAAGCGGTTCAAGAAAGGGTTGATGGCCTACAAGGCTAATCCTCTTGGCGGTTGCACAAACCCTGAGGATTGCAAGAGTGAGGGCAAAGGTATCAGTTTATTGGACATCCCGTGTCTGGAAGAAGGATGCAAGCATCTGATAGCTAAGCGGTCGAATATTGTCAGAATTATTCCTTATCAGCGGAAACTGGTCGAATCGCTAAGTCCGAATTCTGTGGAGTACAGCATGGAGAAACGCGAGTTGAATGTTTTGGTCGCGGCAGTCCAATCACCTATGGAGTCATACAATGTCTGAAGTGCTTACCGAATACTTCCAAGCCCTTGATCGCCTGAAAAACGGACGCCCTATCCGAGTACCTAAAGGCACGAGGATCAACAACGACAGCGTTGCACTGGAATCTGGTCGCGGTAAGGGAAGTATCAAAAAGTCTCGTCCCGTATTCAAAGACTTGATTGAAGCCATAGATACATGCGCTGCAACACAGTCGTCACCTGAGAAACAAATGTCGCAACGGCTCGAAAAGACAAAGGGTGAGGCTCAAAGCTACCGCGAAAAATGGGAGCAGGCAATATGTCGTGAGTTATCACTTCTTCAGGAGGTGTATGCCCTGAAAAAGGAGTTGGCAGCACTTCGAGGTGGGAGCGTATTGCCGTTGCGACCCAAGGATTAGCTTGCTCGAATCTCAACTTTGCACCAAAAGAGGGGGGCTCAGGCTTTGAATTTCGGGCGTGTCAATCCAATTGTGTATATAAAAAATAAAGAGGCCATACCCAACATAGTCCTTAGACGCGGACGCTGACTCGTCGGTCAAGGCCGACCCCGTTATACAACACCGAATAAACCCCAGAAAATAACGGAGTGCTCCATAGAGGGCATAATTACCCAAAAGGAGATGAATATGAGACTGATTATGCTTTTTGTTGCTGTAGCTGTACTTTCTGCCTGTGTACCAATGACGCCGCCAGTGTCTCGAATGCCCTTCCCAGAAAATGAGTATACTTCATTAACTAAATCTGGCAACGCAACTGTAAGAGGGCAAGCATTCCTGAAAACAAGAGGTGGAGATGTTAAAACTGCCGCAGGGAACGTAGTGAATCTTAATCCTGTAACCTCGTATTCGCTTGAATGGTACGAAAAAGCTTATCTTACCGCAAGCCGAATTGTACCCGCAGATCCTAGAATGTGGAATTACGTTGTTAAACAAGTTGCAGACGGCAGTGGTAGATTCACGTTCAAGAACGTAGCCCCAGGGGAATACTTTGTTACCTCTACTGTTACCTGGGAAACAGCCACAGGTTATCAAGGAGCCTTGCAAGTTCAGGGCGGTGTTGTTTCAAAGCGTATCACTGTTAAAAGTGGTGACGATTTAGACGTAGTTGTAACTCGCTGAGTTACTGAGAGAAATGTAATAATGCAAAGAAGGAAATAATCAATGCCCCTCTGGTTAAAAGAAATAAGAAAAGAGTTTCGGAATGAGCTTATTGTCGGATCATTAGGCGTGACCAGCCTTGGGGGCTACGTCCTAGGTAAACTGAAAATTCTCGGTCCCGATATATCCGCCATACTAGATACCCACACAAAATTAAGTATAACACTGCTAATTGGTTCATTATTTTACCTCTTAGGTTGGCTCAGAGCCAAAAACAAATTTAAAGTCACCGAAAGCACACCAAAATTGAAACCAATCTTTAATGTGTTATGGGATTCTGCCAGCCAACCCCACTGTCCAATTTGTGAAACTTTATTACAGCAACCCGCTACAAACACCAATCTTGCGGTACTTCAAAACGCGGTTAGATCAATCACCCAAATAAACAAAGCTAAATTAATGTGCAAAAAGTGTAAGGACGATTTTGTTCTTGTTGACACAGAAGGATATCAGCTCAGTTTTGAAGAAGCAGTTACAAAGCTGAAAGAAGCGGTATAACCAGACAGAACGCCTACCTTAAAAACCGGCAGGTGTTCTGCCCAGCCGTTGGTCAACATGTAAGTTTATAGTCGCAGATAAAGTGAGCCAGCGACGAGTGATTGCGAGCCAGAATTTATGATTGCGAGCCGCTACACTCAGAAGTCCTTACAAAGGTCGGCAACACAATTACAAACCCGAAAAGCCAATGGGACACTCTTGAAGCCTTCACTAACCGACCGTTTTGCCATTGCAAATCAACTTCTTAAGTACGTCCCAATGACGTCTCAGGTGCATTGATAAATGAGAAAAACATATTTTTACAAACTTTTTGACCCCAATAAGCCAGAAAACATAAGATATGTTGGTAAAGCAGATAACCCTAATGCCAGATTAAAAGAACATATTAGAGAATCTTCTAAGAAAGAAAAATGGGATCTTCCAAAATCAGTTTGGATAAGTAACTTATATAGAGGAGGATGTTATCCAGAAATGGCGATAATCGATGAAATTGAATACGAATACGAATGTGAATGGTATGACAAAGAAATTAACCTCATCGCAAAGGCTTTACGTGATGGACATACTTTAGAAAATGCCTCGCCTGGTGGCATTCATCCTTGTAATCACAATACGATAGCCGAAAGACTGGAAATTTATAAAAAAACCAAAACAGAGTATTCAAGATTTAAGTTAGAAGAAGCAGAGATGTATAGTAAGTCTAATGGTCCTGGTTCAGACTATGATATCGCTTGGGAGATTAGAAAAGATTTTTGGTTGGAGCGTGATGATGACACCTCTTGGTTTCAGTTGGAGTTAGCCAGAGTTGATTGGTTGGATGCGAAACTTAGGATAATGGGCTTTAAGCTTTGTCCAATTTGTGGTCTGAGTATAGATTCGGTGAGATGGGATATTATAGAAGTAGTTTTTAAGGAATTTACAGACATTTTGGATATATATAAATACCCAATTATTGAAAATACTAATAAAACTGTGAAAGTTAAGATGTCAGAAATATCAACGATATATTGTGATGAATACTTAAGATTGAAATATAACGAGGCTAGCTGTTGGAAACATTATACTGGCGAATATGTATTTAAAAATGAAGATGGGATTACTTTTGTTTGCGATTGTAATAAAGATGACAGAACCTACTTATTTATAAATTCTCCTGTTAGGAAAATACGCTCATATGATTTGAACCCTGTTTATCAAAGTGACTTGGAGCGCTTTCAATCTCTTGATCAACAATTTGCTCATTACAAAAACGTTTAAGGGAATGTATCACATGGAACCTTTGGAAGCTTTAAGTGGCGCCGTTCACATATTCACATTAAGAAAAGTGATGTCCCGACTCTCGTGTGGACTCGGTCGCGACAAATAAACCTGCCTCGCCGGTCACACGCATATCAACCACGAAATCTGGATACCTAAAAATCGTAGGCTTATTTGACTAAAACGAGCCACTACCTTTGCGCTAAAAATGGACAAAGCCACTAGACTGTGTCCATAAAATAGTTCTGCTCAATGGTCATACCTAGAATCGCTAAACCCTTGTCGTTGCAGGGTTTTCGAGTTGTCCATGAGTGTATAACTTGTCCGTAATTCACCGCCCACAATAACCCAGTGGATACTCTTTAAATCAATTTCCCCCAAATCTTGGAGTAGTGGTTCAACGGACAGGAACCGGATTGCTGCATTGACCTGTCTTAGGTGCTCTATTCTGGGAATGCCGCTTTCACGGTCTTCGACCGTAACACCAAGCCAGATATTTGAAGGAAGAACCCTGGAACCAAAGTATTCCGGCAAACGATAGGCTCGTTTAGTCAGGATCTGGTAAGTATGTTGCGGCGTCTGACGCATTACTGCGAAGATTTCGTCGAGAAATTCATCCGGCACATCTTCATGAAACAGGTCACTCATGGAGTTTACAAAAAAACGTGTCGGCTTTTTCTTGCGTAGTGGCTGGTTCAGCCGTTCCGGCATCAGGGTTAATGCAAAACCGTTACCATACCCTGGTGCTCTCATTGCCTGCAGGCGACGGGCCATGACTTCGGCATAGCAGTTAGTGCAACCGGCGCTGACCTTACTACAACCGGTCACGGGGTTCCAGGTTTCTTCAGTCCACTCTATAGCAGTGGCGGTTGCCATTGCGCTCTCCTTGAAATCTTGATTGATAGGTCTTTTTTTGTATGGTCCCAACTCGTACTTGGTTTGCCTGTTGCTGGAGTCAAAGGCGGATTACGAGAAATGTCTATCTGGTTACCTTCCATGCTTTTGAGGCAATCTTTATAGTCTGACATTGAAAAATTAATCCCGAACTTTTGAGCCAATCTTACCAGCAATTCCTTCAGTTCAATCTCAGAATCAATGAGAGAAACTATCTCAGTTTCGATATCCCGACAAGCTCCTTGTTTCGAAGGGTTGGGAAAATCAATTTCGAAAAGTGTGCCTTGATCGTTGCGGGCATCTTTTCTGAATTTTGCCCAGCGCTTGTTCATGTTGTCAACCATCAGCAACAGAGCATCTTCATGGTCCGTGCCGAAAACAATTCGATATTTTGGTATGTGACTGAGCTTGGCTTTAATCGGAATATTGACAACATAGCGGAAGACTGATCTTAGTCGTTCACAGTATTTGTCAATAAACTCTTCTTCAGCTATTTGCATTTTCTGATGAACATTATAGCTGCTGATTATCTCCCGCCAGTAATTGCCTCCGGCAATCTCATCCAGTCGTTCAGGTGAATTAATATCACTCTCGTAATCTTCTGGAGTTTCTTTCTCAGAATCAGGACAATTCAGCAGCCTGCATGCTTCTCGCAGAAAGCCGAAAGTATTCAGATTCAGGAGCAGCTCTACTGAGTGAAAATCTTTATTTTTACGAATTACCTCGAAGTGCGAGAGAAAAATGCTCTTGATACCGTACGGATCAACATACAGGAAAAGATTCTGGTTTCGCGATTGATAGGAATTCAGGAAATATTCCATCCGCGATTCGTAGCTTCCTTCCAAAAGAACACACCAGGGGGCTTTGGGGATATTGGCCTGTAAGTCTTTGAAATATTTTTTCTCGATGAATACCCCTTTAATAGCCTGGGTTGAGGGGTCATCAAGTTGGTGTGCTATGGCATCTGTGATTATCAACGGTGAACCTGGCTCACCGTTATCAAATCGCCCTTTACCGGCGAAACAATCGGCAACGATGATAGGCCGTCGCGTTCTGGATACCTTGGCCAAATAGGGCACAAGGTAAGCTTTCAGCACTTCATCCTTGATCTTTGACCAAGCTCGCTTTTCTTTAAAAAAGGAATTAGATGAACTCATCATTAAGCCTCGCTTATAATGAAAAAAGCGACCTCTCAGCCGCCTTTCGGGGGATTCCGGGGACAGTTTACTTAGGGATTCCGAGTAGAGTTTACTAATTTATTTTCTCAGCAACCAAACTATCAATCAATGGGCTTATCTCCGGCAGCCGCTCCTGTGCGACCTTCCAAACCGTCTTCAGATCAACGCCCATGTAATCGTGAATGAGCACATCACGCATGCCCGCCATTTTGCTCCACGGAACGTCGGGGTGCTTGTTGCGAAACGCAGCGGGGATATGTTTGCTGGCTTCGCCCAGAACCTCCAGGCTCCTGATTACCGCGTTAATCGTCTTTTTGTCGGCAGCGAACTCCTCGAAAGCCATCCCCGCCACAAATTCTTCGACTTCGGCGATCGAACCCAGAATGTCGGCGAGGTAATCGGCAATCTCCCGCCCCTGCTTAGACATACTCCACCTCGGCGAGGATGCGTTTGCCGATGGCCGGTTTGAGCGCCGACTCCATGACCAGGTCGACCTTGTGGTGCAGACGGGTTTCCAGAAATTCCCGCAGGTCGAGGAAATCGAACAGGTCGATGTCGCGACTGAAAGAGACGAGAATGTCGATGTCGCTGCGCTTGCGCTGCCGCTCGCGGACATAGGAGCCGAACAGCCCCAGTTTGGCGACGCCATAGCGGGACTCAATCTCCGGCTTGCTGCTTTTGATAATGTCGATGACTTCCTGCTTGCCCATGGCAATCCTTGTATCATAAAAAAAGGGCGCCGGAAAGGGCGCCCTGATTTCGATTACTTGAGATTCTTCTTTATCCTCTCCACCGCCTCAATCACATTCTCGCGATGGCCGAAGGCCGAGAGGCGGAAGAATCCTTCGCCGCTGGGGCCGAAGCCGAGGGTGTCGACTGCTTTGCCTGCGATACTGTGAATGTGGAAGAGAGAAGGTTTCATGTTTGCGTCCGCCGAAACAGTATCAAAAAACACCCAGAAAATCAGTAAATTGCGGAAGTTCAATAATCTTTGTTGTAACCGCAGATGAATGGGATGAGCGCTGATGAAATCTAAAATCGATAATCCAGTGGATAAGGCGGAACTGCGGTTGAAGGCCGGTTCCTGGCTCTAAAACATCCGTGTGTATCCTTTTCATCCAAGTTTCAACAAAGTCCGCCCGACAGCTTGCCTTTGTTGTGGTTGTAGTGTTTTTTCCTACTTCACCTTCCAGGTCGTCCCCTGAGCACTGTCCAATAGCATGATATCCTTGGCCAGCAGTTCGTCACGAATCTCGTCACTCCGCTTGAAGTTCTTATTCCTCCGCGCTTCTGCCCGCTCGACAATCAGTGCCTCGATCTCTTCCGGGGAGATGGCCAGGGTTGATGCCTTGCGCGTCTTGATCCGGGCCAGATATGCAGCGGGCTCGGAGGTGAAGACCCCCAGCACCTGTGCGGTATCGGCAAAGGTTGCCTGCACCTGAGCCAACAACCCCCGTCCGGCCGGCGTCGCCCCGCCACCTTCGGCCAGCAGCCGGTTGACACTCCGCACCAGATCAAAGAGATGGGCCATGGCCAGGGCAGTGTTGAAATCGTCGTCCATCGCTTCGCGGAATTTCGCATCAAAGGCAGTCAGTCGCTCCCGCAACTCCGCTGTGGCCTCAGTATCGGTCCCGGTGTCTGCCGGCGAGGCCAGTGCCTCGGCCACCGCCGCCAGGGTCGTGTAGATCCGCTCCATCCCGGCTTCGGCTTCGTTCAGGTTCTGGTCGCAGAAATCAATAGGGGAACGATAGTGGGCCGACAGCAGGAAGAAGCGGAGGATTTCGCTGTCGTACTGCTTGAGCACCTCCTTGATGGTGAAGAAGTTACCCAATGACTTGCTCATCTTCTCGGCATTGATATTGACGAAGCCATTATGTAGCCAGTACTTGACGAATTGCACACCATTAGCCGCCTCGGACTGGGCGATTTCATTTTCGTGGTGCGGGAAAACCAGATCCTTGCCGCCGCCATGGATGTCAAAAGTCTCACCAAGAAACTTCATGCTCATGGCCGAGCACTCGATGTGCCACCCCGGCCGGCCAGAACCCCACGGGGATTCCCAGGCCGGCTCCCCCGGCTTTGACCCCTTCCAGAGGGCAAAGTCCATCGGGTGTTCCTTCCGGTCATCCACTTCGACCCGCGCCCCGGCCTGCATATCCTCCAGGTGCCGTTTGGAGAGCTTCAGGTAATCAGCGAACCGGTTGACCCGGAAATAGACATCACCATGGGCCGGGTAGGCATACCCTTTATCCACCAGCCGCTGCACAATGTCGATGATCTCCGGGATATGTTCGGTGGCCTTCGGCTCATGGGTCGGCAGCGCAATGCTGAGGGCGTTCATGTCCTTGCGCGACCAACGCCACCAGCACTTCGGCGTCCCTGCCGGTGGAGATCGTCAGTCTGCTGCCAGCCGCCCCGACGAACCTGGTCGGCGCTCCCTCCAACAACCGGGTCGGACTCACCTGGACTCTTTCGAGCGGCGCGACCAGTTACTATGTGAAGCGTTCGTTGACCAACGGCGGACCCTACACCGTGATCGGCAATCCCACCGCGGCAGGTTACGATGACCTCACGGCGGTGAATGGAACGAACTACTTCTATGTGGTCTCCGCCCTCAATGCGGCAGGGGAGGGGGGCAACT
>JANOEC010000015.1:0-8689 GCA_031412995.1 Geobacteraceae bacterium
CAAGAAAGTGGACCACGATCCACACCGAAGCAAGCCCACAGCGCCATCCAGAATAAATTGCAAAATGGCAACATACGTGACCGGGGTATGACCCTCCCATCTGTGTGAGCCCACGCCCCAATGGTGGCGAATTTTCAGTGAGTAATTTCACTGTTTGCCAGCAAATAGCGCTTCGACTCCGCTCAGCGCGCGGTTGTTCCCTGAGCGGAGTCGAAGGGAACTTACTCAGAAGTCATTGTTTTTCGCTGGTTATCGGGATTGGCAAACTGGTCTTTTTTATCAGAATTCAGCCGGAATAGCCACCGCAAAGCCCCTTCAATCAGGGACACGTCAAAGTCTCGAAGGGCAATAAGATACTTCTTTGCCATTATCAGAAAGAACTCTCTGAATCTTGATGATCTCTTCCGCTGCGGTACTGGTTTCAGTTGCCTGATTTTCATCAAACTGACGAGTTCGTTCCCGGCAGCTCCTAATTACTACGCTCCCTGCCCCGATCTTCACCTTTTTTCTCCCCCTGCCCACGGTCACGGCTGGGTTGCGGTGACTCCGCTCTACCCTGCGATTCCCCCCTACCCTGCGGCCGGTGTTCCTGGCCCTGCGCGCTTGGCGCCTGCCGCTCATGTCGTTGCGCCCCTGGTTGCGGCCTCGCGTCGTGTCCTGCCGGACCGCGCTGCTGAGAAGGGGCTTGGGCTGGAGTTGATTGGTGAATATTTTCGTTACCCCGGTGCGGTGGCTGGGAGCGTTGACCAGCCGTACCGCCCTGATGAGGCGGCGGTGCAAGCTGGGTGCCCTGCATCCTTGGACTTCTCGTCACCGGGACGGACGTTTTAGACTCCACCCGCTGCTGCAAGTGCTGACGGACTATCTTGTCCCGCGGTTGGTAACGGTACTGCTGGCTGCGGAGTGTCTGTTGCTGCTCAACCCGCGGATACCTGTCCCCTGAGTATTTACGTTGATAGGCAGGCAGCGGGGCCGCAGCGGGAGCAGAGCCGCGTTTCCAGTTGTTCCAGCCGCTGCGCCGCTGTTCCCACCCATGGCCCCAATGTTGACCCCAGCGGGGCGGCGAATTTGCATGCCAGTCGCGGAAGTAGACCGGTGGCTGCCGGTAGTAACGCACCGGGATGCGCAGGACAAACAATGGCACCTCCTCTGGTTCAATGAGCCACCAGGGGCCGTTATACCAGGAGCTCGAGTACCAGTTGTCAGCCTGATATACCCAGTACAGGCCATCGTAAAAGAAATAGTTGGCGTCCATGCGCGGGGCATAATAGACCGGGTAGCCTGGCACCCGGACGAGTTCCGGATACAGGGGCAGGTTAATCCCGATACTCACGTTGGGCAACCCAATGCCGATGCTCACTTGGGCTTCTGCTACAATTACAGAGCAGACCAACATCCAGAGCACAATGAAACCGCAGCTTTTTTTCTTCATGTTGTCCTCCTCCGGCTAAACTTTATATTTGTCCGGTAGTAAAATTACCACTACCCGGCCGGAATAACGGAATAGGGCGCACGGCGAAGATTGCCCTAATTGTCGTGTCGGTTATGTTTGTCATGGCCGTACTTGTTACCCTTATCCTCGTGATGCTTCTTCTCTTTTTTATAATGCCTGTGCTTGGCAGGTCTTTCCCGTTCCATATAGACTCGGCGTTCTCTTTCAACGTAATACGGACGGCCTGAATCGATCTGGACATGCACGCCTGGCGGTGCCGGCAGGAAGCCATCGACACGGATACTCACATTGGGAACTGGCAGGCCAGGAAGTCCTGGCGGCGCGGGGAATCCTGCGTTGGCATCATTAAGACCAAAGATGATCGCTACGGCTGCCATGAGCAGCAGGGACAAAATAGACTTTGTACGCATTAGAGTTCCTTGTTCAGCTGACCATTATTTCAGGTGTAACCCTGATGGCCTGTGAGTCCGTTCTACTAATCTTCGATGACCTCTAGCACCACCCTCATGTTGGCGAGAGCCGCAGCTGAAAGGGTGTCCGAAGGATCAGCTTCAAACTTTGCCGGGCTCATCTTGCCGTAGCCGACGGTGCTGAGCCGGTTTCCATCAATGCCGGCTGTTTCAAGGTATTCCTTAACTGCCTCTGCCCTTCTTTCGCTCAGTTTCTGGTTATACTCTTCGGTGCCGGAAGCGGAGGCATACCCGGCAATACGGAGTTTCATGGCAGGGTTGCTTTTCAGAGTCGTAACATTGTGGTTCAGTATTGTCTTGCCGTTTTCACTAATATTCACACTATCAAAGTCAAAGTGCGAATTCTGCAGAGTAGCCAGAACCCCCACAACCTTAGGTACCGCATAGGCCGTAAAGTTCCAGGCATAGTCGTTTGTCAGCGCATTGCCTGCCAGGTCCTGGGCTCCAGTGGTAATGGCGGCAGTATAGACCTTGCCTTTTTCGAAATCACTGGACGGGGTAAATGTTGCATTTGATCCGGCGGCTGTCACTTTGCCTGAAACTGGCGTTGACCCTTGCTTCAAGGTAAATGTTGCGGCGGTGATTGTTGTCGAATCCATGTTCTCACTGAAGGCGGCGTTTACTTTCTGTTTGACAGGAGCAGCCGTGGCGTCCTTGACCGGAGAAGTGAAAGCCACGGTCGGTGCGATGGTATCTGCGACCATACCGGTGGTAAATCCCCACGCATAGTTGCTTGCCAGGCCATTGCCTGCCGAGTCCTTGGCCCCGGTGGTAACCGTGGCGGTATAGGGCTTGCCCTTTTCCAAAGTGCTTGCGGGGATGAAGGTTGCCGTTGAGTCGGTGTATGTTAATCGGCCTGATATAGGTGTTTCCCCTTGCTGCAAGGTAACTGTTGCGCCGTTGAATGTAGCCGGATCCATTTCTTCACTGAAGGCTACGTTGACTTTTTGGTTCACCTGGACATCAGCAGCACCCTTTACTGGGGACGTAAACGTCACTGTCGGTGGGGTGGTATCCGAGGTTTCTGCTATCGCCACAACCGCTTTTTTCTTGCCGCCAAACTGAAAGGTCAGACCGGCCGAGTATTCCAGGTTGTTGTCGCCCGAGTCGTGTACTAGCACTGCGTGGCGCACGTCACCCCGCAGGGCCACGTTGTCGGCCACAAAGTATTTGACCCCAACGCCATAATTGACCAGGCCGGCGTAGTGGTTCTCGGCACTGGGAGTCTGGGGAGTAGTGAAGTTGGTGCCACCGCCACCCAGCACGATAAAGGGCACCAGGTTACTGTCCGGCATGAAGTGGTACAAAATGTCCACCCCGTAGCGATAAAGGTCCGTCTCCCTCGATCCGTATGCTTGCTTCGTTTCCGTCAGGCTGTAGCCGAACATGGCCTCTGCCCCCCAATTTTTGGTGAAATTGTAGCCGGTGCGTAAACCAAAAATCGGTCGGTTTTCCTCGCGCTGATCATGATCTAATAAATAGCCACCGACAAACGGTGATACGGTGTATGCCCCTTGCCGGTTCTCGGCAAATGCGGGGATGGCAAGGGTAACAAGTAACAACCCTGGCAAAATGCCCTTCACTAGTTTTTTCATGTCACGACTCCCTATATGTTGCTTAAATTCCTGTTTGTGGGCAACCAGATGTGTACTTTCATTACCGCGTCATGAACCAGATACTGCGGGCAGACTGCTAAAATGATGCTGGACCTTCCCGTGATGAAACCTACGAGCAGGTCCAGCATGTCCTGCGGGCAAACCGACGCAAATAGCGCGTATTCTAAGGAGCAGTTACAGCAGTAGCGTCCAGAGTAACCTCGGTCTGGGCCAATGCCCGACCGTTCAGCTTGGCGCCGGTATTCAGCGAAATCAGCGTTTGACTCAAGATAATACCCTTGAAGTCAGCTGCAGTGCCAAGGGTCGCCTGGCCAGCTACCTGCCAGAAGATGTTCTTGGCCTGGGCCCCGCCGAGCAGGGTCACAATGGCGCTGTTGCTCACGGTGAGGTCCTGGGCAATCTGGAAAATCCAGATATCATTTGCGCCACCAGTAAGTGTAACGCCGGCACTGGTGATTAATACGCCTGTACCCCATTTATAGAGACCAGGAACAAGGGTTTTCCCGCTAAGATCTCCGGCGTGAAGTTCTGTAAAATCAGGTAATGTTCTGCCGGCGGCGTCGGTGAATGCAGTTTCCATATCGCTTATCGCCGTGGTCATGGTTGCCGGAGTAGGCGCCGTATAGTCGGAGGCGAGTATTTTCCCGGTCACTAACGCCGAGGTGGCAAAGGTATTCGTCGAATCAGCGATCAGATCAAAGCCGGTTACGTAGGTGGCCGCAGCAGGACTCACGCCAATATCGCCAACAACTGCGGTGGTGCCCGTGGTTGAAACACCTGCTTTTGCCAGAATCACGAAATTACCGGCGGTGCCAAGATTTACCGGCGCAGGACCTGTTCCAGTAGCAATAGTCACGGTTACGGTATAGGTCGCCGTTGAATTGTCGGCTGCGGTTACGGTGTAGACCAGCGGGTTGGTGAAGCTGTTCGCCGTTGTGCCACTCGCCTGGACTACACTCCCGACGGTCAGGCTTTTCCCGGTAGTGGTGTAGGTTGCAACCAGGGCAGTTACATTTGTCCCTTGCGGCAAGGTCACCACGATTGTCTTGGTAGTTGAATCAATCGCCCCGGCAACGCCATTAAGCGAATACGCGGTGATAACCTTGGCTGAGGCCGGAGTCACCGTTACCGTAACGGTATAGACCGCAGTAGAAAGGTCGCCAGCAGTTACGGTGTAGGCCACTGGAGCGGTGAAGTTATTTGTTGTTGTGCCGCTGGTCTGTGCCACCGTTCCTACGGTTACGCTGTTCCCCGTGGTTGAAAATGTCGCCACCAGGGCCGTCACATTGGTCCCGGTCGGTAGAGTTACCGCGATTGTCTTGGCGGTTTCATTTACCGTACCGGCAACCCCAATAAGTGAAAAGGCCGTAATGGCCTTGGCCGAGGCTGAGGCTACGGTTACGGTTACGAGATAATTCGCTGCCGAACCATCCCCAGCGGTTACGGTGTAGGCCACCGGACTGGTGAAGTCATTTGCGGTTGTCCCGCTCGTCTGCGCCACCGTGCCGACCGTTACTCCTGCCCCGGTGGTGGTGGAAGTCGCAACCAATGCCGTGACGATTGTCCCGTTCGGCACGGTCACCGCAATAGTCTTAGCCGTTTCATTGATTGTGCCGGTTGAACCAGCAAGCGAATAGGCGGTAATGGCCTTGGCAGAACTCTGGGTAGTGGTATCACTGTTGCCAGCGCACCCAGCGATAAAGGCGACGAGGAGTACGACCAGACACCATAATTTGGAATATCCTTTATTTTCTTTCATATCTGTCCCCTCCCTGGAGACGGTTGATCTATATCCTGCTGCTGAGTGGTGAAACCTGGACTGGTCTGCTGCTACTTCTTTTGCCCTTGCCGCTACTTGCGGCCGGGAGGCTAAAAAGGTGGCCGACTGATTTATGGTGCATTGCCAGCCGCCCTGTTCTTTAGCCTCCCGTCATCCCGAAACCCTTATGCGTTAAGGTGCAGGTACGTTGATCTTGGTGTTCACTACGGTTACCGATGCATGGAGGGCCAATGCTCTACCTTCCAGGGTTACAACCTCGACATTGCCAGCGGTGGAGAAGGAAGCGCCAGAAGAGGCAAGGATAGTTCCGACCATGGTACCGCCACCAGCTGCGTTAATCGTTGCGGCACTGCCAACCTGCCAATAGACGTTCTTGGCCTTTGCCCCGTTGACCAGAATGACACTCTGGGGAAATGCTGCTCCAGGGCCGCCAACAGTAAGGGAAGACGCCATCTGAAAGACCCAGACCGAATTGGGATCACCGCGGCCATCCAGCACCAGATCCCCACCTTGAATGGCAAACGAGCCAGGGGCAGATTTATAAACACCGGGGGCCAGGGTGCGGTTACCAAGCTGGCCGGCACCGCCGCCCAATGAGGAGACGTCTTTCCCGCCGGGAAGTGCTGCTGGAGACAGGTTGTCAAAGGCGGTTTGTGCCGCAAGGGCGGCCGCAGCGGCAATCACGTTCGGGACAGAACCTGCAGGTGCGGTGGCGGTATGTATCGTCCCGTTCACTTTTCCGATGTTAAGTGGCGTTTCCGTATACACGGAACCCTTATCGTGGAATCCGGTGATCAAGGTCGAAGCGGCAGTGGTGCCGATATCGCCGTTAACTACCGTATAAATCCCCTGATTGGTCATCCCGGCCCCACCACCAAAAACGCCGAAGGGGGCAACTGCCCCAAGGGCACCGGGCTTAACAATGCTTTGGGTGTGATGGTTATTGTCGCTGTTAGCCTGTTTTTTGTTCTGGTGATCTGAACTGCCGTAAACCGGCATACTACTGATAAAAACAGTCAGAGCTAATATCCCAACAAAGCCTGCCTTTTGTGCAATAGTTCTTTTCATGAAAACCTCCCTTTAAAAGTTATTGAATCCCGTTTAGTTAGAACAAATCTGATTCTGCGTCGCCACCAATGGTTGCACCTCATTAAGTTTTCAATTGCCCTTCGTCCAGCCCCCTTCCATCCAGAGTAAATAAATGTATTTCCGAGCGATGAGCATAATTCGTGAAACAACTAAACGCAATTAGTCGGCCAATTAACTATTATTACGGACAATGCTTGTTTTACCTTTTAATTACAGACAGTTGAAGCAGCAGAAAGAGACGCTGGGAGAGGGCGATACGTTTTACTTTGCCTTGATATTTGGTGGAACCTCAATATATGGCGGGCTGTTTTGCCGGGCGACGATCGCTGGTGGGGATTCGGCACGATTCCGGTGCTACCGAAAAAAAACTTCCCTCGCAATCCCGGTCTGTGCGCCTCATGCGGCCATAATTAGGGCATAACCAACGTCCCGTTCAAGATACCGTTGGGACATTCCAGGGAATGCTGCTACAGTCAAGATGATGATAAATTATTGAAATTACGAACTTCAGTAATAACTGATCTCGGTCTGCAGCAAAAAAGACCAGGTAGCAGCGCAAGGATAGTCATCCTAAAAACGGCAGTCAATTAACGCAGAGGCGCAGAGACGCAGAGAAATCAAGAACATATCCAGAATTTGATGCTCACCAAAAAGGTGAAGGCCGTATTTTGCTTAAAAGACCGTTTTTACTCAGCGTCTCAGCGTCTCTGCGTTTCAATTGCTTTTTCTAGGGTCATAGATAAGCCACCATGGATTTTCCACCAAATATAGAGAGAGTGCCAATGGGAATAGACAAAGAGAAGAGCATAATTACCACCGCTGCGGAAATACGTCGCCGGGCGGAAGAGAAAATACGGGCGAAAACAGCGGAACAACAGCCACCACAGACCAAGGAGGCGACACTACGGCTTGTCCAGGAACTCGAAGTTCATCAGATCGAGCTGGAGATGCAAATCGAAGAACTGCGCCAAACCCAGGAAGAGCTCGAATTGTCGCGGAATACCTATGCCGAGCTCTACGACTTTGCCCCGGTCTGTTACTTCATCTTTGACGGACAGGGCGTGATCCAGGAGGTAAATCTTACTGGCGCGCAACTCATGGGAAAAGAGCGGCGAATCCTGACCGATACCCCCTTTATCCGTTACATTGCTGATGCAGACGGGAGGGAGGTTTTTTCTCGTCACCTCAAAACTGTTTTGCAAAATCAGGGGATGCAGCGGTGTGAGATCAAGCTTACCGGTAAAGACGGCTCACTGATCCATGGCCACCTGAAAAGCGTCTCGCTGGATACGAGCGGCAGTAAGGATGGGTATATCCTCTGCTCCATCGTTGATGGCACTGTTGGCAAGCAGTTGGAAATGGAAATTCAGGATGCCAGGGAATATGCCGAGAGCATCGTCGAAACGGTGCGCGAACCTTTGGTGGTGCTCAATTCCGACCTGAAGATTCTCACCGCCAATCAAAGTTTCTACAACACCTTCAAGGTAACGCCCGTGGAAACAATCGGGAAGTTCATCTACGACCTTGGTAACCGGCAATGGGATATTCCCAAACTGCGGGTACTCTTTGAAGAGATTCTCCCCCATGATACCGTGTTCAATGGCTATGAAGTCGATCATGATTTTATCGGCATCGGCCGCAAGATTATTCTGCTCAACGCCCGACAGATATTCCGCAAAAAAGTCGGCTCACGCATTATCCTCCTGGCCATGGAGGACATTACCGCGCGCAAGCAGGCAGAAGCAACCCTGCTGAAGGCCGGGGCGCTGCAGAGCGCTATTTTCAACAGTGCCAACTTCTCCAGCATTGCCACCGACGCCAAGGGGGTTATTCAGATCTTCAACGTCGGTGCCGAACGGATGCTCGGCTACTCCGCCGCCGAAGTGATGAACCGGATCACGCCAGCCGACATTTCCGATCCGCAGGAAATGATCGCCCGCGCCGAAGAGTTGAGTACCGAGCTCGGCACCCCGATTACCCCGGGGTTCGAGGCGTTGGTATTCAAGGCTTCCCGCGGCATCGAGGATATCTACGAGCTGACCTACATCCGCAAGGATGGCAGCCGTTTCCCGGCGGTCGTGTCGGTCACGGCCCTGCGCGACGAGCAGGAGGCCATCATCGGCTACCTGCTGATCGGCACCGACAACACCGCCCGCAAACAGGCGGAAGAGGCGTTGCTCCAGGCAGGGGCACTGCAGAGTGCGATTTTCAACAGCGCCAACTTCTCCAGTATTGCCACCGACGCCAAGGGGGTCATCCAGATCTTCAACGTCGGCGCCGA
>JANOEC010000016.1:0-1869 GCA_031412995.1 Geobacteraceae bacterium
AGCGCTTGACTTAATCTTTGTCATTCCCGAGGTAGTTATCGGGAATCCAGCATCTAAAAACCTTAAATCTGGATCCCCGATAGAGACATTCGGGGATGACAATCTATAAAGCGCCTTTTCAGTTCAGTCAAATGAATGTACTGGGAAGAAACTTATCTGTACGGCTTCAGGATCTGCTGTGGAGTCAGCGGAAGCAGTAGCAACCAAGGGTTGAGTTCTACTTTTCACTCCTCTGGCAGGTAATACAGGCTCTTATCAAGTTCGTCATTTGGCATAAACGGATTTCTGACTAACCATATTGTCCTTTTGGTCTCTGCATCTATTCGTTTTTCAAGTTCACCGTACAGCATGTTTAATGCGTCACAATCTTCTTTCAATAAGTAAAATCTATGACTTTCATGCCAATCCATGATTCTGGAGTAACTACTCATATCAATTGGCTCAGAGATTTTCAAATGTTCGAGCTCAGATAGCTTTTTGGATATATCGCTTCGTTTTATTGCCGGACGGAGGTTTGGGATAATGTCTATGCCCCCGTCCTCTGAGATAACTACTGCCATAGAAGGACAGCTTGAAGACTCAATATAGCGGATCGCAGAATTGTATCGCGCCCCACGGCTGGGATCTCCTTTACCAGTTGCACTTCCGTCCAATATTGTTCCAATTGAATAACAGGTGCCATCAGGATTTATCAGAATAGCTCCATCAATTGAGGTAAGATGGTGCAAAATGTCTGGCGTCAAATCGAAAGGTATTACCGGCGTGCCTTGAGTTTTCATGCGTTCAGCTTCTTCCGCAGCAGATTCTGTAATAACTACCATGGTTCCATGAGATTCTTTCTCTGCTTCTTTGATTAAGCCGACTATTCGGTCAACTTCGTCTCTATTGATTTTTTTGAAAATTCTTGGCAAGTCGTTACGGAGCTTGTTCTCATCAAACGTTTGCTTCGGCAAATAAGGTTGTCCGTATTTTACACACATGATTGAATGGTTGCTGTGTAACAACTCCCAATGGTGATGATCTATAAGTTTCACAAGAAACAAGTCCTCATCCTGTTCATTATATTCAAAGAGAGTCGCCAGCCCGTAAACGCCCTCAGAATCCGAATGTAACGATAGGCCATGAGAAGCAAGCTGAATAAGCTTTCTTGCTCCACGATAATTTCCAAGCTCTGCTGGATCGGCAAATTTAACTTTCATGTCCAGGGAAGGATGGTCATGTCTTGCAAGGATTATTGTCCCGGCACCGACAGACCTTTCATAAAATAATGACGATATCGTGTTACAGGCTCTAAAGATATTGTGCAAACCAACAATTCGGTCTTGGTCTATTCTGCAGACAATATCAGTCATTAGCCTTTTACCTGCAGAACGAAGGAGTTCTTCTGCTTCAATTGTATTACCCATTGACGAACCCGGCTCTGGCTTCATAAGTTCTTCAGTAGCCAACCCCAAATACTCGGAAACTGCAGCGTCAATAAGAGAGCACGTGACAGAGTAATGTCTAAATTCATGCATCTGTAATGACGATTTTTGCAGCAAATAATGTGAATGTAGGATTTCCGTTTGCAGCCCTAAAACCACGAAAACCCAATAGCAATCCACTTTTGCTGGTGACGAGACGAAATAAGTCATCTCTACAGGTTTAGCTGCATGGCTCTGAATAGTTTGATTTACAGCATCCCTGATTGACCTTCTAAACAGGGCGTTATCATGGTGTTTCTGCGCTATCGGATGTGAGTGAAACAGGCTTCTTTCTGGATATTCTTCAAGGAGTTTATTTGCAGTCTCTGACACATGATTGAAGTCGGTTGAGTGAATCCAAAAACGATCCTCCGGTTCAACGCAAGCTGGGTGGCGATCTTGCACT
>JANOEC010000017.1:0-19785 GCA_031412995.1 Geobacteraceae bacterium
AACGACGTCATAACTGCCAAGGCTGACCGGCACCGTGCTGGAGCCGTTGTAGGTTACATCCACAGCCAGACCGGTCGGAATCGTGCTGATGGTGACGGTTTTCGGCGTACCATCATACATCTGGCTCAGGTTGCCCATGGAAACCGCAGCAACAAACTTGTTAAGGGTGAAGCTCTGATCATTGCCGTAGGTTGTTCCCAGGCTGTTTACCGCCACCACCCGGTAATGATAGACCCTAAAGGTGAGCCCATTCACGGCGGCGCTGACCGGGGTATCAGCCATGCCAGTGACGGTCAGCGGCGTTGCCACGGCCATGGAGCCGTAGCCAGTATCGGGGCCGTACTCGAAGGAGACCGTCGTATCCAGATCGTTGGCGTTCACCAACCCGTTCAGGGTGGCACCGCTCAGGGTTCTCGCCGTGGCCGGGCTGGTCGCGATGCCGTGGTATTCGTAGGCACCAAGGTCAACGCTGTTGCCGAACAGTCGGCCCAGGCCGCCAGCATCAGTTGCCAGCAGCTTTGCATGGGAAACACCCGTGTCGATACCGGGCGAGGTTGCTTGCAGCCGGTAATCGCCCGCCTGCAGCGCCTTGAACTGCGGAGCAGAGCTGATATTGCTCACATCCGGCACAAACCCCGGCGCATTGGCCAGCAGGCCGGTCAGGGCAGCAAAGGCATTGTGCGTGATGCTGAGCGGGATGCTCGCGCCCAGGCTGTTGATGAAGACATCGCTCCCGGTCAGGCCCGCCAGGCCGGCGATGATGTTATTGGTCAGCTCCACGGCGGCAGCGCTGCTTTCGATGAACAGCGAGCGGCCGTCGCCGGCGGCCGTCGCCGTGTTATTGGCTACGGTATTATTGAGGAGGGTAATAGCGCCGGCAGCTGCAGCAGCGATCCGCGCGGCAGCAGCATTGGCGGCACTATTCCCGAAGATTATATTGTTGGTAAGGAAGATCTGGCCGCTGTCGCTGCTCTCGGCGGAGAGCCCCCCCCCGATGTCAGCGCTGTTGCCGCTAATGATGTTCCCCACCAGTTCCAGGTCTCCCTGATAGATACGGGCCTGGATCCCGCCACCCCTCTGGCCGGTGGACGCCTTGCCATTTTTGACCGTCAACCCTTCGATATGCACCTTGCCATGGGTTTTAGCGGTATCGGTATTTACCACCAGCACCGTGCCGTTGCCGGTGCCGTCGCTGTCCGTATCGCCGTTCAGGATGGTGAGCGCCGGGTCGGCTGAGCGCACCCCGCTTCCGGCCGGATCATAGCCGCCGGTCAGCGTCAGACCAAACTCTTCGCCCCAGGCCGGGGCATAGCTGAAGTTCCCGGCATAGGTACCTTTGGCCAGCCGGATCAGATTGTGCTTCTGATCGGTCCCGCTATCCGCCAGACAGTTATTCAGCACCAGCGGGTGGTAAACAGAGGTCTCGGCATGGCTGGCGTCTACAGCCGTCCAGACGCAGCTTGCCGGGTCGTTGCCGTTCAGGTAGTCCTGCAGGTCGGAGATGCCGTTCCGGTTCATGTCGCCGGAACCGTTATCGCCGGGGTGATCCTTGGCCCACTGGTCAGCCGTCCGGGTACCGAGCTCAAGCTTGACCAGGGAGCCGCGTAGGGGGATGACCACCGCCTCCTTCACCACCACCCCGTCAACGGCGATTGCTGCCGTATCCCCAGTGCGGGCCGTGTTCGGCAGGCGGGCGCCGACCGAGTCCATCGGCACCCGAAGGACATATTTCCGGTCCCCTCCGACCTTCCAGATCGCAATGGGTTTGTTGGCGCCCTGCAGCGTCAGGGTCACCGTGCTCGTGGTGCCCGCATTGGGGGCCGAACCGTAATAGACGACACTCGGTTCGCTGATCATCGCCCGGGCCGGAGCCAGTGAGGCAATGACCAGCAGTGCCGCCATCATCATCGTCAGTAGTATATGTTTCAGCATCGCGGTTTCCCCCTGCTTTTTTCTGGTAATTGTCGTCATGTCAGTTCCCCGAATAGGCATACGTCTGGAAGAACATCTTGATGTCGTCAACCGAGTCGATGAAACTGTTCAAACCGGCATCCTTATTGAACAGCAGCGTCGAACCGGGGATGATCAGCATCCACTGGGAATTCCAGACCGAACGGCCGACCAGTCTGCTGTCCGATGTTGCCTGGCCAGGATTAAAAGCACCGCTGTACGGATATGCACGGAAATCGGAGACCCTTCTGATGCCGGCCATTTCATCACTGAGCGAATCATTGACCGGGATAAAGTCCGGATTTTTCAGGTCGCTGTCACCCAGCGGGAACGGCACCGGCAATTTCTGATCCTGCACCTGCCATTCGCGGGTAGCGAAACCGTTACCGGTAGGCGAACGCAAGATGTCTGCGCCGGTCGGCACCAGGTAGACGCGCGGGGTACTGGAGAGACCAGCCCCGTTGTAGTTCTGGAACCAGAGCCCCACGGAACGCACCCTGGTGGCAAAATTGCTGGTGCTGTAGGCGCTGTCGCCGCCGCTTAACGGCCAGCCGAAGAAGTTCTTGCCGTAAGTGACGGTGGTCGGGAACTTGATGACGATACCTGGCTGGGCACCGGCGCTCTCCGGCGCAAACGGTCGGCAGTAGCGCTTGAACTCCGGAATCTTCCAGAGATCGTCCACCTTGTGGTCTTTCAGGACATTCTTCCAATCCTCCTTGGAAGTCGCATCGGACTGGATCCTGAACAGCTCGGTGCGGAGCGAAAACGGAGTCGTCTCGGTCTGCGGGTTGTTGAAGCCGAGCTGGGTCTTGTAGACGCTGAAATTCTGCGACAGCCGCGCCATGACGTCTGCCAGACCGGGGAATCCGGCCTGCGGCGTACCGTTGCTGATCACCCCCAGCGTGCTCTGGCGGGCGATCTCGCTCAGGAACTTCCGGCCGGCGCCGGAAGCGCTGCCAAGCAGGTTTGTTTCATAATCGTACGCCGTGGCTGCCAGATAGACGTATTTTGCTGCCAGGTCGAACTGGGCGCGATATTTCTGGATGGCATCGTTGCGGAATACGCGGAAGCCGAGATCCTGGAAGCGGTACTCCTGCACATTGGCCGCCGACTGGGCGCGTTTTTCTGCCCGTTCGTCCATCAGGCGCAGCCCCTCAGCCAGGGCGGCCTGGTAACTGCCCGCCGCCTGTTGCATGGTCTCCTTGAGCGCGTACAGCTCCGCCAGCTTCGAGTCGATTTCGCTCATGCTGTTCTGGAACTCTTTTACGGCCTGTGAAACCTCGTAATTGGCATCCATCTTGGCCAGCTTCAGATCCCTGCCGGCATCCATTCGCTCCTTTACTTGTCCCACTCCGAATTCAACGACATCAACAACATCAGCCACAGTATCCAATATGCCGAGAACAACTGCGTTTGCCGTTTTAACAGTGCCACGAGCCGGAGCCAGAGCATCATTATCCATACCAAGCACTTTAGGTAATGCCTCGGCAATTCCATCAGAAGTGCCGTTATATATAGAACTTACTCTTTTGATAGCAACACTTGTCGCATGAAGTGCGAAGATAGTCGCGTCCAGGCCGATCTGCGCGCCCTCGTTCTGATCCTGCACAAGAATCTGACTCGACAAAACACCATAGCGCTCCTCCAGGTTTTTCTTGGCGTCATCGATGCCCTGCAGATAGCCTTCAAACTCGTCATAAGCCTTGTCAAAAGCGGCCTTGGTCAGGATCAGGCCGGACATCGCCTGTTGAATCCTGCCGGGCGCTCTCCGCTTTGTTGTCCAGGTAGTCGGCTTCTCGATCCAGTTATCGTCCGTATTGATATTGTAGCTGATCGGAATTTCGAGGGAATTAGCGGTAACCGTGTAGTTTGACAAACCAAGAGCCAGGAAATCAGTTGGCATCTTATACGTTGCCGTATAGGTCTTATAACTTGTTGTTGTTGATGGTTTCTTACCAGTCAGATCGGTTTTATCCACATAGTTGTAATGGATGATGTCCGGGCCGTCATAGCCATCCGGGTAGATCTTGCCGGGTCCGATGTCGTCGGCGTAAGGATAGCCGAAAATTTCGATCAGGCGGTTCTTGTAGTCCCGCTCCTGATCGGTCAGGTTTTTTTTGAAATCAGCCAGAGTATCCTGGTTTTGGCGCAACCGCTGGGTATAGCCGTTGGCATAATCATATGATGCGACGGCATTGGCCAGCGCTTTTTCGGCGCGCTCATAGACCTGCTCAAAGTGGGTCTTGCCGGCATCGACCTGCATCGGATCGATATCGAACGGCACCACCCCCTTTACCAGGCCGAGCGGGTTGATGCCACCGTCAACCTCGACCATCTTGGCCTGCATCCGGTGAAACTGGGAGGCGATGGACTGCAGCTCCGGCGCCTTGCTCCGGTCGATCTGCTGAATTTTGTTGCCCGGCAATGTTTCCGTTATCAACAACCCTGTTATCGGGTCTTTTTCATAATTGCCGTTTATATCCTTTTTATTCTGCACCCGGTCGTGGCCCGTGGCCGGAACGCTGTCAGGCAGGAGGGCATTGGCCGTGGCCCAGTCGAACAGGGCCGCCTGCCCGGCACGGCGCGCCCACTCGTCTACTCCCCAGGCCCGAGCGGGAAAGCTGTCCTTGTACCCTTGCCACTGGCCGGCCGGATCATCGGTGTAGAGCTGCTTATAGGTAAGATCAAGTATTTCGGCACCGGTTTTGGCTCTGGCAGCGGCAATTGAGGCAAATTTGCGCTCGTCCAGATAGTCAACCATGATCGCTTCGCCGGCCACCATCACGAACTCTACTCTCGGTTCCCAACTGAAATCCTTGTGACCGAGCAGTTTATAGTAATAGCTGATCGACTGCAGGTAATGCCCCCAGGCGTCGCCATGCCCCTGGGGATACATACTCTTGGCATCGGCGGCGTCGATTACTCCGCTGCCGTTCTGATCGGTGATGTTGTAGTTCTGGGCGTATGCCACCTCACCCTCACCCTGGGTAAAGTTCCAGATCAGCCGGTTATAGTAGGGGACGTTCTTGGTGCTGCCTGCCGAATCGTCGCGGCCACGCATCAGTGCCAACTCTTCCTCCAGCAGGGAATCCGCCTGGTTTTGGAATGCGAATACTGAAGGGGCCATGTTGCCGTACTCGGCGCTCTTGGTGCTGAAGCCGATGGTCGGATCGACCGCGTCGGCGTAGGCTTCGTTCCCTAGCGCCAGGTAGAAAGTGGCGAGCCTGCTGGATATGTTCAGCAGGGCGTCGTTGGTCGGCCCGTAATTTTGCGCCGGTACGGCATCGATGCTGAACTGGCGTCCACGGTTGAGCACCGTCTCGTATGCCGAAATCAGACCGAGACTATTCAGGTAGGCGGGGTCATTACTGAAGGCTACGGGCCCTTCGTAGCGGCTACCGAACTGGGAGAGCATGCTCACCGTCGTATTGGTGGCGCTGTTGCGGAAATCGGTCACCCTGGCTTCGAGCGGATTGAGAGCGTCAACTACCCGCTTGATCCACCCCATGGCCAGCATCGGTGTATCAAATTTGTTGGCTCCGCTCCAGAGGCTCCAGTTGGTCTTGCCATCACCGGGATCAGGTGAGACGGCAATTGTCGGCCAGGCGTCCTTGTAGGAATAGCGGGCCACAAACCAGTTATCAGACATGGTAAAGGTCGAAGCGCCCTCAATGGTGATATCCGTCTGGCCCGGATCGTTATTGACAACGAGGGAACCGGAACTGTCTTTCTTGTAAGCAGTAAACGGCTTCCAATTACCGGTCGCCGCACCGGAAGCAGGAAGATCAGGCATACCATTATTGACAGGCTGGTAGGACCAGTCGAAGGTGAAGTTCTCAGGCTCGCCGCCGAAATCGCCGGTATAATGCAGGGTTAGCTTCTCGTCAAAGACGTTTTTCGATTTAAGCGCCTTGATGACCCCTTGAAAAACAGGGGTTTTGGAAATCCTGACTACATGCAGTGCCACGGACGAACCCTTCAGTGCTTCTTCAGCACTATTGTTCTCGGCGATGACTACATACCCCTCACCCTGAGCCATACCCGCCGTCAGGGCATTTTTTTCTCCAATAATGGAACGGGCTGGCACCGGTGACAGGCCAGCACCATTCGGCATCAATCCTAGTTTGATGCCCCAGTTGGCGGTAAAATTATATGGATTTGCTGTCTTGAACGGGTTGTTCAGAGTGGCCGGATAGGTGACAGAGTTGGGATTCCTGACGCTGCTATAGAGTGCGTCTACTGCCGCTGTCCATTTTGCATCGGAACTTAACCCCTTAATGGTTTCTCTCTCGGTCGCGGTCATAAGATTGGGAAAAAGCCAATCCGTACTGTCCACCGGTTGAGCTATCACCTGGCCGTCGGCAGAGAGCCAGACCCCCTTGAAACCAAGCCTCTTGTTGATCGAGTCATAAAAGAGGCGCGTCTGGATGGCAAACGGCAGCTTCGTAAACAGCAGCACCGCACCCTGACCTACCTCCGTATCAAGACTCTTAACGATGGCGGCTACCGCAGTCTGGTCGGCCAGAGGAAAATTGTAATACAGGCTCCGCACCGGCGCATACAGTTTGGCCAGTGGGCCGCCACCATTGTGGACATTTTCATCGTAAATGACTTCGGCTGTCATGAAGTTATAGAGATCAGGCAAATCGCCGGATGCGGTTTTCCGTGGACCTGTAAGGGTATCGCCAACCCCCAATACCGGTGCGGTGGCGGGCCATTCAGTCACGTAGGTAACATCCACCGGCAGAGCGCCGTCGGCATAGGTGGCAGTCGCAGAGCCATCATGCAGAAACGGCAGGCTATCGCCGACTTTTTTGGCGCCATAGCCTGTTGCCGGCCAGTAAAAGCTGGCGTCCATCTTGTAATACCACTTCATGACAAAGCTGGATTTATCGGCCTCCGCAACACCATCACCATCTTTCCAGTTGGCCGCCTTGGCCCAATGCCCATCCTTTTTATCAAGCAGATGCCACTCCCCGCCAACTTCGGCGCCGTTAACCTTTTTGATACCGCTGCTGTCCAGTCTCTCCATGCCGGGGGGGAGTGGCGGAGACGGCGATTTGCCGACTTCAAGCGGATAGTTGTAGGTCGCCTGGCGCTCAACCTTGTACACATCCATTGCCCATTCCTGAGTTGTCGGATTTTTGTACTTGAGCAGCACATACGGCTCCGACAGGTTGCTAATAGCGTTGAGATCGTTGCGCAGCGCGTACAATGTTCCGCCGGTGAGCAGGGCATGCTCTTCATTCGGATTGAATCCGGGTTTGGCAGCTTCTCCAGGTTTGGCGACATCCGGCTGGTTATAGACCATGGCGCGCGGCTTGGCCGTTTCAGATACCGGTTCACCATTACCGATGGTGATTGTTTTCGGAGTGGCAGGCCAGTCAGCTTTATAGCGCTTCGGTGAGGTGGGCCAGCCGATCCCGCCAGCCCCGGTTTTATACCATACGACCATCAGCGGTTTTGTCGGCAGAGTCTTATTGACCGGTATGATGGTACCGGTTCTGCTGTCGCGGTCGTATGCCCGGTCCGCACCGACACCGTCATAGTCCGCGTCGGCAAAATACAGATAGCCGCTTTTGTTTTCCGGATCACTATGCCCGCCAAAGACTTCAATTTTTTTGCCGACTTCGACTGGATTGTCTTTGTACATCTCTGTACGCAACAGGGAACTCTCGACAACGATGAAGGCGGCCCCGCCAGGTCGCAGATCAGGCAGTACCGGCGGGGTAGTGAAACGGAGTACGTATGTGCCTGCCAAAACCGGCTGGAACACCCCGTTAATGGGGGTGTACTGGTTGGGAGAGTAGCTCACTGTATGAAAGGTATTAACCGCTCCTAGCGGGTTAAGGTTCGCCGGCACCCCGGCAATATACGGCTGTTTATTCGGCCATACGGCGGTTCCGGTTTCGTCATGGGTAACCAATGTGTTCATTCTCGGCCACTTGATGGTAAATGAATTGACCGGATGTATGGGGAAATAGCGTTCTCCCTGACGCGATTGAAAGGTCAGCGCAATAGCGCTGCCGGTCTGCGTGGCTGCATTATTGAGAGTGACCTGGCTCGGAGAATCTACAGAGACAATAATGGTTGAATCCGGTATCCCGGAACCGTACACGAACATTCCAGGCGTCAGGCCGCTCGTTGACGTCAGATTGCCAATGATAGTGGAACCGGTTGTCGTTGAACCTCCACCCTGAGGTGTAATACTGTCCATGGAGGTATCCCAGGACTTGATAAAGGCCAGGTCCACGGTGTCTCCCGGCAGGGTGGGTGTACCAACCACGATGGTCGGGGGCTTTTCACGATCTATTTTGATAAGGTCGGTGTCTGGCGGCGGCTTGATAGGTTCGCCGATGACAAATATCTTCGTCGAGTCGTAGCGCCACGTAACATCCATTGGCATGGATATTTTAGAGAATTTAATCACCTTGCGTGCGCCGGCCATCAGCGGAATATTTCCAAGCGCTGCGCCACTGGTATTGACCACCTGACTGAGCGTCCTGGTCACCGTATTGCCGGTGGGGCTTCCGTCGGCACCCAATTCAGCTTCTACGAACTGGTTCAAAGCAGTAGAATTGACCTGATCTACCAGATCCAGCGGCGTGTTCGGAAAAACGGAAGTGTCAAGCGGATAGAAGTTGATACCTGAGCGAACCGCACAGTTGGCAGGGGTAAAATCATTTATTGTCATACATTGACGAGGATCTGCAGAACCGAAATAGAGGCCGGAAGATGACGTCACCGATGCGTTGCTGCTAAGCGTAAGTTGGTGATTCACAGCATCAACGCCCGTAATTGTTGTGCCGTCTTCGATGCCGGGGCCGGAGACAGAAAGGTCGGCAATGAGGCCGGTTGTAGTAACGCCTGAGGCCAGCGCCGTATTTATGACAGTACTGGCCGGGGTCTCGAAGGCCTTGAATGTCGAGAAGGAAAGCAGTTGGCCATTGGCGGCGACATAGGTAAGTGTCGCCGGATTGCTGAGTATCAGCGAAGATAGATTGACTGTGGTAATCGTTGTCCCGGCGGGTATGCCGTTACCCACCACCAGCATGCCCGGCATAAGGCTTTTGGTGACTGGCGTGGCACGTGCGATGCCGTTCTCATCAACGGTTTCCGTCCATGAAGTAACGATATTGGTTATTGTGTTTGAACCGAGCACCACATCCCCTGGTAGGTCGTATACCACAATGGGGTTGTTTTCGCCCGTGGTGGTGGTAGTGACCCGGATCTGTTTGCTGTATTTCCAGGTAATGGTCGAATTAGCCGCGATGGCAACAGGTATGGTCGTATTTGCACCCAGTGACGCATTTCCACTCAACGGGATACTCCCGGTGCCGCTCCAACCGGTAAGAACATATTTAAGCGTATTTGGCTTGCCGGCATAGTCGGCATAAAGAACGTTCGGAGCGCTCAACGTCATGTCATTGAGACCGCTTGTCAGACTGGTGGCGGCAGGGCGCGGAGTAAAACCGGCAAGCCCCTGGAGTTTTGGCAGATTGTCAGTATCCACGCCAGTGACGCTGACGCTGAGTTTATTGTAGACAACATTGTATGTGTATGGAGCTGACTGCTGAGTTTGCAGGATATTGTATTCACCGGTCGCACTGTTATAGCTGAGTGTGGCCCAGGCCGGCAGCGCAAGGGCGGCTTTATCCAGAACCCAGAGTTCTTCCACTCTGCCGACCCCGACCAGGTCGACCAGGCGGGAGATTTTTTCCGGAATTGTGATCGTGCTGGAACCATTCGGAGTCCAGTATGCGGAGGTATTGGCTGCCCAGATTGAAGTAGTGCCCGATTTGATGCGGTACAGGCTATCGAATTGGCTCTTGACCCAGGGATCGCTGCTGTTGTTGGCGAACTTGGTGCGGAAATGTTTGACGTAATTCCAGTTAATCGACGAAGCATTGCTGTTTGACAGCAGGTTCACAGTGGCCGGGGTTCCGGGGGTAATAACACCTGTAGCCGGAACCCGGCCGGTGCCGCTCCACCCGACCGCCATCCATTGGGCATCTGTGCCTGCGGCAATTTCGTTAGTAGTGAATGTAGTAACGCCGGATGGTAACCATTTTGTTCCGGTAAAGGGCGCGGTGCGAACAGCGGGGGTAAAGGTTGGAGTCACTCCATTCGGAAGGTCGGAGGTAGCGGTGAAGCTGGTGCCGGAAAGATACTGCCAATCAATATAATGGTTCGAGTACGGGGCGGCTGAGGTGGGGTCACCCATTTCAGCTACGACGCCGGAAAGAGTCACAGATCGGCCGCCCCAGCCACCGCCGTGATTATCCACCTCGAAATAAAACTTGTTTTGGGCTTCCTTGTTAGGGGCTGAGTACGCCGGCAGGGTGCTGCCAACGGGAAGCCATACAGATGCAATGTCGGCTAGGTAGCCATAATCCACAAAGGTTCGTTGTATTACCTGGGCATTACGGTCATAACGAGCAGTCACAGTAGATGCACCGGGAAACCACCATGGAATGGTAACATAAGTCGGAGATTCAGAATAATTGGCATTCCAGGCGGAAGTTCCGAAGTTCTGCCCCACATAGGAGCCAAAATATCCGTCGGCATACATTATGTTTTTGAAGGTATATCTTTCCCCACAGACTTTTTTCGGGAAATTAAGTTTCCCCGCTCTATCCAGCGCATCCAGAGGCGGCTGAATAAGCCAGCAGGTCGCGCAGCCATGCCAGTCGGCGCCATAGGTGTTGTACCCGTAGACAACCCATATTGGATCTGCTGTGCAGGATTGTCCGGCATACGACTGACCTGCATGAGCGGAGTTGTTCAGAGGAATGTTAAACTGGTCATTTGCAGCGACCCAAAGATCAGCGGCGCATGCAGGACCAGACCAGCAGGCCATGATGACAAGTATTAGCAGCATATTTCTCATGTATTTCATATAAATATCTCCTCAAGAGGTCGTTCTATTCGTTCAACAGATCCACATCGGTCGCCAGGTTGACGGTAAAATCTCCCTGGATCTTGATCGGCCCCTTGGCAAGTCCGCGAATCTGTTCCGTATAAGTGCCGCCGAGGACGGTTATCCCCCAGCCCAACGGGGGATTGGTCGGATTGTTCCTGGGGACGCTGTCGAATTCCAGCAACACATCGCGCTCGATCCTGTTCACTTCCTGGCTGAAGGTCTTGTAATCGCCAGCCAGGTTGTCATGATCCGGGTGATACTTGTGCAGAAACGGGTTGGTCGGGTGTGTGCCTGCCGACGACGATTCGAGCACCGGCTTGCATTGGATGGTAGTCGATATGCTGCCGCTGCATTTGAGGGCGGTGCCGCCGTCATCGGTGCCGAATTCACCAGCGGCGGGCGAATAGTCAAAACCGATGGCACTCAGGCGGCGTCCTACCTTAGATCCGTCGCGCTGGGTTACACCGGAGTATTTGGAGATCAGTTCGTCCTGGGTAAGCGCCACATAGCGCCCCTTGGTGCGCGGTGTCCCGTCCAGGTTCTGTGTGCCGTTCTCATACATGATGATGACCTGCTTTAAGAGCCGCAACTGGCCGTTCTTGTCCTGGTGGAGGATCAGGTTGAGGTTCAGTGCTGCAGGTGTCGGCTTCGCCTCTCCGCTGGCAAAGTTAGGCGCCGAACCGCTATCGACCAGTTGGCTGACCTTGTTCAAGGAGGCGACGCCTGTCCAGAGACCGGCATAGCTGTTGCTTCCGTTGGAAGTCACCGTTACCGGCACTCGGATCAAATCACCATGGGCATCGCTCAACTCAAGCACTGCGGCGGCCTGACTGGCGGAATTCTCTCTAATGACCGCCAGGTTGACGACCGCAGAACCGCCCACTTTTACCACCACCGGCGGCATGCCGGAGAGAGGAATGGAAAGGATTTTCCCGCTGGGTACGTCGTAGTACCGGTAGGCCAAGGCAACGGCGCTGCCATTGTTCAACTGAGCCACCGAAACCGTGCGATCCACATTGGGTGAGTTGGAAATCGGCCGATCCAGGTTAGGCGCGTTGGAAATAGTTAGAGAGAGGGTCGTGATGCCGATCCCGAAATCGAGGCCGTCTGAGCCGCCGGTTGTGACGGACAACGGCCCCTGATAGTCGGAGCCGCTTAGGCAGTAGACCCAGAAGGCCTCCCCCGAACGCATGTGGGCGGTTGACGAGTTGACCATCTCCCAAATTCCGGTAACGCCGTTCAGCCGGTAGACCGCCTGCTTTTCATGGGAAGCGGACTGCGCAAAAAAGGTGGCAAAGGTTGGTGGCGTGGCTGAAAAGCTGAAACCGGTCAGGTTGAAAGAATCAGGCACCCAGCTCTTGTGCCGGATGGTTGGCCGCCCCAGAATAGCAACTGAGACCGGGGCGTTGCCGGCCACCCTGACAAGATAGGGGGTGTTCGCCTTGATGGCGTACAGGCTGTTAAGTGATGCCTCGGTCGGAGCCGTGGAGATATTCAGCCATTTCGGTTTGTATACGGCAGCCTCGTTAGGATCCTGAATGAACTGCACCGGACTGTCTTTGCCGGTCCAGGCCCAGACAGTAGAACCTTGCGGAAGGGCGCTGAACACGGTTGCCGGTGTGTTGGCTGCGGGCTGCACCTCAACGTATACCGCGTTCCAGCCCGGATCGAGGTTCAGCGTTTGAGTCACGGTGGGAACCGGAGCGGTGTCTGCCCAGGCGGCTACCTGTGTGAAGAGCAGCAGTACAACAAGCAGAATGGTTGTACGCAGTTTTTGTTTGTTCATGGTTGGCTCCAATGTTGGAAAATTGCTGTAACTGTCAGGTATCGTTTGTGTGTCTTAGCGTTTCGGCAGCGGCGCCGGCCCAGGCTTCATGGCGCCGGACGGCGCGGCAATAGTTTGTAGAAGGGCACTGTTAACTGTTACAGGTATCTTGCCCTTCAATTGCTCGATGAATTCGGCTTCCAGCTTCTTCTTTTTATTCTGGACGACCTGATAGAGAACGCCGTCTTTTACCGAGGCAAACGGCTTGACCGTCACCGCCTTGGTCTCCACCAATTTTATGATGTAGTAACCGTCCGCCGCAGTGATGACCGGCGACACCTGGCCAGGCGTCTTGAGGGCGGCGAGCGCCTCAGACACTTTTTTGTCCCGTCGACCGTCAACTTCACCTACCGGCAGCCAGTCGATGTCGCCGCCACGGTAGCGGCTATCCTGATCGTCGGAGTATTTCACCGCAACGGCACCTAACGCCGGAACGCCAGATTCAAGAACAACGGCCTCTGCGCGGGCACTTTCCGCCCGTTTGAACAGTTCAGCCTTTTTTTCCTCGGAGAATTTTGGCGATACCGCAATTTTGATTATGGCGCCATGAACCATCGCCGGAGTGCCGAATTCGGCCTGGTGGCTCTGATAGTATGCTTCCGCTTCCTGGTCGGTGGCTTTAAGCTGCCCCATCTTCGGATCCAGATTGTCGCGCAGATATTTGCCGACCAGCGCCTGTTTGATCGCGGCAATGACTTCCGGATCCTTTTCATATCCGGCTGTTTTTGCTGCGGCAAAGAGGAGTTCACTCCGCACCAGGCTGTTGAGTAACTCCTCTTTACGCGCCGCATCAAATTCGCCGCTCCGCCGCGCCATCTCCGCCTTGAAATTCTCCAAAGTAATCGCCTTGCCGCCGATAACCGCCAGCGCTCCGGACTCCGGCTTGGCCGGTTTGACTGTTTTTTTAACCGTTTCCGACCACCCGGTTGAGCCAAAGATCAGACTGCCGCAAATACCGACTATTGCTGGCCACGTACTGTTAATCTTCATAACGAATATCTCCCACGTAACTGCGTCGTCACGTTCATCTGTCTTCAATGTTTTCCGGCATGGCCGGCGTCTTCTTGCGCCGTCTGCCCTGCTTGGCCAAGCTGCGGCGTAATAGTTCTGCCAGTTCGTCGCTATCGGTGAATGGCTCGCGTTTGTTGCAGCCGTCCATCGTCTCCACCTGCCCGGTTAGCTGGTGGGAATCCTTTGTGTCATACCGGTAGATCCGGACAATAAAGCTGGTTGCTGCAGTTAATCCCGTCATGGTGACCGAACCTACCGGAGGCATACCCACAGATGACCCACAGATTGAATTTATTTGCCAAAACAGCGCGAAGGGGAAAAATTGCTGGGTGATGAGAACAGAGAATTGCGTGGCAGGTTTTACAGCGTGCTGGCTATTGAAGAATAGACGGCCGTGGTTGCCGGGGAAGGCTCGATACCGAGTTCGGCCCTGAGCAGGCTGCAACAGCGGTTGTAGGTCTTTACGGCAGCGGCATGGTTACCAAGATTACGCTGACAGATCATCAGGTTGCGGTGAAATTCCTCGGCCAGGCTGTCAGTTTCGATCCCGACCTCATACTGCCGGGCAGCCGCCTCCCAATCAGCGGCCTGCTCGTGCTGGCGGCCTGCTCTCATGATGACCCGCAGCAGTCGGTTTTTCAAGGTTTCGCGTTTGACGACAACCGAGTGCAGACCTGCATCTGCGGCAAGGAACGGTCCCCGATACAATTTTATGGCTTTGGCGCAGAGCGGCATCACCTGTTCATCCGGCGTATCCTGGATTCTGTTCATGAGCTGCTCCAGCGCCAGGCTGTCCACCCAGCAGAGCCGCGCGTCAATGCTCAGGTGCCGCGCCCGGCTGAGGATGACGTCATCTTTGCCGAGCAGACGCCGCAATCGACTCAGGGTCATCTCAAATGATTTGAGGGCCAGGTCACCGTCGCTGTCGGGCCAGAGGGCGTCGGTCAGCCGTTCGCGGGGAACGTTCTGCCCACCGCAGGCGATCAGCGCCTTGAGCAGTTCCAGCGGTTTTTTCTGCTCTTTGCTGGAGAAGACCAGCGCTTCGTCGTTTATAAGAATCTCAAATGTGCCGAGGGTGCGGATCTTCAGCGGATAGGGCCACGCTTCCGGATAGCAAACTGAAGATGCGGAGTGGCCGCCTATAGATGGAGTAAACCCCAATTCCTTGATGAGCCCGATTACATAGGCCTGCTCAATCCCCTCTGCCAGCGCCTTGGTAAAAAGATAGCGCATGACGTCAGGTTGGTAGAACTCCAGATGAACATAGCCGTACCTCTTGCCCAGAGACAGCCCGTGACGCAGCAACTTAAAGCCTTCCTCCTCCTTGCCCTCCTGTAGGCTGAAATAGGCTTCGACCAGCTGCGCATACCACTCCAAGACATGGCTCTTCATGGATAGGCTAATGCGATGAGCAGACTGGATCAGTTTTTTTGCCTCTGCTGTTTGCCCTCGCATGAAGACAGCCTGGGCCATCCCGATATCCCATAATGCTTGATAATAGGGGGTGCCCATACTTTCCGTAGAAGTTGAGATGATTTCCATGTGCTCGATGGCGCGGTTCGGGTCGTTGGTCAGCATGGCGTACCAGGCCGCGTTGGCGTGATAGAAAAAGGTGTTAAGTGCGTTCTTCATGCCGAGCAGGGACGACATTTGATTCGCGAGCGATTTTTCCGCATGCTCCAGATTGCCGGACGCCATTTCCGCGGCGGCCCTGAAACTCCATAACAGCGAATCATACAGATGGACACCACTCTGAGCTGAAATATCCAGAGCCTCTCCCAGGATCTTCAAGGCGGCCTGATACTCTGCCGAAATCCAGAGATGAATACCCTTCATGAGTTTTATGCGAATTACCGCAAAGGGAGATGGTCTGTGATGCCGGATTTCAGACTCCGCCCGTTCGAGCAGAACAGCATTCTTGTCATACTCTCCCTTCCAGAGATAATAGATGCTCATACCAAAAACAGTATCCATCTGGATTTCAAATGATGGATTGTGCAACAACAGCTCGGAAACACGTTCCAACCATTCATTTACCCGATGCGGCTGGTCAGTTTTTCTCAAGGTAAGCGCGATAAGCATTCTGGATGATACGGTAAGTTCAATCTCCTGCGAGGGAAAGGAAGGAAAGGTTTTTGACAGTTCGTCGAAAACTGCTATGCAGTCATCAAGATTCTTCCAACCCTCGCCGAAAGCGTAGCTGTCCACAATGCCAGCCCAGGTAAGATAGAGGCCAGAAGAGTTGTTATTCTCCTTGAAAGACGCAAAGGCTTTTTCCAGACATGTTCTGGTGCGAGTCAAATCCATCGGAAACGCGCAGATTCCGGCCCAGTAAGATACCCACGGATCATTCTCTGCCGATTCGCCGGGAATGCAGGCTATCCACTCTTCCAGAGTCTTGCTTCTACCCTGTCGTATCAGTTCCCGCGCATGCTGAATAATTATCCGGGAAAGTCCAACCCGGTCTCCGATTTCGCAGTACAATCGGGCAGCATCTTCCGTCTGCCCGGACTGTTCAAGGAGCAGAGCTGATTTCCGTTGTATATCACCAAGCTCATCACTAGCAAAAGTTCTCTTGGCCCTATTCACAAGAAACGTTCTGAACAATGGGTGGTATTGATAAATTAGAGTGTTTCCAGAAAGTCTTTCGGTAAACAGATGGTGGCGGTTAAAGGTTGAAAGTATGCGTCCGGCGTTGTCGACGCCGGTCAACAGTGTGGCCTCTGAAGGGCTGAGTACCGGTAGAAAGGCGGTCTTCAACAGAAAATCCTTCACTGCAGCATCTTTTCTGTTGAAGACTTCGCCGGCAAAATAATCGAATATCCGTTCAGAGGACGATGCCGTTGTCGTGAAATCAAAGTTGCCCCGCTCTGTCATCAGGATGATCCCGGCGGCCCAGCCCTCTACCTTGTTGTGCATAACCTGGATATGCTGCAGATCCAGACCGGGTATGCGGTTATGGATAAGTTCAGCGGATTCCTCCATGGTAAAGCGGAGGTCGCCGTATTCCAGCAGCTTGATCCGGTCGTGCGCTTGCAGTCGTGACAAGTTTACTGGCGGCGGGCTGCGACTGATGATGATGACCCGGACTTCGTCGGGAATGGCGTCAAGAGCGGTGGCAATCATGCCATGAAACGGAGACTCAGCAGGGATGTCCTGATAGTTGTCGAGGACGATGGTTTTTACCCGCTGATACAGGGTCTCGAAATAGCGTCGGGTAAAGGTGGGGATGTCGGCCAGGTATTCCGGCGTCAGCAGTGGGAGCGGTATTTTGAAACGAGGCGCTGCCTTTCTGGTGGCCAGGCCCATGTAGTAGAAGAAAGTGGCCAGGTCTGCGTCCCCTGCATCGCAGTGGTACCAGATGCAGGGAAGTGCCCTGGCGTCGAGATAACTGGCGACGAGAGTGGACTTGCCGGCACCGCCCGGCGCGGCAAGCCAGGTAACCGGCTGCCCCTTTCTGGAGTCAAGAAGGGTGAACAGCCGCTCCCGGCACACAGCGCCAGTCATGGTTGGCCGCGCTATTTTTGCGATGGATGCATGAGCGTTCACAGGGTATCCGGTGCCAGAGCGTAATGAAACATTCTTGGTTCTATACCGCTGTCATGCACCGTCCACTACAGAAGGGTGCGAAATGTCGCCTGAAATCAATTAATTGAACGTAATCAAGCGCGACTTTTATTACCACGACAGTAGTAATGTATACAAGAAATTAGATGGTTATTTCCAGGCATACTTGTTCAGGAGGGTTGATCGATACCTGCGTAGAACCGCTTTTGGCATTGGTAGGAACTGTCGGGCTAATGTCTGTCATGGCTGACCATTTTATGGCAGGAATTGCCACTGGCGCCTGCGACTAATGGTGAACGGATAAGGCGGATCATTCCACCGCCAATTCCGATCTACATTGTATTGTTACAAGGCGGTCGAATCTGTTTTTCCATCAATAATTCCGCAGAGCCGTTTTTCCTATTTCAATGCGTTTAGCCGCTCCTGGGCAATCTTGGCCTGGGCAGCATCAGGATATTTCGCCACAATCTGCTGATACAGCTTGGTGGCATGCTCCTTATTGTTCTGCTTTTCCTCGAACTGAGCCGTTTCCAGCAGTTGCTGCGCATTGCCGCTGCTACAGGCAACCAGGGCTATACCCAAAAACACCATTGCCATAAATCGGTTAATTTTCATCGCTGATTTCCTCCAGCAACACACCCGGACCAACCCCGAATTTGTTGTTTCCTAGATTTATTTCCCCAACCCTTACAGCATTGACTGCTTGCAGTCAAACAGCAACGGCGAGATCCTGCCCTTCGGTTTGACGGACAGAGAATTTATATGGTATTGTCCATTCATCAAGTCGGAACGAGGTGCCCCATGAGAAGCGCTGCATCAGCTATTGATCCATCCATACTCCCCAGCAAGGCCCGCCAGGAACTGAACGACTTCTACTGCTTTCTGGTCAGTAAATACGTCAAGAGGGTGGTATCTCCTGCGGTTACTGCTCCGTCGATGGCCGGAACAGCCGGGGACTTGGCAGCATCCCCTCTGGTCGGTATCTGGAAGGATAGAAACCTGGCCGACAGCAGCGCCTTTGCAAGATCCTTGCGAGAAAAATCCCAAAAACGGTCATTATCGTGATCATTTGCGACACCGATGTCATGGTGGATATTCTGCGTGGCCAGCCAGCGGCCCTGGCCTGGTTGACCACCAACAGCAGCGAGACGATTGCCCTGCCCGGAATTGTCATGATGGAGCTGATTCAGGGGTGTCACACAAAATCGGAACAGCAGAAGATGCGTAAGTCGCTGAAGGATTTCCCTCTGCTGTGGCCTTCCCACGATGCCTGCAACCTCGCACTTAAACATTTCGCCGCTACGTATCCAAGCCACGGAATCGGCATTCTGGATGCCATTATTGCCGAGATTGCCGTTGAAGCCGGTTTCCCTCTGCACACCTTTAATCATAAGCATTATCTTCCACATCCTTCATTGCAGACTATTCAACCGTATACCCGGTAGCTGCCCCTGATCGACGAACGCGGCTACGACGAGGTCGAATCGCTGCGCAAGAAGGTCCTCGTCACCGGCCGCGGCAATCTGTATCAAGGCGGGTTCCAAAGCACGCTCGAGCTGTTCTGGCGGATCGCGTCGGTCGGGACGAAGCCGGAGACGCTGGAGCTCGACTTCGACGGCTGGAGCAAGCAATGGCCCGATGAGATGATGTCGCAGCGGCGGCTGGTGACTTGGCTCGCGCGCCCGGCCGCGGAATTGGCCGTCCACAAACACACCAAGCAGGACTACCTGCTGGGGAAGGAGCGGACCAACCCCGCCCGCGCCACGGCCGAGGATGAAAAAGACGCGGGCTTCGAGAGCGACCAGCTCCCCGACCCGCCCGCCGGCCGTCCCGCCGCGACCGATGCACCCCCGCCGCCGCTGACGCCCGCCCCCACCGGCATGCGCCCGGCGGCTTCCTCGCGATAGCGCGGATTCTCGCTGGCGGCGCGAGTACGATAGGCGTCCGACGACGCTTGGATTCAAGGAGCCGGTGCGCGCCCGCAAAATCTCGAAAAAGGCCGCCCTGCGGCAGGGTTTATGGCATAATACCGGGCGCATCCCGCAACGAACCTTCCCAATTCCCCGAGGTCACCATGCGTTGCTTCCTCCTTGTGCTCTTTGCAATGGCCCTGTGTGCTTCGCCGGTGCTGGCTGTCGAGGGCAAGCCGGGCGATGGCAAAGCTGACGGCAAGGCCGCCGATGCCAAGCCCGCGGAGGACAAGACGGACGGGAAGGCCGAGAGCGGCCTGCCCAAGGTCGAGGGTGCCAACATCGCGGAGAAGTCCCCCAAGGATGAGCGGCTGGCGAAGATCCTTGCCGGCCTCGAGCCGAAGGAAGCGCCGGCCAAGCCCGAGACCCGGCCGGCCGAACCTGATCCGACCGCTCAAATCTTGGAGGTCCTTCGGCAGCTCGACAAGAACGAAGACGGGATGGTGAGTCGCCGCGAGTATGGAGCGCTCGTCGAGCGAGCTAAAGAACAGGACCGCGAGAAGGTACAGGGCGCCTTCGCGGTGCTCGACGGCGACCGC
>JANOEC010000018.1:0-19004 GCA_031412995.1 Geobacteraceae bacterium
GCCTGATCTCTGACGCCATCAAGGTGCAGAATCTCTTTCCCACCCTGGTGATCCGCATGATCAACATCGGCGAAACCAGCGGCACCCTGGAAGAACAGTTTCATTTTCTCGCCGCCCACTTCGGCAAAAAACTGGATGCCATTTCTGACAATCTGGGCAAGATCATCGAACCGGTGGTCATCGGTACCATCGGCGCGATGTTTGCCATTATCATCATGGGTCTGATGCTGCCGGTCTACGATCTGGTGTCACAAATGGGCAAAGGATAGCGTGTGAACCAATATCTTGATTATTACAGTCTGCGGGAAGATCCGTTTCGCCTGACCCCTGACCCGGACTACTACTATCCGTCCCAGGAACATGTCCATGCCCTGCTCTCCCTCGAATACTGCATGGAGCATCGTGAAGGCTTCTGCTGCCTGACCGGTGAACCGGGCACCGGCAAGACCACCCTGCTGCGGATTTTTCTGTCGACCTGGCAGGAGCGGGCAGAAATTGCCCTGATCATGACCCCGCGCCTGTCGCCGGAAGAATTCCTGCGGGCCGTACTCGACGACCTGAATGTGCCGGTTGAACGGAGCGGCAAGAACGGGATGCTGAAATCATTCCGTGACTTCCTGCTCGCCCACGCCGCAACCAGCCGCACCGTGGCCATTATCGTCGACGAGGCCCAGAACCTGCCGGATGAAACCCTGGAGGAGCTGCGGCTCCTCTCCAACCTGGAAACCAACAAGGAAAAACTGCTGCAGATCATCCTGATCGGCCAACCGGAATTGGCCGAAAAGCTGCAGAGCGACCGCTTCAAGCAGTTGAACCAACGGATTACCGTCAGGGCAACCCTGACACCGCTCTCGGCAACATCCACCATCGACTATGTCAAAACCAGACTGATCAAGGGGGGTAATGGGGGGGGGCTGTTTGACGAAAAGGCGCTGCGGCAACTCCATGCGCTCACCGGGGGTATTCCGCGGGTGATCAACACCGTTGCCTCCCGCACCCTGATGGCCGGCTTTCTCCAGGGCATTCCGCTATTAGGAATGGAACAGGTCAAGCTGGCCGGGGCCGAAATACGGGAAAACCTCAATCCATCAATGAGCGGAAGAAGACGCCGCGCCCGGTCGCCATTCCAATCCATTGCCATTATGGATGTGGCGATTGCGGTCGCCATTGCGGCGGTGGTACTGATATTTACGGTCGGGGTCTGGCGGGAAATGCACCAATAAACCTAAAAACGGCAGTTCGAATAACACAGAGCAACGGAGCAACAGAGAAATCAGGCAATTACAGACAATGACAAACACAACCTCGAATAGTGAATGTTTGACTTTGGTTTGACGGAAAGACTTCAGGTGTTTTTCTCGGCTGCTCTGTTGCTCTGTGTTTCAATTGCTTTTTATCGGTTTAAAAATCCTATCCATAGCTCTGTGTATAAACACCTGTCTGTCTATCTCTTCCCATCTACTCAAGCGCCTGTAACCGCTCCTTTGCCGCACCCCTGACAACCGCCGGAACCTCCGACAGTGCCAGTAGGGCATGATACAAGCGACGTGCCTCGGCGGGTCGCCGCTGCTGCTCTTCCAGGCGACCAGCACCAAGATACCCCTTCCCATCTCCGGTCTCCATCAACCGGCGGTAGAGCGTAGCCGCCTCAGCCGTAGCCCCGCTCCGTTCGCGCAACAAGGCCAGATTATAGAGGGCGCCCCGGTTGGTCGGCTCAATAGTGAGGGCCTGACTGAAGCTGCCGACAGCATCCTGATCCTTGCCCAGCCGCGCCGCTGCGATTCCCCTGTTGACCAGGGCCGGCAAAAATTCCGGCCGCTGCGCCAGCGCCTGCTGCGCCATGGACAGGGCTTCACTGAAATTCCCCAGTTGAATATTCAGGCCGGCGATATTGGTCAGGATCCGGTAATTATCCGGGTCAGCATCAACCGCCTTGCGATAAAGCTTGATCGCCTGGTACAGATCGCGGCGCTGCTCGGCACTCCGTGCCGCCAGCAGATACGAGTCCCGCAGGGCAGGGTCATGGGTCTTGGCAATAACAGCGGGCGGGGCAGCCGGCTTAATCGGAGCAGGGGTAGGCACCCCCCCGTTCGCCTTCGGCAACACCGGCTTAGGCTTGGCCCGAACCGCCTTGGCCACGGGCTTCGGTACCGCAGGGGCGACTTTCACTGGTGCCGGAGCAACGGTTGGTGCCAGCACGGGGACGGGAACTGCCTGAGCCGTGGAGAGTTGCGGCTGTACCGCTTCAGCTGCAACGGTCCGGGCAGATGACTGCTGCAGCTGCACCGGTTCAGGGCGCGGCCGTTGGCTGGCAACCGGCACCGCGGGCGGCCGGATGAATTCCAGATAATAGAGCACCCCACCACCCAGGAGGATGGCAACCAAGGCCAGCAACACGATCCGCATGGTCCGTTCACGTGACCATGTTTTCCCCTGCGTCTTGTTTACGGCTTCACGCAGGTTAGGATTCACCCCGGCGGTTTTGGTCGGTTGTTTGATTTTATCCAGCAATTTGAGGAGCGTACTCATAGCAATCCAGTCACAGAGGAAGTACCTGCCAAACCGGCAGGGGCCAATAAAAGCAGGGGTTATTCGCCGGGCATCTCGTGCCCGGCACTCTCTACAGTATCATCCCAGTAGATATCGCTTACCGCCACCGTCAACTCCTGTTTTGATGACTTTTTCAGCGGATCATGCGCGGGCACGGAGGCCACTTTTGTTGCTGCACCCTGAGACGCAGCAACCGCGTCAGTTTTTTTCAGGGAGCGAAACACCTTCCAGGCATAGGTTACCCTTTTTTGCGGTGAGCGGGCATTATAGCAACCGACCGCATTCCAGGTCGAACCATGCCGGTCAAGACAATCCCGTAAAATCCGGGCACCGGTGGTCACATTGTAACAGGGATCACCCATCAGCCGCTCCAGCGGCAGACCAAGCGACTTTACCCACGAACTATTGATCTGCATCACCCCATAGTCCACTGATCCATTACGGTTGCGATTAAGTGCACGTGAATTCAAATTTGATTCGGTCTGCGCAATCCCGGCCAGCAGTTGCGGACTGATATTGTACTTCTGCCCCGCCTCGGCGAAACAGAACCCATGGCTTAAGGCAGGAGATCCACCCACCAACAGCAGGCAAGCCAAGGATACCAGAATCTTGCGCCCAAAAGTGTCGATCCGTGGGGAAATTCTGTCCATGAAACAGCATATTAGTTGTAGTTGAGAAAAACTACTCAAGTTCTAATCTTCCTCGCCGATGAATTTTCCAACCACTAAAAACCAAACTTTACCTAACTTACTCTATACAATCGGCAAAGGAGTACAAAAATGAAATCATTTCGCGCAACCCTGTTTCGTCGGCAAGAAGGTTTTACCCTGGTGGAAATGGCCATCGTCCTGATCATCATCGGCATCATCCTTGGGGCGGTGCTGAAGGGGCAGGATCTGATCACCAATGCCCGAGCCAAGAGATTGACGTCGACGCTCAACTCCTGGAGTGCCATGACCTTCGCTTTCATGGACCGGATGGGGCGCTTCCCTGGCGATCTCCAGCGCAACGGCATCATTGGCGATCAACTCGGCGCAGCAGTTACCAATGAGCGAGTAGCGCTCAACACCGCCATCGGCGAACTGACCAATACGGCCAGCGTAAACGCCATGACCGGCGCCTCGCAGAACCCGATCCAAGTCGGCGGCCAGTCCTTCTGGGTCTACTTCGGCAACATCATGGCTGGTGTCGCCCCAAACACCTCCCTCCGCAACGCCATGGTGGTTTGCGGTTCAGTAAACTGCGTCACTCCCCTTTCCAATGATGCGCTGCAGATTCTCCAGGCCACCGACACCGCCATTGATGGTCTTGCGGACGCCGGCACCGGTCAGCTTCGGGCGGCCACGGCCGCAACAGTCGTCACAATGTCCACTATTGCCGCGGCAAACGGCGGCCGGGCCACCGGCACCTTTACGGGGGGAACTATCGCTGGCGGTGTGATACCAGCTGGAGTTCCCAACACCAACTGGGCAACCGGACAAGTTGGAGCGATCTGGCTGTTTGACAAACCTTTTTAGTCCATTCGGCTATAACTTGAAAGGGAGGCTGCGCCTCCCTTTTTTCATTCTCATCTCAATGGCTACCCTATGAAGAACGCACGCCCCAGCGCACAGCATGAATCTGGTTTTACCCTGGTTGAACTGGCCGTAGTGCTGGTGATCATGGGCATGCTGCTCAGTGTCGGCATGAGCATGGTGGGACCGCTCACCAAGCGGGCCAAAACCATTGAGGGCAAGGAGATTGTGAACGGTGCAGCCGAAGCAATCATCGGTTTTGCCGCCACCAACAACCTGTTGCCAACCCTGCAGCCGCCAGCTTCACCGCAGGTCTACACCGTTATGCGCACCCCCAACGACGCCTGGGGACGCCAGTTGCAGTACATCTTCAGCAGCAACCTGGAAAACGCTCCCTTGTGCGGCCGTCGCGGCACCAACCTGTCCGTCAATCAGTGTACCAATGCGGCCTGTACAGCATTTACCGCCATTCCAAACGTGGCATTTGTTTTGCTTAGTTCCGGAGAAAACTACAACATCCAGACCGCCGGCAACCTGCGGGCCGCGGTTGCTACTGCGGTCAACACCTACCTGGTCCCGCCAGGGACTGCTGTTGATAATTTTACCGGTGACATGAACCGGCCCGAAGGGTATGACGATATCGTCAAATGGGTCACCCTTGACGAATTGAAGATGAAGATGGGGTGCAACACTCCGCTGCGAATCATCAACAGCGACATTCCATCAGCCAGACAGGGGGCCGTCTATCCCGCTACCGGCGCAACGACAAGCCTGTCTGCAGACAGTGGGGTTATTTTTACAACGAACCCAAACCAAGGACGCTACAGTTGGTGCGTTGAGGCGACGACGGCACCAGTGGCCGTGCCAGGTCTGACCATTAACCGCATCCGGACAGCCGTGACAGTGGCCCTGCCGCCGGTTTCAGCTGGCACCTGCCTCACTGTGGCAGAAAATACTATTTCCTGGGGCCGGGCAGACGAGTTGCAACTATCAGGGACCCCTACGACGCCTGGCAGTTTCCCCTTCACAGTCTTTGTGCGGGACAACAACGATACCCGCGTAAATGCTCTCGCTGGCGTCAACAACAACGACAATGTTGCCCAAAAGAGCTTCTCGCTCACGGTCAACCCAAGCTCAACTTCTTTCCGGATTGTAAACGATACAATCCCAAGCGGCACCCAAGGTGCTCCCTACCCGAACGCAATAATTACCGCTGACGGTGCAACCACCTTTTACAACCCTGTTGGCAGCAACAACCTCCGTTGGTGCATCGAGAACACAGGCGGAGCCGCACCTACCGGACTTACCTTCACCCCCAACTTTTTCCGGACCACAGGGAACTGCCTTGCTCAGCTAAATCTGAATAATGGAGGTACTTCGCCTCAGGTCACACTCGCCGTTAACCCAATCTTTATTGCTCCTGGGGTCTATCCGTTCACGGTCTTTGTCCGGGATAATACTGCGCAACCCAACGTCACGCAAAAAAGTTTTTCCTTCACATTCAACCCAAACTCCCAAGGTTATCGGGTCTGGGTCAGCGGTGGTGGGGGCAGGGATTTCCTTGTCGGAGGGAATTGTGTCGGCACAGTTATCGCGAATCAGGAGATAACTGCGAAGGGGTATCTTAAGGTAGGTGGGCAGATAGGTCGGATCAATACACCGGTAAACGGAAATTGCACCGGTACAGTAACTAACACCATCTCCTATGCCAACGCCAAGACAGCTGATATCAATGGCGACGGCTGCCTCAATTTCAACGGAGCCGCCCTGTCAGACCGGACCTGTCCGTAAGTTCCACCTACCCCATGGCTTGCAACGCATCCTCAATCGCGATTTCCAGCTCAGCCAGGGTAATTTCCTTAATGTCCAGCTTCTGAGCCTCCAGCGTCGTCATCAGGACCAGCCCCTCCTCCCGCTTCAAACCAATTGCCAACTTGTGACAGGCGCGGTTCACCAGGCGGACCATGGACAACAGGTGGTTGTCCGCATCCCAGTCCGGCAGGTGATGCCCCTTGGCAATTTCGCAGTACAGATCCGGCAGATTCCACCGTTTCATCACCTGGTACCCTTCTGCCACATGCAGGGTATCCAGCACCTCCTCAATCAAGGGGAGCGGAACCATACTCCGCTGCGGGTCTGCAGCAAGGACCTCTTCCATTACCTTGACGAGAAACAGTTTCCCAACATCATGGAGCAGGGCCGCAAGAAATGCTTCCTGGGCCTGGTCGCCATAGCCCAACTTTCCCGCCAGCCACTTGGTGCCAACGGCACAGGCCAAGGCATGACGCCACAACGATTGCATGAGCTGATTGAACTGGGGATCGGTTGAGCGATAGGTTTCCTGCTGGCTGGCCATCATGGCGATGTTCGCCACTTCCTTGCCCCCCAGTCGGATCACTGCCGCATTGATGGTGACCACACTCTGCAGGCCGGCATAATAGGGGGAATTGGCGATCCGCAGGACGTGCGTGGCCAGGGATTGATCAGCCGCAATCAGTTCGGTCACGTCGCCGATGGTGTAATCAGGTCGGCCGAGCAGTTGCTGGAGCTTTACGGCAACGGCATGAAATACGGGAATATTGAGCGGCTGGCTGGCCAGCGCTTCCCGGATCAGGGCGAGGAGGGGTTTTTGTTCGGTCATTGGTGCTCTCCGAGGATGCGCTTCAGTTCATTTATCGGCCGGGGTTTCCCGGTTTTGGGCAAGCAGCGGATCAGGTCACGCACATGGACGAGCCCGCGGGCGGCCTTGGCCAGGCCATCCTCGAACAGCGAGACAAAGCCGGCGGTTTCCCTGCTGATGCGCAGGATTTCCGCACTCCCTTTTCTGGCCAGAATCGCTTCACGAATCGGTTCGTTCAATACAAGCAGCTCAAACAGGGCCAGACGCCCATGATAGCCGGAGAACTGGCAGGCCTTACAGCCCTGACCAGCCATAAACCTGGCGCCCTGGAGAAACTCCTGGCTCAGACCGATGCGATTGAGTTCCTGCGGTGACGGGATATAAGGCTTGGCACACTGGGGGCAGACCGTACGCAGCAGCCGCTGTGCCAGCAGGCTGTTCAGCGCTGCCGTAATCAGGAACGGTTCCTTGTCGGCCAGCAGTAAGGACAACAGGCTCACGGTATCTTCACCCAAACTGGTTACCAGCATTTTTTGTCCGGTCATGGCCAGGCGCATCAGACGCGCCATGGTCTCATCCGAGGGTCTCATGCCAATGGCAATAACGTCAGGATCCTGCCTGGTGACTGTTGTCAGCAGGTCTGCCAACGATGTTCCGTTCTTCGGACCGGGCAGACACTGGGCAATGTCCGCAAGTGGAAACTCGATCTGCTCCTCAATGGTCATGATGTTGGCGGTGGCAACGGCAAGCTGACCAATGCTGCTGTAGAGCGTGGTGGTAGTGCCGGAACCGGCAGGACCAGCGATCACGGTGATGCCATTGGGGCTTTCCAGCACATCATACAGATAGCGCTCAAGCAGACGGGGGGCCATGCCCAGAGATTTCAGTTCTGGAATCGCGGCGAAGCGATTGCCCAGCTCCACCACCAAGCGTTCTCCATGATCAGTCGCAATGCTGGAAATCTGAATCTGCACTTGAGCACCATCGTCAGTGCACAGGTGATGGCTATCGACACCTGTTGCCGTCCGGGAGGCCAGTACCAGTCCCTGGATGTGGGGGATCAGGCTCCGTTTTGCTTCCAGCGGCAGATCGCGATGGAGCGTCAGCAGACCATCCACCCGGAAGCGAATACGTAAGCGATCAGCGAGCGGTTCAAGATGGATTGTCCGCGCCCCGGCATCCTGTGCTGCGGCAATAATCCCTGACCATTGTTCTGCTGCGCCGCTTGCCACGGCTGTCGGCGACTGTTCCAGGCGATTGAGGGCTGCCAGTATCGAGGCGAAGGGGGCAATAAGCGGCACGATCTGCCGGCCCAGGGTGGCGGTGACCGCAGCACGGCTCTCTCCATCAAGCGGATCGGCAAATGCCACCTGAACCTGCTCACCAATGCGGGTAACGGGGATAAAGGCGTGCTGGCGACAGGTTTCGCTTGGCACTTGCGCGCACATTTCGCGATCAGGTTCGCTAAACGCCAGATCAGTTAAGGGGAGACCGAGAAACGAGGCGAGAGAATCGGCGATTACCGTATCCGGGAGATAGCCCTCCTCCGCCAACAGGGCAACCAGTTTTTTCCCCGGAGCAGAAGCGACACCGGCGACGGCGCGAGCCAGCTGCTCAGCCGACAACAGTCCTAAATCAACCAGAAGTGGCCCGGTACGCAGCTGGGCAAATGATTTTCGCCCCTGCAGCCGAATTGCGTCGCGCGACAGATAACCAAGGTCGCTCAGCACCTCCACCAGACTCTTGCCTGCGGCCATCTTACCTTTGACCCGCTGGGCATAGGTCCATTGATCCGTAGTCAGTACTCCTGCTTTGACCAATTGCTCGGCGATGCCGCCGGGGAGCGGCTCAGTTTCTACTGTCTCAATGTCCATGTACCCTCAATTCGCGCATAGTGCCGAAAGTATAGACAATACCGAGCAAAATGCAATGGATGCCGCCCATGAAACAAAGGGATCGTACGCCAAGACAAATACCAAACATCCCAATTGATTAATGCTGTCTAACATGCTACTTATTTGTACTGGTTTATCCTACACCTATCAAGGAGCGTTCTTTTGCCGTCTTCTACACCAGACCATTGCCGCCTGTCACCTGCGACCCATAGGCGCTATACCCTAATCCTCTTCATTGCCTGGGCGCTGTTGATTCTGGTTTCGACCATTCATACCATCCAGACCCGTAAACAGACGACAAGGGACATCGCCCTGGCTGAAGTGCGCATGGCATACCAGAAAGATATCCTTTACCGCAAGTGGGCAACCAACCATGGAGGGGTATATGTGCTGGTTGACCCGAAAACTCCTCCCAATCCCAACCTGGCCCATCTCCCGGAGCGCGACATCACCACCCCCAGCGGTCGGCAGCTCACCCTGATGAATCCGGCGTACATGACCAGACAGGTATACGAATTCAACCAGAACTTTTCCGGCCCGCGGGGGCATCTGGTCAGTGACCGGCCGCTGCACCCGCAAAATCGTCCTGACAGCTGGGAAGCGGCCGTCCTTAGGAATTTTACCAGCGAGCAACAAGAGGTTTTCACCCTGACCCACAACGATGGCAGCGCTCAATTTCGCTACCTCAGGGCATTTATTACCGAGAAACCCTGCCTGAAGTGTCATGCCCGACATGGCTACCATGAGGGTGAAGTCAGGGGGGGAATCAGCGTCTCGCTACCGATGAACGATTTGCTGGCCACTGAGACTGCCGAAATCAGGAGTCTGGTCGCCTGGCACAGCGCAATCTGGCTGCTTGGCGCCGGCGGTCTGTTTACCGGTTATCGACGTCTGCGACAGGCAACCATGGTTCTGCTCCAGCAGGAACAGGATCTGCGGGAACAAAATGATGAGCTCACCATGCTGGAAGAAGAGCTGCGCCAGCAAGTAGATGAATATATCGAAGTCCACGATGAACTGGTTGCCGAAAAGGCAAAGCTGGATCAACTGAATGCGTCACTGGAGCAGATGGTGGTTGATCGCACCGTCGCGCTGCGAGAAACCAATGAACGACTTGAGTTGGAAGTAGATCAGCGGGAAGCGGCCAACCATGAAATCACCCTGTTAAATGACGATCTGCAGCAGCGTGCCCAGGCCCTGGAGCAGATCAATTATGAAATGGAATCGTTCAGTTATTCTGTTTCCCACGACCTGCGGGCGCCACTGCGGCACATCAACAGTTTCAGTAACCTGCTGATTGACGATTGCGGCGCAGAGCTCTCTGCACAAGGACAGAATTATCTGCAGCGCATCTGTAACGCCAGTAAGCGGATGGGTATGCTGATCGATGAACTGTTGCGCCTGTCCCGAGTCAGCCGCGCCGATCTGCAACTGTTACCGGTAAACTTGAGTGATCTCGCCAGGGACATTGTCGCCAACCTCCTGGAAGCAGAACCAGACCGCCGGGTTTCGGTGACGATTGCTGCAGATCTGCACGTTACGGGCGATCCGACCCTATTGCGGCAACTGTTGGAAAACCTGCTCGGCAATGCCTGGAAATATACGGCGCAAACACCGGACGCTGAAATAGCGGTCGGTTCGACCCTTGACTATGGCAGCAGGACCTTCTCCGTGCGTGACAATGGGATCGGTTTCGATATGGCGTATGCCAACAAACTGTTCGGCGCCTTTCAACGTTTACATGGCAGCGAATTTGATGGCGTTGGCATCGGACTGGCAATCGTCCAGCGTATTATCACCCGCCACAACGGCAAGATCTGGGCAGAAGCCGAACCAGACAAAGGGGCAACGTTTTTCTTCACGCTCCCCTTCATCGCCTAGCCTCTGCAGACACAAAAACAGCCTCCGGTGATTTCCCGGAGGCTGTTTTTTGTATCGTTATGTTCACCGGCAACTAGCCTTTTTCGACGGTCACCGACACCAGATTTGCTGATCCGGTTAACAACCCGGCAGCAACAAGATCACGGAAGTGGTACGGCGCGAACAACAGACCCGGCTGCGCAGCCTCAGTAACCCTGGCGTGGGCAACAAGGCTCCCGCCAGCACTGCTAACCTTGATCGCCCCACCATCGGCAATGCCCAACCGCCTGGCATCATCAAGGTGCAGTTCAACATAACCGGCAGCAGCTACCGTCAGGTTGTTTTCCGAGTAGGTGGTCGCCGTGCCATTATGGTACAGCATGGTGCCGACCAACAGCTTGGCACCTGCCGCCGCTGCCGGCTTTGGCGCTACCGTGACAAAAGCGGCGTCGCTTACCACCGGGGCCTGCTTGGTGCTGCCACAGCAGTGGCCCTCAGCGCTGTCACCGCAATACAAACCACCGGTGATCTGCTTTATTTCAGCCAACACGGCAGCAACAGACGCAACGGGTGCCGCATGGAAACGTACCGCCAACTCAGACAGAATCTGCCAGTCAGCTTTTGCCTGTCCCGGCGGCTCCACTGCCTTGCCCAGCCATTGGACCCGATGATCCGGCGTGGTAAAAGTCCCCAATTTTTCCGCCGCAGCCGCACCGGGCAGCACCACATGGGCCAGCTGGGCCGTCGGCGTAGCCAGGATGTCCTGCACGATCAACAGTTCAAGTTTTTCGAGCGCCTTGCGAAAACGACCGGCGGCCGGGAATGAGGTAACCGGGTCGCTGCCGATCAGATACAGGGCTTTGATCTCGCCCTTCTCGATCCCCTCAAGAATTTGCCAGATATCCTTGCCTGGCGTTGCCGGGGCTTTGCCACCTGGCAGCAGGTTCGGGGCGACGCCCATATCCAGCATGCCCTGGGTGTTGTTCTTTTCATCAACCGGGAAGAGCCCGCCAGCGTCCTTGCCGATACAGCCGGTCAACAACGCCAGGTTGGCAACGGCACCAACGGCTGCTGCGGCATCGACACTCCGCATGATGTCGGCACCGTACAGAATTGCCACGCTTCCCTTGCCCGTCAGCAGCGCCGCTGCCTGCAGCAGATCGTTTTCGGCAACGCCGGCAGCCGCAGCATACTCGGCAACCGTACCGTCAAGGCCAGAAATTTTAGCCGCACCAGCCAGCGCCTTGACTAAGCCGTTCAATACGGCAGCCTCAGCCCCGGCAGCATATTTAAGAGTACTGTTGGCATACTTGTTCAGCTTGGTATCGCGGCAATTAACCATTATCAACTTGGCGTTGTTTTTGGTCGCCGCCTTGATCACCCGATACTCCAGGCCACTGGCTTCCGCCTTCAGATCACTGCCGAGCACCAGGATGGCATCGGCCGTATCGATCCGATCGATCGTGGCACTGGCACCATACAGCCCGAGGTTTTCAAACATCACCCGTTGCGCCGGGGCATAGCCAAAGCGTGCCTCGGAATCGATGTTGCCGGTGCCGATCTGCTCGCGGAGAAATTTCTGAAAGAGATAACTTTCTTCGTTGGTCAGGCGTGGGGACCCGATACCGGCCACCGCACCGGCCCCATTGGCCGCAACGATTGCCTGCAAGCGGTCGGCAACAGTGCCCAGCGCCTGCTGCCAATCCGTTGCCACCTGTTTGCCGCTCGCATCCTTGAGCGCAGGTGACTTCAATCGTGCCGGAGCACTCAGGTAGCTGTAACCGAACCGACCATTGATACAAAGGTTGCCATTATTGAAGGTCCCGTCGTCACTGGTGACCCGCTCCACCCGGCCATCGCGGGTATGGTACTCGATCTGGCAACCAACCGAACAGAACGCACAAATACTTTTGGTCTGATTAAAGGTCCAGGGACGGCCGCGGAATTTGAACGGCTTACTGATCAGGGTACCGGTGGGACAGGCGGCAATACAGTTGCCACAAAAATCACAATCAAGCGGCTTGCCGTCCACGGTATCAATAATGGTCGCTTCACCCTTGTTCACCACGGCGATGGCATCGCAACCGACGATCTCGTGATCGACCTTGACGCACTTCTCGCAAAGAATGCAGCGGTTCGGGTCGCTCTCCAGCAACTTCCAATCGTAGCGAATCGGCCGCCGCTCCAGCACTGCCGAATATTCCTGATTGGCCACCTGCAGACCGTAGCAGGCATCCTGCAGATCGCATTCGCCAGCCGCATCGCAGACCGGGCAGTCGAGCGGGTGGTTGACCAGCATCAGTTCCATGATTTTTTTACGGGTCTTGGCAAGCTGATCCGACTGGGTCGTCACCTTGATTCCCGCCTTGACCGGGGTATTGCACGCGGTCATGGTCCGGTCGACCCCTTCCACTTCCACCGCACAGACCCGGCACGCACCGGTGGGCGATACTTTCTGCAGCCAGCAGAGCGTCGGGATAGCGATCCCCAGTTGCCGTGCCGCCTCCAAAATCGTCGTACCAGTGGGAACGGTGACGTCTCTGCCATCAATCGTCAATGTAACCATATCTTAAGACTCCTCAGTCAATCAGTTCAATTAAACCGCCGCCATGGCGACGCGGTAGCAGCGGAGACAGCGACCGGCTTCTTCCACCGCCTGGCTGTCCTTGAAGCCGAGTTCAACTTCCTGGTAATTCCCTTTACTGGCTCGGGCATGGCCATGCACTTCGGCCTGCTTGGCCCGGGTCACTGAATCCAGCCAGGAAACCCCTTCCTTCTTGTCATACACCGGCAGGTTGGTCAGAATATCTTCCATGAATTCATCATCAGAAAGATAGACTTTCCCCTCTTCAAGCCAGCGCTGAATCACCTTGGCAGCCCGGTGGGCATTACCAACGCAGGCGACCACTGTCAGCGGCCCGATCTCAGCATCACCGCCGGCAAAAACCCCATCCAGATCAGTCATCAGGGTCCGCACCAGGGCGTTCCCCATGCCGTCCTTCAGCTCCTTGCCCGCGGCATCCTTGAGCGGCACAAACTTGGTGACGATCGTGTTCCACTTGGTGATATCAATCCCCATATCCGAAGGGATGAAGGAAAGATCCGGATCCTGACCAATGGCCGGGATAACCGTGTCACACTCGACAATGAACTCACTGCCGGCAACCGGCTCCGGACGACGACGGCCGGATGCATCCGGCTCACCCATGGCCATCCGCACGCACTGTACGCCGGTTACCTGGTCATTGGCATCAACGATAATCTTGGTCGGCAGCACCTGGAATTCGAACGTTACCCCTTCCTCATCAGCGCCATCAACTTCCCAGACATCAGCCGGCATTTCCTTACGGGAACGACGATAGAGCAGGGTCGACACTTCCGCCCCTTCGCGCAGCGCCACCCGAACACAGTCAATGGCCGTGTTGCCGCCACCGACGACGCAGACCTTCTTACCCATGCCGGTCGGCTTGCCCATATAGGCTTCACGCAGGAAATCGATACCACCGGGCAGGAAGCCCTTGTAACCCTTATCCTCGCCTTCGACACCCATTGGCTTGGAGCGGTGGGCACCCGGAGCAAGGAAAACGGCGTCATGCTGTTTCTTGAGGTCAGCCAGCGAGATATCCTTGCCGATTCGCACCCCATATTTCATTTCCACACCCATGGAAGCGATGATATCGATATCGCGCTGCAGAATGTGGCGTGGCATCCGGTACGCCGGAATTCCAACGGCGATCATGCCGCCACCAAAGCCTTCGGGCAGTGCTTCGTAAATGGTGCAGGGGAACCCTTCCAACGCCAGATAGTAAGCTGCAGCCAGACCAGCCGGCCCGGCACCAACGATACCGATCGACTTGCTTTTCCGTGGTTTTGGTACCATCGGTGGCAGATGATTATGCTGCCACTCGTAATCGGAAGCCGTACGCTTGAGCACCATGATATTTACCGAGTCGTCAACATTCTTGCGCCGGCAATGGCTCTCGCAGGGATGGGGACAAACCCGGCCACAGACCGACGGCAACGGCATGTTTTCACGGATGATCTCGAGGGACTCTTCGAAACGATACTCTTTGATCGCCTCAATATACGCCGGGATATCAATATGCGCCGGACACTTGTCCGTGCAGGGCGCCGTATACTTGTGAATCAGGGTGAACTCCCGCTTGTTGACCGGATGCCCATTGATATACGCGGCAAACTCGTCACGGAAGTAGGTAACCGCATGGCGCACCGCTTCTGCCGACGAGGGGCAGAGCGTACACTTGCAATTCTGCAGCAGATCCGCCAGGTCGACCAGGGTATCAAGGTCAGCTTCTTTACCCCGCCCATCGATGATCCTGGCCAGCGCATCCATGATGACCCGTGTCCCCTTTTTGCCGGGAGTACACTTGCCACAGACGTACTGGGTCTGAACCCGCTTCATGTATTCCGCTGCCATCTTCGGGATATCCACGTCGCGATTATAGAGGATGATGCCATCCCACCCCATGAAAGCTGCCAGCTCGCGCTGGCCATCAACGGTCGTCGGCAACCGGAGAACGGCATCCTGCGGTTCACTGACGCCCCGGTTATCGATTATGGTTCCGCCCCAGCTGGAAAAGACCACCTGCGCCACACGTGCCTCCAAAAATTTCGGAAAATAACGCCAGAAAAACTACTTAACTTGCTGTAATCCCTAACTAAACAAGCAAGTTACAATTGTATACAGTATGCGTGTACTTAGCACATTGAACCACGCAAAATCAAGGGAAAAATACCCAAACGGCAGCCGATGGTTGCCGACAAGGTCTGCCAGTGAGCTCCGGGGCGACCGCTAAGCTTAGCTGTTTTTCATGGTATTGGCGCAATTCTTTGCTATAGTTTGTGCTGCCTGACACTCAGAATATTTATGGTGAGCCAATGAAGCGACATCTATATCCGCTCACCTTAAAAGAATTAAAGGAGATGATATGAGCCAGGAAGAGATTCTGACAGCTTTACGGAATTATAAGCAGGCATTTGCCGAACAATACGGCATTCTGGACCTTGGTGTCTTCGGGTCAGTTGCTCGTAATGAGGCTACCGCACAGAGTGATCTGGATATCTGTATCAAGATGAAAACTCCCGATCCGTTCGCACTGGTGCATATCAAAGATGATATTGAAAAACTGGTACAAAAACATGTCGACATCGTCCGGGTACGCGAAAAGATGAATCCCTATCTGAAAGCCCGGCTGGAAAAAGAGGCTATGTATGTATGACAGGGAGTTGGTTACGGCGATTTTGAGCCAGATTGACGATGCTCTTGAAAAGATCAAGCACCGTACGGAGAACATCGCAAGTGCCGATGATTTCACCGATACGCCAGAAGGGGTGGAGAAGCTCGATGGCATCTGTATGCTTTTCCTGGCAATTGGTGAATCTTTGAAAAATGTCGACAAGATGACAGGCGGCGCTCTACTTGCCCACTATCCTGAAATCGACTGGAAAGGCGCGATCGGGTTTCGTGACATCATTGCTCATCATTATTTCGATATTGATGCCGGGCAGGTGTACTGGATATGCAGTCATCATGTTGCGTTATTGTCCTCAACCATAAAGAAGATGGTTGGTGAGTTACAAAGTGAATGAGCTTTTTGAAGGCAATCCATGCGTGGCAGACTGTTACACAGCAGCATAACTCGACTCAAATCCTGTTTTCATCCTGAGAGGTCCCATGCAACGCTATAATGAGTCCTTTGCTTCACTTTTAACTACCAACATGGGCGTGCGCCCTGGCGAGCGGATTGTCTTCTTTAGCGACCTCGTTCGCGCCGATGAAAAACCTTCTGACGCAGACCGCACACGACGCAGCGAGTTGCATGCAACTGCTAAAGCTGCTGCTGCCTACGCCCAACAACACTACGGTAACTGCAATTTCACCGAATTTCCAACCACTCCCGCCTCAGGTGCCGAACCGCCGGAAATTCTCTGGCGCAGCGTCTTTGGTGAGCGGATTGTTGACTTGCTTAGCAGTGCCAACCTTATGGCACGACTCCTGGATAAAAAAGTTTCCGCCGAAGAACTAGAGCAGATCAAAGAGATAGTAACCCGCAATCAGGTGCAAATTGCCCAAGTGGTTATTGCCATGGCCAACAATTCCACCAGTCATACCAATTTCCGCAAACTGGCCTGCGCCGCTGGCGCCCGTTTTGCCAGCCTGCCCCATTTCGACCCGGCGATGTTTTTCACCTCCATGGAAGTAAACTGGCAAGAATTGGTGCAGCGAACCGACCGGCTCGCGGTTGCGGTTAACCGTGCCCTGACGCTGGAAGCAACGACGCCTGATGGCACCCGGATCCACTTTAACAAAACGGAGCGCACCGCCGAGGGGGATACGGGGATGCTGACAACTGCGGGCAGCTTCGGTAATCTGCCCGCCGGTGAAGTCTACCTGGCCCCGGTTGAAGGAACGAGCGAGGGGATCATGGTCATCACCCACGCCCCGACCCGACCCCTGGCCTCGCCACTCCGCCTTATCATCCAAAAGGGGGAAGTCGTGGCCATCGAAGGCAACGAACCGTACCGGGCCAAACTGGAAGCTAAATTCGCCGAAAGTCGCCTTAACCGCAACATCGCTGAACTAGGGATCGGCACCAATGACCGGGCAACCCGCCCGGATAACGTGCTGGAGGCCGAAAAAATCCTCGGCACCATCCATATTGCCCTGGGCGATAACAGCGGTTTTGGCGGCACGGTCTCCACACCATTCCATGAAGACTATGTCCTGTTCAGGCCGACCCTGACCGCCATTGACGCTGCCGGCCGGCGAACTACCTTACTTGACCATGGCAAGCTATTGATCTAGGAGCGAAGATGCGCGTTATTGGCCTTACCGGCGGTATTGCCTCAGGCAAAAGCACCGTTGCGCAACTGTTTGCCGAACTGGGCGCCGCCGTCATTGATGCCGACCAACTGGCGCGGGAGGCAGTAGAACCCGGCTCCACGGCTTTAGCGGCCATCGTGCAACAGTTCGGCCCCACGATTCTGCGGCCCGACGACACCCTTGACCGCAGCGCCCTGGGGGCGATCATTTTTGCCGACCCCAGTGCCCGCCGGCGTCTGGAGCAGATTACCCATCCGGCAATTCGCGCGCTGGCCCTGGCCCGCCTTGCCGCCCTGCGTGCGGCGGGAACCGCCGTGGTAATCTACATGGCCCCGCTGCTCATTGAAGCCGGCGCCACGGATCGGGTCGATGAGATCTGGGTCGTCCATATCGATCCGGCGACGCAGCTGCAGCGGTTGACGGCGCGGGACATCCTGAGCCGCGAAGATGCCCAATCCCGGGTGGCCAGTCAGATGCCGTTGGAGGAAAAGCGGCGCCATGGCCGAATAGTGATTGACAACAGTGGCCCCCTTGCGGAGACAAAGCGGCAGGTAACGGCAATCTGGCGGCGGGAAATAGAGCAGCGGGGACTGGGGACTGGGGACTAGAATAGAAAGAGGCCCCGGTGCAGGGGCCTTTTTGCTTAGTTGAAACCGAGCTTGGTGGAAATCTCTTCCCCCGCCTTGATGACCATCGGGATCAACTCTTTTTCCAGGCGCTCATCGGAGAACCGCATGGATGGACCGGAGATGCTGACCGCCCCGACAATCCGGCGGGTATAGTCACGAATTGGGGCGCCGACGCAGCGTACACCGATATCCAGTTCTTCATTGTCAATAGCGTAACCCTGTTCCGCCACCAACTGCAGATGCTTCTTCAGCGTCTCTTTGTCGGTTATGGTATTGGCGGTAAATCCTTTCAGTTCACGGGTCGGGAAGTAATTGTCCAACTCTTCGTCGGTCATGTAAGCCAGCTGAATCTTCCCGGCAGCGGTACAATATGCCGGCAAACGGGCACCAACCCGCGGCACCACCCGCACGGTCAAATTGGTCTCGACCACATCGAGGTACACGATATGCAAGTCCTTGAGGATCGCCACATAGGAGGTCTCGTTACACTGTTCAACCAGCCACTCCAGCACCGGCCTAGCCTGACGCAACAGCCCCATCTGCCGGATAAAGGTTTGACCCAACTGCAGTGTCTTCAAGCCGAGACGATAGTTTTCCGTGACCCGGTTCTGCTCAATATAGCCACGGGACTCCAGCGTAGCCAACAGCCGGAACACGTTATTTTTATGCAGCTTCAGCCGCTTCGACAGCTCGGTTACTCCCAGCTCGTCGACTTCGTCGTGAAACTGTTCCAGCAGATCAAGGGCGTGATCCACTGCCTGGATAATATATTCGGACTTTTCTTTTTTTGCCATGGCACACCTTGTTCTATTTGTATTGAGCAACCAAATTTATTATGATTTTTTAGTCAATTAGTCAAGGTCTTTGTTGATTTTGCATGGTATAATTGCTCCGAACTAAGCAGGAAGCGGGTTAAGCCGGCCAAGGATAGGATAATACCTTTTCAAGACAACCCGACAACAGCATAACATCCTAATCTCTTGACATCATAAAACATCTGTCTGCTACACCCTGCTTTATATGACAATTATAAAATAATGTTTTAAAATGTCAAGCGTTCATCCAAATAATGCGATCTTCAGCACGGGAGGG
>JANOEC010000019.1:0-17900 GCA_031412995.1 Geobacteraceae bacterium
TGATCAAAAGATTGAAAAAAAAGCAGATGGTGGTTTTGCATTGACTGCCACCATTGAGAACACGCTGCAGTTACATTGGTGGTTGCGTGGCTACGGGGAGCGGGTGGAAGTTCTTGAGCCGCAAAGCATGAGGGATGAATTCGTAGCGCTTGCGGTGAATCTTGCCGGACGGTATCTGCAGTTGGGAGGGTTGAAAGATGTTGCAGAAAACCTGTAAATGAGCAATTATTTGTACGTAATAAAGTACAAAATTGGAGGATATCAATATGGCACACATTTCACTGACACAGGATATTCAGCCATTGTCTACGTTTCGCGGCAATGTTACCGGATTCATCAAACAGGTACAGACCACTCACCGGCCACTGGTCATCACTAATCATGGACGAAGCGCTGCGGTGCTGCTCGATGTGCAGAAATATGAAGAGTTGCTGGAGCAGCTTGAATTGTTGCAGGAGATTAACGCTGCTGAACGTCAGTTGGCAGTCGGCAAAGGGGTAAGCCATGATGAGGCACTGTCGCATCTTCTCACCGGAATCGCGGGATGAGGATTCTCTGGTCGCCGCAGGCTCTGCCGTTACTGGAGTCGGAACGTGCTTACCATCTTGGTAAGTTTTTTCACCTGCAGATCCAGATTTTTAGCGGCATCAGTGGATTCCAAGGCAGTGGCGGCATTCTGACTGGTGACATCGTTAATCTGGGTGATCGACCGGCTAATCTGTTCGAGACCACTGGCCTGCTCATTGGTCGCCCGGGCAATTTCGTCGGTCAGGGCGTCAATCTGTTGCGCCCCGGCCACGGCACCAGCCAGATGGCGATCAATTTCAAAGGAAATCTCCTCCCCCTTGCGTGACATACTGATTGAACTGCGCACCAGGGTCTCTGTCTGTTTTGCCGCATCTGCCGACCGCCGGGCCAGTTGCCGAATCTCGTCCGTCAGCAGCTCAAAGTCGTTACCGGCCCCTTCCACATGGGCGGCTGAAATGGCGGCATTAACCCCCAACAGGCTGGAGTTGGTGGCGACATTCTTCAGATCGTGAATCAGCTCTTCATACTCGCTGATCAAGTGGTCGATACCATCACCCGCCGTTTTGGCGCTGAAGTTCACCCGCTGCTGAAAACTCTTCAATCTGCTCCCCGCCTCTTCGCACCGTTCAGAGAGTTTCCGAATCTCCTGGGCCACCACCCCAAAGCCGCTGGCCGAAGAGCGGACCACCGTGGCCTTGGTTGACGCAGTGGCTGAAAGCAGGTCCGTTTCCTTGGCAATTGTATCAATTTGCTGAATGATCCCGGCCGTGCCATCCGCTGAGGCGCGGATCTCCTTCATCGCCTCCAGCATCCGCTCCATTTCGGCTTTGGCCGTAGTAATGGCAGCGGCTGAACGCTGGGCATTGGTCCGGGCCTCAGCCGTGCTCTGGGCGCTTTTTTGGGCATATTCAGCCAAGTGCGTAACGGTAGTAGTGGTTTCGGTCAATTGCCGCTCTTGCTCTGCCGCGCCATTGGCTACCATCTGGCTCCCCTGACTGATGCGCTTGCCGACCGTTGAAACCAGATCAACGGTTTCGGCCACCTGGGAGACCGCAGAGTGCAGCGATTCAGCCGTCGCATTCATCGCTTTTTTGATGACCGCATGTTCGCCATGATAGCGCCCCTGCATTCGGGCCCCCAGATCGTAATTGGCCAGGCGGCCCAGCACGGTACTCGCTTCACTGATCGGGTTAAGCACCGCATCCAGGGTACCATTCACCCCGCCAATCAATTCCCGCCAGATCCCCTGATAATCCCAATCGTTCCCCCGGGTCTGCAGTCGACCGGCACTGATATTACCAATCAGGTCCTGAGTTTCATTGTGCATACCATAAAGCGTCGCCAGCAGGGTATTGAGGTTCCGCTTGATGTCGTTATATTCCCCTTGGTAATCGTCAATCACGAACGGCGGAATCCGGCCATGGGCAATTTCATCAATGGAGCCGGCCGCCAGACGCAGGGGGGAAACCAGTGAATCAAGCATCTGGTTGACCATGCTCACCAATTCAGCATCCGCGCCACGAAATAACGCCGGATCACCCCGCTCACTCAGCTTGCCTGCCACCATGGCCGCAGCCAGGCGGGCGATTTCCTGCTGCGCTGTTGGCGTTGCCGCCTCTGTTTTGTCAGCACTGCTTTTTTTCATGGTCTGATCCTTGGCGAAGAGTCCGCAATTTCTGTTCAATGCGCTTGGCAACGAGGGGAATAGCGGCGGCGGTTTCCGGGGTCATATGTTCACGCATCAGATTGAAACAGCGCCCTTCGATCCCGAACAGGGTAATATCGGCAGGGAGTTTCTCCGGGCAGAGTATCCGCCCGACTTCAATCGCTTCCTTCAAGCCGATGCCGTGCGCTGAGATGGCCGAATTCCCATTGGCCGGCACCTCATCCCACGCCAGCTGGTGAATCGTGCCGGGCGGCGCCCCAAACTGCACCGCATCAACGACGATCAGCGCTTGTTCGTCCCCCTGCAACCGGTCCAGCAGATCGATGCCGCCGACCCCCAGAAAGATGAGCCGGGTAGCCGGGGGCAGCCTCATCCCCTGCAAATGGTTGTAAACTTCAAAGCCAACCGCATCATCAGCCACCAATTCGTTACCAATGCAAATAACGAGAGCTGCCCGGTCGGCAGAGAGTGCGGTCACTGGGTTTGCACCGTTACCCGGCACTGCTGGCCGCAGCTGGTAATCTCCGACTTGACCGGCCGGCAGATCAGTTCGTTGATGATGCCATCCAGATAGGCATGGAACAGCTGGCAGAGCGGGCCTCCGAGTGTACCTTTCCGCATGGTGCAGACATCGCGCAGCACGCAGCGGTCGAAAACGATTTCCTGCCCACTGGCGGAACTGGCCAGTTCGAACTGGAAACCGGCAGCCATGCGCGGGATCATGACCGCAACAGCCTCTGCCAACGACGGATTTTGCAGGTTTAGCGGCAGCTTCTTGGCCATTTCCCGGCCCGCCATCCGGCCAACCGGCGCGGTGGCACCACCCATGATGTTATCGATGGTGGCAGTAAATATATCCATCAGGAAGGCGACTTCAGTGAAGGCCTTCTGGTGATCTTCCAGAGAAACGTCATGAATGGCGTCGACGCTCATAGAAACTTCTCCATTCGTTGGCAAAATTCCAGATCACGGTAGAAATTCTTCACCGTATGGTAATCCGTATGGCTGATGGCGCCCGATGGGCAGAGGTAGGCACAACTCAAACACGCAATACAGTCTTCAGCATGTTTGACGACGCAGAGCCGCTGGTCAGCGTCAAAGGCAAACACCTTGGTCGGGCAGATATCAACACACATCTCGCAACCGCGGCAGGCCTGTTCGTGAACGGTCAATTCAAGCATCAGCAGCCCCTCCGGATGGTCTTGACGGTCGCCCCGCCCCGCGTCACCAGCACCTCCAGCGGCAATGGTCCCAGGGCGTGAGTAGCGCAGGAAAGGCAGGGGTCATAACAGCGGATACCAAATTCAATGGCATTGAGCAGTGCCTGATCATCCGTTCGCCCGAGCACGTGGCTTTGTGCCGCCTGGGTCACCGTTTGGTTGATCAGGGTATAGTTCTGCTGGGTAGCAACAATCAGGTTGGCGGCGCGCACAATGCCGTTTTCGTCGATGTCGTAATCATGGATCAAGGTACCGCGGGGCGCCTCGGCATGGCCGACCCCCCGACCACCGCAGAACGTAACCGGCACCCGGGTCTCGCCGTGAATCAGCGGATTATTCAGGATGCTGTCAGCAGTTTCGGCCGCCCAGATCAGTTCAATCAGCTTGGCATAAGACTGCAGCACCGTGGCATGACAAGGGGTACCGAACTGCTGGCGGAAAGTGGCATATTCCTGATCTGCCAGTTCCGTGCCGTAGGTCCCCACGGCGTTGATCCGCGCCAGCGGCCCGACCCGGTAGGGATGCATCTCCCCTTGGTGGGCGAAGTGAACCTGTTTCATGTAGGACCAGTCCAGTACCGATTCAACCAGATACTGGTCATAATCCTGTACCGGAAACTCGGCCATCAGTGCACCCTGCGCGTCGATCGCCCGCAGATTTCCTGCCAGCAGCGACACCTTGTTGTCACGCACGGTGCCGAGCGACCAGGATGGCGTCACCCAGTCGTTAAGGATTGCCGGATGCTTCTCCACCAGGCGAAACAGGAGCTCTTTCACCGCCGGAGCCAACTCCTTGAGCAGGGCGAGTCCCTCATTCACCCACGCCCGCAACTGGGCCTCCCGCTCCTGGTCCAGCACAAAGGTAATGCCGCCCGCCACTGAGGTGACCGGGTGGGTACCCCGGCCGCCAACCAGTTCATTGATCTTCTGGCCGATGCTCCGGATCCGGAGCGCCTTTTTCGCCAGCTCCGGATTGGCCTGAACGATGCCAACCACGTTACGAATGGCCGGGTCCGCATCAAGCCCAAGCACCAGGTCCGGCCCCTGCAGGACAAACAGGGAAAGGGCGTGGGAGTGGATGATGTGTCCCATATACATCAGTTCGCGCAGCAGCTTGGCTGCCGGTGGCGACTCCACACCAGCGGCATGATCCAGGGCGTTGGAGGCGGCCAGATGGTGGGCGGTCGGGCAGACCCCACAGATCCGGGCGGTGATCAGCGGCATCCTGTCGGCTTCCATGCCGATCAGGATTTTCTCAAACCCCCGCAGCTCGTTGACCACCAGGCCGGCCGACTCCAGCTGGCCGTCGTCAGCCAGGTTGATGAATATCTTGGCGTGCCCCTCAATGCGGGTTACCGGGTCAATGGTGATGGTCTTACGCATACTCTTCCTCCGCAGCAGTGATCCACTTATTGATCAGGAAGGTCGGTTTCTCACCGATCATCGACGTCGCCATGGTGTAGGAGTAATGGGACTTGGCGGTGGCTTCGATCTCCTTGACGATGGTCTCGGCCGGAATCTTGGTCAATCGCGACATCCGCTCAGCAATCTCGGTGCGAATATCCCGATTCGGTTCGGTCAGGATCTGCATGGTGGCGCCGGCACAGCCGGTGCACGGCACCCCGTTCTGCGGACAAGGGGCCAGGCAGCGATCAAGGGTAACCGAACCCATGCAGATGTAGCCCTGACTGAGAAAACAACTGTCCGCTTCAGGAATTCCTGCCGAATGCTTCTTGATGTCAGCAGTGTCGGTCTTGCGCATGGCCCGCTTGCAGTGGCCACAGACCGACTCCTTGGTTGCCTTGGGAATCCGCCCTTGCAGCAGTGCCAGCAGCGAGTCAAACACAAAAGCCGGGTGCGGAGCGCAGCCCGGCAGGTAGAGATCGACGTCGATGACGCTGTCCAGCGGCTTTACCATTGCCTCCAGCGGTGACACCTGCTCAATGGGGGTGGCATGGGGCGTGGTGGTCTTATTTTTGGCATACACCGCGTCATAGATTTCTTCCCGGCTGTTCACATTACAGGCGCCGGCAATACCCCCGTAAACCGCACAGGTACCCCAGGCAATGATCAGGTCACAGCTCTTGCGCATCTCCTCGGCAGCATGACGGTCGTGTTCGCTGCGAATCGCCCCGGACACCAGACCAACCTTGGCCGGGGGGTAATCTTTGACGTCAGTCAAGACCGGGCAGCGTTGAATTTTGACTGATTGGAGGACGGCAAGAATTTTTTCGTGCAGGTCAACAATGGCGATATGGCAACCGGAGCAATCGCTCAGCCATTCGATATTGATCGGAACCGGTTCCACCGGGCTCGTCGTTGAGGACTCCGTAGATCCGCTCATGCAAACAACTCCTCTATCTGGTTAAAGTTTGTGGATGGTTAGCTTCTTGTAGCAGGCATTTTCGCCAGCATGAATGATGTCGAGGGTGGAATCCCGTCCCATGATGTTATGCAGGGCACCGGAAAAGAAACCAAACATCATGTTGCATAGGGAACCCTTCTGATGGTGGCCGAACCTGAACAGCGACTGGCGGATCATGCAGTCGCGAAAAACCAGGTTGATCTCTTCACCGGCAGCCGACACCTGCACCATGGCCGGTTGGTCATGGGCCTGAAAAGCCTCGAAATGCCAGAGGCAGCTATTGGCCATCAACACCTTGGTCACCGCCGCCAACGCCTGCTGGATGTCATCAGTTTTCTCCACGCCTTGGGAAAGCTGCATGCCAAGTCGTTTGCCAGCCAGATAGGTGATGCTGTTGGCCGACTCACCAATGGCCTGTTCAATACCACTGGCCATGGCCCCGAGAAAGGTCATGGTTTCCTGGAGGGAGGCGCGAACATCGTGCAATTCAGCCATGCCGGATGCTCCTTGATAAAATTTAATCTTTACTGGATGATGTATTGATCGGAGGGGTAAGGACAAACTTTAACCAGTATTTTCATGATCAGGCGAAAAAACGACTAAAGCCAGCTGGCGCTGGCTTTAGTCCTACATATTTCCTGATTCCTGATCAGGTTTCTTTATGATCGCACCCTTCTTTCGGGCACTTTAAAAACTCCCCTTCCCGCTTGTAGACCTTTTTTACCAAAAGCGGAAAGCCACACTTGGGGCAGGGCTTCTCAATTGGCAGATCCCAGAGGGCAAACTTGCACTCAGGGTAGCGGTTGCAGGAATAAAACATTTTGCCGTAGCGTGACTTCTTCTCGGTCAACTCCCCCAGCTTGCACTCAGGGCAGACCACCCCGGTCCCCTTGGGCTTGACCAGGGGCTGGATGTTCTTGCAGGCCGGGTAGCCGGAACAAGCCAGGTATTTACCATAGCGGCCATCCTTGATCAGCATCGGCAGAGCGCATTTATCGCACTTCTCTTCCGATATCTCCGGCTCGGCCTTTTCCGGCTGGTCCGGCTGATCGATATTACGGGTGTACTTGCAGCCATCCTTGTAGCCGGAGCAGGCAATGAACTTGCCGCGGCGACCCAGCTTGACCACCAGTTTCTCGCTGCATTCCGGGCAGGCTTCATCCGTAACCTCAGTGGTGAGGTCCGCCTTATTAACCTCCCCTTCCTTCTGAGTGAGCAATGCATAGAACGGCTCCCAGAACTCCTTGAGCAGCGGTTGCCACTGTTTTTCGCCCCGAGAAACCTGATCCAGCTCCTCTTCGAGGAACGCCGTAAAGTTGTAATCCACATACTGGGTAAAGTGCTGAGTCAGCAGATCACTGACCACCATACCCACGTCTTCGGGAAAAAAGCGCTTCTTGTCGAGCCGGGTATACTTGCGTTCCACCAGGGTATTCATAATGGACGCATAGGTGGACGGGCGCCCGATACCATATTCTTCCAGGGTTTTTACCAGCGTCGCTTCACTGTAGCGGGGTGGCGGCTGGGTAAAGTGCTGCTCCGGAACGAGTTGCTGCAGTGCCAAGACCTCACCTTCGTTCAGTGGCGGCAGCAGACCTTCTTTCTCCTCACTGACGTCGTCAACTCCCTCGATATAGACCTTCATGAAACCGGGGAACCGGAGCACCGAACCGGTCGCGCGGAACAGGCCTTCTGTGCCGGCAGCAATATCCACCGAAGTCTGATCAAGGATCGCTTCGGCCATCTGACAGGCAACGGTCCGTTTCCAGATCAGGTCATAAAGTTTAAACTGGTCGGGAGTGAGGTATTTTTTCACCTCGGTCGGCGTCTTGACCAGATAGGTGGGACGGATCGCTTCGTGGGCTTCCTGGGCGTTTTTCGCCTTATTCTTGAAAACTCGCGGCTTGGCCAGCGCATATTCCTTGCCGTACATGACACTGATCAGCTGCTCTGCCTCTTCCAGCGCCTGATTGGACAGGGCAACGCTGTCAGTTCGCATGTAGGTGATGAGACCGACCGCCCCTTCACCAATATCAATACCCTCGTAAAGCTTCTGGGCCGTTGACATGGTCTTCTTGGCCGAGAAGCCGAGCTTGCGTGACGCTTCTTGCTGAATGGTGGAGGTGGTAAATGGTGGCGCCGGCAGCCGCTTCCGCTCGGTCTTGGCCACCCGCGTCACGGTATAGGATGGTGGCGTCAGGGTTGTAACCAGGGTGGCTGCCGCAGCCTCGTTGGGGATATCGAATTTGTCCAGCTTCCGCCCTTTAACCTCGTGCAAATTGGCGGTAAAGGGCTGACCAGCCGGGGTCTGCAGATTGGCACCAATGGTCCAGTATTCCTGTTCCCTAAAGGCCTGAATCTCTTTTTCCCGCTCACAGACCAGACGCAACGCCACTGACTGGACCCGCCCGGCAGACAGCCCGTAGCGAATCTTTTTCCAGAGAAATGGTGAGAGATTAAAACCAACCAGATAATCCAGGATCGATCGGGCCTGCTGGGCATCCACCAGTTCGCGGGAAATGGCCCGGGGATTCTGCACCGCCTCAATAATGGCGGTCTTGGTAATTTCATGAAACACCACCCGCTGTACCGGGATCTTGGACTTCTGTTCATCAATACCCAACGCCGCCAGCAGATGCCAGGAAATCGCCTCACCTTCCCGGTCGGGGTCAGTGGCGAGCAGCAGCGATGTTGCTCCCTTTAGCGCCGCCTTGATGGCATCTATATGTTTTTTGCTTTCCGGCAACACCCCATATTTGGGCAGGAAATCGTTCTCGATATCAACCGATCCCTGTTTGCTTGGCAGGGCACGGACATGGCCGTAGGAAGCCAGCACCTTATAATCGGGTCCGAGAAATTTTTCGATCGTTTTGGCCTTGGCCGGGGATTCAACAATGACGAGATTCAGCGACATGGGTAGCACCAATGCGAAGCGGTTAGGCTTCAGTTTTAGTATGTACGGTCAAGCATCATGTTGGGGCAGGTCGAGTCAAACTCAAGCCAGGGCAAAATACTTGCCGGGCAACTGCTGGATCAGACCCTGGAGCTCCAAGCGCAACAACATAACGGAAAGCTCCGCAGGTGTCAATCGACTGCGCCCGACCAACTCATCGATATGGCAGGGCGCATCCAGTAACAGGGCAATTACCGCTGACTCCAGCGGCTGCAAACTTGGCTCGATCGGGAGCATCATCTGGACAGGTACGATCCGCGACCGTGGGCATTCTTCCAGGATGTCGGCTGCCGTCTCCACCAGCTTGGCGCCCTGCTTGATCAGCCAGTTCGTCCCCCTGCTGCCACTCTGCGTGACATTGCCGGGCACGGCAAAAACATCCCGCCCCTGCTCCAATGCGTAGCTGGCGGTTATCAGGGAGCCACTTTTTTCCGCCGCCTCCACCACCACCACCGCCCGGCATAAACCGCTGATGATCCGGTTGCGCCGGGGGAAATTTTCCGCCAGCGGCTTGGTTCCCGGCGGGAACTCGCTGACGATGGCACCCCGCTCAGCCATTTCAGCGTACAAACGGCGATTTTCATAGGGATACACAATATCGATGCCACAGCCCAGGACGCCAATGGTATGCCCGCCCTGCTCCAGAGCACCACGGTGGGCCGCAGTATCAACCCCACGGGCCAGTCCTGAGACCACGGCAGCCCCCATGCCAGCCAGTTCTCCGGCCAGACGGGTCGCGGTACCCAAGCCATAGGGCGACGCCTGTCGTGACCCAACCAGGGCAACCGCTAACAAGTCGGCCCGCAGCTCCCCCTTGACAAACAGGTAAGGCGGGGCGTCGGTCAACTCTTTCAGCAGGGCCGGGTATGACGCATCGCTGAGCGTTACCAGGCTGGCACCGCATTTGGCCAGCAAACGGCACGCCAGTTCAGCCTCACTACGGGTGTCGGCAAGCGGGATACCGTTGGCAACCGCCCGGGAGATGCCCGGTACCATCGCCAACTCGGCGGCAGTTGCCGTCAAGACCCGGGCCGGCGAACCAAAGTGCGCCAGCAGTCGACGGAACGTAACATTCCCCACCTGCGGCATGGCTTTCAGGGCAAACCAGTCGAAATAGTTTTCGGTCATGGCGTGAATGAAAAGGGGGACTGGCCATGGCCAATCCCCCGAGTACTGTTACGATACGGTTTATTTACTGCCGCGGAATTCAACCCGGTCTCCACGGTAAATGGTGTCGACACTCTTGACTACCAACGCGGTCGCTGTTTTTTCGCCGACATCCACAATTAGCAGGGCTCCAATGACATCAACCGGCAGCCGGCCAATGGCTGACTTGATATATTGGGCTTCAACAGTCACATCGCGGACCACATAGAGCATGTTCCCCACCTGCAGCCCGTTGAGCGCTCCCAGGTCAAGGTAACAGACATCGCCAGCAGCAATGGCCTTGTTACCGGTCTGGGTTTCCACGATCGTGCCGATAAAGTCCTTGTTGCTGCCCCGCAGAACGACCTCCCGCCGGCTTTCACGATAAGGCAAGATGACCGCCCCGGGCTCCACTTCACGGAACGAATGGGTAACTATTGCTTTGGCCGACTTTTCCGCCAGCTCGGTTAACTGCAGCGCCCCCAGCGGAATCAGCTTGATCCCGATGATAACATTGGTATTGGGATGAGCAACCTCAATATCCTTACGGTAAATGCGATATTTTGTCCCGACCTTGGCACCATGCTGCCGACCAAGATCCAGATAAACCACATCATCCTCGCCGGCAATAGTCCGGTTGTGACTGACGGTCACGATTGAACCGGAATATTTCATATCCCGATCCACCAGCATCCCCTCGCCACCATTGACCGTAAACGAGCGCTCTTTTGCCACGGCCTGGGCAATCTGCTTGGCCTCCTTATTTACCGGCCCCACCTTGGGCAGTAACGCAGCAGCAGGTGCAGCTGACTCTTCCGGGGTTTCAATCTCTATCCGATCCTTATAAATCTTGACCCGCTGGCCGGGATAAATAAAGTGTGGATTGGTAATCTTCCCCTGGTTCACTTCCCAGAGTCCCGGCCAGTAATGGGGATCCTTGACAAAACGTTCAGAAAGGCCCCAGAGCGTATCCCCTTTCTCAACGATGTAAACCGTCGGCTCATCCTCCGCTGCCCAGGCAATCCCGGCAACGCCTAGAATTGTCAGCACCATACCCAGCAAAATGGTCTTCATAGATCGCATGCCACCCTCACTTATCCAGGTTGTGTTAAACCAGATGTGCACTCGCTATAGCTCAATAATTAATTTTCTTCAAACTTCACAGTCTATCAATACGGTAATTACTTCATAGTTTAAACTACTTTTTCTGTTCTTTGGCCAACCGCTCTTTTGCCTTACCCGCTGCCACACTCCGCGGATACGCCTCAACCAGGCGATGCAGCATATCCCGGGCCTTGTCCCCTTTTCCCATGCTTAACTGGGCGAAAGCCCCTTTCAGCATGGCGTCAGGCACCTTATTGCTTTTCGGGTGGGTGGTAATAACCTTATTAAAAGCATCGAGCGCCCACTCATAGTTTTTCAGGCTATAGAGGCTCTCGCCAATCCAGTACTGCGCATTTGCGGCATAGTCATGCTGCGGATACGCGGCAAGAAATGACTCGAATGCCGTCAGGGACTCAGTGAATTTATCGGCCATGTACAAACGAAACGCCTTCTGGTATGCCTCATGTGCCTCCAGAACCTTGCCCGGCTCGGCAACGGCGGTAGGCCCATGGCTGCTTACCGTAACCGGTGGTGCGACTGGCACGACAGGAGGCACAACCGGTTCCAATACTACTTTAGGGGCAGGTACCGGTTCTACTGCGGGCTCCGGTGCCTTGACCGGTTTAGCCGCTGCTTCATTGGCCAGTTTTTCCAGCTTTTGCGACGTATTTTCCAGAGATATCTTCAACTCGCGATAGCCCGGCTTGAGCTGCTCGACTTCAAGTCCTTGCGCCTTTTGCTGCGACTGCAGATCCGCAACAGTCCCGGCCAATTCGGTCAGGCGGGCATTAGACGCAGCTTGCGACTGCACCACCTGATCAAGGCGCGCCTCGAGTTCGGCCTGTTTTTTCAGAAATACTTCCTGCGAACTACATCCGGCAACCAGCACCACGAGCGGCAACAGGAAAGTGAATGCTCGGCAACTGCCCATCGTATGCCCCTTTATCCCCAGCGGATCAACAAATATCCTCAATTAAAGCCATTTCAGCTAATTTGTCAAGCAAGCGGGCGTTTTAATATCACTTTTCCAGTTTCAGGAGCGGCCCGGAATATGGTAAGCTGCGCCCGGCGTTGGTCAGCACCGGCGCCTTATTTTTTTGTCGACGAATGGAACTTATGGCACTGATGCACCTCCCTGAATTACTTGCCCCGGCCGGCAATCCCGAGAAACTGCGGATCGCCGTAAATTACGGTGCCGATGCTGTCTATCTGGGTGGACCGGCATTTGGCTTGCGGGCACAGGCGGGCAACTTTTCCCTGCCGGAACTGATCACCGCGATTGACTATGCCCACCAGCATGGCGTCAAGGTCTATCTGACGGTTAACAGCTACCTTGATAATGCCGACCTGCCGGCACTTGAAGCCTATCTGCGTGAATTGTCCCCCCTGGCACTGGATGCCTTGATTGTCAGCGACCCCGGGGTTATTGCCCTCTGTCGGGAGATCGTCCCCCATCTGCCGTTGCACTTGTCAACCCAGGCCAATACCACGAACTGGCAAAGCGCCCGTTTCTGGTGCGGTCACGGGGTAGAGCGGATCAACCTGGCCCGGGAAACAACCCTGGCCGGCATCACCGAAACAGCCGCCAAGGCCGGGGTCGAAACCGAAATCTTTGTCCATGGCGCCATGTGCATTTCCTATTCGGGGCGCTGCCTGATCTCCAGCGTCCTCACCGGCCGCAATGCCAACAAGGGCGCCTGCACCCACCCCTGCCGCTGGCGCTATGCCCTGGTGGAGGAGACCCGCCCCGGTGAATATTTCCCGATTGAGGAAGATGGCCATGGCTCATTCATCTTCAACTCAAAAGACCTCTGCCTGATTGATCACCTTCCCGCCCTGATTGCCAGTGGCGTTTCCGCCCTGAAGATTGAAGGGCGCATGAAAGGTATTTATTACCTGGCCGCCGTTCTCCGGGTCTACCGGGCAGCCCTGGATCGCTACGCTGCTTGCCCTGAGACCTATACGCCCGACCCCACTTGGCAAGAGGAGTTACAAACCATCAGCCACCGCGGCTACACCACCGGCTTTCTCTTTGGCGCCCCCCAGGATGTCGGCCAGGAATACCACTGCCAGTATCATCGTCACTACGATATTGTCGGCGTGGTCACCGCCATTGCCGAGGACGGCAGCGCCATAATCGCGGTGCGTAACCGCCTGGATATTGGTGATACCCTCGAAGTTATTGGTCCGCAACCAGGGACGCAGCACTTCAACCTGACAGCCATGAGCGCGGAGAACGGCACCGCCGTCACCCACGCCAACCCCAACAGCACCATCAAAGTACACCTCCCCTTTCACACCGCACCGATGGACATGCTCCGCCGGGCGAAAGGCACAGCGCACAATGAACCGATTCTTTGACTTTTTAGATAACCAAAACAGCAGCCAGCGCCGAGATCTGATCCTGCTGGGCATTTTTTTCGGCATCCTGTTTTTGCAACTGCTCGGGCACTTCCCCCTCATTGATCCGGATGAAGGGCGCTATGCCGAGATCCCCCGTGAGATGCTGGAGCGGGGCGACCTCATCACCCCGACGCTCAACTATGTGAAGTATTTTGAAAAACCGGTGCTGCTCTACTGGCTGACCGCCCTTTTCTTCACCCTGTTCGGAGAAAATGAATTTTCGGCCCGCCTGGCCTGTGCCCTCTCCGGCCTGGGCACGGTGCTCTTTACTTATCACCTGGGGCGTGAATTTTTTGATCGCCGCACCGGCCTGCTGGCGGCACTGGTGCTCGGCACCGGCACCGGTTTCCTGATTCAGAGCCGCTTTATCCTGACCGACATCCCGCTGACCTTTACCATGGTTGTTGCCTTAGGCTGCTATGGCCTGGCCGCAGTTAATGGCGGCCCAAGGAAAACAACCTACTACTATCTGGCCTACCTGTTTGCCGGGCTAGCCGTGTTAAGCAAAGGGCTGATCGGCATGGTCCTGCCCGGTGCCATCATCTTCTGGCATATCGTCCTTACCCGGCGCTGGCAACTGCTCAAGGAGATGCGCCTCCTGTCAGGCCTGCTCCTCTTTCTGCTGGTGACGGCCCCATGGTTTATTCTGGTTTCCGTCAAAAACCCGGAATTCGCGCAATTCTTCTTTATCCATGAACACTTCACCCGCTTCCTCACCAAGGTACATGGACGCTACCAACCCTTCTGGTATTTCATTCCAGTACTCCTCATTGGCATGATGCCCTGGTCATTCCTCATCCCGGCTGCGGTCAAGGGGTGGTGGCGTAATCGCCGGGAAGCAGGCGGCGAGCAGCGGCTTTTTCTGGTCCTCTGGACCGTGCTCATCTTCATTTTCTTTTCCAAATCAAACTCCAAGCTCCCGTCGTACATTTTGCCAATTTTTCCGCCCCTGGCAATACTGATCGCCAGCCTGCTGAGCAAAGCACTTACTGATGGCATCCAGCAGATTCGCCGGCCAGTCATGATCATGGGGGTAATTTTAACCCTGCTTGGACTGGCGGGCTGTGCCTACCCCTTTGTCGCGCCAAAACCGGAAGTCACAATCATCGGTGGCCTGGTTGTCGGCGGACTGTTCATGCTGCAGGGGCTGGTCATCCTCCACGCATGCCGGGCGGGCAATACCCGTGAATTGATTATCGGAGCCGTGACCTGTTCTCTGGCCATCTATCTAGTTGCCCCCCATTTCATTTTCCCTCGCATTGTCATGCGGAAATCTTACAAACCATTTGGTGCGGCCATCCGCCAGGAGGCTCGACCTGGTGCGCTATTGGTAAGCCAGGAAATCATGCAGGGGCTGAATTTCTATGCCCAGCGCCGCATGGCAATTTTCGGTTATATTGGTGAAATTGAGTTTGGCCGGAATATCGGCGATCAGTCAGCATGGTTTTTTCCTGAAGCGCACTTCTTTGAACTCTGGCAGAGTCCGCGCCAGATCTTTGCCATCACCAGCGAGGAGCGCCTTGCCCGGATGCCTGCTCCAAAACCACGGATTCTCGTCAAAGGGTATCAACACCTACTGATTACGAATCAATCTAGTGACGGCAGTTCGAATAACACAGAGCAACGGAGCAACTGAGAAATCATGTAATACTCCGTTGCTCCGTGTTTCAAATGCTTTTTGTAGGATCAAGAAGAAAGATCAGCGAAGAGGATATACCCATGAAAACAGCCCGTCTTACCACCGGCCAGGAGTTGCCCATCGGCAAGATCCTCTGCATCGGTCGCAATTATGCTGAACATATCAAGGAATTGGGGAATGAAATACCGACCACGCCGGTCATCTTTTCCAAGCCGGCGTCGTCAATTATCGGCGATGGAGAGGAAATCGTCATTCCGCCCTATTCCCGTGATTGCCATCACGAAGCGGAACTGGCAGTGCTGATCGGCACCAGGGCCAAGGCGATTCCCCCGGACCAGGCACTTAACTGTGTGGCGGGGTATGGGGTGGCTATTGATCTGACCTTGCGGGATGTGCAGGGAGAACTGAAAAAAAAGGGGCTGCCGTGGGATATTGCCAAAGGATTCGATACCGCCTGTCCGTTGTCGATCTTTACTCCCGCCAGTCAGGTGCCAGATCCGCAGCAGCTGCGCATTCGCCTGACCGTGAATGGTGAACTCCGCCAGGATGGCGCCACCGCGCTGATGATCACCCCAGTGGCCGAACTGCTCAGTTACCTGTCCGGGATCTTCACTCTTGAACCGGGCGACATCATCCTCACCGGCACTCCGGCCGGCGTGAGCGCCATCGTCTCCGGTGACCAGCTCCGGGCGGAAGTCGTCGATATCGCACAGCTTCAGGTCACGGTGCGCTAAACAGACACCAATTAACACATATCAATTGTTATATGTTTGACTTTAATGAGAATGCCCGGCTATAGTTTTTCAGCGTGGTGACGATATGCCAATCAACTGAACAGACTATCGCGGAGGTTACTGCATGGAAGTCGAAAAAGAATGTCCTGAATGCCAAGGGAAGATGTTGCTGATGCCTGGCTGAGGTGGCCTCTTCTGGCGGTGCCAGAAGTGCGCCCGGCGAATTTCCTTGGTCAGCGGGGAACTTGCCAGCAACAGCTGTGGCTGTGAGTAGGAAAACCACGATGGGGAAGGACCTTGAGTCCTTCCCCTTCTTTTATTTACTATTGGAATCTAAAGTGGAATCAAGGCAAACCGCCCCGCCTCACAACTCGTGAGGTGGGGCGGTTTGCTTGCACCAACATTCTTTACTGTAGCGTTACCCCACTCACCGTCGCTCCCATATCAATCACGGTGGCACCGCTAGCATCTCTCACATCAACTCCGCTCAAAGGAAGAAAGCTTGCCACGGTGGGTGCTGCACCATTTGCCAGTTGCAAGGTAACTGTGACGAATTCGCCACCACCAAAGCCGTTGGGCGCAGTACTGGCCAGGCCAAAACTGAGGGTACCGAGGGTCGTGCCTGTGGCCGGGGTGTAGACGACGGGGGTGAGCACCGTTGCCGCATTGGCCATCACCCCGGACGGGGTAATCACGCTGCTGTCCACTGCCCCATTGGCATCAAGTTTCGGGGTACACCCGGCCGGCAGTTCAATGGTGACGCCGGCACCGACCAGCACCTTGCCAACCGGCGGGGTCCCTGTTGTGGCAATGATCACCTTGGCGGTGGGCTGTTGGACGCTATCCCCACCGCCACCACAGGCGGCCAGCACGAGCAGCAACAGGGAAACAAATATATAACGCATGGTTGGTATCCTCTCTTTCATAGTTATCACCAGGGCAGCAGACCCATAGAGTTGCGCAGTTGCAGGATCACGTCGCCGAGATCGATGACGCCGTTGCCCTGCGGTTGACCAGAGGCATCAAGGGGGGCCACGTCGCTGCGGAGCAGGTCGGTGGCGGTCGGGATGTCAAGACCCAGGGAAAAGCGGTACGTTTGCAGAACATCAATCAGGGAAGTGGAGTTGCTGCCGTTCGTGTCCCCCAACCAGGCATGGATCACGTTACGGGTCACACTGACGCTGTTGCCGTTGCCGTCGGTGGCGACAACCAGAATCGGGTACGTTTTCTCGGCGGCAAAGGTAAGCGCCTGGCTGAAGTTGCCGCTGATAACATCCGGCGAATAACTCTGGCCGTCCATCGCCACGTTGACGGTGAGCGGCGCGACGCCCGCCACCGTACCGGTCAAGGTCAGTGCCGCCTTGCCGCTCTTCAGGTCATGGGCAGGTGCGGTGACCGCCAGAGTGAGCGCTGTGGTACGGGTAACGCTCTGCTTGATGCTGGAACTCTTGCCATTGGCATTGGTGGCCGTGATCTGGACGGTATTGAGTCCCACCGCCAGATCGACCGGCAGAGTGAAACTGTTGCTGGCCATGGTGGCTGGTTGAGCCAGACTTCCGTTGATGCTGATACGTACCGTAGCGGCGGTAGTATCAACGGTGCCGCTGACGGTAATCTGGGGCAAGGTGGTTACACTGTTATCGGTCTGACCGCTGGTCAGGGTGATGAGCGGTGCAGCGGCGTCCAGGGTAATGGCCCGGTTGACCGTAGTCACCAGGTTGGCGCTGTCAGTGGCAACAATGGCAATGGTGTTGCTGCCGTGCCGCAGGGTAACCGGCATGGTAAAGATGCCGTTGCTGTCGATGGTTACCGGAGCGGTGTTGACCGTCAGCCCCTGTAGGCCGTTCGGGGCCGAGACCATGCCGGTGATGTTGAGCGTCGGCACCGTGGTTACCGCGCCGTCAGCGAGGGTTGAGAGCGTAATGCTCGGTCCGGTGCTCTTCTCGCCGATAATCAGCGTACCGCGGGCAGCACCCTTATATGTGCTGTCGTTTACGGCGGCAACGACGTCATAACTGCCAAGGCTGACCGGCACCGTGCTGGAGCCGTTGTAGGTTACATCCACAGCCAGACCGGTCGGAATCGTGCTGATGGTGACGGTTTTCGGCGTACCATCATACATCTGGCTCAGGTTGCCCATGGA
>JANOEC010000020.1:0-31237 GCA_031412995.1 Geobacteraceae bacterium
GGCCAGGGAGAAGGCTCCCAGATCATCCAGCTCTTTGGGCGTGGAGTGCGCCTCAAGGGGAAAGAGTATTCTCTGAAACGGAGCACCCACGGGCAACGACCAAAAGGTCTGCATCTGGAAAAGCTGGAAACGCTTAATATCTTTGGTGTCCGCGCCAACTACATGGCGCAATTTAAACAGTATCTGCAGGAAGAAGGTGTCACGACCAGTGATGAAATCATTGAGTTGAATTTTGCAACGCGCCTGTCGCCACATTTCCCGGCGGGCCAGCTGAAGTCACTGAATCTGAAGGATGGATACAAGGATAACCAGAAAAACGGTTTCAAGCGGAAACAGTTTCCCTGGCTGTACGAGATTCCGGCAGAGTTCGCCGGTAAAATCAAAGCTCCCCACATTGATTTGGACCTGTATCCCCGACTGGAGGCATTGAGCAGCCAGGATAAGGGTGCAGCAAGTCCTGCCCCGGCAAACGTCCGAGAGACCGGGAAAATTACGTATGCAGCGATGGCACTGTACGATTTCGACCGGATATTCATCGCCGTGCAGGAGTATAAGCTGCAACGGAGCTGGAGCAATCTGCGACTGGACCGGCAGCGACTGGCAGCATTTTGCAAAACAGCGAACAGTTGGTACACCTTGCACAGCCCGACCTCTGAACTGACAATCAGAACCATTGCCGATATTCGCAAGCAGGAAGATATTCTCATTCGCCTGTTGCAGGACTACACTGATCGGTTCTACAAAACGTTGAAAAACGCTTACGAAGGCCAGTTTTACGAGGTGGTAAAGGTGCGTGGTGATGACGACACCATGCTCAAAGTCTATCACTTTGAAATCGAAGACACTGATGATGGCCATGAATACCGGAAACGCTTGGAGGAACTGCAGCAGTTGGTAGTGTCTGGCAAGTTGGGCGAAGCAAGTAAGTGGAATCCGCAACAGATGGTAGCCATCTGTTTTGATCGACACCTTTATTATCCCTTAATGTCTATTGATGGCAATGTTCCGCTCAAGATGCGCCCGCTGGCCTTTGATGCGCCAAGCGAGATCGAGTTTGTGAATGACCTGCAGGAATTTTACACATCAGCGGCAGGCAAAGAGTCAATTGGTAACCGCAGCCTCTTTCTACTCCGTAATGCCGACACCAAAGCCAAGGGCTTGGGCTTCGCCCTGGCCGGGAATTTCTACCCCGACTTCCTGCTCTGGCTGGTGGATGATGCGACCGGTCAACAGTGGCTGAGCTTCATTGATCCAAAAGGGATTCGCCAGATCAATCTCACTGACCCAAAGTTTGGTCTGTATCAGGAAGTGAAGGTGCTGCAGACAAAGCTGGCCGATCCCAAACTGATTCTAAACGCCTTCATCCTGTCGAAAACCAAGTTTGTGGATATCCTCAACAACAACTGCACCGAACAGGAACTTGAAGAGCGGCATCTGCTGTTTATGGAGCATGGTGGCGCTTCGTACCTGCCGAAGATGTTCGGGCGGATGGGATAATCCGCCGAGCTACCGCTTTTTTTAGTTTGGTCTACTCCTGTTTCGCTTTCTTCAACCGCTCGGCAAGGAGTAGTTCAAGCTGTTCCTGCGCCTTGCGGTGCCCCTGCTTGGCCGCCTTGACCAGCCAGCGCAGCGCCTCTCGCCGATCTTGCGCTACCCCGTCACCATACACATGCATCAGCCCCAGATTGTATTGAGCCCGGGCATACCCTTGCTCAGCCGCTAACCGATACCAGCGGGCCGCTTCCGGTAAGTCCTTGGGTACGCTCTCACCAGATCCAGCCATCAGACCCAGGTTGTACTGGGCTCCGGCATGACCCTGCTGTGCGGCCAGCAAAAATTGCTGTCGGGCCAGAAGCAGATCGCGCGGCTGGCCGTCGCCTTTATAGGCCATCACCCCCAGGGCAAATGCGGCTTCGGCAGATCGATCCTGCTGATATGCCTGCCGGGCCACGGCATAGTCACCACGATGGTACGCATCCAGAGCGGCTTGCGGGTGACTGCAACCAGTGAGCGATAAAATAAGGAATGTGGCGGCGAATGGAAGACAATGCCAGAAGTGCGTAGCAATAAAACAAGCCCGGCCTCCCAAAGGGGGAAGGGGAGCCGGGCTTACGGGGGCGTTACGGGGGACGCCCCATCTTGTCGAATCCGCTATTTCCCTGAGAGCTGTGTTGGCAGCGTCAGGGCTATCCTCGATGTACCGTCGGTACATCTGCGTCAACCCTTCCTCGCCGCCGTGCTCTCAAGAAAATATCGAATTCGTTATTCCTAATCTACCGACTTGCGGAGAAACGTCGGGATATCGTACTGGTCTTCTTCGTCATCGGCATAACCGCGCGCCCGGGCATAGACCGCTTCCTTCGGCGGCTGTACTTGCCGCTCGGCCCGCACGTAGGCCGGGGTTTCGTAGCTGACTTCCGGCCGGCTGCCGACCGACGAAATGGCCCGCAGATCGCGCCGCTCCTTGACGGCATCAAAGCGGTCGCCAAAACCGGTAACAATGGCGGTTACTTTGACGTCTTCACCCATGGACTCGTCAATGGCCACCCCGACGATGATGTTGGCGTCTTCGTGCACCTTCTCGTGGATGGTGCGATTGACGGCATCAAACTCGTCCATGGTCATGGAGGAGGAGCCGGTAATGTTGACCAGCACGCCACGGGCGCCGGAAACATCGATATCCTCCAACAGCGGGCTCTCAATAGCACGTTTGGCCGCCTGCACCGCCCGATCTTCACCGCTCCCCAGACCGATCCCCATCATCGCCATGCCGCGCTCGCTCATGATCGCCCGGACATCGGCAAAGTCGACGTTGATCAGACCCTGGCTGTGAATGACTTCGGAAATCCCCTGCACTGCTTGACGCAGCACGTCATCGGACGGCTTGAAGGCATCAAGGATCGACATGGATTTACCCGCCAGACTGATCAGCCGGTCGTTCGGGATCACGATAAGGGAATCTACATGTTTTTTCAGCTCGCGAATTCCTTCTTCGGCCTTGGCCAGGCGCTGCTTCCCTTCGCGGGAAAACGGCTTGGTGACCACGCCAACGGTCAGCGCCCCAGCTTCGCGGGCCGCCTCGGCAATAACCGGCGCCGCACCGGTACCAGTGCCGCCGCCCATGCCGGCGGCAATAAAGACCATATCGGCGCCCTTAAACAGATCTGCCATCCGCTCGCGGTCTTCCAACGCGGCATCACGGCCTGTCGCCGGATTTGCCCCGGCCCCGAGGCCTTTGGTCAACTGCCCGCCAAGTTGCACCTTGATCAATGATTTGTTGGCCCGCAGCGCCTGGGCGTCAGTGTTGGCCACCACAAACTCCACACCCTGGAGGTTATTGGTGATCATTGTGTTGACGGCATTGCCCCCGCCCCCGCCAACGCCGACCACCTTGATCTTTGGACTTTGATCCACACTCTCATCAAACTCGAACATGCTTCCCCCTTTTGGCCGTTGCCCGTTGCAATTAAATTTCCGAACGTTCCCGAATACGCTCATATTAACTGTATATTTTACAAGAAAAAGGCCATCTGGCAACACGCTGGATGGCCTTTACCTGTATTAAAAAAATTCGCCGAACCATTCCTTCATCCGTCGACTGACCCGGCGGAAGACATTGTCATCACCCTGGGTGGCAGGGAATTCATGAATGCCCAGATTCTTGCTGCCGTAGACGACCAGGCCAACACCGGTTGCGTAGACCGGGGTATTGACCACATCGACCAGACCGCCAATTTTCTGCGGCAAGCCGCGCCGTACCGGCAGGTTAAAGACCTGCTCCGCCAACTCCGGCATCCCCTCCAGAATAGTGCTGCCGCCGGTAATGACGATCCCGGAGGCGATCATGTCTTCATACCCGGACTTGATAATTTCCCGATTTACCAAGCTGAAGATCTCTTCCACCCGTGGCTCAAGGATTTCAGCCAGGAGCTGCCGTGACAGGATGCGCGGCTTGCGGCCGCCCACACTTGGCACTTCAATGGTCTCGTCCTTGCCAACCAGAGTCGCCAGGCAGCAGCCGTACTTCTGCTTGATCTTCTCTGCCTCGGCCATGGGGGTGCGCAGACCAACGGCGATGTCATTGGTCAGGTGATTCCCCCCCAGCGACAGGACGGAGGTATGCTTGATGGCCCCATCGACAAAAATGGCAATATCAGTCGTCCCGCCACCGATATCGATCAGGGCAACGCCGAGTTCCTTTTCGTCCGATGACAGCACTGCTTCGGATGAAGCCAACTGCTCCAGCACGATGTCCGCCACGTCCAGACCAGCCCGATTACAGGATTTGATGATATTCTGGGCACTGGCCACCGCCCCGGTTACAATATGAACCTTGGCCTCCAGGCGAACGCCGCTCATGCCGAGCGGTTCACGGATGCCATCCTGATCATCGATGATGAATTCCTGTGGCAGGATGTGAATGACCTCTCGGTCCATGGGGATGGCAATCGCCTTGGCCGCCTCAATCACCCGCTTCACATCCTCGGGTGACACCTCGCGGTTCTTGATGGCGATGATCCCTTGAGAATTGAGCCCCTTGATGTGGCCACCGGCAATGCCGACATAGACCGACTTGATCTCACAGCCGGCCATCAGCTCCGCTTCTTCTACTGCTTTACGTATCGACTGGACCGTGCTGTCGATATTGATGACCACACCCTTGCGTAAGCCCCGTGACGGGCTGGTCCCAATGCCGACAATATCAATACCATCCTCGGTCAGGTTACCGACGATGGCGCAGATTTTCGTAGTTCCGATGTCGAGTCCGACAATCAGGTTTTCTTTTCGACCTGACATAGTTTACTCCCCCTTGACGGTCATACTGATCGTAGTGATCAGTATACCGCAACCCCTCTAAGTTCGCTTGATGACGATACGGTCAGCATAATCCAGATCGATGAACTGCGGTGCCGGCTGCTGGGCCTGCAATTCCTGGTAGATCCGGCCGAGGCGGGCTAATTTGGCGGCAAAATCACCATGACCAAGCTTCACCGGCACCCCCCCGTTTAGTGCGAACAGGGTGAAACCATTCCCCCTGTCATAATGTATTTCCGAGACATCGTCAAGCCTGATTACCGTTCCGCTTTTCAACTGGGCAACCAGCCCTAAAACCCCCTGCAGAGCCTCACGAGCCAAGGCAGGGTCTTTGGCCATTTCTTCCTCGCTCAAGCCGGTCACCACGGGGAAGTCCAGTTTATCTCCAGATGTCAGCGGCTTAAAGACTTCGCCCCGATTACTGAGATAATAAAGGTACCCCATGTTTAAAATTGCCACCGGTTCCCGCTCAACAATTTCGATCGCCAAGGTATTGGGAAAATAGCGGTGCACCTTCACCTGATCAACCCAGGGGTTCTTGGCCAAAATTTCCCCCACCCGCTGCAGCCTGATCCCCAGAATACTGTCGCCCGTCCGGGCTCCGCTCAGGGCAACCACTTCTTCCCGGGTCAAGTGGCGTAACTTGCCCGCGACCTCAATCCGTTCCAGGCGAAAGAAAACCATCCGGGAAACAAAGCCGTACACGGCATAGCCCGTTGCGGCAACAGTGCCGGTAACCAGCACTCCAGCCGCCAACAGGCCGATCCGTTTCAGCCAAAACTTGACATTCAGTGGTTTGCGCGGTTTTTTCTCTTTTTTTGGCTTATTCCGCGACACCGTTGACCGGTGGTATGTCGTTTTACTGTAATCCCGCATTAACTACCGGCAGTCCCCCTGTATTTTCAGTGCTGCTGACAACACTATTCGTTCAACCAAATCTGGAAACGAAATGCCTGTGGATTGCGCAATTTCCGGCAACAGTGACAGAGCAGTCATGCCGGGCAGGGTGTTTACCTCCAGCAAATAACAGTCGCCGCTCTCCGTCACCAGGAAATCAACCCGACTGTAGCCGCTGCAATCCAGGGCACGATGAGCCAAGGCCCCGGCAGCCATCAGTTTGGCACTCAGTTCCGACGGTAGAGGGGCCGGACAGATATGCTCGGCCATACCAGCCGTATATTTGGCTTCGTAATCATAAAATTCGTTTTTCGGGACAATTTCAATAGTGCCAATGGCTCGGTCTTCCAGGATTCCAACCTGAATCTCGCGCCCCTTGATGAATTGCTCGACCAGCACTACGTCGTCATAGTGAAAGGCAGCCGCTAAAGCCGGCTCAAATTGTGCTGCCTCACGCACAATGCTGACCCCGACGGACGAACCTTCCCGTGTCGGTTTTACCACCAAGGGCAAACCAAACGGCACCGTTGCCAAGTCGATCCGTTCGCCGCGACGGCAGACCAGATAAGGGGCTACCAGCAAACTGTTGGCCGCAAATATCTGTTTGGCAAAACCCTTATCCATGGCCAGGGCACTGGCCAAAACCCCGGATCCGGTATAAGGAATTTTCAGTAGCTCCAGCAGCCCCTGCACCGTGCCGTCTTCGCCATACCGGCCATGCAAACAGACAAACGCTACCTCCACTCCGAGGGCCAGCATGATCAAGCCGACATCACCGCCCACATCAATGCCGACCGCGTGGTAGCCCTGGGATTGCAAGGCGTCCAGCACTGCCGCACCGCTTTTGAGCGACACTTCCCGCTCCGCCGACATCCCACCCAGCAGCACCCCGATTTTTTTCGTTTTGAGCTCGTCTTTGGTCATTGTTCACCCCAATTGCGCAGTCACGTTCTCAACCCTCGCCGACAATGCGGACTTCTTCTTCCAACTGCACCCCGAAACGCCCCCAGACCGCGGCCTTGATCATGGCGGCAAGTTCCAGGAAATCAGCGGCTAGTGCCCCACCACCATTAACCAGATAGTTCGCATGGGAGTCGGCAATCCTGGCGCCACCAACCTTGGTGCCGCGGAGTCCAGCGCCATTAATCAGCCGCCACGCCGCATCGCCCGGCGGGTTTTTGAAAAATGATCCCGCGTTCGGCTCCGTCACCCGCTGATGCTCGCGGCGGTATTCCTGATATTCGGCAATCCGTTTTTCCAACGCTGGCCGCGCCAGCGGGGCAAGCTGAAATGTCCCCCCGGCGATGATCTCACCCGGCTGCAGGGCAAGAAAGCGGTAGCCAAAGTTGAGGGCCGCGCGCGGTGTTTGGCAGATCATCCCCTGACGGCAGGAATGTAAGGTCTCCAAGGCCCCCAGAATCACGCCACCATGGGCACCGGCATTCATGCAGAGCGCTCCCCCCACGGTGCCGGGGATGCCACAGAGGAATTCCAGCCCGGATAGCTCCTGCTCGACACAGAAGCGGGTAAGTTGCTGATTGCTTGCTCCGGCTTCGGCGAACAAGCGATCGTTGTCAAGGCGCTCCAGGCGATTAAGCTTTTTCAGTGAGATAACCGCCCCCCGGACGCCACCATCCCGCACCATCAGGTTGTACCCGCCACCAATCACCATACTGGGCATGCCAACCTGCTGCAGACACGCGAGCATCAGCAATAAATCCGCCTGATCCGCCGGAGTCAGAAAGAGATCAGCCGGTCCGCCAACCTTCAGCGAGGTATGTCGAGCCAGCGGCTCATCTGGTACCACGTCGCCACGAACACCCTGTTCGGTCATGCAGGCCACAGCCGCAGCTATCGTGGAGATCGGCGCGTCCATATATTTACAGCTTCTCCAGCAGTTGTTCCCCGGCCTGCCAGATATTGCCGGCGCCCAGGGTGATCACGATGTCCCCTGGCCGGACAATCTTGGCCAGATGATCGGGGACAGCCAAGCGATCAGCAACGCAACTGACATCCCGTTGACCATGTTTTTTGATCTGTTGCACCAATGCTTCAGCCGAAATACCCACTATCGGCTGTTCACTGGCCGCATAAATGTCGGTCAGCACCAGCACGTCCGCGTCATAAAAACAGGTAACAAACTCATCAAACAGTTCCTTGGTCCGGGTGTAGCGGTGCGGCTGAAATGCCACTACCAACCGGCGCTCAGGCCAGCCAGATTTGGCCGCCGACAAGGTCGCCTTAATCTCAGTCGGGTGATGGCCGTAATCGTCAATCACCATGATGTCGTTTACTTCACCCTTCACCTGGAAGCGACGACCGACCCCACCAAACTGGGCAAATCCCTCCTGGATCTGGGCAAAGGGCACATCCAGCTCCATGGCCACGGCAATGCAAGCCAGGGCGTTCAGTACGTTATGCGCCCCCGGCATACTGAACTTGACCTCACCCATGCGATACCCCTTGTAATGGGCAACAAATGAGGTATTAAAGCCTTCCAGCCTGACATGGGTCGCCCGGATATCCGCCTGGGAAGAAAGACCGTAGGTAACAAAGCGCTTCTTTACCCGGGGGATGATTTCGGCAATATTGCGGTCGTCAAGGCAGAAGACCGCCAGACCATAAAATGGGATCTTGTTGATGAAATCGACAAAGGTGTCTTTGATCTGCTCCAGCCCACCGGTGTAGAAATCCAGATGATCGGCATCGATGTTGGTCACCACGGCAATGGTTGGCGACAGCTTGAGGAATGAACCGTCCGACTCGTCCGCCTCGGCCACCAGAAACTTGCCCTGCCCCAACTTGGCATTGGTGCCCAGGGTATTCAATTTGCCGCCAATGACAATGGTCGGATCAATGCCGCCATGGGTCAGCACCGTCGCCACCATGGAGGTCGTGGTGGTTTTACCGTGGGTCCCGGCAATGGCAATGCCATATTTCATCCGCATCAGCTCGGCCAGCATCTCGGCTCGCGGGATGACCGGAACCATGCGACTGCGGGCTTCCGCCACTTCCGGGTTATCTTCCTGCACTGCGGTGGAGGTCACCACCACGTCCACATTGGTCAGGTTTTCCGCCGCATGGCCGATACAGATCTCGCCACCCAGCTTGGCCAACCGTTCGGTCGTGTCAGAGGCACGCAGGTCAGAACCTGACACCTTGTACCCCAAGTTCAGCAGCACCTCGGCAATGCCGCTCATGCCGATACCACCAATGCCAACGAAGTGAATTTTTTCTATTTTCCCATACATAAGTACCTCTTCCTGGCCCCGGGTTCGGGGCTCAGTGCTGGGAGCAGTTAAGACCCCTCCGAGCCCCGAGCCCTCAGCCCTGAACGTTTTTCAGCATCTCGTCCACAATTATTTTTGCCGCATCCAACCGGGCCAAACTGCGGGCAGCAGCCCCGGTCGCTACCAGTTTTTCCCGATCCCCAAGCAGGGCGGTAATTTCCTGCGCCAACCGCGCGCCAGTCAATTCCCGTTCCAGCAACATGAAACACGCGTCAGCACTCAGCAGCGCCTCGGCATTGCGTCGTTGGTGATCATCCACCGCGTGCGGGTACGGGATGAACAGGCAAGGTTTGCCGCAGGCCGTCACTTCGGCAATGGTCGTTGCGCCGGCCCGGCAGATAATCAAATCCGCAGCCTGATAGGCAGCTGCCATGTCGTCGATGAACGGGATCACTTCCGCCTGAAACCCGGCCGCAGTGTAGCCAGCCTGCACAGTCGCCAGGTCGTTTTCCCCGGTCTGATGGGTGATCTTCACCGTTGTGCGCCAATCCGTAAGCTGTGGCAAAGCAGCAACCATCGCCTCGTTGATACTATGGGCGCCCGAGCTGCCACCAAACACCAGCAGCCGGAAAACAGGTTCGAGGTTCGGGGTTCGGAGTTCGGGGTCGTCTCCCTCACCATATTGTTCAACCTGATTCAGGATCGCCCGGCGCAACGGATTACCGGTGAGCAACGTCGATTCCTTGGGGAAAAACCGGGCAGAACTCTCCAGCGACAGAAACACCTGATCAACCAGATGACTGAGGAATTTATTGGTCATTCCCGGGATCGCATTCTGTTCGTGAATGAAGCGCGGAATCAGCATTCCCCGCGCCGCCAGCACCAACGGCGCCGAGGCATAGCCGCCAACCCCCAGCACCAGGTCTGGTTGAAACGCCTTCAGCACCTTGCGAGACTCGGCATACCCGTACATGAGCATGGCCATCCCCTTGATTGCTGCCAAGGGGCTTTTACCCCGCACTCCGGCGGCCGGAATAAAGCAATGGGGCCAGCCCAGTCGCGGTAACAGACGACCCTCGATCCCTTTTTCGGTCCCGACAAACAGCACCTGATGCGCCGGGTTGCGCGCCAGAAACTCCTCGGCCACGGCAATGCCGGGAAACAGATGCCCGCCGGTGCCACCACCGGCAATGATCAGCTTCATGCGGTCACCCGCATCCGGCTCGACACATTCAGCAACACACCCACCGCCAACAGCGACACAATCAATGAACTTCCTCCGTAGCTGATGAACGGCAGGGCCAGACCCTTGGTCGGCACCAGCCCGGTAACCACGGCGATATTCACCGCAGCTTCGATCCCCAACAGAATCGCAATGCCAAAGGCGAGAAAACGGCCAAATTTGTCTTCAGCATAAAGCGCTACCCGGATGCTGCGATGCACCAACAGCGCGAACATGGCAATAATCACCAGCACGCCGATCAGGCCCAGCTCTTCACCAATCACCGACAGAATGAAGTCGGTATGGGCCTCAGGCAGATAAAAGAGCTTCTGCTTTCCCTCGCCCAGCCCCTGCCCGACAATCCCGCCATTGCCAAAAGCCAGCCAGGACTGAATAATCTGGAAACCGCTGTCCGCCCGGTCTTTCCAGGGGTCAAGAAACGCCATGATCCGGCGGCGGCGATACCCCTCACCCATGACCGCCAGATACAGAAATGGAATAGCCAACAGAATTACCGAGATAATGTACTGCAGTCGGGTGCCGGCCAGGAACAGCATGCCAAAGGCCACGGCAAACAGGGTCAGCGCCGCGCCCAGGTCGTGCTGCAGCAGAAGCAGCATAATCAGCATGGCCAGGATGACCATGTACGGCAGAAAGCCGGTCATGAACTCCTTGACCTTTTCCTGCCTTTTATCCAGGGAATAGGCCATGAACATGATCAGCGCCACCTTGGCCAACTCCGACGGTTGAAAATTGAAGCCAGGCAGGCGAATCCAGCGGGAGGCGCCCTTGGCGGTGCCACCAATGCCCGGAATAAAGACCAGAACCAGCAGGACCAGGCAGCAAAGTAAGAGCGGTGCGGCCCAGCGCCGCCAGACGTGGTAATCAATTCGCATCGCCACCAGCATCACCGCAAAACCGAGGAAGGCATACAGCCCCTGGCGCTTCAGGAAGAAAAAGCCGTCATGAAACTTCTTCGTGGCCATGATTGACGATGCCGAATAGACCATCACCAGACCAAAACTGGTCAGGGCCACAGCCATCAGCAAAATAATCATGTCATAGCCTTCAAGACGCTTCACGCCTGCTCCTCTGTTGCCAGGGCGCGCACCAGAGACTTGAACTGCTCGGCCCGGTCCTCGTAATCGCGAAACATGTCAAAGCTCGAACAGGCCGGCGAAAACAGCACCGTCCCGCCTGGCTCGGTCAACGATGCTGCCAGGTCCACTGCTTCGGCCAGGGTCGTTGCCAGCCGGGTATCGGTGAGCGCCCCCAACTCAACGGCCATCCGCTCCTTGGCCTCGCCGATCAGGACCAGATGCCGCACGCGCTGTTTAACCAGATCAGCCAAGGGCGCATAGGATCCACCCTTATCCTTACCGCCGGCAATGAGGGTAATGTTGTCGAAACTGGCCAACGCCTTTTCCACGCTCCCCACATTGGTGGCTTTACTGTCTTCATACCAGCCGACCCCGCGCACGGCCCTTACCAGTTCCATCCGGTGCGGCAAGCCACGAAAGGCCGCGACCGCCGCTTGAGCACAGGCGGGCTCGGCCCCCAGCAGCAAGGTGCCGGCCAGGGCGGCCATGATGTTCTCGGAATTGTGGACCCCTTTAATCAGATACGGCGCCGTCGGGAACCGCTCTTCGCGGCCCGCCCAACGAAAGATGATCTCACCCGCCTGATAAAAAATACCTGCGGTCAGTTCCTGGCGCTGGCTCATTGGCACCACCTGGCAGCGCAACTCTGCCGCCAACTTGGCCACCAGCGGATCGTCCAGATTCATCACCGCATAGTCATCCGGCCCCATATTCATGAAGATGCGCGCCTTGGCCCCGATATATTCAGCATAACTTTCATAGCGGTCCAGATGGTCTTCACTGATATTGAGCAGCACCGCCACCTGGGGATGAAACTGCTCGATCCCCTCCAGCTGGAAAGAAGAGAGTTCCACCACGATCCGGTCAAAATTGGTGCTGCCAGCCAGGGCATCGATCAACGGCTGGCCGATATTACCACCGACAAAGGTGGCAAAACGGCAGGCCTGGAAAATTTCGCCGGCCAACGTGGTGGTGGTGGTTTTGCCGTTGGTGCCGGTGATCGCCAGGATTGGTGCGCTCAGCTGGCTGCTGGCCAGTTCGATCTCGGCAATGACCGGCCTGCCGGCCTCGCGGGCCATTTTCAGCGGGGCGATATCCATCGGCACCCCCGGGCTGACCACAATAAGATCAGCATCCCGGAATGAGGCGCTATCATGGTACCCAAGCTCGTAGCCCACCGGCAGCCCCTTGAGTCGTGCCACTGGAGCCGCCAGTTCACTGGCGTTCTTCATATCAGTAACAATGACCCGCGCACCCCGCGCCAGCAGGAAACGGATAACCGCCTCGCCGGTTCGAGCCAGACCGACAACCAGGATCTTTTTATTGTTCAGCTCCACAACCGTTCTCCTTGCCCCATCACCGCATCTTCAGGGTGGAAATGGCCACCAGGGCCAGAATTATGGTGATAATCCAGAACCGCACAATGATTTTCGGCTCAGCGACCCCTTTCAACTCGAAATGATGATGGATTGGTGCCATGCGAAAGATCCGTTTGCCACGGTATTTGTACGAGCCAACCTGAAATATGACCGACAACGCCTCGACGACAAAAATGCCCCCGACGATCACCAGCAGAAACTCCTGCTTGGTAACGACGGACAGTGTCCCCAGCGTGCCGCCCAGGGAGAGCGACCCCACATCCCCCATGAAGACTTCGGCCGGGTAGGAGTTGTACCAGAGGAAACCGAGTCCGGCCCCAACCATGGCACCGCAGAGTACGGCCAACTCGCCGGTGCCAGGCACATAGGGGATCTGCAGATAAGCTGACAGCCGCGCATTACCGGCAATATAGGCGAAGAGCAGATAGGTACCGGCATTGATGACCACCGGACCAATGGCTAGACCATCCAGACCGTCGGTCAGATTAACGGCATTGCTGGCACCAACAATGACAAAAACGGCAAAAGGGATATAGAAGATGCCGATATCAGGATGCAGCCGTTTAAAAAACGGGAAATAGAGCTCTTCCGAATAGGTCGGCACCAGGTACAACAGCACCGCCGGCACAATGGCCAGAATTATTTGCCAGAACATTTTCTGGCGCGGCGACAGCCCCTTAGGATTTTTTTCCACCACTTTCTTGTAGTCGTCAACGAAACCAATGGCGCCGTAGCCGATCAACACAAACAGCACCAGCCAGATGAATAGATTGGTCAGGTCGGCCCAAAGCAGGGTCGGCACCACAATGGCGGACAGGATCATCACCCCGCCCATGGTGGGGGTCCCCTGCTTTTTCAGGTGCGATTCCGGGCCATCAGTCCTGATGACCTGGCGTGCCTGCAACGCCTCCAGGCGTCTGATGATCCACGGCCCCAACAGGAAACAGACGACCAGGGCCGTAATCATGGCGTAAATCGACCGGAACGTCAGATATTTAAAAATATTGAATAGCTTTATATCGCTGGCCAGCGGATAGAGCAGATGGTACAGCATCAGGCCCCCTTAATTTCGTGCGCCGTCAAACGTGCACGCAGTCCGCTCACAACCTGTTCCATGGTCATTCCCCGCGACCCTTTCACCAACACCCAATCACCGACAGTAACGTCTGCTGCCAGCAATGCGATAATCTCATCATGGCTGCTGGCCCAGGTGATGGCCTCTGCCGCCATGCCGGCATCACGAGCCCCATGCGCAATTTCCTCACCAAGGGCACCAAGCACCACTAAGCGCTGGACAACCGTCGCTGCCTGGGCACCAACTGCCCGATGCAGCAGCACTTCATCCGCGCCCAGTTCACGCATTTCACCGAGCACCGCAATCCGCCGCCCGTTAACCGCACAATCGGTCAGCGTCGACAGCGCCGCCGCCATGGATGCCGGGTTGGCATTATAGGTATCATCAATAATGACCACCCCGGCGGCATCAAGCAGGTTAAACCGCTGCCGATAGGGCACAAACCGGGCCAGGCCTGCCGCAATGGTCGCTGGCGCCACACCCAGAGCAGTTGCCGCCGCAGCGGCGGCCAGCGCGTCCAGCAGATTATGGGCACCAGGCACTGGCAGCTCAACGGTCAGATTTCCCGACGGCAGGACCAGGGTGAATCGTTGCCCGGCCAGCCCGACAGCAACCACGTCCCGGGCCGTTACCTCACCAGCCTGCAGGCCAAACCCCAGCCGCTGGACACCAGCCGGAACGGGGCATTCCGCCACCAGCGGATCATCAGCGTTGAAAATGGCCCAGCCACCGGCCGGTAAACGTTGAAACAGTTCGCCCTTGGCCTGCGCCACCAAAGCCACGTTTTTCATGCTGGCCAGATGGGCTGCATTCACATTGGTAATAATCCCGATTGCCGGCGCGGCAATCTCTGCCAAGCGGTCGATTTCACCCAGTTCGCTCATGCCCATTTCCAGCACCGCCCACTGATCGGCAGCGGACAGGCGAATCAACATCTGGGGCAGGCCGATCAGATTATTCAGGTTCCCTTCGGTCTTGAGGCCCGGCCCAGTCTGCGACAGAATGGCCGCCAGCATCTCCTTGACCGTGGTCTTGCCGTTGCTGCCGGTGACCCCCACCACGGGGAGCGCAAAACGACGGCGATAGGCCGCAGCCAGATCACCCAATGCGGTGAGCGTGTCACTGACTACTATAGTTGTGCAGTCAGCAGGCGACGCAGTTGTCTGCGCCCAGGCGCGGTCGGCCACCACGGCACGGACCCCGACAGCCGTAACCGCCGAGATAAACGCGTGGCCGTCAAAGCGCTCGCCACGCAGCGCCACAAACAGTTCACCGGCGCTGGCGCGCCGCGAGTCCGTTGTAACCCCAACGACCAGTTGCTCGGCCATACCAATCAATTCACCACCGGTGACCCGGGCTATTTCCTGACAGCTAAACATTCAGCATGACCCTCGCGCCGCCAGGGCCGTAGCCGCTTCTTCGCGATCATCAAAGTGGTGTTTGACCGTACCAATAATCTGATAGTCTTCATGCCCTTTGCCGGCCAACAGCACAATGTCTCCCGGTTCAGCAATGGCAATTGCTTCGCGGATAGCGGCCCGACGATCAGCGATCACCGCAAACCCTTTTGCCGTAATTTCTCCACTGGCCAGCTCTGTCGCCTGAAATTCCCGCACACCCAACGGCGTAATTCCGGCAAGAATATCGGCCAGAATCGCCTGCGGTTCCTCGGTCCGTGGATTATCGGAGGTGACAATGGTCAGATCGCTGTAGCGCACCGCGATCTCCCCCATTAATGGGCGCTTGCCCCGATCACGATCACCGCCACAGCCAAAGACAGTAATCATCCGCCGAGGCTTTAGTTCAACCAGGGTTTGCAGCACATTTTCCAGGGCATCGCCGGTATGGGCATAATCAACCAGAACGGTTATACCCAGCTGCTCCGGCACCCGCTCCAGTCGGCCCGGCACGGTTCGATGCTGGCGCAGGCCGGCAACAATGGCTGCCAGCGGCAGACCCAGCGCTACCCCAGCCGCGGCCGCGGCCAACAGATTGCTCAAATTGAAGCGCCCCAGCAGGGGGGATACCAATTCTGCGGTACCGATCGGCGTTACCAGGGTGGCGTGGATGCCAGCGGTGGAGAACGTCTCCTGGCGGGCCGTCACGGCGGCGCCGGCGGTCAGTCCGTAGGTAAGGGTCGGCCCGGCGGCAGCCGCGATAAAACTCTCCGCTGCAGGATCATCAATATTGATCACCGCCGTCCGGCACCCCTTACCCTGGGCGGGCGTCAACAACTCCCGGAACAGGCGCAGTTTACTCTGCAGATAGGCGTCCATGGTGCCGTGATAGTCAAGGTGATCGCGGGTCAGATTGGTAAAGATCGCCAGATCGAACCGGCAACCATCCACCCGATACTGTTCCAGCGCATGGGACGATACCTCCATGACAAAGCTTTTGGCCCCGGCGTCAGCCAACTGCCGCAGTGCGGCCTGCAACTCCACCGATTCAGGGGTGGTGTGGCTGGCTTCAATGGCAATATCGCCAAACCGGTAACTGATGGTTCCCAACACGCCGGTCGGGATACCGGCCGCAGCCAGGATACCTTCAACCAGATAGGTGATGGTGGTCTTGCCGTTGGTGCCCGTAATCCCCACCAGCAGCCCGCTGCCGGTCGGATCGCCATAATACTTGGCGGCAAGGGTAGCCATGGTCTGCCGCGCACTGGCTACTTGCACATAGGGCAAGCCCGCCGGCACCGCCTCGGCATCTTCCACAATCGCGCCAACGGCACCATTCCCTGCTGCCGCAACCAGATAGTCGTGGCCATCGGCACGGGTACCGCGTAAAGCAAAATAAAGCGAGCCAGGTAGCACCTGCCGCGAGTCGTAGCAGAGGCCGCGAATTTCCTGATCCTTTATCCCAACCTGCTCGATTGGTCGAATGTCGGCGATCAGTTCGTTAAAGTACATAGCTCACACTGACCTCACTATCGGCCGGTCAGGCCGACGGCAACAGCTTTACCCAGACCTGATCAGCCGGGGTAATCATTTTGCCCGGCGGCGGATTTTGCTCGATCACCCGGCCGCTCCCAATAATTCGTACATTCACCCCTTGTTTTTCCATGGTCTGCAGTACCTGACGCATGCTGAAGCGCCGAAAATCTGGCATGCGCATAGTGCCTTCTACCGCAACCTCGCCACCGTCGGCAACCAGTTCCTCAGCCACAACTTTCGGAACCGGCGCCTTTACTTCGATCACCTTTGGCCGGTCCTTGGAGGTTACCTCAAACGGCACGTTCAGGTAACGCAACGACTGCTCAGCAATGGCCCGGAATGCCGGCGCGGCAACCACCCCACCATAGGGGCTGGTTTTCGGCTCGTCCACCAGCACCAGGATCGTCATTTTCGGATTTTGTACCGGCACGAAACCAACAAACGAGGCCACCCGCTTGTCCACCGAATAGGTTCGGGTCAGCGGGTCAACTTTTTGCGAGGTACCGGTTTTACCGGCAACGCGATAGCCGTCAATGGCCGCGTTCATCCCGGTGCCACCCTGAATAGTGACCCCTTCCATCATCTTGGCCACCGCCTGGGCAGTTGCCGTGGAAACCACTTTTGCCCTGACCTGCGGCGCAATCTGTCGAATGACGCCACCTTGATCATCGGTTATCTTGTCAACCAGATAGGGTTTCATCAGATCACCGCCATTGGCAATCGCTGAAACGGCGGTTGTCACTTGCAACGCCGTTGCCGTAACCCCCTGGCCAAAGGAGATCGTTGCCAGGTCTACGCCGTACCACTGGTTGCGATTGCGCAAGTTCCCGGACGCCTCACCAGGAAGATCAATGGCACTGCGATCGCCAAAACCAAAGGTTTTTAGATAGCCATGTAAACGATCAGCCCCCAATTGGCTGCCAATTTTGGCCGCACCGATATTGCTCGAATATTTGAGGATGTCTGCCACGCTCAGCTGACCATAACTATGGGTGTCGTGAATAGTCCGATCACCAACATGGTAACTGCCCATCTCGCAATTGAAGCTGTCCCCGGCCCTAATCACCCGCTCTTCCAGGGCTGCCGCAACCAGAAACACTTTAAAAGTCGAGCCCGGCTCATAACTGTCGGAAATGGCCCGGTTGCGCAGCTGCTGTGTCGCATACTTCTGAAAGGCATTGGGATTGAATGCCGGGTAATTGGCCATGGCCAGCACCTTGCCGGTGGCCGGTTCCATGACCAGGGCAACCCCACCCTTGGCCTGACTTTCGCTGACGACCTTTGCCAGTTCACGCTCGGCAATGTGCTGGATGTTCCGGTCAATGGTCAGGATGATGTTATGACCGTTCGAGGCACCCTTGACCAGATTCCCCTTGAGCGAAATATCCCGTCCCAGGGCATCCCGTTCAGTCACCAGATACCCGGCAGTCCCGAGAATGGTGGTGTCATATTTACGCTCGATCCCCTCAAGCCCCTCGGGGTCCATGCCGGTAAAACCGATGACATGACTGGCCGTTTCCGAGTTCGGATAAAATCGCTTTGTTTCCTTGACAAAGGCGATCCCAGCCAGTTCCAGCTCCTTGATCCTTGCCGTCTGCTCCGGGGCAATCCGCCGCTGCAGCCAGACGAAGTTTTTGCTCCCCTGCAGCTTTTTCTTGAGCCCTTCCCGATCCATGCCGATCACCGGCGCCAGCTTGGCTACCGTTTCATCAAGGTTTTCAATGGAGCGGGGATCGGCGTAACAGGAATCCATTTCAATGGAAACCGCCAATTCGGCATGGTTGCGGTCATAAATAGTCCCGCGAGCCGGAGTCAGCTGCACCACCCGCTGGTGTTGCCGTTCCGCTTCCTTGGCCAAAAACTCCCGCTTATAGACCTGTAGATAGCAAGCCTTCCCAGCCGTGATGGCAAAAACGATCGCGAAGATGCCGCCGACAAAGCGGAGCCGTCTTCTGGCCCATTTTTCGCGATCGTCTCTCACTTCACCAAAACCACCTGTTGATCAGTGGGCAGCGCCATACCGAACTCGCCTTTGGCCAGCATTTCAATCCGGGCCGGGGTCTTCAGCGATGCCGTTTCCACCTTCAACCGTGTCTGCTCCTGCTGCAGATCCTTCACCTGGCGCCGGGTCTCGGCAACTTGAAGGTTTAAGTCCATAACCTTGCACCGTGACCAGACGTGAAATATTGCGATTGCCGTCAACAGCAGCATGACCGCAATGCAATAGGGGAACATCTCCCAGCGGTAAGCAGGAACAGCTGCCGTCATCGCCTGGGGCGGGGCAACCTTGCTGTAAATAGTCCTGATATTTTCCATGGTTTACCTCTTCTCTTCTGGCAGCCGCTCTGCCGCCCGCAGCTTGGCGCACCGGGCCCGCGGATTGTTGGCAATCTCTGCAGCCGTTGCCATGACCGGCTTGGAGGTCAACACCTTCAGCCTGGCTTGGGCACCACAAACGCACCGCGGGAAATCTCGCGGGCAGGTGCAGCGACCGGTATAACTACGGAACGACTCTTTGACGATCCGATCCTCCAACGAGTGGAACGAAATAACCACGGCCCGGCCGCCAGGGTTCAGCAGATCGACAATCGCCGCCAACGCCTCTTCCAGACTGGACAGTTCTTGGTTCACCGCGATGCGCAACGCCTGAAACGTACGGGTGGCCGGATGAATCCGCTCCTCCTGCGCCTTGCGGGGAATAGCTCCACAGATAATGGCGGCCAGCTGGCCGGTGGTGGCAATCTGCTGCTCAGCGCGGGCGGCAATTATAAACTTGGCGATTCGCTTGGCCCAGCGTTCCTCACCAAAGCGGTAAATGATCTCCGTGAGCTCGGCCTCGTCCGCATCGTTCACCAAGTCAACGGCGGCAATACCCTCGGTGGGGTTCATCCGCATATCCAGCGGTGCATCAACCTGAAAGCTGAAGCCACGCTCGGGGGTATCCAACTGGTGTGACGACACCCCCAGATCAAGCAGTATCCCATCGATCCCGGTAATCCCATGAGCAGTCAGCTGCTGGTGCAGACCGGCAAAGTTGCCGTGAATCAGTTGCAGCCGGTCACCAAAACGTTGCAGGCGCTCGCCAGCGGCAGCCAATGCGGCAGGATCGCGATCAAAGCCGATCACGCGACCAGTGGGGCCACTCTGCTCCAGAATAAGCTCAGCGTGCCCGCCGCCACCCAGCGTCCCATCAACATACAGCCCGCCGGGCCGCGGTTGCAGAAACGTTATAACCTCGTGTGGCAATACGGAAAGGTGGGAAAACCCCATAAGCTATATCCCCAGATCGGCCAACTGCGGCGAGTCGGAAGGAAAATCTTTTTCCGATTGTCCGCAGACCTGATCCCAGGTTGCCGCGGTCCAGAGTTCAACCTTGTTGTTTTGCCCACCAACAAACACGATGTCCCGCTCCAGCGCCGCATATGCCCGGAGCGCCGGGGGAATCAAGACACGGCCCTGCTTGTCGAACGTGCATGGCTCGGCCGGGGCAATGATCAAATTGCGGATGCTTTTCATCTCGGCCGCAGTAAAACCGGACTGGCGGTCCAAACGATCTTCCAATTCCTGGAATTCCTGCAGCGGATAAATGGCCAGACCACGGCACGGCTCACCGCTTCCCGTGGCTACCGGCGCGGCCTTGGTGATAATCAGACGCTCGTCACCATAGCTGGCACCAAACACCTCACGCAGCTTGGCCGGGATGCTAGTGCGCCCTTTATCATCAACTGCCGTGAGATGTACGCCCTTAAACTTTGCCACTCTTCACCACCAAATGCCACTTTTTCCCACTTGATGGCAAAATATACCTGGGCGCAAGCCTATGTCAAGGCAAAAACACGAAAAAAGTATTGAATTTACGGTGATTTGCTGGGGGTTTTATGGGGAGAAAAGAGAAATGCCCTACAAGAGGGCATTTTACGGCAGTGATTACGATACTATTCCAGCAATATCAGCGAGTTGCTTATTTATTTCTTTTCCGGTCCGCCAGGGAGACAATTTTGCCCCGTTCCGGCTCAGGCTGCGACTTTCCCTGTTCGACATTATCAGCTCTGGCCTGGCCACCGGCACGTGCAGGCCGCTCAACCGGTGATTCAACTTTCACCAATTGGATCGGCGTCCCCCCCATGGTAAAGGCAGCACCTTCAATCTGGCTGGTGTCAAGAGTCCAGGTATAGACCTGCAGCGGCATGGTCAGCACCAACAGCTTAACCAGCCACCAGCCTGACTTCACATCAGGTGAAACATCCTCGATCCGGGCAAAAAAGCCGGGCCGGTCGTCCACATGAACCAGAACTAAATCACCAAGGGTTGCCATCATCACTCCTCATCTACCAACTGAAGCAGACGGTAAATTTAACCTAAACAGGGCAGTTAAATAACGCAAAGACGCAGGGTCGCAGAGAAAATCAAAAATTATACAGCTTTACTGAGGCTTCAGACAGGGAACACCTTTAAATTGTTATCTTACTGTTCATCCTCTGCGTCTCTGCGACTCTGCGTTGCAAAAGCTTTTTTAGGTTTAAACCAGTAAAATCCCCCGCCCTTCTACCAGGGATTTTTCACTGTAATGCAGCAGGCCGCCACTCAACCTGACGCGAAAAACTGCTTCCACTTCGGCGTACAACAACCGCAATTGCTCAACCTGCTCTGCGAAGCGGCTCTGCTCAAGCGATGGCAATAGTGCCTCGACCTGCTCACAATTAAAGGTAATACAGGTGAATGGCCGCAATTCCGGGGGCATCAAACAGGCTTCGTTACCGAGAAACGGGCAGGCATTCTGGCCAAAATCGGGCACAAACAGTTCAGTCCCGGTTGCCAAATAGACCAGCAGATCGACAACCGAAAAGTGATACCTCCCCCGGGAGCAACAGGCACCGCTACAGGTCGCACAGATCCCGGCAGCAGTTGCCGCAGCTGACAAGTCCGCCAGATTTCGCTTGCCGGTCATGATCGCCGTTGCCAGCTCGCGCAGATGCTGCCGGGTTTCCACCGACTGCTGTTCATATTCCCGGTGGACGGTCGTCACCCCGTGACCCCAGGCATTCAGCAAACTATTCACAAATATTCCTTGTATAAAAATGGTCGAAGCGGTCCGTAAGCCGGGTTCTGTTGCTAACAACGGTTACCCGTTGGCAGCCGATGACCATTCATCTAGGATCGCCGTTACCGACGACCTCAAGCGGCTGACCCGGGAGCACGGACGGGCCGCCCTTAACGCTCCCCTATTTAGCCTTGCTCCGGATGGGGTTTACCTGGCATCGGACGTCACCGCCCGATCCGGTGAGCTCTTACCTCACCCTTTCACCCTTACCCGTGCATGCACGGGCGGACTGCTCTCTGTGGCACTTTCCCTGGGTTACCCCGCTGGACGTTATCCAGCATCCTGCCCTCTGGAGCCCGGACTTTCCTCCCCCTAAACGGCGGCGGTCATCTGGGCCGCTTCGACCAAACCTAGCGACAGCGCAAAAAGTCCATCTGCGTCGTTACGCTCCGCCCTCGTCACTGCGGCGTAGCGCTGCTATGCCTCATTCCTCAGGCATCGCAAGCCTAGCAGCTGAAGCTTTTGGCTGTGCCGCTCAAAAATTACTCTAATTGCTCTCCGCTGTCGCGTGTTTTCAACCTCGAACCTCGAACCTCGAACCTCGAACCTCGAACCGCCTTTAACCTTCTTGAGCCGGAGGAGCAAGGAACAGCATCCGCTGGCAGTGCGGACATGCAATCAGTTCGTCGCCACGGTGCAGGTCATTGTACATCTGCGGCGGGATATTCATATTACAGCCGAGACACGAGCCATCACGCGCCTCGACTACGGCAACGCCGCGCCGCTGGTCACGCAGCATGGTGTAGCGCCGCAGCATCGAAGCAGAGATTGACTTTACGACTTCCTCCCGCGCCGCGACATCGCCAGCAACCCCAGACTCCAGCTCGCCAATATCGGCACGCAGTTCATCAGTACGGGTAGCAACATGCCCTTCCATTTCCTGCAGATTCGCTTCCAGGGTTGCCAGCTCTTCCTGCAGTTGCGTGAGCTCCGCATCTTTGGTCAAAATTTGCTCTTCCAATTCGCCGAGCATCTTCTTGGCCATGCTGACTTCCTTGGAGACCGCCTGATATTCCTTCTGGGTTTTGATCTCTTTCAACCGAACTTCGGAGCGCGTGATGTTGTCCTGCTCCGTCGCCAGGTTTCCCTCCAGTTCCTGTTTGGCAGCCACCAGGGTAGCTACTTCTTCAACCCGGAGAGCCAAGTCGCTGCGCCCCTTGCTTAATTTGGCATCAAGATCCTGAACCTGCCCTTCAATCGCCTGCTTTTCTCCCTGAAAACCATCCAACTTGTTATCAAGTTTCTGCAGTACTGCTAACGAACTAATCTGTTTGTGCACTCCAACCCTCCCTGACCATCTGGATTACGCTTCTGGACTTCGTCAATATTGTTCAGCTCAACCTTATTTATATCACCTGAAAAAGTGGAGCCTCTCCTGAATGGGTAAGAACCTCAACTGACAGCGACCGCTGCGCCAGATCCTTGCGCAATTGCGTAGCTACCGCGTTCACCATGAGCATCTCCGTACCGAAATGGCCGGCGTCAACCAGCGCGAGCCCCATTAATTCTGCGTCCGTAGCATCATGGTGTTTCAAATCGCCGGTCAACAGCAGATCAGCTCCTTTGAAGTGCGCCTCACGCAGCAAAGACGCCCCACTACCGCTACAAACGGCAATCTTACGCACGGATCGTTGTGGGTCACCGCAGAAGCGGACGGGTGTCTGCAACGCTTCACTCACCTTGCGGGCAAAATCAAGCAACGGCAACGGTTCAGGCAGGCGACCAATGCGGCCAAGACCAAATTCATCACCTGGGTTGGCCAGCGGATACAGATCAAAAGCCGGCTCTTCATAAGGATGGGCTGCAAGCAGCGCTTTGATGGCTGGAGACAGACTGCGTTTGGGGAGCAGGAATTCCAATCGCTCTTCTGCAACCTCTTCCAGCTGGCCAACGGTACCGATAAATGGCTTGGCGCCAACCAGCGGCGTAAAGGTGCCGGTGCCGTTCGTACGATACGAGCAATCCCGGTAATTGCCGCTGCCACGGCAAAACTTGAACAGCGCCGTCATGACCCCGGCAACATGATCAACCGGTACAAATACCACCAATTTGAGCAGTTCATCACTGCCCGTAACCTTGAGGATCTGACAATCGGTCAAGCCGACGCGGTCTGCCAGCAGGTCGTTCAATCCGTTTTGGGCAATGTCGTAATTCGTATGCAAGGCAGCGACGGCCAGATTGCCACGCACCGCCTGCATCACCAATGCACCCTGCGGGTCAGTGGTAACCAGTTTTTTCAGCGGTTTGAACAGTAGCGGGTGATGAACCGCCAACAACTGGCAATCAGCAGCTATTGCCGCCGTCACTGCGGCCTGACGTGGATCCAATGCAACCATGATCCGCTCGACAGTCGCGTTGGGGTCACCAATCTGCAAACCGACCGCATCCCACTCTTCGGCAAGGCGAAACGGGGCAAAACCATTAATGATTCCAACTACATCAGCTACTCGCGCCGTTTTCATAGTGGCACCAAAGAAAAAGAGTGCACCCTGGTGGATGCACTCTTTTTCTGCTGATCATTTTTTACAGCGAGGCGCTTTAGGGGCATTCCACGCCTTTCATGTGCCGGCATCAGCCGGTGAATAGGTGGATTGGTGGGCCCACCAGGACTCGAACCTGGGACCGACCGGTTATGAGCCGGTAGCTCTAGCCAACTGAGCTATAGGCCCGCAAAGCGAATTCAAATACTAGGGGAGGGTACTGGCGGTGTCAAGGTTTTTCGACAGTTTTTCGCCATGTTCGCCTTTTCAATACAGATCAAAGTGCAGCAGTCGACATTCAATCGGGCCATTCCAGAGTGGGTAGCGGCGCGTCGGTCGCAGCCCCACCTCCTTGGCCAGCACTCCTTGCCGGGTCAGGACAAAGGCCTTGCAGCCGCCACACTGCTGCTTCAAAAGATCACCAAGCTGTCGATAGAGTCCCACCAGTTCCGTTTCGTCACCCATCCTTGCCCCATAGGGTGGATTGCAGATGATGACTCCAGGCCCCTGGTCGGGCGTAAAGGAGGTGAATGCGCGCTCGTTGCAAGCAACTCCGGTTTCGATCCCAGCCCGTTCAAGATTGGCCCGGGCATTTTTCAGGGCACCGATCGCCAGATCACTCCCCATAATCGCCGCCCGCAACGGCTGCCTGGAAGCTTCTGCCGCCTGCCGCTCTGCCTGCCAGATAGCGGCGTCATACCCAAGCCAGCGTTGAAAGGCAAAACGTTCCCGCAGCAATCCCGGGGCAATGTTTGCGCCAATCATTGCCGCTTCAACCAGAATCGTCCCGGCGCCACAAAACGGATCATAAAGCGGCACATCGCCATGCCAGCCGGAAAGCAGGATCAAACCGGCGGCCAGATGCTCCCGCAACGGTGCCTCCCCACGGGCCAGGCGGTAGCCCCGGCGATCAAGCGGATCCCCGGACGAATCCAGGTACAAGGTGCAGTGATTGCGGTTGATATAAAGCTGGATCGGAAGATCAGGATTACGGGTATCAACGGACGAGCGTTCCCCGTAATGCTCGCGCAGGGCATCGACAACAGCATCCTTGGCCTTGAGCGCCGCAAATCCGGAATGGGTGATCTGCGAATCCCGCAAACTGCAACTCACCGCTAAGGTCATCTGCGGATTGAGCCATTCTTGCCAGGCGACTGCCTTGACTCCCTGGTACAGCTCTTCCGGGGTCGCACAGGGGAAATCAGCCAGGCGTAACAACACCCGATTCGCCGTACGCAACCAAAGATTGGCCCGACACAACAGCGCCAGATCACCGACAAACCGAACCCCACCCGGCATCTGATGTATCTTGGCGGCACCGAGCCCTTGCAGCTCTGCAGCCAGCACCTCTTCAAGCCCCTTGGCGGTTGTGGCGAACATCACGGCATCGGTAATATCCGCTTTGGGTACCGGCTTAACACCACGGCGGCGGACAATCACTTGGCCCGACTTCAGGGGTTGGTCATTCATAATATCTTCACATTCCTTTCCACAAAAGAAAAAGGCCTGACGTCCACCGCCAGGCCTCTTAAATGCAGCTTCAGCAACTATTTCTCTTCTTTATTGGCTATTTTGCTGTCAAGGACATATTTAAACAGATCGCAACAGAGCTTCCAGCGTTTCAAATAGACCTTACGCGGACTCGACTCCAATGCCTCAATTGCCGGCTTCATTTTCTCACAGCGACTGACGAATTCGCGCAGCTGCTCAACAGACATTGACATCGCGTTGTCCGTTTGCGAACAGACCGCATCGAACTCTTTTTTCCACTCATCAGCAGCCCAGACAGGGCTCGCAACCAGCAGACTGGCCAGCAGCAGCAACAGGACCTTTAACTGCGTCATGGTCCATCCTCCCTCATTTGTGGATGACACCGTCGGCAATCATCCATCGGAAATGCCACATTCAGATGACAAACGCCACAGTATTGCCCCTGCAGAATTGTCTTCATATTGAGGTCTTTGGTCGTCTTTTTCTTGATATTGAACAGCTCCGGGTGACAACTCCCACATTCCAGCCATTCAATATGGGCCTTATGCGGAAAAATACTCGGAGTGATGATGCTCCACTCGGTTTCCAGGAACAGGGTCTTTTCAAAGGGGATATCAGTCGACTTTTTCTTCAGATAGTTTTTCGGCTTGATCAAACCACGCCGCTGCGATTCCACCCAGTCAATGCCATTGCCGTACTGGTTGAACGGAAACGGTTTGTTCATCAGTTCTTCATACCGCTCCCGACCAGAACCTAGATCCCCGGTATGACACTTCTCACAGTTGCCGGTATGCTTGAAAGACTCCCGGCCATTGTGGCAGGCGCCGCAAAATTTACCGGCCCGACTGGCTGATTCGGTAATTTCCGTGGTATTGACCTTCATGTTGAAGTCTAATTCGGAATGACATACCCGGCAAGTGTATTTCTGCCGATGAATCCAGTGGGAAAAAGAAACTGGTTTCACGTTGTTGGCCGGCGACGTTCTACTGATCAAAATATTGCCATACTGGTCCGACGACAGGGTCGCTTGCAGGTCAAAAACCCCGGCGATCCCGACAACGGGGGCAAAGAGCAGCAAAAATATCAGACTGACGAAAATTCTGTTCATGGCTATTTAGCTATATTGTTCGTATGGCAGCGTTGGCAATCAATCTGCGGAAAGGCCACAAAGTCGTGGCAAGCGCCGCAGTATTTCCCTTCAAAGAGCTCCACCATCGTGTACTTGTCAGTCCCCTTTTTCACCCCGATAAAAATATCCGGGTGGCAGACTTCGCAACCATTCCACTTGGTATGCTTCTTATGGGAGAAGATGATATCCTGCACCCCTTCCGTTTTTGAACCGATCATGAACTCCTTCATGTCAGCTAATGGCGGCTTGGCGATAGACACCCCTTCGATAAAGTCAATCAACTTGATCAGCCCCTGTTCTTCAGCCTTTTCCCAGTTAATCTCATTACCAAAGCGCTCGCGAGGCAGATTGGCGGCAAATTTCCGGAAATTCTGCTCCTTCAGTGGATTCTTACCGGTATTATGGCAACGCTCGCAGCGCTTGACATCTTCCTTGCCGAATTGCTTCGAGCAGGCTTCAAAAACCACCTTGCCATTGATCTGCCGTTTACCGTTGTGGCAGACGCCGCAGTAATAGCCGTTGATGTTATCAGCAGCTTTTACCTTGGTCTCGTTGACCCGCATGCCAAAGCCGATATCGACGTGACACAACCGGCAGGTAAACTGATTCCGATGCGACCAGTGATCAAAGACGACCGGATTCATCCCGGCGGCCTGGGAGAAGTTATTGATGGTCACCGCGCCATACTCGTAGGGTTTCGGCTTCCTCTTCTTTACCCCGAGTGCTGCCGAGGCTGCCAGACTAACCGTCACCATTACCAGCAGCATTGCAATTAGCAGTTTCTTCATATCCCCCCCATGACCGGCAAAATTCGCGTAATTATCCCACCGCGCCGATTGAAAGTCAACATACCTAATAAGGCTTAATGAATAAGTTTTTCCAGCCAGACTAAACCAGCTAAAGCACCGCAGGACAAACCGATCTGCCCTTTTGGCACCTGGGCTTCACGCGGGTTGATCCGTATCAGTAACGAGTTGCGCCCCTGCAACAGCGATTCACTCTGATAGCGAATGGTCGGAATTGCCGTGCCGGCGCCCATTTCAATGACCACCACCGCATCTCCAAGGTGATCGCCGCAGAACAGATCAAACCGCCGTTCCTGTTTCGCCGTGCGCTCACTCAACCAGCCAGAATCGCCAAACATGAGAATGTTCGGCCGGGCAACACCGCCGCACTGCGGGCAGTGGGGGATATCCTGCGCCCGCATTTTTAACTCATCAATGGTGACAGTTTCCCTGTTGTCCCAAATGGCCAGTGTACACGGCTCACAGCACTGCAGCTGATGAATCGAACCATGCACTTCGACGATCCGCTCTGGCGCAAAACCAGCTTTCTGGAACTGACCATCAACATTCGAGGTGACAACGAAATAATCCAACCCGAAGCGGTCAATTATGGTCCGGAGGATGGCAAACCCGGCATGGGGAACCGTTGCCCGATACAGATTGGTGCGGTGACCATAAAACCCCCAGCCGAACGCCGGATCGCGATTGAAATGGGCTGGATTGGCCGCCTGGACAAAGCTGATTCCCAACTGCTTATACGGCGGATATGCGGCCCAGAACCCGTGATCACCGCGAAAATCTGGTAATCCTGAATCCACCCCCATCCCGGCCCCAGCGGTAATGACCAGCGCCTTAGCCTGGCGAAAGGCGGCAACAATCTGCTCTTGTCCGTTTGCATCAACCATTGGCTTCCCCCACTTCAAATAGCCACATTGACCAGGGTTGGCGCCAGCAGCCTGTCCAGTTCCTGGCTCTCAATGCCAACAAGATACCCACGTTTGCCACCATTCAGATATATCTTGGGCAGAGCGAGGATCGACTCCTCAATGCATACCGGCAGCTGACGCCGGCAACCAAAAGGAGACGTCCCACCAACGAGATAGCCGGTATGCCTGGCCGCCGTTTCTGGCGAACAGGGTTGCACCACCTTTTTCCCCAGGACACGCGCAAGCTCTTTGGTCGAAACCTGTCGGTCGCCATGCATCAAGACCAGCAACGGCTCCCGCGACTCGTCCTCCATCACCAGCGTCTTGATCACCGCATGCTCGTCAACTCCTAGTTCCCGAGCCGATACTGCGGTCCCGCCCTTTTCCTCATACGCATACAAGTGGTCAGTAAACGAAGCTTGTTGCTCACGCAAAAATCGTATAGCCGGTGTTACGGGCGTCTTTACCTTGGCCATAGTGTGTCAATGCTCCTTGGATAAGAGTAGCCAGCAGCATCAACGGTTGCGCGGCGCTGCCGGGGCAAGCGGTGCAGCCGGTATGGTCGGTGCGGTCGGTGCGGTCGGCGCTAACGGCGCTGCCGGAGCACCCACCGCTGGCGCAGTCGGGCCAAAACCACGTTCCGTCCCACCTGGTGAGGATAGCGAATACCCGCCGCCTGGGCCGACCGCGCCAGGGCTCCAGCCACTTTCTGTCCTGGCACCACCCTGCCAGGAGGGGACGGTTGCCAGATACTGCTGTTCTGACAGCACCTGATACACCAGCAGAAACAGCCCGGCACCGGCCAAGGCGAACAGATACAGCACCAGCATCAAACGGCCGCGCAACAGACGCTCATTGTACCAGAAGGCGGCAATCGCCGGCACAATCGACAGCATCGCCATAAACAGCAGAAACTCGCTTCCGAGCCCATGGCGCCTGATACCAATCAACCACCCCACTCCCAGCAGTGCGACCATAACCAGATTCGGCCATTGTGGCAAAGGAGCATCTCCAGGGACCGTTGCTGATTCAGGCTGTACCTGTGGACTCGGGTGTAGCGGCCGCGAGGGTTTCTTGACCGGACCAACCGGCACGATCTTCCGTTCGCGGTGTCGACTGGCAATCTGCGCCAAGCACGCAGCGTACGCCCCGTTGATTTCTTTCAACCCCTCCTGAGCCTGTCGCTGCTGCAGAGAATCTTGCGCATAGCGATCCGGATGCCATACCGCAACCAGTCGCCGGTAGGCTCTCTTGACCTCAACCGTCGTCGCCGTCACTGGCAGACCCAGGCAGGCAAATGCATCCCGCGCTTCAGACATCTTTCGGCTCCTCTGCCCAGTGTAGCGCGATTTCCGTTTTATTCAGCCGACAGGTGGAAGGGAACGGGACTGATAACCGCAATTCAGCCCGTCCGCGATGAGCAATGCGGCTGCATTAACAGGTCCCTACAAACACAACACCTAGGAGGCTGTCGGACTTAGGAAATCAGAGCGAAAATTCGGCTGGGCGAGGACAGATTTTGTCGATTTTTCCGGTCAATAGTTGTTCTATTGGCCAAGAAAGCGGCGAAATATGGACCGGCCAGACGGATTTGCAGCAGATTTATGCTAAGTCCGACAGCCTCCTAGAGCAAAACCACAATAGAAAAGGGCCTGAAGAATATCCAGGCCCAGCTCTATTGCTTCATCACATTTAACACGTAGCCAGCACGGTGCCTACTTGATCCCCAGCAGTTCAACCTCAAATATTAGCGTCGCATTTGGCGGAACAGAACTGCCAGCGCCGCGTGCGCCATAGGCCAGCTCAGGCGGACAAACAAGTTGTGCCTTGCCACCGACTTTCATCTTCTGGACCCCTTCGGTCCAGCAGGGGATTACCCCGGTAAGCGGGAACTGGATGGACTGATTACGCTTGTAGGAGCTGTCAAACTCTTTACCATCGGGGAGGGTACCACGATAATTGACTTCTACAGTGTTGCTGGCAACTGGCGATTTCCCGCTGCCATCCTTGATGGATTTGTAAACCAGGCCAGAGGAGGTCTTCACTGCCCCTTTCTCCTTGGCAGCCTTGTTAATAGTTTCGTTTGCTGCTGCCAGAGCCGGAATTGCCAGAGTCATCGCAATAGCTACAATAATCAGTTTCTTCATCTTCACTCCTTACTTTAATAAGATTTTGATTCAGCGCGAGAATCGTATCATCGTAATTTAGCTGCAGTCAATGCCGATTACCTTACCGTCGAGGAACTTGTCGGCAAAGTCAAACCGCTGGTATTCCCAGAACTGCTAGAAGTCCTCGCACAGCAGATATGCCACAGCTATTCCCATCATGACTCCCCCACTCTTTTTAATTAGTCCCCCGCAATCTGGCTATTTGCCCCCACATATGCTATTCAAAATCTGATCAAAAAGATGCATGTCGGTAATAATCGAAGAAAGCTTTTCGGGAATGCGGCAAGGGAGATGACCATGAGCAAAAGGGATATCAAGATCACTTTGCAGTTATCACCGACCATATGAGTAGGACGTAAAAATTGAACCTGATATGTCTGTCAGTAGTCAATAAGGGAATAGTATCCCATCCCTCGTTTTAAAGGTTTTGTTGTTCAGTATGTTTCCCAGGACACAGGGAGAGACGGGATCCTGTGGCGACGTTTGATCACTCTGATATACGCGGG
>JANOEC010000021.1:0-8783 GCA_031412995.1 Geobacteraceae bacterium
GAGCAGCTGGGCGACCATCACCTGCTGGGCAAGATCGGCTATTTCGACGAGTCCTACCGGATCCCCATGATCGTGCACTCAAATTGACGGTAAAAAAGGCACTCCAATTTAGTGGGCTGGCAGAAGAAAACAAACGGCTCAAGAATGAACTGTCGGATAAGGCGGATTTTCGTACCATCATCGGCTCATCCACCGAGATGGAGAAGGTCTTTGCTGTCATTCGCAAAGTGGCTGACACTGAGGCGTCAATATTGATTACCGGTGAATCCGGCACCGGCAAAGAGTTGGTTGCCCGTTCCATTCATACCAACAGTTCTCGCCGCGATGCTCCTTTTGTCGCCATCAATTGCGCTGCCATCCCCCGCGACCTGCTGGAGAGCGAGCTTTTCGGCCATACAAAAGGTGCGTTTACCGGGGCGGTGAAGGACAAGACCGGCAAGTTTCAGTTGGCAGATGGGGGTACTTTATTTCTGGATGAGGTGGGCGAACTGCCGCTGGAACTGCAACCCAAACTGCTCAGGGCGCTGCAGGAAAAGGAAGTTGAGCCGGTAGGCGGGACAAAGGTTCAGAAAATTGATGTTCGGATCGTCGCTGCCACCAATCTGAATATTGATAAAGCGATAGCGGAAGGCAGTTTTCGCGAAGATCTCTATTACCGTTTGGCGGTGATCCCGGTTCATCTGCCGCCACTACGCGAGCGGCGCAAGGACATCCCACTGCTGATCCGATATTTCTGCGGCAAACATGGCAGTGAGAAGATAACTTTTGATAAGGAAGCACTTCACACCCTGGTCATGTACCCCTGGCCGGGAAATGTGCGTGAGCTGGAAAATAATGTCGAGCGTTTGCTCATCATGCGTAACAGTGACGTGATCAGCCTTGACGATCTGCCGGAGAAATTCCAGGAGTCTGGACCTGCCGAAAGTGCGATTATCAAGCTACCTGACGATGGGTATCCTCTTGAGCAGTTAGAGCGGGAGGTCGTCGTGCAGGCCCTGGAGCGCAATGCCTGGAATCAGACCGCAGCTGCCCGTTTTCTGCGGATTCCCCGGCATACTCTCATCTATAGGATAGAAAAGTACGGCATTGTATTACCGGCACACAAATAAAGGCTATCTTCCCATTTACTTAAAGAAAACTAAGTAAGCACCGACATAAAATACATGCAATACAATACAGAAATACCAAGAAACGCCCTGTAGAATATTCATCACTCGTGAAGGATATTCTCTGACCCCCAGACACCCAACTCATTTGTAAACTCTGTCAATTCATGCAGTTAGCAGTTGGCACAATGTGTGTAAATGTATCTGTATCGTCAACTCTCGATCAGGAGTTTCCATGAAAAATCTTCGAATATTTGGTTTTCTTTTGCTATCGCTTTCTACTTCGATGACTTGGGCAGAAGAAGTGAAATTGCCCACTGAAGATCTGGCACTTCTCGTTACGACTGCGGTTGCCAGCAATCCTGAACTCAAGTCTTCCCAATCCAAATGGCAGATGTTCGTTAACAGGGCGAAGCAGGCCTCCTCTTTGGAAGATCCGATGTTCATGTTCAAACTACAGAATCTGGTTGCTCGCGAACCGTTCTCTTTTGGCGGGTCTGATCCTCAGACAGCCAAAGTAATTGGCATTTCTCAGCAGCTTCCCTTCTGGGGCAAGCGGGCAATAAAGCAGGAAATAGCCAACTTCGAGGCAGAGTCATACAAATGGTCGATTGAAGAGCGCAAGCTCGAACTGACTCGTATGGTTAAGGAAACATATTACCAGATATGGGCCGTAGATAAGTTTTTGGGAATCATTGACAAAAATTTGATCATACTTTCAGATTTCATAACCATCGCTGAGTCAAAATATTCCGTTGGCCAGGGAGTGCAGCAGGATATCTACAAGGCCGGTCTGGAAAAATCCAAGATGGTTGACATGCAGATAACACTTCAGCAACAACGTAAAAGCCTGGAAGCCAATCTCAATTATCTCCTTTATCGTCCCGGAACTACACCAATCGGTCCCATTGCAGATTTTACCCTGCCACAATCTTCCTTTACTGTAGACCAGTTGAACGCAGCCGCACTTGAGAAACGCCCACAATTTAAAAGCCTCTCCATGCTGATTAACAAGGGACAGGCTTCGCACCGTTTGGCACAAAAGGAGTTCTATCCCGACTTTAATCTCTCTTTCGAGTACATGTTCCGCGAGAAGGTTGATACCGAAATGGTGAAAGATCCCGGCTATAACATGTTTACCGTCGGAGTAACCTTCAATCTTCCATTCCAGCAGGAAAAACGGCAGTCGATGCTGGCAGAATCCACTTCCGAGACGAGCATGGCGACTGAAGAGCAAAATGCCTTGAAGAACACAATTGCCTTTAATATCAACGACACTCTTTCCCAACTGGAACGCCGCCGGAAACTCATTGAATTGTACAAAGGTGGCATTATTCCCCAGGCAGAACAGTCATTGGAATCGGCAATCATAAGCTATCGAGTGAGCAAGGTTGATTTTCTGACTCTGCTTGATGGCAGGATGAGCCTGTTTACTTACGAGCGGGAATTGTACGAATCACAGGCGGAGTACATGATGAGACTGGCGCAACTGGAGGCGACAGTAGGAACCGAGCTGCTGTCAGTGGCAGCGATACCAATTCAAGCACCACCACCTGAGCAAGCTCAGCCGCAATCGTTACCTGCTGTGCCAGCACAGCCTGCGGTATCACCATCCAGCGCACATTCTCAACATCAATAAAATCACACGATACCGAGGTACGATCATGGCACTGAATAAGAAAATCGCAATTCCCCTGATAGTAATTATTCTGGCTTCGGCAGCAGGTGGTGGATGGTTCCTATGGGAAAAGAAACATTCCGGCGCGGCTGCCGAGCAGAAGGCGGCCAAAGGAAAGCAACTTTATACCTGTGCCATGCATCCCTTCATCATCAAGGATAAACCGGGCACCTGCCCGATCTGCGCCATGGAGCTGATCAAGAAGATTGAAGGAGCTGCAGACGGTGCTGCCATGACAGCGGAGCAGAAGCAGCAGGCCGACATGCTCGGCCATGTTTCGATGTCCACCACCCAACGGGTAATGGCTAACGTTGCCACGGTTGCAGTGAAGCAGAGTACGCTGAACAAGGAGATCAATGCCGTAGGTCTAGTCCAGTTCGATCAGTCGCGGCAGGCCAAGGTCACCGCCTGGATCGCCGGCCGTATCGACCAGCTACACGTGAACAAAGTAGGCGATATCGTATCCAAGGACAAACCGGTAGCTGAAATCTATTCTCCAGACCTGGTTGCCACCCAACAGGAGTACCTGCTAGCAGTCAAGAGCCGTGATCAGCTCAAACATTCATCCATTGCCGCGATTGCCCAGAACGGCGAGGGGTTGGTAGCGTCGGCCAAGCAGCGCTTAATGCTCTTTGGCGTCAAGGAGAGCCAGATCGCCGAACTCGAAAAAGCAGGCTCGCCGAACATTCGCCTGCCTATCTACACCCCGCTTTCCGGGGTGGTTATTGAAAAGATGATGCAGCAGGGGCAGTACGTCAACACCGGTGAGGTTCTGTTCAATATCGCCGATCTGTCGCAGGTCTGGGTGGAAGTAGAGGTCTACGAGAACGAGTTTCCTAACATCCATATTGGCCAGCAGGTGGAGATCCGTTCCCAGTCCTTCCCAGGCAAGCCGTTCAGCGGAAAAATCGCCTACATCTACCCCTTCCTCGATCCCAAGACCAGGACGATCAAGGCTCGAGTGGAGATGGCCAATCCCGGCATGAAGCTGAAGCCGGATATGTTCGTCAACGCCATCATCAAAGTGCCGCTTGGTTCGGCCATTGTCGTACCCGTTACCGCGCTCATTGATACCGGCAAACGCCAAGTAGTCTGGGTGGAAATGTCACCCGGGATGTTCGAGCCTCGTGATGTTCAGGTCGGCCAGAAAACTGATGAAAAAGTACAGATTCTCTCGGGGCTCAAGGTGGGCGACAAGGTGGCAGTCTCCGGCAGCTACCTGATCGACTCAGAATCACAGCTGAAGGGTGGCGGCGGCCAGGATCACAGTAAGCATACCGGTGGTAAGCCTGATGCTACGGGGCAGCAGACACCAACTGCCGGACAGCAACCGTCCCAGGGTGGTCATGAAGGTCATGGAACCCCACCAACTCAGCAGGCGCCGGCAAGAAAGGGCACCTTGAAGATGGATGACATGAAAATGTAATGACGGCTCACTAACAATCTCCGACAAGGAATGCTGCCATGATTGAAAAAATTATTGAATATAGTGCTCGCAACCGGGTCATCATTCTGATGCTCTTCGGGCTTATTATCGCCTGGGGAACCTGGTCGGTCTACAAAACCCCGGTGGATGCGATTCCCGACCTGTCCGACAATCAGGTCATCGTCTTTACTGATTATCCCGGCCGTTCACCACAGGTAGTTGAGGATCAGGTTACCTATCCGCTGGCGGTGAACCTGCAGGGGCTCCCCCAGGTCCGCGCCGTCCGGGCCTCCTCTGCCTTTGGCTTCTCCATGATCTACGTGATCTTCGAGGACAAAGCTGACATCTACTGGGCGCGAACCCGGGTGCTGGAGCGGCTGAATTATGCCGCGTCGCTGTTGCCGCCCAACGTGCGGCCGACCCTTGGCCCGGACGGCACCGGCGTCGGTCATGTCTTCTGGTACACCATCGAAGGCAAAGGGTATGACCTGGAACAGCTGCGGACCCTGCAGGACTGGTTTGTCCGCTATCAGCTGAACACAGTGCAAGGGGTGGCGGAAGTCGCCTCCATCGGCGGCCTGGTGCGGGAATACCAGATCGATCTGGACCCAACTAAACTCCTTGCTTACAAAATCCCCGTTGGCAAAGTTATGGAAGCGGTCAAAGCCTCCAATAAGGATGTGGGTGGACGGCTGATCGAACAGGCTGATGCCGAGTACCTGATCCGTGGCCAAGGGTATGTCAAGTCCCGGGCTGATCTGGAAAACATTGTCGTTGGTGCTGACATGCGCGGCACCCCGGTCTACGTCAAAAACCTCGGCACCGTGCAGATGGGGGGCGCCATTCGCCGGGGCCTGCTGGACATGAACGGCGAAGGTGAGGCGGTCGGCGGTATCGTGGTCATGCGCTACGGCGAAAATGCCAAGGACGTCATCGACCGGGTCAAGATCAAGATCAAAGAGCTGGAAAAGGGCTTGCCGCCAGGGGTCAAGATCATGGTCTCCTATGATCGCTCCGACCTGATCATGCGGGCCGTGGATACCCTGAAAAAGAATCTACTGGAGGAATCGATAGTTGTTTCACTGGTGATTCTGGTCTTTCTGCTCCACTTCCAGAGCGCACTGGTGATCGTGCTGACTTTACCGATTTCGGTCCTGATTGCCTTTATTACCATGAAGCTGATGGGGGTCTCTTCCAACATCATGTCCCTTGGCGGCATCGCCATTGCCATTGGCGTACTGGTGGATGCCGGGGTGATCATGGTGGAGAACTGCTACCGGCACCTCTCGGAAATGCCACCTGAGGAACGGGCCGGCAAGCGGCTGGAGGTTGTTATTGCCTCTGCCAAACAGGTGGGGCGGGCGATCTTCTTTTCCCTGGCGATCATTGTCCTCTCCTTTGTGCCGGTCTTTCTCCTGGAAGGGCAGGAAGGAAAACTGTTTCACCCGCTGGCCTTTACCAAGACCTTCTCCATGATGGGCTCGGCCCTGATCGCCATCACCCTGGTGCCGGTGCTGATGTACTACTTCATGCGGGGCAAGATGCCGCCGGAGAGCGCCAACCCGGTCTCTACCTTTTTTATCAAGCTCTATTCACCAGTCATCCGTTGGGTGCTGGTCTGGAAAAAGACTACCATCGCCCTTAATCTCGTGGCCCTGTTGATAGCCATCCCCATGTTCATGAGTCTTGGCTCCGAGTTCATGCCCCCCCTTGACGAGGGATCGCTGCTCTACATGCCGGTCACTCTCCCCAATGTCTCCATTACCGAAGCCAAGCGGATTATCCAGGTGCAAGACACGATCATCAAGTCCGTACCCGAGGTGGAGCATGTGCTGGGCAAGGTTGGCCGCGCCGAGACCTCCACTGACCCGGCGCCGGTCTCCATGTTCGAAAGTATCATCATCTTAAAGCCGAAGGAGCAGTGGCGCCCGGGGGTTAAAAAGGCGGACATCGTCGCCGAACTGGATGGCAAGCTGCAGCAGATCGGGGTCCGCAACGGCTGGACCCAGCCGATCATCAACCGGATCAACATGCTCTCCACCGGCGTGCGCACCGACCTGGGGGTGAAGATCTTCGGCAACGACCTGAATGTGTTGAAGGATCTGGCGATTCAGGCGGAAGCGATCCTCAAACCGATCAATGGTGCCGCCGATGTGGTGGCGGAACGGGTTACCGGCGGAAATTATCTCGATATCGATATCGACCGGGAAGCGGCGGCCCGCTATGGGGTCAACGTTGGCGACATCCAGGACATCATCGAAACGGCCCTGGGTGGCGAGATGCTCTCCACCACCGTTGAGGGGCGTAACCGCTTTCCGATCCGGCTCCGCTATCTGCGGGACTACCGGGACAATATGCCGGCCATCCAACGCATCCTGGTCAGTGGCATGGAGGGTGCACAGGTGCCGCTTTCCCTGGTGACCAAGCTGAAGGTTTCCACCGGGGCGCCGGAGATCAACAGCGAAGGCGGCCTGCTCCGGTCTTTGGTCTTTCTCAATGTGCGGGGCCGGGACATGGGGGGCTTTGTCACCGAAGCCAAGGAAGTACTGGAAAAACAGTTGAAACTGCCGCCCGGCTATTACGTCATGTGGTCCGGCCAGTGGGAAAACCAGATTCGCGCCAAGGCCCGCCTGCAGATGCTGGTACCGGTTGGCATTTTGATTATCTTTATTCTGCTTTACTTTACCTTCCATTCGGCCCTGGAGGCGAGCATGGTCATGCTCTCGGTACCCTTTGCGCTAGTGGGGGGAGTATATCTGGTATATGGCTTGGGCTATAATCTTTCGGTGGCAGTCTGGGTCGGCTTCATTGCCCTCTACGGCATCGCAGTGGAAACCGGGGTGGTTATGGTCATCTACCTGCATGAGGCGCTGGACAAGAAGCTGATCAACGGCCCTTGCACCGAACAGGATATCTACGATGCCACCTTCGATGGGGCAGTCCTGCGCCTGCGTCCGAAGCTGATGACCGTGGCGGTGGCCCTGCTGGGCCTGCTGCCGATCATGTGGTCAACCGGCACCGGTGCCGATGTGATGAAACCGATTGCCGCCCCGATGATCGGCGGCATGATCTCATCGGCAGTGCATGTGCTGATCATGACCCCGGTTATCTTTGTCATGATGAAGAAACGGGACCTGAAAAAGGGGCGACTGCATTATTCGGGGATGAAGCACTAATCATAAAGAAGGAAGTTTTTAGTTTTACCGTCTCATAACCACAACCCATCAAAGGAGAATTTTCAAAATGAAAAAAATGACCGTACTAATCGCAGCACTTTTTGCCTTTACAGCTCCCGTGGCATCGTTTGCGGCAACAGACCATGGTTCCATGAAAATGAATCATGGCGATCATCAGGGTGATGTGGCCCATGAAGAAGTAGTTGATGGCGTGAAAGCAACTTTCAAGGTCATGAGCATGAAAGAGCACATGAAGGCCATGAAGATGGAGATGCCGAAGGAGATGAAAGAGACCCATCACATCGCCGTTGAATTCAAGGATGCCAAAACTGGCAAGGCCCTGACGGAAGGCGAAGTCAAGATCAAGGTACAGAATCCGGACAAAAGTGACGTCAGCAAGGACTTGATGGGGATGCAGGGGCATTTCGGGGCGGATTTCGACCTTTCGAAAAAGGGGAAATACGGCGTGATGTCCAAGTTCCAGTTAAAGGACGGCAAGGTGCGTAGTGCCAAGTTTTGGTACACGGTTAAGTAGCATTAGCTATCAACTTTCTCGCAAAGAGGGGATGGTTCAACGTGATGAGCCATCCCCCTATTGCGCATGGAGCGACAATGAAGAACAATAAAGCCAGTACAATAATCTGTGTGATTTTGGGCCTGCAGATAATTACTGCGGCGGCATTTGCCCATGGCACGGAAAAAAATGGCAAAATGGCAACCACCGCTGCCCAGATGAAAAAGCTGCATGCCATGATGCCGATGTTCTCAGTGGCTGCTGCTGAACTGGAGTCGGCGCTCGAAAAAGGTGATGTAGCTGCGGCAAAAACAGAGGCCGACAAGATTCTAATGGCTGTTCCTGATCTAAAGAAGTCTAAACCGCACAAAAAAGTCGAACAGCGGAAATATTTTGTGGCGCAGGCAACGTCCTTGGAAGCAGCGGTAACTTCAACCCTGGATCTGGCGAAGAAAGGCGATTTTGTCGGGGCAAAAGCAGCATTTAAAAACGTTGAGGCGGCATGTGCTTCATGTCATGCCAAGTTTCGTGATTGAACAATTCAGCTAATCAAAGTGAACCAACTGCAACATAGTTAGTTTTCATCTGGAAACTCCGGATGAGAAACTATTGGTTTCCGAGTTTGAAAGGAGATACTTTTAGTTCTGGCATGGAAATCAAGGGATTGCGCGGAAGCGTACTACTATACGCCGCACAAGCAATCCCGCAGATTGACACCGCCAGGGCGGAAAAGAGCCCTAGTAACCTGATATGTCTGTCAGTAGTCAATAAGGGAATAGTATCCCATCCCTCGTTTTAAAGGTTTTGTTGTTCAGTATGTTTCCCAGGACACAGGGAGAGACGGGATCCTGTGGCGACGTTTGATCACTCTGATATACGCGGG
>JANOEC010000022.1:0-54275 GCA_031412995.1 Geobacteraceae bacterium
AGCGGTTGTCCAGGTAGCCAGCATAGTCGCGGGCAAACGGTACGCCCTGGGCAACGCACTGGTCGATGATGTTATTGGACACCTGAGCCAGACGCCAGACGTCTGCTTCACGGGCGCGGAAGTCGCCGCCCTTGATGGTATCGTAGAACAGACGGTAAATGGAGTCGCCGTCGTTCGGGTAGTTTTTGGCGGCGTTGATACCACCCTGTGCGGCAATGGAGTGGGCGCGGCGTGGGCTATCCTGGTAGCAGAACGCCTCCACCTCATAGCCCAGTTCCCCCAAGGATGCGGCTGCGGCGCCACCGGCAAGGCCGGTACCGACGACGATAACTTTATACTTACGCTTATTGGCCGGGTTCACCAGCTTCAGATCGAAGCGGTGCTTGTCCCAGGTTTTTTCAATTGGTCCGGTAGGACACTTTCCGTCGAGAATCACGCTAACCCCCTATTTGCTCAGAATACCGGCCAGAATCGAGACCGGAATGGAGACATAACCAACCAACAGAACAAACGCCACCGTCTTGCCAAGCGCATTCAGCTTCGGCAAGGTGCAGTCGTTGTTCCAGCCAAGGGTCTGGAAAAAGCTCTGGATCCCGTGGGAGAGATGCAGAAACAGCGCCACCATGGCAGCCACATAGACGAAGACAACGCCACCGTTGCTGAAACTGCCAATTACCATGGAATAGACATCAAATCGTCCAACAGAATCAGTCCCCAGAATCAGCCCTGGTGTCACTCGCGCCGTAAAGTGGGCGATGTGGTAACCCACAAACAGGACGATAATAGCGCCGGTCCAGATCATGGTGCTGCTGGCAAAGGTCGCACGACGCTGCACCTTAACCGCATACGTTCCCGGGGTTGCCGCACTGTTCTCCAGGGTCAACTGAATCCCGAAGAATACGTGCAGTGAGATCAGGCCGAGCATCCCCAGCCGAAACACCCAGACCAACGGCCCAAGATCATGGAGGTGCTTGGCATAGGCATTGATGCCGTCAGCCCCCACGAAGATGGACGAGTTGCCCAGCAGGTGAACGATCACGAACAGCACCATCAGCTGACCGGTAATCGCCATGACAACTTTTCTTCCTACAGCGCTTTTCAACAGTTGCATAGTCACAGTCCCTTCTTCCTTGATGTTAGAGTCAACTACTCTGTGTACGTGCAGTGTTGTTACTCAATGAAATGTGATTTTTTTCGGGGTAAATTTCTTCGTCAAACGGAACAGGAAATTCCGGCGTATACTAAACGCCACTTAACAAAAAATCAATAGCTATTATGTATACAGTACACAGAAAACCCCGTTTGCTTTTACCGGTTGATTCTGTTATGAAAAACGCATAACGTGGCAAAGATGCCGGGAATTCAGGCGATTATTACGTTAGATAATTCAATTTTGATGAAGGACCGCAATGAAATTTACCCTGCTTGCCAATGACCCAACAACTGCTGCCCGGCGTGGCACACTTGAAACTCCGCACGGCAACATCCAGACCCCAATATTCATGCCGGTCGGCACCCACGCCGCCATGAAGGCCATGACCCCCGAGCAGGTAGAAGCAACCGGTGCCCAGATCATCCTCAGTAACACCTATCATCTCCATCTCCGCCCCGGCGAAGGGTTGGTGGAAAAGGCCGGCGGCCTGCACAAGTTCATGGCCTGGGATAAACCGATCCTCACCGACTCGGGCGGGTTCCAGGTGTTTTCACTGCCAAACAAGCGAATCACCGAGGATGGGGCATATTTCAAACACGAAATAACCGGCGACGAGGTTTACCTTGATCCAGCCAAGGCGATTGCTATCCAGGAAGCCCTGGGTGCCGACATCATCATGGCATTTGATGAATGCATCCCCTACCCCTGCGATAAAGCATACGCTACCCAGTCAACCCGTAAGACGTTGCGCTGGGCCGAACAATGCCTCAAAGCCCAGACCCGGAACGATCAGTCGCTGTTTGGCATTGTCCAGGGAAGCATCTTTGCTGATCTGCGCGAAATGTGCGCCAAAGAAATGGTGGCCATGGATTTTCCGGGCTATGCCATTGGCGGCGTTTCGGTCGGCGAAGGCCTGGAGCTGTTAAAAAAGGTCGTTTCCATGACCGCCCCGTTCCTGCCGGAGAACAAACCACGCTACCTGATGGGGGTTGGGCTGCCCGAAGATATTCTGGAGAGTGTCGAGCGGGGCATGGATATGTTTGATTGCGTCATTCCGACCCGCTATGCCCGGAGCGCCACCCTGTTCACCAATCGGGGCAAGATCCGGTTGACCCACAAAAACTATAAACGGGATTTCTATCCGGTGGAACCAAACTGCACCTGCTATACCTGTCGCAACTTTACCCGGGCCTACCTGCACCACCTGTTCAACGCCAATGAGGTGCTGTCGGCGATCCTGGCCAGCATTCACAATGTACATTTTTATCTGCATATGATGGCCGATGTGCGGCAGAGCATTGAAAATGGGCAGTTTGCTGACTACAAGCAGGAATTCCTCGGTCGCTATCTGGAAAATGATCTGCCAGTAACCGTGGCGGTAAAAAGTCCGGCAAAAACCAAAAGGCGGCCCGGTAAATGACTCTCGAACCGACCAACTTCATCCGTGCCGTAGAAATCATGAACCGCCTGCGGGCCCCGGGTGGTTGTCCCTGGGATGCAGAGCAGACCCACGAGTCGCTCAAACGCTACCTGCTGGAAGAATGCTATGAAGTGATGGAAGCAATTGATGCCGCTGACGATCACCTGCTGCAGGAGGAATTGGGCGACCTGCTGCTGCAGCCGCTGTTTCATGCCGCCATTGCGGCGGAGCGGGGGGCATTCACCATCAATGACGTGATTGACACCCTGTGCGAAAAACTGATCCGGCGCCACCCGCATGTGTTCGGTAATGAGGAGATCCTGACCAGTGCCGAGCAGATCACCAATTGGGAAAATATCAAAAAGGCAGAAAAGGGTGATGAGCGTAAATCAGCCCTGTCCGGCGTTCCGCCGCATCTGCCGGCCCTGCTCAAAGCGCAGAAGGTAACGGAAAAGGCGGCCAGGGTCGGCTTTGACTGGGAACATGTGGACCAGGTCTTTGCCAAGGTCCTGGAGGAGTTGCATGAACTTGAGGAAACCCTGGAAACGCGGGACGAAGAGCGGATGGAGGCGGAATTGGGTGATCTGCTGTTTGCCACCGTTAATCTCGGGCGCTTCCTGTCCCTGAACCCGGAAGAAGCGCTGCGCAAGACCATCAATCGCTTCAGTTGCCGTTTCGGTCACATCGAAACCACGCTGCAGCAAAGGGGGATCACCATGCATGATGCCTCGCTGAATGAAATGGAGGAACTCTGGCAGGAAGCAAAGATTCTGGAAAATCAGCGCTAAAACGGCGGGATTTCAACGGGTCAGCCAGCTTTCCACACGATCTGTGGACAACCTGTTGATAACGATGTGGACAGACCCAAAAGCGAATCTCAACCAAGCAACTTACGCGCTATGCCCAACAAATAGGCACCGATTCGCCGTACGTAATTCCAGCTAGTTACACGCATTTAACGCTATTTCACGTAGTTACCAATAATATTCACCAGTTAAATTAACAACAACACACATCACATGTCTGGTTGTGCATAATCTAAATCCGAACATTACCAGCAGACTCGCTGTCCTGCCTTGAGGCTAACCCCTTCCAATTGCAGCAACTCTTCCTTAAACGGCACGCCACCTGGCGCTGAATAGCCGGTCAGTGCCCCATTGGCCGCCACGACCCGATGACACGGAATGATGATCGGCAGTCGATTGGCCGCCATAAGCCGCCCGACGGCCCGCGCGGCACCTGGGCGACCGCAACTGTTGGCAATGGCACCATAGCTCCGCACTTCTCCATAGGGGATGGCCATCACCGCGTGATAGACGGCACGACCGAATGCTGACCAATGTCGATCATCAATGGGGAGCGCGAATTGTACCGCCTCACCGGCAAAATAGCGCTGCAGCAATGCTGTCGCCTGACTGTTCAGCGGCAAAGGCTGCAGAGCGGCACTCAGTTGCTGCAGTTGTGCGATAACCGCTGCTTTGCCAGCCTGGTCCGGCAGTATAAGGGCAACCAGACCAGTTTCGTTGGCAACAATCCCACCAATCCCCCGCGCCGTCTCATATAGCGCACCACAATCCATGCCCGCCCCCTATCGTTTCAAAATTTTACGCCGCGCCAACTTTAAGGCATCGCGCACTTCACCACACCCCAGCAGCAGCGCCAGCGGCAGATAGATGGCGACGCCACCGGCGATGGCCCCACCAAGCACTGCCCCCTTCAGCAGTCGAGCACCGGGCAGTGCCCAATCATGGAGACCCACAATCCAGAAAACCGCTGCCCCCATGGGTAAAGACGCCACCAGGGCCTTGCCGCCAGTGAGCAGGATCGCACCGCCCCCGAAACTACCAATTTTGCGGCGGAGGAACCAGACCAGCAGGAGCAGATTCACCAGGGCCGACAGTGTGGACGCCAGCGCCAAACCACCATGCAGGAGCGGTTTCATTAGCACCAGACTAAACCCCACATTCAGCACGAAGGCGATAAAGGCGGTGATCACCGGGGTTCGGGTATCTTTGAGGGCATAGAACGCCGGCACGATCACCCGCACCATGGCCACCACTGCCAGGCCGAGAGCATAGTATTGCAGCGCGAACGCCGACTTGGTCGCCGTTTCATAGGTAAACTCGCCCCCCATGAAGATCAGGCTGAAGATAGGCGTTGCACAAACCATCAAACCGACCGTGGCCGGCACCGTAATCACCAGCAGCAGCCGCAAACCAAAGGCCATTGATTCCTTCAAGGCGACCAGGTCACCATCAGCCGCCTGACGACTCATGGATGGCAACACTGCCTGCGCCACGGAAACCGTGAAGATCCCCTGGGGAAACTCAAAAAAACGCTGGGCGTAGTAAAGAAAGGAAACGCTTCCCTGCGGCAGGAGTGACGCCAGGATGGCTCCCACCATAATATTCAGGTAATAGACCCCAACCCCGAATACCGATGGCCCCATCAGCAGCACAATGCGCTTCACCGCTGAATGGCGGGCCAACGTAAGGCGAAGCGGAAACCCCAAACGGTACAACGTTGGCAATTGCAGCAACAGCTGGACAGCGCCACCCACCAGCACCCCGACCGCCAACGCCACAATCGGCACTGCAAAGCGGTCGTGCAGCAACCAGGCACAAAGGATCATGCTGATATTGAGGAAAACAGTTGAGATGGCCGGAGTAAAGAAGTGGCGGACGGTATTGAGAATCCCCATGCACAGGGCGACCAGACTGACGAAAAATATATAGGGGAACATCAGTTGGTTCAGAAAGATCGTCAAGTCGAGCTTGGCCGGCTGGGCCGCAAACCCGGGGAACATCAGGCGCACAATCACCGGCGACAACACGATGCCGAGGATTGTCACCAGCGCCATGACAATGGTGAGCAGGGTAAAACAGATATTGGCCAATAGCCGGGCATCTGCCGGATCCTGGGCCTGCCGCTCGGCAAAGATCGGCACAAATGCGGCCGTCAAAGCCCCTTCGGCAAAGAATCGCCGGAGCATATTGGGAATTTGAAAGGCGGCAAAAAAGGCGTCAGTGGCAAAACTGGCACCAAAAAGGCGTGACACCACCATATCCCGAACCATGCCCATGATCCGGGACAAAACCGTCGCCGCCCCCAGCACGCCCGCCGCCCGGACAATTTGTTTCTTTTCTGACATGCCCCGGTCCCCAGTTCGTTGATGTAACAATCAGAAATCCGGTCGCTAAAACTGGCTGTTTGTAACATATTCTTGACCATAAGCGCAAATGACTCGCACCACGAAAAAAGGAGAGGGCACATGCCCCCTCCCCAGATCGTAGTCTCGCTTACCGACAGTTTATTTCAGCATTACCCGCACACCAGACTCGAGCTTTTCAACCTTATACGCGGGTAAATCCCCTTTGGGCAGATCAAACACAATCCGCACCTTATCGGGATACTGGCTGAACCGGACCGCATTGACTCCGGGAACCTTTGCTTTGGCAGCTGCTGCTTTGAGTGACGCCTTGGCGCCAGCAAAATCAATGACAAACCGGGTCGGTTCCGTCAACGTGAAGGCCTTGTAGGTGGTAAAATTATCCACCACAATTTCAACAACACCGTCGGCAACGTTCAGACTACCGGTCGCCTTGCTGTCCACTGCCGGTTTGGCAGGCTTGACCGGCTCAGCAGCAACGGCCTTTTCCTCGGCTACCGGGGCAGCAACAATCGGCAGTTCTTCCTTGACCGGAGGGGCAACTATTGCGGCTGGCTCTGGCTTAGGCGCTGGTTTTGGTTCCACCCTGGCTGCCGGAAGCGCAATTTCCAGCTCCGGACTGGCGATGCCCAGCTCATCAGGAGTCAGCGCGCCGAGATCAACGCCAGCCGGAACAGCGACCGGCACCGCCGCGACGACTGCCGCTGCCGCAATTGCCTGCTCCATCTTCGGCAAAGGTCGTTTTGGTTCAACTGCCACCGGTTTTTCCGGCACAACCGGTACCAGTGCCGGTTTAACTGGGGCAGGAGCCGCGGGCTCGACTAACGCCAAATCCAGATCCGCTGCCGATTCCAGTTTTTTCGGCGTTTTTAATGGCATTTCTGCTTCCGGTTTATCAAGATCGTCTAATTCCTGATCCAATGAGGACTTATTCGACTTTGCCGGAGGAGCAACAGACTTTGCCACTGGCTTATCCAGATCATCATCAAGGCTGAGAAGATCTGCTTTAGCGCCAGCTGCCGGTGCTGCCGGTGCTGCCGGCGCAACTGCTGCGACCGGAGTATCAAGCAACAGATCCAGGTCATCCTTCGCTGGCGCAGCCGTTGCTGCAGGCTTTGCCGGGGCATCCAGATCGCCGAGCAGATCATCTTCCTTGGCCGACGCCGATGCCGACCCCGACTGGAATGACAGATTCAGCAGCTTCCGGTCGGCAGAAGGTTTCACCACCATTGATACACCCGGACGAACCGCCACCGTCAATCGGGTAATAGACAGGCTGCCGACCTGACGCTTTTCCGCAGTCAAACCGGTTGCTGCCGGAATCCCCAGTTCCATTGTTGGATTAATCGAACCAGGTTCGGTCTTTGCTAAATCGATAACCCAATGGGTAGCGTCTTTGCGGAAGAAGACATAGGTCAAAGAAGCATCCGCGGCTACTTCAACATTGGCATTCAAACCACTTCCTACCGTACGAATTCCAGTCAAAACCCCTGCTTCAGCTACCAAGCTGCCACAGATAAGGCTGCCCCCAGCCAACACCGTCATAACAATTTTTCGCATTTGCCACGCTCCTTAGCGTCTGGAATGGAGTAATCATGCCAAAATCATTGAAAATTGCAACACTAACAACGCACATCGACCATTTACTGGCAATCTTTAATCAAATTATTTAATGGTCCAAAGCTCATCAAGCGCTGATTGCAGCAATACTTCTTCCGGCAGATCCGCTCTGCAGGCCTGTCCAGAGCATAGCAATGCCCCCTGTTGTGCCGATATACTGTCATCTACGCGTAAAACCAGCCCAGGAGAGAAAGTAGTCGCTGCAGCCTTGATCCAGGACCGCAGATCTCGATCAGGCGCACCATGAACGCTTACCACCGGTGCAGGCTCCCACAAATAATCATGCGTCAACCATAGCCCCAGATAGGCGGCCGGCTGCTTGGTCATTGAACCGGCAAATGCACGCAGGATACCTTTACCGATTTCAGCATATGATTCTTCCCTGGTAATCGCTGCCAAACGGAGAAAAGAGGCTGCGGCCAAGGCATTACCGGGGGGAATCACCCCGTCGCTGGCAGTGGCATTGGTCACCAGCAACTGTTCGGCATCAACGGCAACTGCACTGTTGGCACCGGATGGCAACAGAAACAGCCGGGTAAGTTCACCGGCCCAATGGCAGGCAGAGGTCAGATACTCAGGAGCAAGTGTCGCCTGATGCAGCTCGACTATTCCCCAGAGCAGCGCGGCATAATCGTCAAGCAGAGCCGGGATCGCCAGATCATCCTGATACCAGCGCCGCATCAGTCGGCCATCTGGTTGCACCATTGTCCTGATGAGAAACGCCAAGGCCTGACTGGCCAGTCGGAGATAGTTCTCCTGCCCGGTGACGGCATAGCCTTTCGCCAGAGCAGCAATGGCCAAGCCGTTCCACTCGGTCAAGATCTTTTCGTCACGCAACGGTCGCAGGCGACGGGATCGATCTGCCAGCAGCTGTTGTTGCCAGAAAACCATCTGCTGTTGCAAGACCGCTACCGGTATCCCCCGCTCCCCGGCTACCTGATCAAGATTGACCGGGCGATGCAGGATATTCCTCCCGGCAAAATTCCCGGCTGCAGTCACCCCCCAGATCTGGCAGGCCATGCTTCCATCCTCTTCGCCAAGCACCCCAGCTATCTGCGCCGGGGTCCAGATGTAAAACTGGCCTTCCTCGCCCGCACTATCCGCGTCTTCGGCACAGAAAAAGGCACCACCAGGGGCAAGCAGGTCACGTTCCAGATAGCCGAAAATAGCCTCGGCAACTGCCAGCAGGTCATGCTGCCCGGTCGCCTGAAATGCCTCAAGGTAGGCGTAAGCCAACAGCGCCTGATCATACAGCATTTTTTCAAAGTGCGGCTCAAGCCAGAACCGGTCCACGGTGTAGCGGTGAAAGCCGCCGCCCAGTTGATCATGGATGCCACCATCGGCCATCCGGCGCAAGGTGTGCGTAACCATCGACAAAGCGGATTGATCCCCCTGCCGGCGCCAGACCCTGAGCAGGAACTGCAGGTTGACCGGCATGGGGAACTTATGCCCCTGGCCGAACCCACCCGCTTCGTGGTCATACAGTTGCTGTAGCTGTAAAAATGCTTGCTGTTGCAACGCAGGTCCAGGCAGGTCACCAGCCAGGGGGACCGACAGGCGCTGCAAATCCTCACATATCGAGGCACAACTGGACAGAATCTGGGCACGTTGTTCGTGCCAGGCAGCGGCAATCCGTTCGAGCAATTGAATGAACCCGATGCTGCCGCTACGGGGCGTTTTCGGCAGGTAGGTTGTAGCATAAAAAGGCAGACGATTCGGGGTCAGAAACAGGTTGAGCGGCCAACCGCCACTGCCGGTCAGCAGCTGACTGACCGTCATGTACTGGTCATCAAGATCTGGTCGCTCCTCCCGGTCAACCTTGATAGCAACAAAGTCCCGGTTCAAGACCGCTGCTACTGCCGGGTCGGCAAACGATTCGTGGGCCATGACATGACACCAGTGGCAGGTGGCATAGCCGATGGAGAGGAACACCGGCTTATCCTCTGCCGCTGCCCGGGCAAACGCCTCATCCCTCCACTCGTACCAGTCCACCGGATTTTCGGCATGCTGCAACAGGTAGGGACTGTTGCTTTGTTTCAGCCGGTTATAAATAACTTTCACGCGGGTACCCTCCACTTGAACTTCCGCAACCAAGAATGTCCACACTTTCCTAAACGTGCTGCATACACAGAATAATAACGCGGATTTGCCTTTTGCCAAGCTGGCAACAAATATTTTGGGATTTTTATCCCATTAATTGTTGACAACACAGATTAAGTTAGCCTAGACTACAATCAAAAGGGGCAATTGGGATTTTATTCCCACTTAAACTCAACCTTAAAACGAAAGAGGAGGACAATATGAACTGCATACTGGTCCAGATAACGAAAGGGCTGACTGTACTGGCAGCTGGCATGATCATGGCCTGTGGAGGAAATGGCAGTTCAACACCGGCAACCGGGACCGCCACTATCTCAACCGGCGTCGTAGAGAAATTGGGGAGCGTTACCGTCAATGGGGTAACCTTCAAGGTCAGCGGTGCGAAGTTACAATTGCGCGATGATGCCGCCAACCAGGTTGCCGGCGGGCGGGTACTGCAGAACGAAACAGAACTTCAAGATAACAATCTGCTGAAAGTAGGGATGGTTGTTGCCGTTAAGGGGCGCATCGACAATAACGGCGTCGATGGTGCGGCAACCGAAATCGAATTCCGTGACACCCTGAAAGGTCGGATCGACAACCTGGTCGATGATCGACTCACCGTCATGGGACAAACCATTCTTGTTGACGACCGGATCAAAGGACTCCTGGCCGGTCCCAATGCCCTTAAGGTTAATGATGATATTCAAATAAGTGGCATTGTGGATGACAAGGGACAGATCCGGGCGTCCCACATCGAAAAGCAGAATGCATTGGCTGAATTTGAAGCAAAAGGTTTCATCAATAATCTTAACGGCAACACCTTCACCCTCGTCGTTGATCAGGGACAATCCAGCGGCATCGCCGTCACCATCAATGGGTCAACGACCCTTCCTGTGAGCGGCATCAAGAATGGTGACTTCGTCGAAGTCTCCGCTGCGGGGAGCAGTGCGAACCTGACCGCAACAAAAATTGCCCTGGAAGACACCCTCAAACGTGGCGCCGATGACCAGTTTGAAGTGGAGGGGTATATTGCCGTCATTGGCGGTAGCGGTTTCACGCTCCGCGGCTACACCGTGATCACCAATAGCGCTACTGTCTATCGCGGCGGGGTTGCGGCTGACCTGCTGGCTGGGATGAAGGTCGAAGTGGAAGGAGTTCTTGATGCCAGCAACAACTTGATCGCCAAAAAAGTAACATTCAAAGAAAGCCTGCGACTGAACGGCAATGCGGCCAGTGTTGATACCACGGCCAAGAATCTGTCTCTGCTTGGCAAAACGATCATCTACAACAACGGTACCGAATTCAGTGGTTTCACTGACCCGGCAACCCTAACCGGCAAAAATGTCGAAGTGCGGGGCAACCTGAGCGCCGACGGTTTAGCCATCATTGCAGCAAAGATCGACCTGAAGGGGAATGCCGCAGCTGATGCCTTCATCCGTGGACCGGTTGCCAGTGCCAATCTGGCAGTACGGCAGCTGAATATCATCGGTATCCTGGTTACTACCGATGATGCCATCACGAAATATAAAGATCAGGAGTCGACCCCTGACCCTGGCATCAGCGCCGCCGCCTTTTTTAGTGGCATTGTGCCAAATGTAACTGTGGTCAAGGTCCGCTGGAATCCGTTCAGCAGCCTGACGGCAGCACCAAAGGAAGTGCAGTACGAGAACTAGTTATTTCCATCTGTCAACAAGCGGGGGGTATATTTCCCCCGCTTTTTCCTGGAGACATCCCGAAAACCTGTTGACTCGACATCTGAACGGGATGTAAATCGTCATGATGAAAATTACCGATGCCATAGCGACCGCACTCTGCACCCTGTTGCGCCCCCTGGTGCGCATTCTGCTGCGGCATAACATCCCGCTCCCCACATTCGTCGAGCTGGCCAAATGGATCTATGTTGACGTAGCCAATAGTGAGTTTCACCTGCAGAGCAAAAAGCAGTCCGTATCCAGGGTCGCCATGCTGACCGGCCTCACTCGCAAGGAAATCCTCCGGCTCAACCGCCAGGAATCCCCCATTGATTATGCCGCCATGGAACACCATCATCGGGCCACCCGAGTTATCAGCGGCTGGGTTCGAGACCCTCTATTCCATACCAATGCAGCAGAACCGGCACCACTGAATCTCGACGATACCACCCCATCCTTCAATGCCCTGGCAAGGCAGTATAGCGGCGACATCCCGTCAAGGGCGGTGCTTGATGAACTGTTGCGGCTCGGACTCGTTGAACTAACTGCTGGCGACAAACTCAAACTGGTGGCCCGCGCCTTTATCCCAACCAAGGGGATTGAGGATAAATTGGCCATTCTCGGTACCGATACGGCAGATTTAATCACCACCATTGATCACAATCTGCACCGCAAGGAAACAGAATCGCCTTTCTTTCAAAGGAAAGTTTGCTACTACAACTTTCCGACTGCTAACCTGTCGGAATTCCATGATTTGGTGACCAACAAAGCGCAACCACTCTTGGAGGAGCTTGATGCGTGGCTAGCCGCGCACGATCAGGAAGCAGATGATGACATGCAGCCGCGCCGCCGGGTGGGAGTAAGCATCTTCTATTTTGACACCGCCCCGATCAAAGAGGATCACTCATCATGAAACCGTTCGCCTTAACTACAACTGCCTGCATTCTCCTGATCTCCCTGCTGCAACTGGTCGGTTGTGGCGGGAGCACCACCGTGGCCGGCGGAGGCGGGATCAGCGGCACCGGAGCCCAGACAATTGCCATTGGCCAGGTAACCGGTTATGGCAGTATCTTCGTCGGTGGGACCGAATACTTTGCCAGCACCACATCAGGGCTGCCGGCCAGTAAGATCCGTTTCCGCTTCGACAATACCAGTACGGCACAGGAGATCGCCCTCAAACTGGGGATGAGTGTAAGTGTCAAGGGGGGCTTCAATCAGACAGCCAGCCGCTTTGAATATACGGCTATCGACTACCGCCCGGAACTGCGTGGCCCCCTGACCGCCGTCAACTCTGCCGTCGGCACCCTGACCATCCTTGGACGTTCGGCGCATGTAGACAGCAAAACTCGTTTTGATGGCGGCATCCTGACCCTCTCCGACCTCGCAGCCCTGACAGGAACGACTGAAGTTGAAGTAAACGGGAACATCAACGCCAATGGAATGATATTGGCAAGCCGTGTCGCCTTGATTAACAGCTCCTTCCCACCAGGTGGACCGGTACAGCTCAAAGGAGCCATCAGCACCATAGATTCAGGTTCCATATCGATTGGCAACCAGTTGATCGATCTGCAGAACGCAACCTTTAGCAATATGCAATTAGCCGACCTCAAAACCGGACTGTTCGTCGAAGTCAAAGGTGCGTTAAGAAATGGCACCATAGTGACCCCCAGGATCGAGAAAAAAAATGCGGTGAACGAGGTACGTCCGGGAGAGATCCTCGAAATGCTGGGTGTTGCCCAGGGGAGCGCACCTGCCAATAGAATAGACATGGCCGGACCAGATGGGCCGGTAAAGTTAGTTATTACCGGAAGTACCGCCTTTCGCCAAAATGGCGGCATTGTTGATCAGAGTTTTATCCTACCGGGGAGTATTCTTGAGGTAAAGGGGGCACTGCAAAGTGACGGTTCACTGATCGCAAGCAGGGTATCTATTGAATAATTAAGGGTGCAAGTCACTTTCCAAAACAAGAGGATGGCGTGATGGCCATCCCCTTGTCAGAATCAAAACATTCAAATCCTAGCCAATCAGTTTAGCCAGACGGGACTTTTCCTTCTCCAACCGGGCCTGTCCTTCGTCAATGGCCTTCAGCACATCTTTTTTGGCGCTCTGGGCTAGATCCTTACCTTTGTCCAGCAGGTCGGCCGCCTTGTCGCTGACCGAATCCACCATCTCGTGCACTGATTCGGAAAACTCTTCAACGGCATCAGTTGCCTGATCCTTCACTTTACGTGAAACCCGGGCAATATCACGACGCGTTCTTTTTCCTGATTGGGGGGCGAACAACAATGCCAGCCCTGCGCCAATGATCCCGCCAGCCATGAGCATCAGTGCTCCAGCTTTTACCTTATCGCTTGTTGAGTTCATATCGTCCTCCTTCATGTCAATGTGTCAATTAAGTGTACCAAGCATTAGCACAGATGCCAAGGCACTGCATAAACTTTCACTATCAGAGGCGAAATTGCTTGACCAAACCTTGCAACTCCACCGCCAAAGACTCCAGCTCCCGTGATGCAATGGATGTTTCCTGAGCCGAGCGGGAGGTATTTTGCACTACCTCGGTAATCTGCTGCATATTGCCGCTGATCTCAGAAGTTGTGGCATTCTGCTCTTCCGCCGCGGTGGCAATCTGACTTACCTGCATGGTCACGCCGCCAATCCGCTCCATGATTTCCGCCAGGGCCTCGCCAGAACGGGCAGCTTCCTGACTGCCATTTTCCACCTCTTTAACCCCTTGCTCCATGGCAACAACGGCGCCCCTGGTTTCCTGCTGAATGGCCTTGATCATGTCGCTGATTTCTTTGGTTGCCCTGGTAGTCCGTTCAGCCAATGCTCGGACTTCGTCGGCGACGACGGCAAATCCGCGCCCCTGTTCTCCAGCCCTGGCCGCTTCAATAGCGGCATTCAACGCCAATAGATTGGTCTGATCAGCAATATCTTCAATGGTGCCAACAATGGCACCAATCTGATCACTGCGTACCCCCAACCCCTCGACCGTCGCCGCCGTTGCCTTTACCCGTTCAGAAATACGTTGCATAACCGCTACCGTCTGCTGCACCACCGCTGCGCCATTGCGCGCAACGTCGCTGGCCTGAGCGGCGCCCTCAGCCGTTGACTGACAGTTCATGGCAATGTCCTGGGACGTCGCTGCCATTTCCTCACCAGCAGTGGCCACGGTAGCAGCCTGGCTGGCAACGGCATCAACTCCGGCAGCCATTTGTCCCGATGCCTCCCGCACCTGATCCGCTGCCTGGGACAGGCGCGCAGCGGTTGCCGCCACCCGTGAAATCATCGCGGCAAAGGCATCTCGCATGGTGTTGAACGAATTGGCAACCTGTCCAATCTCGTCGCCACTTTGCCGGGAAATGGTAACTGTCAGATCGCCGGCAGCCATCCGACCGGACGCCGCAATCAATTCACTGGTGCCGCGGTGTATCGACCTGATCACCAAAAGATTAATGAGCGTGCCAATCAGCATCGCTAAGGCCGTGCCGATGACGACCATTACCTTCATGCGACTCGCATGCTGCTGTGCCAGATCATAGTTGACCTTGGCCTGTGCATATTCTCCGGCAAAGAGTTCGCCGGCCATGCCAATAGCAGCGGCCGCCAGCGGGTTCACCACCTGCACGGTCATGCGGACAGCCTCATCATAGTTGCCATCAAGAATCGTCTGCCGACAGGGCAACAGGCCTTGCTGGACGAATTTCCCCCGTTTTTCGGTGAACTCGGCAATAAGCTGCTGTTGTTTGTCACTCTTCCCCGGGATGGCATCGTACTCCTTCCAGGTTTCCGTAATGGCCGCGATGTTTTTGATCACTTTATCGGTGTGGGTTTCCACCGGATGCTCATGCATTTTGCTGACTTCCTTGGCCGGATCATGTTGAATCGCCAGGAGCAGTTGGATCCGGTTCTCCCGCATCAACTGGTTGATCGTGCCCAGATGCTGACTGCCCTGCATCTGTTGCTGATAGAGAGACGTCAGTTTGTCGTTGACCGAACCAAGCCCCCAGAAACTGATCACGCCAATAACAATATAGAATGCCCCGGAAATGGCACCCATGCCCAACAGTTTGATCTTGATCGTTAAGCCACCCATACGGTCACCTCTCAGAATGTACGTTACGATATATATCGGCATCTGGAGCAGCTTGTTTAGAGCGATAAAATATAAATTTGGCTAAGCAGGGTAGAAACAAAAACCGGGCGACCTGTCGTAGGTCGTCCGGTATGGGAAAGAACTGTTGTGTACCGTGGAAAATCAGTAGCGGCTTACGGCGTTTTTGGCCGGTCCATTCATGCGAATGGCTGCGGCAAATTCCATCCAGAAGATCAGATAGATGGAAATCATCGCCGATAAACCGATATTGGCACTATCTGCGCCTAACGCCTTGGCCAGAATCGGCGAGGCGAAACCAGCGCCCATGGTGCCGGTTGCCCGCTCGACCAGAAAAAATATCGGCAGAGTCAGGGCGGTACCACCAAGCATAATGGCAATACCCCGCCCTCGTTTGACCCAATAGCGAGGCGAAAAACCAAACATCCGCATGAAAATGACTACCCAGATGATCCAGACCGCATAGTCAACCGCCGCATCAGGCAGGGCCAGCTTGTTCTGTACCAGGGTAATTTCCAGTATCGTGACGACGCCCAGCAGAATAAACATCCAGTTAAACTTCTCATTGGCTTGGGTCTGCCACTTGCGACTATCCGGCGCAATGGCTTCTTGGGCTGAATGGGTGTGGGTGCCCAGGGCTGAGAACAGAATGGCAAACCAGATCCCGGCATTATGAAACAGGAGGGAGGCGTGATTACCAGCGAGGTTGGCAATCCGCGCCATGGGATCCCGGGCAAAATCAGCGGAAATCCGCATCAGGAAAAGATTGACCAACACTGAGCAGATAATGATGACGGCCAAGGTAAAAATTCGACGTGGGAGCAGATATGGGTCGACCCGGTCGGGAAAACCGAGGATGAACGCAAACCAGATCAGATACATGATCAGCGGAATACCGAAACAGATACCATAGACTGAATTACCGGCAAAATCGCCGTTTTGGGCATAGATGAGCAGATTGTTTATTGGATCGGCATCGGTATTAACGGCCTTGACCAGATCCTTGGCCATCAGCTTCAGGTGCGGGATCAATCCCATGCCGTACCAGCCGTGATCGCCCATGGAGGTATCAACGACCCAGAATTTGTCGCCCATTATTTCATCAAGCCCCTGGAAAATCCGCATATTGAACCAGGTACAGGCAATGACCACTACCAACAGCAGCGCAATATTCCTAAATGACATGGGCATGGTTGTTTTCCCTATTCCTTATGGGTCGTCCAGAACATCGACACGGCATTGGCGGCAAACAGACCATAGAGCCACATGGTATTCCAGGCCGGGCCGGTCCAGTGACTGCCGCGACCGCCACCAACAACACCGGACGCGATGATAATGCCCACCAGCGCGGTAAAGGAGACCATGGCGACCGCACGCAAAATGGCGCTGTTACGCCAGGTGTGCCGCTCCAACTCCTCGATGCGCTGTAGCAGTTCAAGCTCTCTTTCGCTCATCGTTTCTCTCCTTGATACTGTAGATAACGACAAAGATGGTAGCCACCATCAGCGCACTCAAAATGACCTGGTGATGCAGGTGTAGCGCAAGATTGAACAGCATGGGGCCCTCCAGCCTTAACACTTGACCAGATGAACTGCCTGCGACGGAAATCTGTCGGCAAGCTCCTGGTACTTGAGACACGTTTTGTAACGACAGCTGCAGAATTTGATGATCTGGTTCACATCGTACGGCGAGATGTAACCGCACCCGACATCACAGTAATCGTCGTTCTTTCCGTAAAAAGGGCAGATGACGTCTGCGGCCATGGTTTCCTCGTATGGTAATGCCCATAGGGCCTGGATTAGGTGGGGGATGAAGCCATCAGAGCAAACCGTCGTTCACACCCGACTTCAACCCACTTTAGGAGTAACGTCTAGCTACAGAGCAACAGCCATACCAATTTTGTCACTGAGGCATGGATTATTGTAAATACCAGTAATTTCGAGATGTTTCGCCATACCAACTAAATGTTAGCGCAGTTTACGCCAACGGTAAGTTTGCACTATTGCAAGGGATTTATAATGCCGACGCGGGCATAGAATGCACTCCCAGCACCTTTGATTGGCACATTAAATCAGCTAATTTCAGGTAGTTAAGCAAAGCAATCAACGACTGCATCACTGCAAACCGCGATCAGTGGGCACTTTGCAAATATGCAAATCAATCTATCCAGGGGGAAACTTCGGATCGGGGCAATATGAAAGGAATGAACATAGAAAAAGCAATTGAAACGCAGAGACGCTGAGGCGCAGAGTAAAAACGGTCTTTTAAGCAAAATACGGCCTTCACCTTTTTGGTGAGCATCAAATCTTGGATAAATTCTTGATTTCTCTGCGTCTCTGCGCCTCTGCGTTAATTGACTGCCGTTTTTAGGATGAATTGCCGGGCAGGGCACGTAGTGGGTATTTCCGGCACTGGTGGGCAAAATTCCCCACCAGCCAGGACCGGTCACATCAGGAGACAAAATCTTCGCGGCGGATGCCGTAGCGTTTAACCTTACGATAAATCGTAGCCATATTCATGCCGGCCTCCCGCGCCGCTGCATCAATATTACCGCTATGCTTGCGCAACAGGCTTTTGAGATAATCTGTTTCAAATTTGGCCAAGGCCAGCGAATACTCTCCGTCATCGCCCTCACCGGCAACATCAACCTCTGGCTGGTCTCCGCCTGATTCAGGGATCTCAATAAATTGCCCCAAGGTCCCCCGCGAGATAAGTTCATCGCCTTCCATGGCGACGCACGCCTCCAGCGCATTCTTCAATTGTCGGATATTGCCGGGCCAACCATAGTCACAGGCGGCGTCCAGGGCTTGATGATCCAACCCCTTACACTGGGTGCCGAACTTTTTATTTTGCAGCCCGACAAAATGGGCTACCAGCAAGGGGATATCCTCCCGCCGTTCCCGCAGGGGAGGCAAATGGATATTGATAACGTTCAAGCGGTAAAACAGATCTTCACGAAACGCCCCACTTTTGACCGCGTCCTTCAAGTCCGCGTTGGTGGCGGAGATGATCCGGACATCGACTTTGGTCGGCACTGTATCGCCGATGCGGATAAATTCCTGCTCCTGCAGAAAGCGGAGCAGCGTCTTCTGGACGTTCATCGGCAGGTTACCCGACTCATCAAGAAACAGGGTGCCGCCGTCGGCAGCATCCAGCAGCCCCTGGCGGTTTTCCTTGGCCCCGGTAAATGCCCCCTTCTTGTAACCGAACAGTTCCGACTCCAGCAGCGTTTCCGGCAGTGCCCCGCAGTTAATGGCGATAAACTTCTTGTGCTTACGGGGAGAATTATAGTGAATCGCCTGGGCAATCAACTCCTTGCCAGTGCCTGATTCACCGGTAATCAGCACCGATGTATCACGGATGGCGATCTTGCCAACTCGTTCCAGCACCGCCCGCAACCCACCCGATGAACCAATGATATTATCGAACTGGAACTTGCCGACCAGCTCTTCCCGCAATTCCCGGTTTTCTTCAATCAGTTGGGTCGTATTAAGGGCATTCTTCACCCGATAGAGCAGCTCTTCCGGTTCAAACGGCTTGGTCAGCATATCGTACGCACCACGCCGCAACGCCTGGATTGACGTCTCCACCGTAGCATAGGCCGTAATCATGATCACCGGTATCTGCGGATCCTTGGCCTTGATCCGCTGCAACACTTCAAGACCGTCCATCCCCGGCATCTTGATGTCGCTGACCACCATATCCCAATCGCCTTTACGGAAGTCCTCCACCGCTTCAAACGAGCGGGTATAGGCCTTCACCGCATAGCCACTGTCCAGCAACACCGCTTCCATCATCCGGCAGAGGCCTTCTTCATTATCGATCAATAGAATCCGCTTTTTCTCGCTCATATTCTGCCCCTTCAAATTACCCTAGTACGCTGGAACATCTAAAACCAACCCCCCCTCAATCCCCCCTTGACAGGGGGGAAGCATTTAAGCCTCCCCTGTCAAGGGGAGGTTTGGAGGGGTTTAGTGCGAAAATTCAAGAGTTACAGTGTACTAGAAAACTTCGCGCTCAATGGGCAGGATAATCCTGACCGTGGTCCCCTTGCCCAATTCGCTGTCGATCTCAATTTTCCCCATATGCATCTCAACAATCTGGCGGGTTATTGCCAGCCCCAGGCCAGTCCCTTTTTCCTTAGTGGTGAAAAAGGGTTCGAAAATCTTTTCCAGATATTCGGCCGGAATCCCGCCACCCGTATCGACGAATGAAATAGCCACCCGGTCGACTCCATCAGCAACACTCTGCACCACTAACTCACCGCCATCCGTCATTGCCGCCCCGGCATTCAAGATCAAATTGATCGCCACCTGACGGATCTGATCGCCATCTACCTGAACCTGGGGCAAGTCAGGCTGAAACGCCTTAATGATAGTAACGCCATGCATATCAGTATGATTGGCGGCAAAATCAACGATCTGTTCCAGCAGTTCATTGAGATTGGTTGCCTCAAGATTTGGCTTTGGCGTCCGGGCATAGGAAAGCAGGTCCTGGACAATTTTTTTACAGCGCTTACTTTCCCGCTTGATATCGTGAATGAACCGATACATCGGATCATCTTCGGGAATCTTGCTTTCCAGGTACGATGCGTAGCCGAGGATGACCCCCAGAGGGTTGTTGATTTCATGGGCCACCCCGGAAGAGAGCACCCCCAGTGAAGCCATCTTCCCCTGTTGGGCCAAGTTTGACTCCATCTCCTTGTTGTGCCTAATCATGGCCGTCATCCGATTAAAGGCCGTGGCCAATTCCCCCAATTCATCACCGGAGGTTACCGGCATCTGTTCTTCCAGTCGCCCCCGCTTGACCCGCCGGATCACTTCAATCATCTGGTTAATCGGATCAGTCAGCACTTTTGAAGCGATAATCAATAAACCGATGGCCAACGTTCCGATCAGAATGGTCAGAACCACCATGCTTTCAAGAATCCTGCTCTTGATTTCGTTCGACTCCCGGTAAAACTCGTCCTCATAAGAGCCAACCGCCACAATCCAGTCCCATGGCGCAAAATAGGCATAATGGGTAATTTTCATCCGTGGCGAGCGTTCGCCGGGATTTTTCCAGGGATACCTGATCCAACCCTGCTTGTTCAGACACATATCCTGAATGAAATAACGTCCGCTAGAGTCTTTGGCCTGAAAGAAATTTTGCCCTTCGGCCGTCGGATGCAGCGTAAATGTCCCTTTACTGTCCATGCAGAAAATGTATCCGGTTTTACCCACCTGCTTGCTTTTGATCCGCTCTTTGAGATCGGCAAACGAGCGCCGCTCAAACTCTGCATCTTCCGAGGACTCCTCCAGATAGGCACCGGTAGCAATGATCCAGTCCCATTGGGGAAAATACCGGTAGGCAACCATTTTATTGCGCGGTTTCCGGTCCCCCAGCACCTCATTCCGCCAGGGATAAACGGTATAAAGTACCTTGCCGGGATTCTTTACCGCTTTCTCACAAATCTCGCGGATGAACAAGCGCCCATTCTCATCCTTTTCATTGAAGACATTATCGCCTTCCCGAGCCAGATGCATCTTCAGGGTACCCTTGCTGGTCATGGCGTAAATATAGCCAGTCTCGGCCACATTCACCTTTTTCAGCGCCCGGCTGGCGTCGGCCTGGGCGGTTGCCAACGTTTGACGCCCAGAGGCCTGTTGCCGGTATTCGCTTTCCACAAGATTGTAAGCCAGACTGGTCAAGGTGGCCAACTCCAGCCGCAAGGTCCTTTCCTTGTCCATCTTATAGACCTGAAACTGCTGATAGTGGGCGTTCAGCAGGTCGATGGTAAAGGAGGTCATATGCTCCAGATCAGCTTTACTGGTATGGGTGACCCCGAGGTAGGCCTGATGATTGGCAATGTAGCCGGTAACCGACCCCACCAGCAGAATCGGCACAATCACCAACGGCAAGACCACGCAGAGGAGCTTCCAGCGCAGGCTGAGAGTATAAAAATAGTGATAGATTTTTCGGTACATGCCCCGCCTGTCACCCGCTGTTTATGAGTGCGATAGTATGTAAACAGTATCTGTCTGCCAAGCGCTATTTTGCATTTCTGCAAATATCTTGTTTACCATGCTGACAACGGTACCATCCCGTGGTATTTTTCCCGCATCAATATCAAAGGGGGATCACCATGCTGCATCGCTCTTTCATCGGTATTATTTCAACTGCCTGCTGCCTGTTCGTTGCTGGCTGCGCCGGCCTGCCTGTCAGCCGTCCCCTGCCAGCCGGTGTTACCAGCGAACCGATTATTTCCGCAGTCAGCCCACCATTTGCGGTCGATGCAACCGGTGAGCGACTGGCATACGTGCGCGACGGTCTCTGGATCAGTTTGGTTGCCACCAAGACCGAACAGCGGTTCAGTGAAACCCCGCCGGTTGCCCTTGCCTGGTCACCGGATGGCACCAGGCTGGCAGCAGCTTTCGCCACCAAAGAGACCAGCCTGATCCGCCTCTTTGCCCCAGACGGCACCAAGCTGGCTGAAACCGAATTAAAGGGAGGAGTCGGGGATCTGGCCTGGCGTTCAACCAAAGAGCTGCTGATCGCCCTGGTGGTTAAGAGTGATTATGTCTTTGGCAGCGACTACCAACAGATGCTGACCAGTTGGGACGGCAGCAGCCAACCGGTCGGGGTGTGGGTGCATAATGCGACCCTGCGCCCAGGCACGAACAAGAAGTTGGGGGCAGCTTATGCGCAGGCATTCACGCTTGCCGTCAGCCCCTTAGGCGACGGAATCGCGTTCACCCGTCAGCACGATCCACCAGAATTCAAGACCTATCGGCGGGTCATGATCCGCCACCTGGACTCCGGTCGCGAGCGGGAGGTCATGAACATCGCCCAGGATAGCAGCAGCCCGCTATTTATCGGCAGCGATGATCAGCTCCTGGTTGCCGACGGTACTACCATCAACCGGTTCAACCCGTGGGAGGGCAAGTCAAGCGCCAGCCTGCCAATTACTGGCCGCGAGCTTGCCGCCTCGCCGGGCGGTAAACACCTGTTGATCGATGGCCAATTGGTGCAGGATGACCAGATCATCACCCATTTCCCGGCAACCGTTACCGGTCGTTTTGCAGCCCAGGGAGCCAAACTGTATATCCTGCACAACGGCACGATCTACCAGATCAAGGGGCTTGCCGCCGACCCGGTGACCATCCCGAGTGGCGATGCGCTCAAAAAGTTGCTGACCCTGCGCGATTGGCGCATGCAGGGGCTCATAACACCAGCGGACTTTCAAAAGACCAAATAAACCCAGAAAAAGCATTTGAAACACAGAGCAACAGAGTAAAATCAAAGAAATTTATTATCGAAAAAGCCATTTTGCGACTCACTTTTTTGGTGAATGCTGTTGCTAATCTAACGACTTGATTTCTCAGTTGCTCCGTTGCTCTGTGTTATTCGAACTGCCGTTTCTTGGATAAAACATGCTCAACATGACCATAGGATGAGGTTCCGTATGTACCGACCCGCATTGATCACCACATTTCTCCTCCTCTGCGCCACCACGGCGCTTGCCGCGCCCATTGGTGACTGTATCCCCTGTCACCGGGAGAAAACCCCGGCAGCGGTCCGCCAGTGGGAAGCCAGCGCCCATGCCCGGGCCAAGATCGGCTGCGAAAAATGTCATGGCACTGATCATGACAAAATGCTCAAGGGCGAGGCCAAGGTCACCATGACCGCCTGCTCCCCCTGCCACCAGAAGGCGTATGACACCCACAGGAACAGCCGCCACGGCATGGGGCTTCACTCCGGCTGGGGTTGCACCCGTAACCTGCCCAACCGCAACCCCAGTGAGTGCGCCTTTTGCCATGAAGCCGGCAGCACCATCCCGAAATCAGAGGTGCAGTGCGCCCGCTTTCTCAAACAGTCTAACGAGATGGCCGAGATCGGCTGTAACTACTGCCACAGCGTGGAAAACTCCTGCGCCTCCTGCCATACCAACCACCTGACCGATCTTAAAATTGTCCGCGACCCGGCCTCCTGCGCCAAGTGCCACATGGGGCCGGATCATCCCCAATGGGAGATGTGGCAGACCTCGCTGCATGGCACCCTGTATGCCAACCAGGGCGAAAAAATCGGCCCCAACTGCCAGACCTGCCACATGGTGGGCGGCACCCATGATGTATCGGTCGGCATTACCGCCAGCTCCGGTGGCATCCCCTATGCCGCAGACAAAGCTAAGCCGAACCGGAGCGCCATGATCATCATCTGCAGCCAGTGCCATGCCCCGGCCTTTGCCCAGCGGGAGCTGGACCGGAATGATGCGGTGCTGCAGCAAAGCCTGAAAATCATCAAGGAAGCGGAAGCCATTGTCTGGGATCTGCACGATAACAGCCTGCTGGACCCGATGCCGGAGCAACGACCGCCACACCCGCTAAAAGGGAACAAACTGGTCACTGACAGCCAGCTCCTTTATGAGGACACCTCCCATATCGAACGGCTGCTGTTCAAGATGAAGAAATACGACTACGCCCGCACCATCAAGGGCGCCTATCACCAGAATCCGGCCTACACCCACTGGTATGGCAATGCGGAACTGAAAATGGATCTGATCGATATCAAGGCTGAAGCCAGCCGTCTCCGGTCGCGCGGCAAGCTGACGACGGAAACAGCTCTGCCGGCAGCAGCCGAGCAACAGTTGCGTGCTCTGAAAAACAAGGTAGACCGGGGGGCGCTGACGCCGGAACAGTATACAGAAGAAAAAACGAAGATTTTGCGGTCCATGGTACCAGCGAAATAGCTCGATGCGCATTGATCCTCATCTTCCCCAATTTCCCTCACCCTTGATATGGGGAATGGGGAGTGAGGGAGTGAAGTAATCTTCAGCACAAACAATGCTGCCCGCTGTTGACGGGATGCTTCGTCAACAGCGGGCAGCATTTATGCGACAGATCTGGTGGTTGCCCGCTTATTTTACGGTGTAGATCACCTTGACCGACCCGTCAACGGAGCCGCTGTTGATAAAACCGATGGCGTTCTTGTTGGCGGCGACCAGCCGTTTCACCTCATCATCCGTTGCGCCCTGCTTTGGCGGACTCGCCTTGCCGGTGAAATAGTTGGCGGCCCAGATGTCGCGGACAGCGGTCGGGCTTTTGTGGAGGATCTTGTTATAGAAATGGATCGTTTCCGGGCTGGTTTCCGGCAGTTCCACCAGCACGATATTGGCCCGTGACGGCCAGCGGCCGACACTGCCCAGAAACGCCTTCTGGATAAACTGTTCATCCACCTGATTGGTGTTGGCAGAGTTTACAATAACTGCCGTGTCAGCAGTGGCCAACGCCGGCAGCACCAGCAGCAAGCCGAGCAGCAACAAGAGAAAGTTGGTTTTGGATATATTCATGGCATCCCCCTAAAACATCAGATTGAGACTGACGGCAAACAGGTTCCAGTGTTTGTCGCCGTCTAGTTCCAGACCGGTTGCCTCTTCATGGGCGATCGCTGGCAGGGCAAAGCCGCGGATAATGTGGTCCTCGACCTTGATCGAGGCAAAGCTGTTAAAGCGGTAGCCGACACCGAAGGCCACCCCTTCCTGGAATTTCTCCGGATTGGCCTTATCGGCTTTGTCGGTGGTGTAATAATCGTAGCGCACGAACGGGGTCAGCTTATCGAAGAAGGTATAGCCGGCCTCGACATAATAGCTGTAATCCCGGTGATCCATCCCGCGCAGCTGAAAATACTCGCTGCTGAGTTGCAGGCCGGCCTGTTTGTATTCCAATGATCCGCCAACGAGTGTTTTGCTGCCGGATATCTTCTCGCCGGTGTTTTCGTCGATTTCGTGCTCACGGGTGGTAGCCACCGTGCCGCCGATCGTCAGCCCCTCAATGGGGGTTTCATACTGCAACCGGCCGCCAACCAGCCCGTAATGGGTTTCCTCGGCTTCGTCCCCTTCAAAGAAGACCGGGGCCCCACCGAAGAGGTCCAGCTTGACCGTGCCGCCGGCCAGGTCGTGCTCCAGCTGGACGCTGGCCCCGCGAAACGCCTCGAACATGATCCCGGTCGACTCGTGATAGATGTATGGTTCCAGGGTCGCCAAGTGCAGATATTTGATGTCGCGGGTCTCATTCAGCAAGCCGAGCGGGGTCTTGATCTGCCCCCCCCTGACCCGGAGCCAGTCGTTAACCCGATAATCGGCAAAGGCCCAGTCCAGCCGCATATTGCTCTCGTTGCCGGCAAAAAGCTGGGTCCAGACCGTCAGGTCGTCCGTCGCCTTGAACGAGAAGAGCAGTGCCAGGGCATTCAGTTCAAAAGAACCGTGGTTGTCGGCCTTCAGATAGTTGTTGGTGTTGCTGTTGCTGAGCAGAAACGCCTGATGGGCATAACCGTGCAGCTCGATCCGGCCGTCGAACGCCTCAATCGCCTGGGCGTTGCTTGCTGCGCCGAGTGAAAACACGGTAGCGATGGCAATGGCCGCTACTGAGCGAAACATCCGTTTCATGGTGCCTCCTTAAAGATAACTATACTCAGGATAAGCAAGGATTACCTGCCAGACAATTTATCGGTTAGCAGCGCTGGTTTCTGGAGCAAATATATTGCGGAGGGAAAGAAACTCGATAAAAAAACAAACCGTGGTGGCGGTCAACCGGCAAAACTGCATGCACCCGGCAGTGGTCAGCCAGGGTTACCCACCGGCCCGTTTGGCCGCATAGCCCCGCTTTTGCAGTTCGCTCACCAGCTGGTCGGCATAATCCCCCTGAATCAGGACCACCCCATCCTTATAGGTACCGCCGCAGCCACAGCGCTTTTTCAGCTCACCGGCCAGCAGCTTCAAGACGGCATCATCACCCGGCAGACCGGTGATGACGGTGACGGTCTTGCCGCCATGCCCCTTGGTTTCGCGCTGCACCCGAACCCTGCCGTCGCCAACCGGCCGGGCCTTGGCCTGCTGACACGAACAGGCGGCAACCGGTTTGCCACAGCCAGGACAGAGACGCCCCTGTTCGGAACTGTAGACCAGGCGTGAATTTGCCATAGAACACTACCCCCTGCCGCAGCCGTTATCTACCAATGACCGGAATTTTATACCAGAGACTGCCCAGATGCTCCCGCAGCGCCTTACTGGCAGCGTTGAGGGAATGGGCTTCGGGCAGGAGATCGGCCCAGATCCGCTTGACAGGACTGGCCTGAAAGTTGGCAGCCAGCGGCGTTACGGCCACCCCGGCCCGGGTGAAAGCCGCCAGAGACCGGCGCATATGGTAGGCAGAGGTCAGCAGGATCGGGGCGGTAAAACCCCGTTGGCGGATGATCTCGGCGCTGAACCGGGCATTGTCGGACGTATCACGGCTCCGCTCTTCCAGCAGGATCTGCTCCGCCGGCACCCCCAGGTCAATCAGGAATCGCCGCACCACCGGGGCCTCGGCTCCCCGCCCCGAATAAACCACCCCACCGGAAACGATAATCGGCACCCCCAACTGGCGCTGCACCCGCACCGCCGTCACCATGCGGGCCATCATGTCGCCCGGCAGCGACCCACGGCCGGTCAGATCCGGCACGTTTTCCAGCAGTCCGCCCCCCAGCAGGATGATCACGTCACCCCGCGGCACAACGGTTGCGTCATACCCCCGCTCCAGGGAACCGATGAGGCGCGTGGCCACCGGTCCGCTGGACAGCCCCCAGAGCGACAAGGCCAGCAGCCAGAGCACCAGGCCGGTGCCCCGGCGTTTTTTGCGGATCAGCCGCCACCCCAGCCAAAAAAGTATGGCGATGAAAATACCGGGGGGCAACAGGAAGGAGGCAATAATCTTTTTAGCAATGAACATGGCCTAGCTCTTGGCCGTCGGCACCAAGCGGCGCCCCAGATCACGGCCGGCCTTGATCCCCAGCAGCAGCAGCGGCCAGACATGCCAGAATAGGTCTAAGATATCGATGGGTCGCTGCAGGGTGCCGGCAAGCAGCATGCCTGACTTTTCCAGCAGATGGGGATTGCCCGGCGGCATAATGGCCAGGACAATGGCCACCGGGAGCAGGTAACGGTAACGGAAAATCTGCTTCATAGGATCCTCAAAGAGTTCGCTTAAGCGAGCGGAGTCAATTCGTGCAGCGAGGTAACACACAGATCCGCCAGATCGGGCCAGTCAAACAGACCGCTCGGATCAACATGCACCGTGACCGCCCCGGCGGCCCGGCCGGTCTGCAGATCAAACAGATAATCCCCCACCATGACCAGCTCGTCAGCTGCCACGCCCCAGGCACAGGCCAGCATGTGCAGACCGTCAGGCGACGGCTTGGGTTCGGCCTCATCCCGGCCAATGATCTGTTCAAGGGGGAAATAGTCGGCCAGACCGATTGTCGTCAGGGTCTGCCGGGCAATGGCGCGGTTGTTCCGGGTCAGGATGCCGAGCTGATAACCCTGTGCTGCCAGATGAGCAATACAGGCCACCGCCCCTGGCGCCACCTCGGTCCGCGCCGACAGCTCCAGTTCGATGGCATGGAGTTTATCGTAGCGTGGCTGCGCCTCAACCGGCGGCAATGCCGCCAGAAAATGCAGAATGTCCGCCGTGCTGGGGATATCAAGCTGACAGCGAATGTCGGCAAAATCATGGACCGGCTTGGTCAAGGTCCCATCAAGATCAAAGACCCAGCCGCGGCGAGAGGCAAGTTTGAGCATGAGGCGTATCCTACATTAAAATCCCCGCGCCTGTACAGACGCAAAAAAAGGCCAGCAATCAGCGATTGCCAGCCTTTAGAGATATATTTTTCCTGATTACTACTGATCTTCCGCTTCCCCCTCATCCGCCCTGCGGGCACCTTCTCCCTCAGGGAGAAGGGTTTTGCGGAAGATAGATGCTAATCAGGTATTTTTCAACACTTTTCCCAGAGCGTTCTGCTTCGGAGTAGATTTCGCTGGAACGAAGGAGCAGAACCGCAGGCGTAGCATCCAGTTGCCTTAAAAGTCCCCCCGCCCCTTGCGGGAGGGGGTTAGGGGGCGGGGGAGCTTGCCACATTTGACTCTGTTGACTACTTCACCCACCCCTCAATCCCCTCCCGTCAAGGGAGGGGAGGCTAATTGCAACGAGCAAACCGGACAACACGGAGTGAGGCCCAGTGAAATATGCCCGAATCAGGACGCTCCACGTCAATCGGTGCCGTAGGTTTCGAAGGGTTCCGTGATCTTCTCACTCCTGACAAACCAAACCACCGCAAAGACCACTGCCGTCCAGAGGGCCAGCGACAACAGACCACCAGCCACGCCGGTAATAAAGTAGAAAATCGACGCATTGCTCGATGAACGACGGATCCAGCTGATTGCGTCCCAAATCTCTTTACCCGCCATTAGAGAGAGCAGTGCCCAGGCACAGGTCTCAAGCCACTGCAGCGCCCGGCGTTTCAGTTGCAGGAACATGACTGCGATTAACACCGTGGGTCCGCCGAACAACGTCATGATCCAGGCGGTGAAGCCGTATTTAAAGAAAACGAAGCTGCCGCTGACCGGCTCGCCGGTTTCTTCCGTCAGGATTGCCTGCCAGTCCTTGCCGTAGTATTCGCTTAAGCCGTTGATGCCCCAGAACAGGCTGATCAGGCCAATGGCCACAAAGGTCCAGCCAACTGCCTGCACCAATGGCGGCGCACTGAAGCTGGGGGCGGACTCATCGGGTGCCGACTTGACGGCGAATTTTGAACCTGACGGCGGTGGCGGCGGTGGCAAGTTCAGACTTACCTCGGCATTACGTTTATTCCGCTCCAAGGTTTCCTGTCGTTGTCGCTCCAGGTGATACTGCTCGCCATCCAGCCCGCATTTCGGGCAGACCGCAAAGGTCTCCTCACTAAAGGTGGAGTGAGCACATTTGGGGCAGGTATTCATCATATACCGGCTCCAGGCTTTCGCCGGGGGTTTGACCTGGAACCCGTGGCCGCACTTGGGGCAGATTACCAGACGACCGGAAGCCGGGATATCCGTTTCGGGCATCTCACCGGCGGCATGACAACTGGGACACTCAACACGCATGAAAAATCCTCAGAGTAGAATGTGAATGCTTTTGTTGTATCAGGAATTTCAGCGTTTGTCACAAGCAGCGAGCAAATTATTCACTGCAACAAGAGTGGGGATCCCCTGCGCCACCATAAAGAAAGACACTTAAACACCGCGCCGGTACTGGCAAAACAGCAGAGCCTTGCGACAAGTCAACAGATGAGAATATCAACAGATGGGAATTGACAGGTGATAGCCAAGCGTGTAAAAAATTTATTCTTTACGCTATTTTATGCAGGAGAATGCGCGATGATCAAAATCGATTTCAACAAGATGAATGGCCTGATTCCGGCGATCATTCAGGACCATGCCACCGGCGAAGTGCTGATGGTGGCGTTCATGAACGAAAAGACCCTGAACCTGACCCTGGAGACCGGCAAGACCTGGTTCTTCAGCCGTACCCGGAATAAATACTGGATGAAGGGCGAAGAGTCGGGCAATACTCAGGAAGTGGTCGAAATATACACCGACTGCGACGCCGACTCGGTGGTGATCCGCGTCAAGCAAAACGGCCCGGCCGCCTGCCACACCGGCAACCGGAGCTGTTTCTATGTGAAGTGGGAAAACGGCCAGTGGGTAGAGCACTCCAACCCGTTGTTCAATCCCGACGACGTCTATAAAAAATAGGGTCAAGGGGCATGGGTCATGGGTCAAAAGTCAAGTCCAAGGGACAGAGGTCAGGAATCAAGGAAAGTCACAAGCTTTTCATGCCCCTTGACCCTTGCCCCTGAATTCTGCCCCCTGCCCCTTGACCCCTGACCCTTCCTTCGGAGGTTAGCATGTCAAACGTACTGAATTTCGGCATCCCCAAGGGGAGCCTCGAAGACGCCACCGTCGGTCTGTTTAAGCAGGCTGGTTGGAAAATAAGCATCTCGTCACGCAGCTATTTTCCCGGTGTTGATGACCCGGAGATGAACTGCAAGCTGATCCGCCCGCAGGAAATGGGCAAGTATGTCCAGCGCGGGACCATCGATGTGGGCATCGCCGGTCGGGACTGGATCCGTGAGAATGATTCTGACGTAATAGAGATCTGCGAGATGATCTATTCCAAGGTTTCCCGCCGCCCAGTCCGCTGGGTGCTGGTAGTCGGCCCTGATTCCACGGTGCAGAAGCCGGAGGATCTGGCCGGTTGCACCATCTCCACCGAGCTGGTGGAATTCACCAAGCGCTACTTTGCCGAGCGGCACATCCCGGTGACTGTCGAGTTCTCCTGGGGTGCCACCGAAGCCAAGGTGGTAGACGGCCTCTGTGACGCCATCGTCGAAGTAACCGAAACCGGCTCCACCATCCGCGCCAACAACCTGCGCATCGTCTGTGATCTGATGGAATCGGTGCCGGTGATGGTCGCCAACAAAGCCGCCTGGAATGATCCCTGGAAACGGGAAAAGATCGAAACCATTGCCACCCTGCTCAAATCAGCCCTGGCCGCCGAAGGGATGGTCGGCCTGAAAATGAATGCACCGGGCGACAAAGCAGATGCCATTACCGCCATCCTGCCGAGCCAGAAGGCACCGACGGTCAGCCACCTCTACAAATCAGACTGGGTCTCCATCGAAAGCATCATGCCGGAGAAGGAAGTGCGGCGCATTGTGCCGGCACTGCTCAAACTGGGGGCTGAAGGAATCGTCGAGTATCCGTTGAACAAGATCATCTAACTGCAGACCATCCCAGGGCAAGGCAGCATCGATGATGCTGTCTTGCCGTCGAAAAATGGCAAAGTCTCCCTTAATCATTTGAAACATCAGAAAGTAAACAAAGGATGCCGCGCCTGTCACGATAGAGATGCTGGCGGCCTCATCAAAGAGCTCAATATGCTGTGGGCCCACAAAAAGTGTATGGGATGCCACGACACCCTCCGCAAAGGCCCTCATGAATGCCTGGGATGTCATCAAAAAGTCTGACGCCTAACAAAAACGGTCCCTTGGGGACCGTTTTTGTTAGCGAATCAAGCAAGAAGAAACTCACTTTTTCATATCAATTCCATAGCTCTTGATCTTCCGGTGCAGGTTGCTCCGCTCCAGTTCAATGGCATCAGCGGTTTTAGTGATATTCCAGTCGTTTTCCTCCAGCTTCTGGATGATGAACTCCTTTTCAAACCCCTCACGCGCCTCACGCAGCGAAGAACTTCCTGCCGCGCCATCGCCACGCGCAAAGCCAAACTCATGACTACCCTCAAGGCTGCGGAAATAATCGGGCAACTGGTCAACCGTAATGGTAGTGCTCGTCGCCATTATCACCAGCCGTTCGATAATGTTCTTCAATTCACGAATATTACCGGGCCACTCATACTGCTGGAACAGCTCCACGGTTTCTGGCGCCAGCAGTTTTTTACCCCGCCCTTCGCGCCGGCAGAACAGCTCAAGGAAATGTTCAGCCAGTGGCGCAATATCAGCGGGACGTTCACGTAAGGGCGGGACCAGAAACGGCACAACATTCAGTCGGTAGTACAGATCTTCACGGAACGTGCTGGTGCGGATTTCCTCTTCCAGAACCTTGTTGGTGGCCGCTATAATCCGGACATCCACGTCAATGGTTCTGGTGCCCCCGACCCGCTCAAAGGTGCCTTCCTGCAAAATCCGCAGGATCTTGGCCTGGGTCTTGAGCTGCATGTCACCGATTTCGTCCAGGAAAATCGTGCCCCCATCGGCCAGGTCAAAGCGCCCCTTACGCTGCGAGGCGGCGCCGGCGAAGGCCCCACGCTCATGGCCAAACAGTTCAGCTTCAATCAATTCATCCGGAATTGCCGCACAGTTTATGGCCACAAAGGGTTTATCACTCCGCGGGGAACAGCGATGAATGGCCTGGGCAACCACTTCCTTGCCCGTACCGTTTTCACCAACAATCAACACTGACGCGGTTGAAGGGGCAACTAATCGGACCTGTTCCCGCAGCTGTTGCAGCGCCGGCGACTCGCCGATCATTTCGCAGCGACCGACGGTCTCGCCCCGCAACAGTTCGTTTTCTTCCTGCAACCGGCTGGCCGTCAACGCATTGTTAACGGTCAACACCACCTTTTCCAGGGAGAGCGGTTTTTCGATGAAATCGTAGGCCCCCAGCTTGGTGGACTTGACCGCCGTTTCAATTGTCCCGTGACCGGAGATCATGATGACCAGCAGCTGCGGCGCCAGCTCCTTCAAGCGTTGCAACGTCTCCAGACCGTCCAGGCGTGGCATCCAGATATCCAGCAGCACCAGGTCCGGCACCTCTTTCTGGACGATGTCCAGTGCGGCCAGACCATCATTGGCGGTGATGACCCGAAACCCCTCATCTTCCAGCACCCCCTGCAGGGAGGTGCGGATCCCCTCTTCATCATCAACCACCAGAATTGTTCGTGACATGACCGTTATCCTTTCAAACCGACAGCAACGGCCAACTTGCGCCAGGCAGGGAGGCTCCGTTCGATCATCCCCTTATTGACACAATAAGCGATACGGAAATGGCCCGGCGCCCCGAAACCGGCACCAGGCACCAGCAGAATCAGGTGCTGTTGGGCAATTTTGACGAATTCCAAATCATCCGCCACGGGCGATTTAGGGAACAGGTAGAAGGCACCATCAGGCTTGACCATGGTGAACCCCATGGCGGTCAGGTTGTTGTAGAGCAGATCGCGCTTGGCCTGATAGTCGGCAATATCGACGGTCGAACGCTGCAGCTTGGCCACCAGCCGCTGCATCAGTGCCGGCGCATTAACGAAACCGAGCACCCGATTGCTGAACACTGCTCCTTCCATGAATAGCTCCACCTTGCGCATCCGTGGGTTGGCGGCCAGGTAGCCGATCCGTTCACCCGGCAGAGCCAGGTCTTTCGAGTGGGAGGTAACCACCACTGACGAATCAACATAGGGAAAAATATTCGGCACCGCCTTGCCGTCATAGGCGATGCGGGCGTATGGTTCATCGGAGATGACCACAATCTGCCGGTCATGCTTCTGCTCCTGGCGGCGGACCATTTCCCCCAGCACCTGCAGCGCCACAGCCGGGTAAATGACCCCGGTCGGGTTGTTCGGAGTGCAGATGATAATTGCCCGGGTCTTGTGGGTAATGGCCGCCTCGATGGCGGCAACATCCAGCTGGAAGGTCTCGTGATCGGTCCAGACTTCCACCGGCACCCCGCCATGGTTGTCGATATAGAATTTATACTCGACAAAATAGGGGGCGAGGATAATCACCTCTTCGCCGGGGTTGAGAATGGTTTTCAAGACCACATTCAGCGCGCCGCCCGCGCCACAAGTCATGATCACATGCCCCGCCTGCACCTCGAGCCCCGACATATCAGCTAGCACTTCGGCGACTGCAGCCCGGGTTTCTTCATACCCGGCATTACTCATGTAACGGTGCATCCCGGGTACCGGTTCCGCCGCCAGGCGAAGTAGTTCCGCCTTCAGCTCCGCCGGTGGTTCGGTGTCAGGGTTGCCAATGGTAAAGTCGAACACATGGTCATCACCATGCAGTTGACGCAGACGCCCCCCCTCCTCGAACATCTTGCGAATCCAGGATGATTTACTGATATGACCGGCAATTTTGGTGGCAATAGGCATCTGACCCTCCAGCTGTGGCATTTTTGCAACACTCTTATCATAGCCAGGAAAGTGGCGCAAGTGAAAGGAACAATGGTGCGAGGAAGGGAACCACGGGAAGCTTATGCCGGGTAAACTCCCCAACGGGATGGCGATGGGCTGTTTGTCGCTCTCCGCCCAAACATCATGACCACCACTATTTCTTTTGGTGTAGGACAATCACCCAACCCCGGACACTGGCACGATTATGGCTTTAACTTAATGTAATGCCGCTATTTGGCTATATAGCGTCACAAATAACTGTTTCAGAGGATACCCCCCCCCCCCTAACTCTGAAATGAAATTAGACAAATGAATCCACAACGATACTGAAACTCCGCGTTAAAGCGGCAATTGTTCCAGAGCACCAGTTAAATAGCTTATTTTAATTAATTTTACATAGCATCAAATTGCGTACCGACGCTTACAACTGAGGGGAGATGCTTTAATGGCACTATCAATGGAGGCTAAAAGTCGTTGTCTGGACTGGATTATAAACACAGGGGTTATACTTCTTGTTCTCGCAGTCACCCTGCTCGCCAACCCGCTGCAGGCCGACGCCGCGCCGGTCAGAGTTGGCACGGCCGCAACCGGTGCCGTTGGCGCCACCGCCGCATCTTCATTTACCGTGACCTTTGGCGCAACGCCAACCATCGGCAACACCATGATTGCGGTCATTGCCACGCGCAGTGCAACCGCCAATGCCGTAGTATCGGTTGCACAAACGGGAGTGAACTGGTCGCGGGTTGCATCTTCAACCGGGACCCTCGGCACGACGACCGAGATCTGGTCTGGGCCGGTCGGCTTTACTTCGACCCCAACCATCACCATTACCCTTGCCGCCCCTACCTTTGCGGCGGCAGTTGTCATGCAATATAATGGATTACTGGGCGGCAGTCCGGCAGATAAGGTCCAAACAAACTTCAACTCGGCAGTAAATACGACCGCAACGACGGGGACTACCGCGACCACGGTCCAGGGGGATGAACTCTGGATTGCGGGTTTTGGCTTGACAAGCAGCGGCTTTACGGCGACCACCCCGGCCAGTTTTTCGTTGCAGGGCAACAGCGTATCCGCCAGCGGCACTGCCACCAGCAATGCCCGGGTCTATTATTTTGACCAGACCGTAACGTCAACCGGAACTGCCAGCGCCAGCAGCACCGTCTCTTCATCCCTCTGGTCCGGCGCTATTGCCACGTTCCGCTCATCCCCGCTCACCTGCACCACCTGCCACGGTGGCACCGGGGCCTATGCTGACGGCACGTCCCGGAACCAGGGCGGCCTGTTTAAGGGGTCCCACAACGGGCATGTGCAGCAAAACGGCATGGCCTGCGCAGTTTGCCACGTCCCCCCTGCTGCAACCGCCTATAGTCACGAGGATGGCACCATCACCATGGCCACCTCGATCAATGATGCCGGCGGCACCTATAGTCGGGGCACCAGTTGGGCCGTTACCAACACCCCCGATGCCGGCTTCGGAACCTGTTCCGCAACCAATTGCCACGGCGCAACGTCTACCCTCACCTGGGCAACCAGCAACACCACCAACGCCTCATGCTCCAAGTGCCACGGGATACCAAACACCACCCCGGTAGCATATGCCGCCAACCCGAAAACTGCGGCCCCCGGCTACAACACCACCGGACGCGATACCGGCGGGGCAACGGCAACCACCGATCCGCAAGTCGGCACCCATGATGCACACCTGCGGGGGCTGGCAAACATTGCCACCGCCATTGCCTGCAACAACTGCCACCAGGATGTCAATTCGGCCAGCGCCAGCTTTACCGGCCATATGAACGGCACCAGTACCGTTGTATTCTTTGGCCTGGCCACAACCAACCACCCCACCCTGCCGCGCCAGTATGCGACGGGTACCTGCACGAACACCTACTGCCATGGCGCTAAGATGCCCTACGGTGATGACCGCGGTACTGGCCGGATTCCCGCCTGGACCAATACCGGCTATCTCTCCAACACCATTGGCACAGCGCCCACGCCGGGCGACTGCGGCATGTGCCACGGCAACCCCCCCACAACCGGGGCCTCAACCAAGGCGGCCAACCATGTTGGCTATGCGCCGACAAACTCATGCAAAACCTGTCACCCCCACGTAAACACCAATGGTACCTTTAATGACAAGACGAAGCATATGAATGGTATCGTCGAAGGGAGCCACGTATTCCCGTATGGTGGCCAGCTTCACATGGCTGTTGCGGGGCTGACCCCCTGGACTGCCTGCTCAGACTGTCATAACACAACGGCGTCAACAGGTACGTCCATCACCTACCCGGTAGCCAACGGTGTTGCACCGGGCTGCCGCTCCTGTCACTTGCAAGGTCTGCGCGCACCGACACCGGCCGCAAGTACAAATTCCTGCTGGGACTGCCATGGCGCCAGTGCCACCAACGCTTGGCCAAATGGAACAGCATTCCCGAACAATAACCGCTCACACTCCGCCCACGCAACCTTCCCGGGTATCACTTGCAACACCTGTCATACCGGCGGTGGTTCCAGCACGGGTAACCATGGCTCAAGTAACCGGGTCGCGGCAACCCAGGCAGGGGTGACGGTATCTCTGAGCAGCGTTGGGACAAACGCCAACTGGCAGCTCGGCAGCCTGGGCACCGAGACGTGCGCAACCTCCAATTGTCACGGGCAAAAGTCACCGGCCTGGGGTAGCACGGCAAATGCATCGCCCTGCCTAACTTGCCATGGAGTAAAAGCTGGCATATTTACCACCGTTACCTCCGCTAACATTGCCCCAGGCGGTACCGGAGTGGACACCAGCGGGACCAGCACAACCGGCAATCGGGTAGGTACACACCAAGCCCACTTGACAGCAGCAAAGGGGATGTCGCGCAAGGTGCTGTGTTCTGATTGCCACACTCAGGTAGCAACTACGGCCGCTGCTATTGTCGCCCATCTTGACTACACAACCGCAAAATTGACCTTCAGTTCACTTGCCAATGGGACCATGGCTTCAAAGGCGCGGACCGTCGGCGTGAGCCGGAGTGCTGGCCAGATTGTATGTACAAACAGCTACTGTCACGCCGGCTTCACTGGCATCGGGGCAACATCCCCGAATCCATCGTTCAACACAACCTTTCTTAATGCCTCCATGGCCGTTAACGACTGTAACCGATGTCATGGTTTGCCGCCGCTCACCTCCGGGAGCCACGGCGGATTAACGGCGATTTCCGCCTTTAACAGCACCCAGCTGTCAGCATGTAATGGCTGCCATACCAATATCAATGCCACAGGAACATCATACGCCAACATCTTTATTGACCGGCTGTTGCATATCAATGGTCTGCTCAATGGCAACGGCACCTGCATCGGTTGTCATGCGTTACCGATCACCAGGACCGTTGGCAGAGCCGCAGGAAGGCAGATTGCCGCGATGACCGGCGCCAGCGGTGAATTCGGACTTGCCTGGGGCCACAAGAAATCTGGGCGGAGCGCGGTTACCGATGCCGACTGCATTGTCTGTCACCTGGAAGGGGAATATACCACCGGCAAAGCCAGGGATCTGACCAATGGCGGCAAGCACAAGGATGGCAATATTGACCTGCGCGATCCGGATGGTGCCGGGGAAGCAGCGATAACCAACATTTCGGGCACCGCATTCACCTTTGCCCGGTTTTCCACCTCCTATGCTGCCGGCACAAGATCCATGACCGGTCACACCTCAAACACTGACATCGCCAATGTCATCACTCAGAAATTTTGCCTGAAGTGCCATGACAGCAACGGGGCCATCAACACCTATGCTCGCTCCGGCACCGCGCCCACTCAATACCTGCCATTCGGCACCGGCAGCCAGAACGGTGCGGCTTATACGGTTGGTCTCAGCGCCGGTGTGGTCGGCGGGGTGGTCAATGTCGACAGCATGTTCGCCACCACCAACTCAACCTTCCATCCGGTCAAAGGACCTCGAAACAACAGTTATGCTTCGGGTTCCAGAATGAAAGCCCCTTACGGCGTCACCAAAACCAACGGCACCCCTTCCAATGGGGTTGTCCTCAACTGCTTTGATTGCCACAATCAGCCTGGCACGCCGAAAACGCTGCGTACCGTCACTGCCCACGGCGCTTCAGCTACCAATTCCCTCCGGGGTGTGGCCACAATCACCGGTACCGCCAGTTCCAGCAATGCGGTAACGCTCTGCAATAACTGTCATGCCGGCTATGACACCAGTACTTCATCCCATCATGGAACCGGTTCAGCGATTGCTTCCAGCACCAACAATGGCATGACGGTCTATATGCAATATGGCTGCAACTATTGCCATGCCAGTAACGTAGCCGCTACCCGCCCCACCCGGGCGGAAGATATCCATGGTTTCAACCGGCTGGCCGGTACCGGTACTGACGCGCGGTGGCCTGTCGGTGCGACGGAAACCAGCAGACCCTACGCGTTCATCCGAAAAACAACCACACCGCTGTTTCTCACTAACCATAGGCCTTTGACCGCTGGGACAGAAATCACCTCTGGCAGTGCTACGTGCGCTGCATCTGCCAGTGCAGGCAGCCCATGCGCGCAGATGGGCGGATCAAACCGACCATACACGCCTGGTGGAGTATATCCGTAACTGCCCTACCAATGCTTGCCGATTGGCTGGTAAATACGTATTTGAATCGAGGGGGAGACAGGCAGGGTTGCTCATACCATGTGGGCAACCGATAGCTCAAGCAGCAACGAATGAATAGGTGACCATACGACGATCATAAGCTTTCTACATATTGTCTAACGTTTGCCGGGATGGTCCTGGCACAAGCTGGCCGCTACTTCCCATGGCGGTTGGCAGGGGTGTCAATTGCAGTGGCAGCATTTGGCACGATGCGTTCCCCGCCCCTTTTCCTCCGAACAGGGTTCACAACGCATTTTATCACGACCGCAATGAGCCTTTTATCGGCACAGAATCTGGAGTATCGAGAGCCTGTTGCTCTTTGGCACAACTATTGACCGCAGAAACCGCCGCATCCCCTCCACCCAACCAGCAGACGCTCAACTACTCAACAAGAAATTCTCCCACAATGAGTCCTGCGGCAACAGCTCAATCCGTCGCACGGCAAGAGAGGCGAAATTGCCCTGCTGATGGCAAGAATGCGCCCATTTGTCGACAAGCAGACTATTCATGCGGAAGCATAACCGTAGGAATTTTCCGATATTTTGAAACATGGCAGGGGGCAACGGGAGGTGCCTCATTAATTCTTTAGTTTTTCCGTTTTGTTGCCGATAAAGCACAAAAAGGAACTCAAAGGCACAACAATGAAAATATCCGTCATCTTTGCCGATCATACCTCGGGAACCGTGAATTCCGAGGACCTGGAGCGCTTGATCCAGCTGCGGAAAATCCAGGCATTCCGGAGGACGGGGGATTGGGTCTGGATTTCGGCATCTGACCAGCTACGGGGAACCGGCGGGAAGTATAACGGCAAGGACCGCAGAGATCGCTAGACACCGGGAACACCAGGCATATCGTCAGCGCAGTTACAAAATGGGGCTCTCGGATTACCGGGGGCTCTTTTTCTTTGCAAATGAGGAGCAACTACATGATATGAAAATTGGTGTGGATAACTTTCTGCAGGTCTTCGATGCGGAGCATTGACTGGCGGATCTGCTCTCGTTCATCCGCTGACAATACGAACGGATTAAGATGGTAGGAGTCCTTCTGGATGCCTTTGATGACCCGGATCTGCAACAGGATGCGGTGTTTGGTTAAAACACGGTAGGACTCGATGAGTCCACTGGCCATGGACGGAGAAAAACTCCCTTCCTGCTGTAACAGTTCGATGCGGCGGACCGTACTTGATGCCGGAATGCCCTGATTGATGGCCAGGATGCGGACGTTCATCACCAAGGGCGCCCATGCCAGAAGCTTCAGGTTGAATTCTCCCTTATGGTCGCCCGAACCTTCGGTCCAGATCCGCTTGATGAAACCCAGGGCCAGCCGCATTTCACTGGCAGCCTTGGCCATACCGTAGAGCACCTGAAAGTAGTCCCGTTCCAGGTCGCGGATCATTTCAATCAGATCATCGGCCAACACCTGATCGCCGGCAACGTAGCGGGCATCAGAAAGGACAATCAGGTCCATCAGGTTCTTGCCGTAATCTTCATATTCGTAGCGGACAATGGCCAGGAGCTTCTTCCGCCACTGGCTGTAGGAGCCACGCCAGGTCGGATTGGATGGCATGATGTCGCCGGTGCATTTGGCAAAGCCGACATCAGCCAGCCGTTCCACCAGCAGGTTGGCGAACTGCTTGAAATAGTCATCGGCAACATCGCCACCCCCATCGCCATAAACGATGAGATAATCCTGATCAGTAATCAGGGTCTGCTCTTCACGTCCATCACTCCCCATACTGATCAGGGCATAGGGGAGTTCAGGCCGCGTCTGTCCCGCTGTAGCCATCTCTTCATCCACCAGCTCCAGCACGCGCCGGGCCAGCAGATCTCGATACTCGGTACAATTATGATGCAACGCAGAAACCGACTGTATTTTGAGGAACTGCTCCATTTCAACGTTGTTCAACTGCTCATGAAATGCCCGTAATTCTGCAAAATCATGGGTTTCCCTGATTAGCAGGGATAATGCCTCTCTTTGCCGACTAATATCGTTGCCCCAGGAAGCCTCGGTATCCACCACCTGCCGCAGTTGCGCAAACAGTTGCCGAATTTCGCCACTGTCCAGGTAGGTTACTAACTCCTGCACGTCCTGCCTGATCTGTGTTGCCAACTCTGGCAACGTCAGCACTGTATGTTTAGAGCGCTCAGACATGGCTTCCCCGGAAAAAAAATGGGGAAGGCAAAGCCTTCCCCAACGGTATCAAAATGATCAGTTACACGAATTAATGGTCGATAGCCTTGGCCATGCCAATGCCGGTGTTCTGACGCACATAGATCTCGTCGAACATTTCCTCAGACCGCCGATTTGGGAATGCCAGGCAGCCGAAGATAGCAGCCAGGAAGCCCATTGGAATGGAAACGATGCCCGGGTTCTTCAGGGTGAAGAGCGGCTTGTCCAGACCCATGATCGACTTGCCACCACGGTTTTTGACTTCATCAGCCTTCTTGTCGGTAATGGTCTTCATGGTTTTTTCCATTGCTTCCGGCTTGATCTTGCCGTCAACAATGTCCTTCTCCAGCTTGGTGTAGGCCTTCTTCGCGTCATCAGCAACCTTGTTCGGATAGGTCATGTTCGGAGAAACCATAACCAGGCCGATGGAAGCGACAGTACCGACCACCAGGCCGGAGATAACACCGGCGGTGTTGAACTTCCGCCAGAAGAGCGACATAACCACGACCGGCAGGTTCCCGGAGGAAGCAACCGCAAAGGCCAACGCCACCAGGTGGGCTACGTTCTGTTTCTCGGCGATAATACCGATGATGATACCGGCAGCGCCAACTGCCAGTGAAGTAATCCGGGCAGCCATAACCTGCTCATGCTGATCAGCATGACCGTCCTTGATGACGTTAACATAAACGTCGTGAGCAATAGCGGCGGAAGCGGCCAGAACCAGACCGGAAACAACGGCCAGGATGGTGGCAAAAGCAACAGCGCAGAGGAAGGCAAGAAGCAGGTCACCGAGGAACGGACTGATATCGCCACCCAGCTTCTGGGCCAGCATCATCGCCGCCATGTTACCGCCCTTGTCAACCTTCTGGATACCTTGCGGGCTCAGGTGGATAGCAGCACCAAAACCGAGCAGGGTGGTGAGGATGTAGAACGAACCGATGATGAACATCGCCACGATAACCGACTTGCGAGCAGCCTGGGCAGTCGGTACGGTGAAGAAACGCATCAGGATGTGCGGCATCCCGGCAGTGCCGAGTACCAGCGCCATACCAAGGGAAATCTGGTCAAGCGGGTTGGTCAGGAACAGACCTGGCTCGAGGAAACGCTGGCCAGCCAGTTCGTTGGTTACCTTACCGGCATCAAGCTCCTTGAGGAAGATCGGCAGCAGCTTGACGTGATCCATGATCCGTTCATTAGTCACGATCTGGTTAAAGAACTCCAACGGGTTCATGTTGGCTTTGAGCAGAACCAGGATGGAGAGAATGCCCGCACCAGTCATGAGCAGACCGGCCTTGATAATCTGAACCCAGGTGGTAGCGGTCATGCCGCCGAAAACAACATAGCCGACCATCAGGATACCAACACCGATAATCGCCGTCTGGTATGGGATGCCCAGGAGGAGCTGCATCAATTTACCGGCACCAACCATCTGAGCGGTGAGGTAGAAAATTGAGACGGTAACAACCGACATGGCGCAGACCGCACGGACCGGCTTCGGGTTGGTCCGGAAGGAGAGAATATCCCCCAGGGTGTACTTACCAGCATTCCGGCAGGGCTCAGCAACGATCAGGAGGACGGTGATGTATGCCACCAGCCAGCCAACCGAGTACATGAATCCATCATAACCATAGAGGGAGATCATGCCGGAAATACCGAGGAACGATGCGGCAGACATGTAGTCGCCGGCAATCGCCCAACCGTTCTGGGTTCCGGTGATCCCGCCACCAGCGGTGTAGAAGTCGGAAGCCGACTTGGTCTTCCTGGCTGACCAGACAACGACCGCCAGGGTAACGCCGATGATGATCAGGAAGATCGGGATAGTAACGTATGGGTTAGCCTTGAGCTTGCCTTCATCCTTCTTGGCAGGAGCTGCCGGGGCTGGCATTGCTTGGGACTGGGCCGGGGCAGCACCTGGCATTACGGCAGCAGGAGCGCCTGGAGCAGCCGGGGCGGTTGCAGCCGGAGCCGTTGCCGCCGGAGCAGCACCTGGAGCAGCCGGGGCTTTCTGAACTTCAGCGAAGGCGATTGAGCCCAGCGAGAGGGCTAACGCTAAACCTATAAACAATTTTTTCATTGGTCCTCCTCCTTTACTTGAGCTCATCGACCAGCTCACGGGTCAAGCGGTCGAAGTCCTTGTTCGCCACATGGGCATAGTACATTGCTATTCCCCAGGAGACAAAAAACTGGGAAAGTGCGAAAACATAGCCGAAGTTAACCGGCCCAAGAATTTTCACTTTGTACAGTGTCGGCGCGTAGGCTGCTCCAAGTGGAAGCAGGAAATAGTAAAAAGAGGAAAAGATCCACCAGCCGAATAGGAATGTAGTTTTCTTGCGGTGAAGCTCGACGAATTTCGGGTTTTTGGCAATTGCCGCCCAATCGTACTGTCTTTCTGCCATGATAGTTACTCCTTTCTCCTAAAGTGATAATTTCACCGGGAGTAGCGTCCCACTCCCTGCCATTAATTACGTTGGTGCGAAAACCTCCTTTCTTATGTTCGGTTGATGTTATGTTCGTCCTTCGATTCAGACCGGTTATGCCTTGGCATAACCGAATTTCAAGGAAAGCATCTCTGCACCTTCAAGCAGTGATGGAACGATCTCTTCTTCCAGACGATCCGCCAGCATCCGGAACGACGGACCAAGCAAGGTGATCGCAGCAACTACTTTGCCGGCATAATCCCGTACCGCTACCGCAACACCAACCAGGCCGTCACCAAGACCATTAACATCAATGGCCACACCCTTGATCCGGATCGCCTGAAGCTCGTTCTCCAGCGCCTCCAGATCTACCCGACACTCTTTCTTCCGGTGACGGCGAAAGAAACGCTCCACCACATCGATAGATTCGAGCGCCTTCAAGGCCTTGCCGGCGGCATTGGTGAAAAACGGAAAGCGCCTTCCTACCAGGGAAGCCGCCTTAATGCTCTGGCCGGAATCAACCATATCAAGGAAAAGCACCTCATCACCCTGCAGCACGGTTAAATAAACCGCCTCATCGTGACGCCGGGCCAAGGCCTCCATCACCGGGTGGGCAAGCCGTACCAGATGCACACTATTAATCAGCTTCTGCGCCATCTCAACCGTTGCCAGCCCGATCCGACAGTTACCGCTCAGGTCGTCCCGCACCACCATACCGCGCTCTTCGAGTGTCGCAACCAACCTGAAGGCCTTATTGCGACTAACGCCCAAGCGCGTGGCAATATGCTGCACGGAACAACCGGCCGGATCAGCGGCCAGTATTTCCAGAATATCCAACGCCTGCTCGACGCTTTGGACAACATATGCACTCTTGTCTCGGGCCATCACCATAGTATCGCCCCACCATCAAACGGTTGTTTTACAGAAGTGTTTACTTGTTTTGACTATTTTCTAACACGTCGTTTTATAACCGTCAACATAATTTTTATCAAAAGTTGATTCAATTCATTAACTACCCGTTTATAAAAGCTCTAATTCGGATTACAACATTTTCCACTCTCGATAATCACCTACTCTGTTGCAATTAAAACATATGTTTATTTACTTGCAACTTAAATTATCAAATTAGGCAATTATATTCATTCAAAAGCGGCAGAACCTCTGAATAATCAACAGACAATCGATGGAACGGTCAGGTAGGGTATTGGGCAGGTGAATTGATTTAAAAAAGCGCGAGGAATTGATGGGCGAGAAAAGCAGTGAAAATTAGTGTACGAGCAGTCGGACCGTTAAGCGGAAAAAACTGGAAATAGTTTCGCATGCAACGAACATTGCGAGGGAATACGAAAATACTAGCGGAAACGAATTGCCGTGGCCCTGGCCCGTATTTCGGTTAGCGGAATAAACAACAGCGATTCTGACTTTATGAAGAGTTCAGGTTGGAGGATGGCATCAGCGCCCATTTTTTGCGCCTCTTCCTGAAGTGCACCGTTGGCCCAGCCAAAATCATCCGCAGTGAGGACTTCAGCCCCAAGACGCGCACGGGTCACCTGCACCTGACCAACCCGTTCATAGCCGCGGCCAACCAGATCTTCTGCCTTGATCACCACCGGCTGAGTTGTTGACTGCTGCAAACCGGCACAGGCTGAGAGCATAATACTCGCCACCAGCACTACCAGGATTTCTTTTACCGTCATTCAGCCCCCCTTTATAAATTCAAGAGATGCGGACCAATCCGCCCGCCAACACGCTCTTTTTTCCAAGAATAGCCGCATTTTTCCGCCTTTACAAGGTCGATTTTACCGTGCTAAGATTGCAAGCTTTTCAGGCTATTCATCGTATATGGAGGAAGCGCGAAGCATGTCAGGTCACAATAAATGGAGCACCATAAAACACAAAAAGGGAGCTGCTGACGCCAAGCGCGGCAAGATCTTCACTAAAATCATCAAGGAAATTTCCGTTGCGGCCAAACTTGGCGGTGGTGATCCCGCAGCAAATCCCCGGTTGCGCACCGCTATTGATAAAGCCAAGGGCGAAAACATGCCCAAGGATAACATCGAGCGGGCTATCAAAAAGGGCACGGGCGGCATGGAAGGTGTGGTGTACGAAGAAATTACCTACGAGGGATATGGCCCGAACGGCGTGGCCGTCCTGGTTGACGTAATGACTGACAACCGCAACCGGACAGTTTCCGATGTGCGGAGTATTTTCACCAAGTTCAGCGGCAACATGGGCGAAACCGGCTGTGTCGCCTGGATGTTCGACACCAAAGGGTTAATCACCTACCCGAAATCGGTCGATTTCGACAAACTGTTTGAGACGGCCCTGGAAGCTGGCGCCGACGATGTCAGTGAACAGGACGAACAGATCGAAGTCACCACTGACCTGACCAGTTTTTTCGAAGTTCGCGAGGCATTGGAAGCGGCCGGATTCAAGCATAAATCGGCTGAAATCACCAAAATTCCCCAAACCATGATCCTGGTTGAGGGGAAAGCCGCCGAAAGCATGCTCAAGATGATGGACCGACTGGAAGATAACGATGACGTGCAAAACGTCTACGCCAACTTTGACATCTCTGAAGAAGAGATGGAAAAAATGATATAAAGCAGAGGGGAGCTAACGGCTCCCCTCATGCTTCCACCATGCGCATACTCGGCATCGATCCTGGCTCCCGCATTACCGGCTATGGCCTCATCGAAAAGGTTGGCAACCGGCTGATCCATCTGGATAACGGTGCAATTCATACTGATACCGCCGGCGAATTCCCCCAACGTCTGCACCAGATTTTCGTCGGACTCACCGAAATCATCAACCGCTACCAACCTACCGCCGTTGCCATTGAGCAAGTATTCTTATCCAACAATGCTCAGAGCGCCCTCAAGCTCGGCCAAGCCCGCGGCGCCGCCATCGTTGCCGGGGTTAACGCCGGTCTACCGGTGCACGAATATACCGCTCTGCAGGTCAAGCTGTCGGTGGTCGGCCATGGTCGGGCCGCCAAGGAACAGGTGCAACAGATGGTCAAAGCGCTGCTCAACTTACCGGAAATTGCCCAGGCCGATGCCTCCGATGCCCTGGCTATTGCCATCTGTCATGCCCATTCAGCAACCATGAAGGCCATAGGGAAACGATAATGATCGCGCTACTAACCGGCACCGTCGCGTATAAAGCCCCAGATACCGTCATTCTTGATGTAGGTGGTGTCGGTTATCGGGTTCAGATCCCCTTTTCCACCTATTTTGAGCTGCCTGAACCAGGAACCGTCTGCACCTTGCATGTGCATACCCATGTCAAGGAAGACGCCATTCACCTGTTCGGTTTTCGCTCCGCCCAGGAGAAGCAGTGCTTTCAACTGCTACTGTCGGTCTCTGGCGTCGGCCCAAAATTGGCGCGGGATATCCTTTCCAACATCCAACCGCCCGAGCTTGCTGCCGCCCTGGCCAACGGCAACCTGACCCGGCTTTCGGCAATTCCCGGCATTGGCAAGAAGACCGCCGAACGTCTGGTGCTGGAACTGAAAGACAAGGTGCGCAAGCTGGATATCGCGCAACCGCAATCATCAGCGATGCAGCCATCCGCAGCTACTGAAATCCTTGATGATGTCGCTTCGGCCCTGACCAATCTCGGTTACAAGGATAGCCAAGTCCGCAAGATATTGGACGAGTTACCCCTCCCGGTTAATGCCAGCATGGAAACCATATTGAAGTTAGCATTGAAGCAATTGATGCGATAACTGCCGTGCCGGCCCAAGGGCAGAGCTGTAAAGGCGGACGAGGTCCAGAGCGATATTATGACCCGACTGATTGCACCGCAAGCAACTGACGACGACCAGGTGATTGAAGGTTCCCTTCGGCCCCGGACCCTGGACGATTATATCGGCCAGGAAAAGGCCAAGGGAAACCTGCGGGTATTTATCGATGCCGCCAACAAGCGGGGTGAAGCCCTGGACCATGTGCTGCTCTACGGTCCGCCAGGACTGGGCAAGACCACGCTGGCCAACATCATTGCCTGTGAGATGGGGGTCAACATCAAGTCGACCTCTGGACCGGTAATTGAGCGGCCGGGTGACTTGGCCGCCATCCTGACCAATCTTGAACCGCGGGATGTGCTGTTTATCGACGAAATTCACCGGCTGTCCCATGTAGTTGAGGAAATTCTCTATCCGGCCATGGAAGATTACCAGCTTGATATCATTATCGGCCAAGGCCCCAGTGCCCGCACCATCAAGCTGGATTTGCCCAAATTCACCCTGGTCGGCGCCACCACCAGGGCCGGACTGCTCTCATCGCCGCTACGCGATCGGTTTGGGGTCATTTCCCGACTGGAATTTTATACGGACGAAGAGTTGGCCACCATTGTCCGGCGTTCAGCACGCATCCTCGGCATTGGCATCGACCCGGACGCCGCCCTGGAACTGGCCAGCCGCAGTCGCAGTACCCCAAGGATCACCAATCGCCTGCTGCGCCGGGTACGTGACTTTGCCCAGGTTATGGGGGATGGAGTCATTACCCTGGCGATCCTGCGCACATCACTCGACCTGCTGGAGGTTGACGGCATTGGCCTCGACAATATGGATCGCACCATCATGCTGGCGATCATCGACAAGTTCGGCGGTGGTCCGGTCGGCCTGGACACCCTGGCGGCAGCGGTCTGCGAAGAGAGCGACACCATTGAGGATGTCATTGAACCGTTTCTGATCCAGCAAGGCTTTCTCCAACGCACCCCACGGGGACGGGTTGCCACGCTCACCGCGTACGCCCACTTCAACCGCATTGCGCCACCAACGGCCCAGCGGAGCCTGTTCTCATGACCTCGCAGCTTATTTTTGCATTTCCGATTGAGCCAAAACTGAATTTTGCCAGCCTGGTGCTCTGCGACGGCAATCGTACTGCCGTCGCCTTTGCTGAACGGATAGCCAGCCCGGATACCAGCGACAATCTCCTCTATCTGTACGGGCCAGCCGGTTGCGGTAAAACGCATCTGCTCCAGGCCGTAGCCGAAAAAATCGCAGCTGGCGGACCTCCGGTGCAAACCTTTTCCTTCAAGGAAGCTGAGGGCGTGACCGGCACAACCCTGCTGAAAAGCCTGAACCGGCGCTTTGCTGATGCCCCGGCCCTGTTTCTTGACGATGTCCACCTGGCTCCACCTGACCCGGCCATCCGTGTGCCACTCTGGCAGCTGTTCAATACCCATAACGAGGCCGGGCACCGGATCATTGTAACCGGTGCCGCTCCCCCCAAAGAGCTGCATAATCTCGATGACCACCTCATCTCCCGCCTCCTCTGGGGTTTGGTGGCTAAAATGGACATCACCGAGGACGAATCCCGGCGCATGATTATGAAGAAACTGGCCGCCGACCGGCAGATCGTGCTACCGGCAGAAGTCATCGACTTTTTGCTGGGCCGCCTGCCCCGTGATATCCCAACGCTGGTCACGGCGCTCGACACCATTAACCACCTGGCCCTGGCCCAGAAGCGGAAGGCATCAGTTCCCCTGGCCCGGGAAGCCCTGGAAGCGTTGCGTGACGGTTGGCAACCGCCGACTAGAGCCTGGTAATGAAAGTGCTGCTCCATATCTGTTGCGGCCCGTGTGCCATCTATCCGCTCCGGGAATTAACCGCCAGCGGGGCCGAAGTCACCGGTTACTGGTACAATCACAACATCCATCCCTATCAGGAGTACCAGCGCCGCCTTGAAGCCGTTCGACAACTGGCGGCAATTACAGAACTGCCAATGGTCTACCACGACCGCTACCAGCTTGAAGAATTTCTGACTGCAGTAGCAGCCCAGCCAGCAAGTCGCTGTGGCCACTGTTATGCCTCGCGGCTGGAAAGCGCGGCACAAACAGCAGCAGAGCAAGGGTTTACAGCGTACACCTCGTCACTGCTCTACAGCCGCTACCAGCAGCACGACGTTATCCGACGGTTGGGCGAGGAATTCGGCGCCCGCTACAACATTACTTTTCTCTACGACGATTTTCGCCGGGGCTGGCAGGAAGGGATTCGCCTCTCCAAAGAGACAGGACTTTACCGCCAGCAATATTGCGGCTGCATCTATTCCGAAAAAGACCGCTACTGGCAAGCAGACCATGTTACTACCAGTCCTATACCACTGGTCCATGGTCCCCAGACCCCATGAATGGTCTGGCAAAAACTCTGATAATTTTGGGCCTGACCATTACCGCGCTGGGTGCAATGCTGATGTTTGCCGACAAAGTTCCCTGGCTTGGGCGCCTACCCGGCGATATCCATATCAAGCGAGAAAACTTTTCCGTCTATTTCCCGCTGGCCACCAGCATTCTGCTATCGATACTTCTCTCCCTGATTCTGTGGCTATTCCGCCGCTAGCATCGGCATTTCGCCGTTGCCTTTTCCCAAATCCCTGCTAATGTTTGAACAGTCATCAAATCAATTACAGTCCCCAACAGAGACAGGAGGTCCCCATGTTTGAACTACTGGAAAAAACCGTCTTGACCGGCCTTGGTGCCTTGGCCATGTCCCAGAAGAAGGCCGAGGAAATGGCCGCTGACCTCAAAGAGAAGTACAAGTTGAGTGAGGAAGAAGGAAAGGCATTTCTGGAAAAGCTGCAGAGCTTTTCCAAAGAGAGCCGGGATAAAATAACAGAGATGGCCGAAGCCGAAGTGCGGAAAGTCATTGATCGAGCCGGACTCGTACCAAAATCAGACTACGATGAACTGGTGAAGCGGGTTTCCGCCTTGGAACAAAAACTGATGGGAGGTAGTGGCGAGTAGATGTTCAGCGTCCTGCACTTCAATCGCAACATCCGCTCCATTCGCCGTTCACGGCTGATTGTCCGCGTGCTAATCAAGTACGGTTTTGACCACATTCTGGAACTGGTCAACCTCTCGCACCTGGTTGCCCGCGGTCGGCGACTGTTCCGGCGACAGCATGCCGCCATTGCCCAACTCTCGCCACCAGAGCGGCTCCGCCTGGCTCTGGCCGAACTGGGCCCAACATTCGTCAAACTGGGGCAAGTACTTTCCACCAGGCATGATCTGTTGCCACTGACCTACATTACCGAACTTTCCAAGTTACAGGACATGGCGCCATCATTCCCGTACCCGGATGTGGAAGCGCAGATCCTCCAGGAACTGGGTCAGGACGTCGCATCACTGTTTGCCGAATTTGATCCGACCCCGCTCGCCGCCGCCTCCATCGCCCAGGTTCATGCGGCACGGTTACCGAGCGGGGAGCGGGTAGCCGTTAAGATGCGCCGACCAGGCATCGTCGAGGTGGTCGAAACTGACATTGATGTCATGATGGGCCTGGCCATGCTGGCAGAACGGCACATTCCCGGTCTGGACATCTACGATCCAGTGGGGGTGGTCAAGGAATTCGCCCGGACCATTCGGCGCGAAATGGATCTGTCCCGCGAAGGCCATACCATTGAAAAGTTTGCCGCTAATTTTAAAGATGCACCGGACCTTTATTTTCCGAAGATCCACTGGGATCAGACGGGCAAAAGCATCCTGACCCTCGAGTATATTGACGGCATCAAGGTGAGCGATCTTGATGCCCTGCAACGGGCTGGAATCGATCAGAAAGCCATTGCCAAGACCGGAGCAGAAACGTTTCTGCGCATGGTCATGGTGCATGGCTTTTTCCATGGCGATCCACATCCCGGCAATGTCCTGATCCTCCCCGGCAACATTATCTGCCTGCTTGACTATGGCATGGTCGGCCGCCTGGATGCCAAACTCCGCGCCTATCTGGCGGACATTTTGATGGCCATTGTCAAACGGGATGTTGATGAAATCATCGCCATCCTGCTCTATTCCGGTGAAATTGCCGAATCTCTCGATGTGCGCACTCTGCGCCGTGATATTTCCGAGTTTATCGATAGCTACTATGAACTACCCCTGGAAGAAATCGAAGTCAGCAAGATGTTCATGGAGTTCATCGAAATCAGCTCAACCTACCACATCAAGCTGCAACCAGACCTGATTCTGCTGGCCAAAGCATTGGTGACGGTCGAAGGCATGGGACGGATTCTCGACCCGCATTTCGACATGATGAGCATTTTGCGCCCATATGTGGAACACGCGGTAAAAGACCGTTTCTCACCCTCCCAGATCGGCAAGGATCTTTCTGAGATCGCCATGTCCTACATAAACATGACCCGCACCCTGCCACGTGATCTCAAAGAGATCATCAGCCGAATTAATCGTAATAAATTCAAAATTGATCTTGAACATCGTGGGCTGGATCATTTCATTCGAGAACTGGACAAATCAGCCAACCGCTTATCATCAAGCCTGATTATCGCCGCCCTGATTGTCGGTTCGTCCATTGTCATGCAGATCGACAAAGGGCCGAAACTGGTCGGCTTCCCGGTCTTTGCCTTCATGGGCTACTCGATTGCCGGCCTGATCGGCCTCTGGTGGGTCATTGCCATCATCAGATCGGGAAGGCTGTAACCTGTTATCACGCTTGCTACGCACCCCAATCTGTAGTACATCACGTCCATGATCAACGCCCAGACAACGCCACCCGGCGAAAAAAAGAAACGGATTCGCGAAGGGATCATCATCAGCATCTCTCTGCTGCTGATTATCATCCTCACCATCGTCGAACTCCGCCTGACCCAACTCAGCTCCCAGGCCCCGCTCTGGAGCAATATTGTCACCTTTGGCATCATTAACGTCATCATCCTGCTGATCATCCTGCTGGTCTATCTGGTCTTCCGCAATGTGGCCAAACTGTTCATCGAAAAGCGCTCGAACATTATCGGCGCCAAGCTCAGGACCAAGTTGGTCATCTCGTTTGTTGGTCTCTCCCTGGTCCCCACCATGCTGCTGTTCTTTGTATCAGCAGGGTACATCACTAACAGTATTCAGAACTGGTTTAACAAGCAGATCGAAACTGCGTTGGATGAATCGCTGGAAGTTGCCCAGACCTATTACAAATCATACGGTACCAATGCGCTCTATTATGGTCGCCAGATCAGCACATTCATTAAGAATGAGAAGCTGTTAAATGACGAAAACCTGCCCCAATTACGCCAATTAATTCAGCAAAAGCAGAACGAATACAACCTGGGCATCGTTGAAGTCTATTCATCAACCCGCGAGGAACTGGTCCGGGCATCCAACAGCCGCTTGCCAAAAGGCGAGTTCACGAACCCAGCTTCAGAGGATATTCAATCCGGACTTAATGGCAAAGAACTGACCAAAGTAAATGCCGCCGGCAAAGCAGACCTCATCCGCGGGATTGTCCCTATCTATTCCAATTGGAATGCTAAGGATGTCGTTGGCGTCGTGGTTGTCAACTATTACGTCCCCTATTCCCTCGTGAACAAAATGAAGGAAATAAACAAATCCTATACTGAATTTAAGCAGCTTAAGATCATGAAAAACCCCATAACGACCGGCTACATTCTCACCCTGTTCCTGATTACCTTGACGATCATCTTTCTCGCCATCTGGTTTGGCCTGTATCTGGCCCGCAGCATGACAACGCCATTGCAGGAACTAGCCCTGGCCACCAAGCAAGTAGCAGAAGGGAATCTGGATATTCACCTCCAGGAATCCGGCACTGAAGAAATAAGTCTGGTGGTGAATGCATTTAACCAGATGACTGAGGAATTGAAAGCAAACCGCCAGACCCTGCAGCGGACAAACGAAGAGTTATCTGTCAGCAACCTGGAATTGGAGCAGCGGCGCCGCTACATGGAGACGGTTCTGAAAAACATGACTGCTGGGGTCATTTCTGCCGACAAACAAGGCATTCTCTCGACGGTCAATAAATCAGCCGAACGATTACTGCATATCAACGCTGCCAGTGTGCTTGGCAAAGATTTTCGCGAAGTACTTAAATCCGCCCATCTGGATTTTGCCAAGACCATGCTGCGGGATATGATCATCAATCGCAAGGATTCAGTCAGTCAGCAAATGACCTTGACCGTCCATGAAACCAAATTGACCCTGTTGGTAAACTTGTCAGTCATGCGTGATGAAAACGGTGAATTCATCGGTACCGTCGTCGTCTTTGATGACCTGACCCAACTGATGAAGGCCCAGCGTATGGCTGCCTGGCGTGAAGTAGCCCGCAGGATTGCCCACGAAATCAAGAATCCGCTGACCCCTATACAATTGTCGGCGCAGCGTTTACGCAAGCGGTATCTCGACCGGTTTTCCGATGAAGACCTGGTATTTGACCAGTGTACGGCGATGATTATCAAGTCGGTGGACGAGCTTAAATCACTGGTCGACGAATTTTCCCGTTTTGCCCGGATGCCAGCTGCACAACTGGCACCCAACGATCTCAATGAAGTCATTACTGAAGCAGTTGCTCTGTACCAGGAGTCACATCGTCAGATCAGCTTCGCCTTTACTCAGGATCAAGCAATACCGTTACTGAGTCTCGACCGGGACCAGATTAAACGGGTCTTCATCAACCTGTTTGAGAATGCTATTGCCGCTATTGGCAGTGAGGGATCCATTACCATAAGCACGCGCTATAACCCTGACGTCAAGCTGGTCAGCTGTGCCGTTGCTGACAGCGGCCATGGCATCCCGGCCGATGACAAACCACGGCTATTTGAGCCCTACTTTTCCACCAAGAAAACCGGAACCGGCCTTGGGCTTACCATTGTCAGCACAATCATTTCTGACCATCATGGATTTATCCGGGTAAAGGATAACCATCCCCAGGGAACAATCTTTACCATTGAACTTCCCGTAACCATCTCTTCCTAAATAAAGATCTACTCCGGAGACAATAATGCTTCATTACCGCAAGGAATTCTGGTTTGAAGCGCCGACCCGCCGTGCCTTTTTCAACATCACTGCCACCTTGTGCAATTGTGTGCATGAAAGCGGCATCAAGAATGGTCTGCTCCTCTGCAATGCGATGCACATCACCGCCAGCGTTTTCATCAACGATGATGAGAGCGGACTGCATCACGACCTCGAGGTCTGGTTGGAGCGCCTGGCCCCGGAGCAACCACACAGCCAGTACCGGCACAATGGCTACGAAGACAACGCCGATGCCCACCTGAAGCGGACGATCATGGGACGGGAAGTCGTCGTCGCCGTGACCAACGGCGAACTTGATTTAGGTCCTTGGGAGCAGGTTTTTTATGGTGAATTTGACGGGCTGCGCAAGAAACGGGTATTGGTAAAGGTTATAGGCGAATAACAACTACCAGAAGAGTGTTAAGGGCGAGCAATCCATTAGACATTTTAATTTGCGATCAATGAACGCAAAACAGCCCCACCACTTTCGTGATGGGGCTGATTAATAAAATTCCCGGCGGCGACCTACTCTCCCACACAGTTACC